>NZ_LZLJ01000020.1 GCF_001668625.1 Mycobacterium sp. 1274756.6
ACGGCACAATAGCCATGACCACGTGGCCTACTTTTCAACCGTCGCCACCGGCCTGGAATTGGACCGGCGTCAACAGACTTCGCCGACTCGCGAGAATGAAGCTTCCCGCGTACGACGATCTTGCCTGGTGCGATGGTGTACTCCTCGCGCACCTGGTTCTTGTCAGGGTCCCAGCCGGCTCGCACGATCGCTGGCGTGATGTACCGAGTGCGGATTTCGGTCTCCTTCAGCGCCCTCTTGTCGGCCCCGTTCACGACGTCACCAGGGTTCACAGGTCAGAGCGTATTACCGATCCTGTCAGCTGGAGACGGAAGACACTGACGTACAAGTTACACGCGTTGTCATTCAGTGATGGTGTAGACTGACACAGAGGAGGTGGTGTTGGTGGCAGTCGCGGAGGAGAACGGCTTCATTGAGTATCTCCAGCTTCAAGGCGGTGCGCCCGACTTGGTCACAAAGTCTGAACTCATCACCCGGATACGCCAGATGGGCTACTCGTTAAGCCCCCGACAATTGACGTTCTACACAACAGAGGGACTCGTACCACGCAGCGTGCGCGTTGGCACGCGCGCGGGCGCATACCCCGCGATCATCGTGAGGTTGCTTGGGTGGGTTGTCGCGGCCAGGGACGCAGGAGTCTCGATCGAGGCGCTCAAGGAGCTGCTACCCGTTTGGAAGTTCCTGATACGGGCCTACGACTCCGGGGAGCTGGACGTCGGCGAGCTCGAATATGTCGCCCGACAGCACGTAACGTCCCTTGAGGGCTCGATGGTCGTTCCGCGGCTGGTTTCGTGGATAATGAGCGAAAGGTGCTGCCCTGAATGCCAAGAGGGAATCAGCCTTATCTACAAGAACGGCGAAAAGAAACTGATCTCCGACGTTGGCGCGACCGTCGGATTCGCGATTGCCCGGACACCCTCCGAGGATGACACGGCCATCAGCGACGCCGCGCCCCGTTGGTACGCGTCGACTCGACTCAGCCTTGGACACCAGCGCAAGTTCTCGACTGATCCGACGACGGTGATCCTTGGGATCAAGCCGAATGCCGAGATTCCACCCGACAACGAGGTGGTTGGTGGGCGGCACACGCCCGCACAGGAGGTGACCGCCGAGCCATAAAAACAGTTGGGGCGGACATTGCAGTGTCCGCCCCAACTTGAGGTCGCTACGCAACCGATTCTGACAGGACGAAAGCTTAGCGCCCTCCAAGACCAAGAACCAGCACCTGGTCACCAATTCGGTAGCCAGATATTTGGAGGGAGCCCACGTGGGCCAAACAGTTGACGGCGCTTTCGCCGAGCTCGACGAAGAACTCAATCTAGACCCCGCGCAGCGTAAGCAGGCCCAGGAACGCCACAACGCGATCCGCGCCGCACTCGACGAAGCAGGGATCGTTTCCAGCAGTTTCCTTCAGGGCTCGTTCGCCCGGAAGACGATGCTTAAGCCGCTCAAAGACGTCGACATCGTCATCGTGCTTAAGCCGGAGCTATGGGAGCGCTTGTGCGGACCCGACGGGCCGAAAACCGCGATGACCTGGTTTAAGACTATCGTCGCGACGCATTGGCCAGACGCGGCCTTCGACGAAGGTGACGCGCCGTCCGCGAAGGCGTTGCGCGTCACCTTCACCGACATCGACTTCGATATCGATCTCGTACCTGCGTTCGATACCGAGAATGACGATGTGCTGATTGGAGACCGCGAACAGCAATGCTGGGAGCCAAGCAACACGCGACGTCAGATCCTCGCGGTGTCACAACGCAACCAGGGCACGGCGGGCAGGTTTGTCCACCAGGTGCGCGAGCTGAAGTCTCTGGTTAAGAGCCACAGCGAACTCGAGTTCATCAAAGGCGTTGTCATCGAATCTTTGGCCTTCGCGGTCATCACGTCAAAGGCGAAGGATAAATCTGCGATCGCCGACATCCTCGAACACGCTCGTACCGCCGTACGCGGGCCCGTGATCGAACCCGCGGGGGATGATGATGTGACAGTGAAATGGACACCGTCCGAGCGTCAGGTGGCCGTTCGGGAGTTTGATGGCATGGCCGCACAGGCAGCCGAGGCTCTGCGTCTTGAAGCCGACGACGACATCGCCGCAGCAATCGACGTATGGCACGACCTCATCGGTCACCCGTTCCCCGCCGCCGAGTCGAGAACACCGGTGGAAGCATTGGCGGCGTGGAATGCCGCCGGCAGCCGCACCAGCACCGGTCGCCCGACGACGACGACCAGTGGACGCCAACGCATTCATCCCGGCCGGGCATGGGCACCTCGCTGAGCGAACTGGTCGAAGCCCCACATCGGACCCTCGTGCGGTTGACCGGCACACAAGCAGGCGTGTCGGTTAACCGCGCATGGGCACCTCTACTAGGGGGTTACGTTGTCGACCTCACCTTGGCTCCGCCACCCGAACTCGTGATTGCTGGCTACGCGAACGAAGGCGCACGCGTCTCCATCAGCCCGGCCGGTGAGATTTTCAGCTTTCCGCTCGGACCTCGAAGAGAGTGGAAGCACCGGTACTCATTCAACCCAGACGGCGGCTGCATCCGGCAGTTGTGCCTCTGGTTCCCCGAGGATCCGCGGCCTCTGAGGTGGGTGCCCGATGACGGATTCGAAGACTACGTCGCACGGGTCCACCGCCACCTTTTCTATGAGGAGTTCTGGCGCCGCACCGGATTTTGGCCCACCGAAGACGCCCCGCACGGAAATCCGGGTCGTCAGAACGACACGCCTGGCGAGCAATCGGCATACCCCATTCGGAGCGCACATCTCCGCCAAGCGGTCGAGAACTACCGCCGAAACGAAGTGAAAGATCGAAGGCAGGCATGACCAACGCCCCTACTTACATCCAGATCGGGACACTGGTCTTGGGGTCATCGGTGATGGGCGGCCTCATCACTGCAGCGATCACCGGGCTCCGAGATTCCGCCGCCAAACGACGTGAGGGCTACGCCAAAGCGGTCAGGGCTCTCGTTGCTCGAGTTGAATATCCCTACCGTGTCCGGCGCCGCACAAGTGATGATCCGGCAACCCTATTCGAGCTTGCGAAGCTCGGCCACGACATTCAAGAACAGCTGGCAAGCGCCAGGATCTGGATCCATACCGAGAGCCCAAAACTCGCCGAGATCTTTGAGGATGCGATCAACGCTATCAACGCTGCCGTCGCCGCTGCGACGTCCGATGCGTGGGACCAACCACCGATCTCGAATGCGTCTGAGATGAATCTCCTTGGGTGGGGGGCTGGCAGTCAAGATCAGCACATCAAGAGGTTCGGCCGAGCCGTGGAACGGCGATTCGGTTGGCGTCGGTTCATACCGACCAGGCGACGCTATGACGTCCGCACGGTGTGGTGCTATTGCGGGCCTACTTCCTGCTGCCAGCCTTTGCGTTGACATGCTCGAACCGCAGCCACGCCCCGTGCGCCATCATCGGTGAGTGTCATCGGGCGGCCGCGCTCGGCGCGATCAAGGAGCCTTTTGCCGAGTTCGCGTTCAATTCGGTTGATTTGGTTGACGAGCTCGAACTGGTTCAGCTGAAGCGCTTCGGCGGCAATGGTAAGGGTGGGATGCTGGGCCGCCGCCGCGAATCGCTGTAACCGCTCCCAGCCACCGATGCCCGCGAGCGCGGGTCCGATCAGCTCAGGTGCGTCGGCAATCGCCTTCTGCGCGCTAAGCGTGGCGCTGTGGCTGGGTCCGCCTCTACCCCTCATGGGAATGGAGTACAACTTGGCCCAACGCGCGATGTTAGCTGTGTCTGTTCATGCGGTTGTGTACGTCCTCACGTTGCGTGCCATATGCCGATGCGCTGACCTGCACTGGCGCACCTTGTCGCACGTGATGTCATCTGAGTTTGTCTCAAGTCCATGTCATTTCTTCAAACCGGTGCCCAGATGTCCGTTCTCATTCAATCTGGGCCCCAACACCGCCTCTGACCTGCGCTGCCCCAGATTGAATGAGAATCGGTCCGGGAGGCCTTCTCATCCAATCCGGGGCAAGTCTTGGTCGATTCGCAGGTAGCTTCTACCGGTTAGTCAGTCCGGCGGCGGTCGCTGCGAACGGTGGTTTGAACCGCCGGCCTGGTAGTGCCACGACACCTACGGCAGCGGCGAGGTAGCAAAGACCGGCTATCAGAATGCAGGCCGCGGTGAGTCCGGCCAGGAATGACTGTTGCGCGGCGGTCGCAAGTGTGGGGTCGTGGGTGGTCATCGCGAATGCAACCTGTACCGAGGCGGCGGCTTCACTTGCTTTGCCGGTCGCCGCGAATGCGCTGTCGATAAGGCGGGCGCCGAAGATTGACGAGAACAGGGAGCCTACGACAGCGACACCGAGCGTTGAACCCAACTCGCGGGTGGCGTCGTTGACTGCAGAGCCGATACCGGCGCGGGAAGGTGGGAGTACGAGCATGATGGATTCCGTTGCGGGAGTAGAGATTACTCGATGCCGAGCCCCATGAGCAGCATCTGGGAGACGATGATCGTCGGGTATGGGGTGTCGGTGTCGATGCTGGCGGCGATCCACGCCATCGCGGTGCCGAAGGAGATCAGTCCGCTGACGACGACGGTGCGGGTGCCGATGCGTGGTGCGAGCAACCCGCCGCAGACAGAGCCGATCGCGATCGACAATGCGACGGGCAGGACCCGGAGGCCGGTGTCGAGCGGGCTGAACCCGCGCAACACTTGGAAGTACTGAGTGATGAGGAAGATGAAGCCTGCCAGGCAGAAGAAGGTGACTGTTACCGATGCGCTGGCGGCACTGAATCGGCGATCGGCAAAGAGTCTGATGTCGAGCATGGGGTGGGGTGCTGCCTGCTCTATCGTCACGAATGCCAGCGCCAGCGCAGCCGTGGTCACGAAACCGAACACCGTGGCATGGCTGTGCCAGCCCCGGGCCGGGGCCTCGATGATGGTGTAGACGAGGATTCCGAGCATGGCGATCGAGGTGATGAGACCTCGGATTTCGAGCGCAGGCACACCTGGGTCGCGTGATTCCGGCACCAGGAGGTACGCGAGCACCGCCGCCAAGAGGGCCGGCGGGGTAAGCGCCCAGAAGACGCTGGTCCATGAAAAGTGCTCGAGCAACAGGCCGCCGGTGACTGGGCCGGCCGCGACTCCGACGCCAACGACCGCTCCCCATCCGCCGAATGCCATGGCGCGTTGACGGCGGTCGGAGAAGGTGTTGGTGATGATCGACAGTGTGGTTGGAAAGATCAGCGCAGCGAACATGCCCATACTGAACCGAGCCGCGATCAGTGTCCCGGTGCTGGCGGCAAGCGCCCCGAAGGCGCTGGTGGCGGCGAACCCGAGCAGGCCAATGATCACGGCTGGGCGGCGGCCGTAACGGTCCGAGAGGCTGCCGGCCGCCAGGACCAGCGCGGCGAAGGTGAGGTTGTAGCCGTCGACGACCCACTGCAGGCCGCGAGTGTCGGCATGTAGTTCGGTGCCGATGCTCGGTAAGGCGACGTTGACGATCGTGACGTCGAGGTTGATGGCCAGCACCGCGATGTAGACAGCGGCTAGGATGCCTGCCTTCCGGTTCACGGAGTGGCTCCGGAAAGGGGCTGTTGCCGTGGCGGTTACCGACGAGGCATGCCGGTCGTAGGTCATCGCGATCCCGTTCGGATGTGCCAGCGGCGGATCGCCGCGGCGAACTGCTCGGGAGCGTCGGAGGGAACGAAATGACCGGCACCGCTGACAATGACGGTTTCGTGATCGGTGAAGGTATCTTGCCACCGCCGCAGTTCCTTGTTGCCGAAAGCGAAGTCGCCGTCGCCCCAGATGATCAGCGTCGGCAATGCCGCGATATCTTCTAGCCCGGCCTCGATGTCGGCGAGAAATGCGCGGCTGGAGGTGATCTCGCGAGGGAACACCGCAGACGCCTCCCGGCGAGCCGGGCTGTCGAGGGCTTTTTTGTAGTGGTCCATCTGCCTGCTGGTGGGTGTGGTGAGCCGGTGCCCGATCGGGATCATCACGTTGACGAACAAGTTGAGCTGCCGGATCAGCAGCCGCCCGATGGGGCTGCCCATGACGTGTGACATGACCTGTATAAGCGGGTCGCTGACCGGCCATGCCCATGTGTTGGTGAGCACCAGTCGGTCGAGGATTTCGGGCCGGTGCTGCAGAACTGCGAGCCCGATCGGTCCGCCCCAGTCATGGCCCACCAGGGTGATGTTGCTCAACCTTAGCGCGTCCACGAAGCCGCCGATGACCGCAGCGTGTTCGGTGGGTAGATACCGGTACCCCGGCGCTGCCGTCGACAGACCGAAGCCGGGATAATCCACCGCGACGCAACGGAAATCCTCTCGCAGCAAGGTGATCACCGTGCTGTAGTCGAACGACCAGGTCGGATTGCCGTGCAGGAACAGCAACGTCGGCCCCGAGCCTTCGTCCACGTAATGAACGCGGTGCCCGTCGAGGTCCAGGAACCGGCTCTGGAACGGGAACAGTTCGTCATCGACCCACGCGGGCCGCTCTACGATTTCCATTGGCCTTACATCACCCCGATCGCCAGTGCCATGCCGAGAAACAACACGAGCTGATAAGCGCTGTTGAGCAGGGTTAACTGCGGAGGCTTCAGCTCGAAGGCATTGTGCTGGATAAGCGTAGAGGCCGAGAACGCCAACCAGGCTGCGAAACCGACCAGCAGGGCCAACCACACCGAACCGTTGCCGACAGCCATCGACGTGACCTTGATGCCCGCCGTCAGGCCCACTGCCGTCATGCCATTCGCGACAAGCAGTTGCTTCATATTTCTTCTGCTGGCCTTCTGGGAGTCCGCCGCAGCCACCCCGCTCAAGCCCGACCACAGGGTGGTAAATGCCTTGCCGTACCACGCGCCCGCCGCAACCGTTCCCACCACGGTTGCGGCGACGATGGCCGGCCAATCGAGTTCCATCGCGCAACTCCTCCGCCGTTGAACGCCCACTATTGCGAGTGGTATAATCAAGCAAACTTTAACATAGCAAGTAGATGGTGATGAGTCGAGACTACGGTCAATACTGCGGACTTGCCCGGGCCCTGGATGTGGTGGGCGACCGGTGGAATCTGTTGATCGTCCGCCAGCTTCTGATGGGACCTGCGCGGTACAGCGAACTCCGTGGAGGACTGTCCGGCGTCGCGACGAATCTGCTGACCGACCGGCTTCGCGACCTCGAAACCGCTGGCGTGGTTGAGCGGCGGCTGTCCGGCGACGCGAATGCGATCGCCTACGCACTGACTGAGTGGGGTGCGCAGCTGCGCGAGCCCATCAACGCGCTCGTCCGCTGGTCCACCCCACTGATGATCCGCGGACCCGAGAACGATGAGTTCCGCCCTGAATGGCTCCTGCTAGCACTTCCCGCATTGTTCGAGGGGCGTGTGCCGACCGATCACTCGGCGACAGTGGGGATTGCCGTCGATGGCTTCATGGTCCAACTACGAGCCACCGAATCCGGCATCGACGTCAGCAAAGCCGACGGACGAGAGCTGGACGCCGTCCTCACCGCCAACGCCCACCTTGCCCTGGGGCTCGCAGCGGGTATGTTGCCTCTGGATGACGTCCGCGCACTTGTCGATATCGACGGTGACGAGTCCGCCCTGCGAAGCATTTTCGAAGCACCCTCGTCAAAGAACCGCTGACGAGCGACCGCCCGATACCTTGGTCACCTGCCGCCGGTTCGGTACCCATTGCTCAACGGGAGTGTCGTCATTGTGGTGGGTGGTGGCGCGTTCTACGATACGGACAATCGGCAGTGCCGAGGCGGATGACGTTGAGCCGTCGGGATGTTCGATCTGGCATTAGGGGTTCACCGGCTCCTGCACCCTACCGCCGAAGCCATCCCTACAGCCGATGTCTACCCGGAACGTATGCGTAAACGTATGACACGCTCGTGAGATATATGACAACGAGACGACATCACCGCTGAGAAAATGACACGCGGCGTGAGAACCTACACCACCGATCTCCCCTACCGTGCCATATTCGTAAACCGCGACAAGTGCAGCTGATGCGCCACCGTGACCGTGGAGGTCGGGCCGTTTCGGTGCTTGGCGAGGATCAGGTCCGCCTCCCCGCCGCGGGGGTCGTCGCGGTCGAATGCGTCCGGGCGGTGCAGGAGCACCACCATGTCGGCGTCCTGCTCAAGGCTGCCGGACTCACGCAGGTCGGCGAGCATCGGCTTCTTGTCGGTGCGCTGTTCGGGGCCACGGTTGAGCTGGCTGATCGCGATCACCGGCACCTCGAGTTCCTTGGCCAGCAGCTTGAGGTTTCGGGAGAACTCCGAGACCTCCACCTGGCGGGACTCGAACTTCTTGCCCGAGGTCATCAGCTGCAGATAGTCGACCACGACCAGCCGCAGGTCGCTCTTCTGCCGCAGCCGGCGGGCCTTGGCCCGGATCTCCATCATGGTCAGGTTCGGTGAATCGTCGATGTAGAGCGGCGCCTCACTGATCTCGCTCATCCGGCGGGCCAGCCGGGTCCAGTCGTCGTCGCTCATCCGGCCCGAGCGCATGTCGGCCAGCTTGATCTTCGCCTCGGCCGAGAGCAGCCGCATCACGATCTCGGATTTGCTCATCTCCAGCGAGAAGATGACGCTGGCCATCCGGTTCTTGATCGAACAGGACCGCATGAAATCCAAACCCAGCGTGGAGTTGTGCGTAGGGATCATCGCCCGCCCGGCCAGATACAGATGATCGGTGTTGTCCACCTCGACGCAGCGCACCGGGACACTGGCGACCGGCCGCACATCGACGATGAAACGGGACCTCGAACGGACGGTGCTCGCACTCGCCCGGCGCTCCTTGTGGGCCAATACCTTTCGGGGCAGCGCGAAGACCTGCTCGTCGGTCGAGAAAGTCAAGGTGTATGCGGTGCTCGAGGCTTCGGTGTGCCCGTTGACGCGTTTGGTCGAGGTTTGACACCGGTATCCGAGGCTGACGATCAGTTCCCGGACATCCTCGACCAGGCGTCGATTGGTCACCGAGAACTGCACCGTCCCGCCGGACGCGACCGTGCCGTCGGTGTCGAGCAGCCCGGCCAGCAACGCCCGCCGTTGCGGTTCCGCGGCGCGCAGATACTCCATCGGGATGTGCTTGTCACCGAGCACCCCGATAATGCGCAGCCGGTCCTCAAACGTTCCCGCCCCCTGATCGTTCTCCTCCAACCGCAGCTGGTACCGATGCGGCGCCGAGGTCGACGGCACGGCCCGGATCCCTTCGCCCTCGATGCGCATGACGATCTCGGGGTCGACGGTGGTGATCTGGGCGGCGGCGCTGGTCCCATCCCCCAGCCAGGCGCCCAGCGTGTACGGCGGCACCAGCAGGTCGCGGCCGGGCAGCTCCAGGGGCCGGGCGTTGGCGATGGAATGGTTGAGCCGTCGGTCGGCGGTCGCGCAGCGCAGCGTCCCGGCGATCTCCCGGGTGGTGCGCACCGCCGCCCCGCGCCCGTCGCCGGCGCCTCGGGCGGCCCGGCGCGACGCGCGGGTCTCGGTCAGCCACTGGTGTTCGGCGTCGGCGACGATCACTGATCCGTCGGAGAACTCGACTTCGAAGCAGGGCCGCTCGGCCATCACATCGGTGGCGGCCACCACCCGGGTCGGCCGGCCGTCGGCATCCAGCAGGTGGTCCCCGACGGCCACCTCACCCATCGTGGTCCAACCGGTCGGGGTGGGCAGCGGTGTGTCCAGCGCCAGCGCCTTCCCCATGCCCGGCCGGGCCGCGACGATGATCATCTGCCCCGGGTGCAGCCCGTTGGTCACGTCGTCGAGGTCGGCGAAGCCGGTCGGTACGCCGCGGGCCAGCCCGCCGGAGGAGGCGATCGCGTCGATCTCGTCCATGGTGGGCTGCAGCAGCTCCTCCAGCGGGACGAAGTCCTCGGCGGTGCGGTGGTCAGTGACCTCGTAGATCTCGGCCTGGGCGCGGTCGACGACCTCGGCCACATCGGCGCCCTCGGCCCCGGCGTAGCCGTACTGCACCACCCGGGTGCCGGCCTCCACCAGCCGGCGCAGCAGCGCCTTCTCCGCGACGATGCCGGCGTAGTAGCCGGCGTTGGCCGCGGTCGGCACGGTCGAGATCAGCGTGTGCAGATACGGGGCCCCGCCCACCCGGCGCAGCAGCCCGCGCCGGTCGAGCTCGGCGGCGACGGTGACGGCGTCGGCCGGCTCGCCGCGCCCGTAGAGGTCCAGGATGGCGTCGTAGATGTTCTGGTGGGCCGGGCGGTAGAAGTCACCGGGGCGCAGCCGCTCGAGCACGTCGGCGACGGCGTCCTTGCTCAGCAGCATGCCGCCGAGCACCGACTGCTCGGCGGCCATGTCCTGCGGGGGCTGCCGGCCGAAGTCCTCACTCGGCGGCGCATCGGCGGGCATGCCGGATGCTCCACGGTCATCGACAACGGCCATCCCCGTCGTCCCCTCCCTTCCTCAACCAGCCCGAGCAGTCGAACTGATATTCGAAGCCGGTGTTCCGCAGCGTAGTCCGCGGCTCCGACAACCCGCTCCCGTCAGGCCGGCACCCCTGTCCGCCGCGTTGAGGTTAGAGGTTGCTGGCGCACCCACCAAACGACCCTGTTGATCAACCTGTGGAAGACCTGTGGATAGTTGCCGCCCACCATGTTGGGGGGTTGGGGACAACCTGTTGAACATTCCCACCCTCCCCCCGATCACTGCAGGTCAGGCTTCCACACCTGGGTGTAACAGCTGTGGATGGAGATCGTCTCGGCGTGTCGCCGAGATGGCCATCTCGGGCGTGTTGCGTAACGCGGGGCCGATCCCCGGGTGAACAACCGGTTAGGTTAGCTGACCACGTCGCCGACCGGCGAGTTCGCTGGCGCGGGGCCGCCACCGGCGCGCACCGGCGCCCCCGCCCCCGCGCAGACGCCACCGCCCCGGTACGGCCGCGCGGAGCGGCCGCCGGGGCGGCGAACAGGTGAGTGAAGGTTAGGCGGTCGCGGCCTTGGCGTCGGCGGCCACCACGTCCAGGGCGACCTCGACGGTCACCTCGGGGTGCAGCACCGCCGCCACCCGGTAGCTGCCGACGGCCTTGATGTGGCCCTTGGGCATGCGCACGATCCGCTTCTCCAGCGGCGGGCCGCCGGCCTTCTTGATCGCGCCGACGATGTCGGCGGCGGTCACCGAGCCGAACAGCTTGCCGGTGTCCGCGGCGGTCTTCACCGGCAGCGTCACGGTGCCCAGCCCGTCGATGGCGGCCTTGATCTCCTGGGCGTGCTCGAGGTCGCGGACCTGCTTGGTCTCCCGGGCCCGACGGATCTCGTCGGCCTGCTTCTGCGCGCCGCGGGTGGCCAGGATCGCCATCCCCCGCGGCAGCAGGAAGTTGCGGCCATAGCCGTCCTTCACTTCGACGGTGTCGCCCGCCGCGCCGAGGTGATCGACGTCGGTGGTCAGAATCAGCTTCATCGTTTCGTCTCTTCCGTTCCGGCTAGCGCGTCGAGGAGGTGAACGGCAGCAGCGCCACCTCGCGGGCGTTCTTCACCGCGATCGCGATGTCGCGCTGGTGCTGGACACAGTTGCCGGTCACCCGGCGGGCCCGGATCTTGCCGCGCTCGCTGATGAACGTGCGCAGCAGCGCGGTGTCCTTGTAGTCGATCACCTGGTCCTTCTTGGCGCAGAAGGCGCACTTGCGGGTCTTGACCGGCTTCTCCGGCGCCGGACGCCGCTTGTTGGACTTGGCCATGGGTCATTCTCTTTCGTTCTGTGGTGTCTGAGAGGTGCGGTCTCGCCGCACCGTGGATCTAGAAGGGCGGTTCGTCGTCGCCGCCGCCGAAGGAACCGGAGGCCGGGGCGCTGCCCCAGGGGTCGTCGGCGGGTGCCCCACCGGCCGCTCCCGCGGCTGCCGCGGGCCGGGGTCCCCCGCCGCGGCTGACCTTGGTGACCTTCGCGGTCGCGTACCGCAGCGACGGCCCGATCTCGTCCACGTCGAGCTCGTAGACGGTGCGCTTCTCACCCTCGCGGGTCTCGAACGACCGCTGCTTGAGCCGGCCGGTGACGATCACCCGCGCGCCGCGGGTGAGGGTCTCGGCGACGTTCTCGGCGGCCTCCCGCCAGATGCTGCAGCGCAGGAACAGCGCCTCGCCGTCCTTCCACTCGCCGCTCTGCCGGTCGTAGATGCGCGGTGTCGAGGCGACCGTGAAGTTCGCGACGGCCGCACCCGACGGGGTGAACCGCAGGTCCGGGTCGGCAGTCAGGTTTCCGACGATGGTGAGTGTGGTGTCACCAGCTGCCATGGGATCCTCCTGGGTTTGGCGGTTTGAGCGGAGCCTACGCAGCCGCTCCGACGTAGTCGACGATCAGTGCTTGTCGATGCGCATCACTTTGGTGCGCAGCACCGCCTCGTTCAACCCCAGCTGGCGGTCGAGTTCGGAGACGGTCGCCGGCTCGGCCTTGACGTCGATGACCGCGTAGATGCCCTCGGCGTGCTTCTGGATTTCGTAGGCCAGGCGGCGCCGACCCCAGATGTCCACCTTGTCGACGCTGCCGCCGTCGTTGCGGATGACGTTCAGGAACGTCTCCAGCGACGGGGCTACGGTGCGCTCGTCAAGGGTGGGGTCCAGGATGACCATGATTTCGTATGGACGCATGGGAACCTCATCACCTCCTCTGGTCGTGTGCGGCCACGGGGGTTCCCGCGGCAGGAGGGTCGCCTGCGTCGGCAACGGGCCAAGGTTACAGCAGCCGTCGCCGACCTGCGAAATCGTCGTGCGCCGGCCGGATCAGGTGCGGATCTTGTCGGCGATCTGACGGGTGATCTGCACCGCGGTGTCGGCCGGGTCGGCCGCGCAGGTGTTGACGTCGACGATGATGTTGTTGCGCACGGCCATCGCCCGCCCGCACGCCCAGCCCTCCGGCGGGCCGTTCTGCTGGGTGGACACCGTGCTCAGCAGGCCGTCGGTGTTGGCGATCGGCCCCGGCGTCCACTCCGAGCCGCTCTGCACGTGGATGTACTCCTGGCATTCCCCCCACTGCTTGGCCGAGGCGTCGAAGAACGCCTTGGCCTGCTTGGCCGAGGGGAACAGCACCACCGCCTCCTGGGCGTAGTGCTCGAAGTTGTCGCTCTCGGAGAAGGTGAGATCCCGCACCGCGGAGAAGCCGCTGTCGGCGTAGACCTGCGCCTGCGCGGCGCCGTCGATGGCCAGGCACTCGCGCGGTTCCATGGTGTCGGCGTCGTCGGACATCGCGATGCGGTTGCGGGTGACCGCCATCTCCTGCGCCCCCATGATGGCGTTGATCTGCTCGGTGTTGAGCATCAGGTCGTTCAACGCGCCTTCGGCCACCGGCCGGGCCGTCGTCGTGGTGGGCGTGCTGGTGGTCTTCTCCGCGTTGTCCTGGCCTTTGCCGCTGCCGCACGCGGCGAGCATCAGGCAGACACCAGCGATTCCGGCGAGGGCGGTCATCCGACGGCGCATAGGTTCAACTCTCCGTTTCTGTCCTCGTCCTTCCGCACCCGGCGCAGGCGCCGCCGGCGGCTCGCGCGAGGTCAGCCTAACGCCAACGACCGGCCGATTCGGGCCGGAACGCTGCGACCGGCGCGCCATGCCCGCGACTTCAGCGGCCCGCGGCGGTGCCGGCCGGCACCGCGGGCGGAACCGCCGGGTGCCCGGCTGGTTCGGTACGGCGATCCGGTCGGGGGCGCAGCCAGCCGGGCAGCCAGCGGGCCGGCGCGTCGGCGGCGCCGTCGAAGACACCGCCCGCCGGGTCGTCGACCCGGCCGTGCCAGCGGACCAGGTCCTGCTCGGGGCGGTAGATCTGGCGGATCACCAACGCGCACAGCACCATCACGGCCACGTCGCGGACCAGCACCGTCGCGGTGAACCACTGTTCGGGCAGGCCGTGGTTGTGCTCGCCGAACAGGTAGTACATCCGCGGCACCCAGACCACCGCGTCGACGGTCATCCAGGCCAGCAGGACCCGCCGGTGCGGCAGCGCCAGCACCGCCAGCGGCACCAGCCACAGCGAGAACTGCGGGCTCCACACCTTGTTGGTCAGCAGGAACGCCGCGACCACCAGGAACGCCAGCTGCGCGACCCGCGGGCGCTGCGGCGCGGTGAGCCCGACGTAGGCGATGCCGGCGCAGCAGAGCACGAACAGCACGGCGACGACGGTGTTGAGCACCGTCGGCGGCTCCCAGAAGCCCAGGCCCGGGTCGAAGCCCCGCCAGCCGGTGAAGGAGGCGACGACGTTGTACAGCGAGTCCAGATCGGCCTCGCGACGGCGGTTGAGCCGGAAGAACTCCAGCCAGCCCGCCGGGAACAGCACCATGATCGGCAGGTTCACCACCAGCCACGCGGCCACCGCCGCGATCACCGCCTGCGCCGCCGCCCGGCCCTTGCCGGTGCGCACCGCCAGCACCAGCACCGGCCCCAGCAGCAGCACCGGGAAGAGTTTGGCCGCCGCGCCCAGCCCGAACAGCGCCCCGGCCAGCGCCGGGCGCCGCCGCGCCCAGGCGAGCATCCCGCCGACCGCGAACGCCACCGTCAGCGCGTCGAAGTTGGTGAAGGCCTGGAAGATCAGCAGCGGCGAGGCAGCCACCAGCGCAGCATCCCAGATCCGCCGACCGGCCAGCCGGGCGCTGGCCCACACCGTCACCAGCCACGCCATCGCCAGGCCGAGCGCCACGACGTTGAAGAACATGACGACTTCGGCGACCACCGGCAGCGCGAACAGCTTGCTCGCCGCGGTGTAGGTCTTGGCCAGCGTCATCGCCACGTACTGGTACATGCCGGTGAGCACCGGATACTCCATGTGCCGCACGGCGATCTCGCCGTCGTAGCGGTGTTTGGGCTGCCCGGACTCGTCGGTCTCGATCCAGCTGGACTTGTAGGGCAGTTCGCCGCGCTCCAGCAGTTCGGCGCCGTAGAGCGGCACGGTGTCGGAGTAACACAGCTGGTAGTAGGCGCGCTGCCCGGCCCAGTTGGCAACCTGGTGGTCGCCGGGCCCGTCGCCGGTGCTCTGCAGGCAGGGCGCCTTGGTGGTCCAGCCCAGCGCGAGCACGGCCAGCGCGATCGCGAACATGACCCGCACCGGGGTGAAGAACCGGCTACGCCCGATCAGGGCGTGCCGGCCCACCGGCCCGCCGATCGTGTCGGCGAGCGCGGCTCCGAGCACGTCGGTGCGGCTCGGCAGGTCCCGCTCGTCGGCGCTGCGCAGGTCCGCCGCAAGCGGTTGCGGCGACACCGGGCGGCGCGGATCGTCGCCGGTCACGGTGGCGGTGGCGGCGCCCCGGGTGGCGGCGGCTCAGGCACCGGCGGGGGCGGTGGCGGAGGCGGCGGCTGCATCCACGGCGGCACCCACGGCGCCGGCGGGGGCGGGAAGCCCGGCGGCGGTGGCGGTGGGAACCCCGGCGGGAGCATGTCCGGCGGTGGCGCCTCCTCGGACGGCATCGGCGGCGGTGGGGGCGCGGCCGGCACCCCGGCATAGCCGCCCACCTCCGCGGGTTTGGGGAACGATTCGTTGTCGGTGCCCTGCAGGGCGCCGTCCATGGTGGCCTTCCAGATGTCCGACGGCAGGCTGGAGCCCCACACCGGCGAGCCCCACTGGTTGACCAGCGGCTCGTCGTCCTGGACGGTGCCCACCCAGACCGCGGTCGACAGCGACGGGGTGTAGCCGACCATCCAGGCGTCCTTGTTGTCCTTGGTGTCGCCCAGCTGCACGGTGCCGGTCTTGGCCGCCGACTTGCGCCCGCCGGCGAGGTTGTGACCGCGTGAGTAGCCCGCGATCGGTTCCATGGCGGCGGTGACGTTGTCGGCCACCGCCTCCTCGATGCGCTGATCGCCCTCGTTCTCGGTGGTCAGCGCGTCGAACAGCACCTGCCCGTCGGCGTTGACCACCTTCTGCACGAAGTGCGGGCGGTGATAGACCCCGGAGGCGGCCAGGGTGGCGTAGGCGGAGGCCATGTCGATCACCCGGGTCTGGTACTGGCCGAGCACGATCCCGTTGTTGGGCGGGCCGCCCTTGCCGTCCTCGGAGAGGGTGTGCGCCACCCCGGCGAAACTGTCGGCGACCCCGGCGCGGTGCGCGGCGTCGGCGACGTCCTCGGGGCCGTTCTTCAGCTTCAGCATCAGCCGGTAGTAGGAGGTGTTCAGCGAGCGTTTGAGCGCCTCGGCGATGTTGCAGGTGCCGCAGCCCTCGCCCTCGACGTTGCTGATCTCGATGCCGTTGACCGTCAGCGGCGAACTGTCCACCTGGTAGCCCAGGCCCATGCCCTGTTCGAGCGCCGCCACCAGCGCGAACACCTTGAACGCGGAGCCGGTCTGCAGCCCGGCCTGGGCGAAGTCGTAGCCGGTGCCGTCGGCGCCGCCGTAATAGGCCCGCACCGCGCCGCTGCGCGGGTCGATCGAGACGACCGCGGCCCGCATGTCCTCGTCCTGGTCCTGGAGGTACTTCTCCACCGCGTCCTCGGCGGCCTCCTGGTCGTTCGGGTCGATGGTGGTGGTGATCTGCAGCCCTTCGGTGTTGAGGGTCTGCTCATCGATGTCGAACAGGTCGAGCAGCTCGGCGATCACCTGCCGCTTGATGAGCCCGTTGGGTCCGGCGGTCTTGTCGTCCGAGCGCACCTGATCCGGTGGCACCGTCTCGGGGAACTGCTGTTCGGCGCGCTGCTCGGGGGTCAGCGCCCGGATCTGCACCATGCCGTCGAGCACCCAGTTCCACCGGTCGAGCGCGCCGTCGGGGTCGACGGCCGGGTCCAGGGTGGACGGGCGTTGGATCAGCGCGGCCAGCAGCGCGCCCTCGGCGACGGTGAGCTGCTCCACCGGCTTGCCGAAGTAGGCGTTGGCGGCCGCGGCGATGCCGTAGGCGCTGCGGCCGAAGTAGATGATGTTCAGGTAGGCCTCGAGCACCTCGTCTTTGGACCACTGCCCGGACATCTTGGTGGCGATGACGAGTTCCTTGGCCTTGCGGACCAGCCCGCCCATCCCGGTGCGCTGGGCGCCGACCAGCGCGTTCTTGACGTACTGCTGGGTGATGGTCGAGCCGCCCTGGGTGTAGCCGCCGAACAGGTTGTTCTTGATCGCGCGGCCGAACCCGCTGATCGAGAACCCCGGGTTGGAGTAGAAGTTGCGGTCCTCGGCGGCGATGACGGCGTTGCGCACGTGCTCGGGCACCTGGTGGATGTCGATGTCGACGCGGTTGCCCTCCGGCGGCACGATCTTGGCCAGTTCGGTGCCGTCGCTGGCCAGGATCGTCGACACCTGCGCGGTGCGGATGTCGCCGGGCTCGGGCACCTTGACGATCAGGTAGGCCATCGCGAACGTGATGATCGGCAGCAGCACGGCCGCGGCGACGCCCAGGTAGCACAGCCGGCGCACCAGCCGCCAGTTGACGGCGGGCGCGCGGCGGGCCGGGGCGCGCCGGTGCCCGCCGCTGGTCGGGCGCTTCTCCGGCGGCGGCGCGGCCGGTTCGCGGCGCGGCTCCTCGGGGCGCTCGCGGCGGCGCTCGCCGGTGGCGGGCGCGTTGAGCGCGGCGGTGACCGCCTCGATCGGGTCGCGCAGCTTCTCCGGGGTCTCGTCGGTGACCCGGGGGATCAGCGCGGTGTCCCGGTCCTCGGGCCCGCGCTCGGGCCGGCGGTCCTCCCGGCGCGAGGGCTGCGAGCCCGCCCGCGGCGGCTCGGCGCGGCGGTGCCCGCCGGGGCGCCGCTCCGGGCCGGTGCCCCGGTCGGCTCCGGTTGCGCGGTCCGGGCCGGTGCCGCGCTCGCCGCCGGTTGCGCGGTCACCGCCGGCGCCGCTGTCGGGGCCGGTGCGGCGGTCCTCGGGGCGCGGCGTGCCGCCGCCCAGGCGCCGGGCAGCCCGGTCACGGTCGGAGTGCGGGGAGTCTGGTCGGTCGTTACTCACTGGCGGTGCGGGCCCCGTTGCGCGCGGTCCGGGTACGCGAACCCCTCGGCGGCCGTGCCGCTCCGAGCACGTACGACTTCACCAGGTGATTCCAGCTGCAGGTCCGGCAGACCTCCACCACGTGGACGGAGAACTCGCTGTGCCGGGCGGCCAGCAGCACCAACTCCTCGGCGCTGCGCGCCGACCCCGACGCCGCACCGAGGTGCTCGCCGAACACCCAGGACACCAGCGTCAGTTGTTCCTTGCGGCAGATCGGGCAACTCACCGAACTGGTCTTGCCGTGGTACTTCGCGGCACGCAGCAGGTAGGGGTTGGCGTCGCAGACGTCGAAGACGCCCGTCCGCCCGGAATACACCTCGGCTAACAGCGCTCGGCGCTGTAGCGCGTAATCCACCACCTGTCGCTGCAGTCGCACGCAGACCAGAGTACGACCTGATCTGGCCGACCGCGCCGTGACGACCGTTCTGCCCGCTCGGGGCGTCGCGGACCGGGCGCACAACCACCTCCCTCCCGCTGGGCCGGCCGGCGGCGGCCCGAACCCGGTTATGTCCCCGATATGACAAAAAATATATCGGGGCGATACTATTGCCGGTACTGTCGGGCCGGATCGTCAGACGGCCGCAAAAGAGTAAATCAGGGAGGTGACTCGTGCTCGAACTGGCCATCCTGGGCCTGCTGCTCGAGTCACCCATGCACGGCTACGAACTGCGCAAGCGGCTCACCGGCCTGCTGGGGGCGTTCCGCGCCTTCTCCTACGGTTCGCTCTACCCGGCGCTGCGGCGCATGCAAGCCGACGGCTTGATCGCCGAGGATGCGGCACCCGCGGGCACCCCGGTGCGCCGCGCCCGCCGCGTCTACCAGCTGACCGACGCCGGCCGACAGCGGTTCTCCGAGTTGGTGGCCGACACCAGCCCGCAGAACTACACCGACGACGGCTTCGGGGTGCACCTGGCGTTCTTCAACCGCACCCCGGCGGAGGCGCGGATGCGCATCCTCGAGGGCCGTCGCCGCCAGGTGGAAGAACGCCGGGAAGGTTTGCGCGACGCGGTCGCGCGGGCCAGCAGCTCGTTCGATCGCTACACCCGCCAGCTGCACCAACTGGGGCTGGAGTCGAGTGAACGCGAGGTGCGATGGCTCAACGAGCTCATCGCCGCCGAACGGGTCGCACAGGGCCAGACCGAACAGCCCTAGCCACAACACCAAAAGCAACGGTCGACCAATCAACCGGCCGCACCACAGTAGGTAGGAGAAGGAGAACGTCCATGAGTGAGCAAACCGGCGCAGGTGCGTCGTCGGAGGTGCGGGTCGCCATTGTCGGCGTCGGTAACTGCGCAGCCTCGCTGGTCCAGGGCGTCCAGTACTACCGCGACGCCGAGGAGACCGCCACGGTTCCCGGCCTCATGCATGTGCGGTTCGGCGCCTACCACGTGCGCGACGTCAAATTCGTCGCCGCGTTCGACGTCGACGCCAAGAAGGTCGGCTTCGACCTGTCCGAGGCCATCTTCGCCTCGGAGAACAACACCATCAAGATCGCCGACGTGCCGCCGACCGACGTGATCGTGCAGCGCGGCCCGACCCTCGACGGCATCGGCAAGTACTACGCCGACACCATCGAGCTCTCCGACACCGACCCGGTCGACGTGGTCAAGGCGCTGCGCGACGCCGAGGTCGACGTGCTGGTCTCCTACCTGCCGGTGGGCTCGGAAGAGGCCGACAAGTTCTACGCCCAGTGCGCCATCGACGCCGGTGTGGCCTTCGTCAACGCGCTGCCGGTGTTCATCGCCTCCGACCCGGTGTGGGCCAAGAAGTTCGCCGACGCCGGTGTGCCGATCGTCGGCGACGACATCAAGAGCCAGATCGGCGCCACCATCACCCACCGGGTGATGGCCAAGCTGTTCGAGGACCGCGGGGTGCAGCTCGACCGCACCATGCAGCTCAACGTGGGCGGCAACATGGACTTCCTCAACATGCTGGAGCGCGAGCGGCTGGAGTCGAAGAAGATCTCCAAGACCCAGGCGGTCACCTCCAACCTGCAGCGGGAATTCAAGACCAAGGACGTCCACATCGGCCCGTCCGACCACGTCGGCTGGCTCGACGACCGCAAGTGGGCCTACGTGCGCCTGGAGGGCCGGGCGTTCGGCGACGTGCCGCTGAACCTGGAGTACAAGCTCGAGGTGTGGGACTCGCCGAACTCCGCCGGAGTGATCATCGACGCCGTGCGCGCCGCCAAGATCGCCAAGGACCGCGGCGTCGGCGGCCCGATCGTGCCGGCCTCGGCCTACCTGATGAAGAGCCCGCCGCAGCAGCTCCCGGACGACGTCGCCCGGGCGCAGCTCGAAGAGTTCATCATCGGCTGACCTGTCGGCTGACCCAACGCGTCGGCGCGGCGGGCGGCACACCGGCAGGGTTGCACCCGGCTCGTAGAGTCGGGGTATGAGCCGACCCGCCCGCCCGCTGCGCATCGGCGTGCAACTGCAGCCCGAGCAGGCCCCGCACTACGGCCTGCTTCGGGATGCGGTGGCCCGCTGCGAGGATCTCGGCGTCGACATCGCCTTCAACTGGGACCACTTCTTCCCGCTCTACGGTGACCCCGACGGTCCGCATTTCGAGTGCTGGACGATGCTGGGCGCCTGGGCCGAGCAGACCTCCCGGATCGAGATCGGCGCGCTGGTCAGCTGCAACTCCTACCGCAATCCCGACCTGCTCGCCGACATGGCCCGCACCGTCGACCACATCGCCGACGGCCGGCTGATCCTGGGCATCGGGGCGGGCTGGAACCGCCGCGACTACCGCGAGTACGGCTACGAGTTCGGCACCCCGGGCAGCCGCCTGGACGCGCTGGCGCAATCCCTGCCGCGCATCACCGGCCGACTGCAGCAGCTCAACCCGCCACCCACCCGCACCCTGCCGATGCTCATCGGCGGCGACGGGGAACGCAAGACCCTGCGGCTGGTCGCCGAGTACGCGGACATCTGGCACAGCTTCGCCGACCCCGACACCCATCGGCGCAAGGTGAGCGTGCTCGACGAACACTGCGCCGCGGTCGGCCGCGACCCGGCCGCGATCGAATGGTCCGCGGCGGTCGGCGGGGACACCGGGAGCCGCGACACCGCCGCCCTGGTGGCCGAGGCCGAGACGCTCGCCGACGCCGGCGTCACGCTGTTCACCGTCGCGACCGCCGGACCCGACTACGACCTCTCGGGTGCGGCCGCCCTGTGCCGCTGGCGCGACGCCCGGTGACCGCATGCGCGTCCTGATCGCGGCGCTGCTGACGCTGGCCGCACTGTCCTGGGCCGCGCCGGCATCGGCGGCACCCGACCAGTGCGCCCCACCCGGGCCCGACAGCGCCGCCCCGCTGCCGGCGAACCTCACCAACACCCCGGGCCTACCCGACCGCGACACCCACACCACGGCCACCGCCGCCGCGCTGGCCGACGTCGACGTCGGCGCGCTACGGCTGGCCGTGCCCGGCACGCTCACCGTCGGCACCCTCTCCGACGCCCCGCCGACCAGCTGCATCGATGCCGCCGGCCGGTACAGCGGTTTCGACGACGAGCTACTGCGCGCGGTCGCCGAAAAGCTCGGGCTGCGAGTCAGTTTCGTCGGCACCGACTTCTCCGGCCTGCTGGCGCAGGTCGCAGCGGGCCGCTTCGACGTCGCCTCCGCGTCGGTCGCGGCGACCGACGCCCGGCGGCGCACCGTGGACTTCACCAACGGCTACGACTTCGGCTACTACTCGCTGGTGGTGCCGCCCGGCTCACCGCTGGCCGGGATGGACGAGTTGACCGCCGCCGACCGGATCGGGGTGGTGCAGGGCACCATTCAGGACGCCTACGTCGTCGACGTCCTGGGCCTGCAACCGGTCAAATTCCCCGACTTCAACACCGTCTACGCCAGCCTCAAATCCCGCCAGATCGACGCCTGGGTGGCCCCGGCCAGTCAGGCCCGCCAACTCGTGCAGCCCGGCGATCCCGCGGTGATCACCGCGAACACGATCAGCGTCGACACCTTCGTCGCGTGGGCGGTGGCCCAGACCAACCGGCCGCTCATCGACGCGCTCAACGCCGGGCTCGACGCGGTGATCGCCGACGGCACCTGGGCGCGACTGTATTCCGAGTGGGTGCCCCGCGAACTGCCGCCCGGTTGGAAGCCCGGCTCCCGCGCCGCCCCGGCACCGAAGCTGCCCGACTTCGCGGCCATCGCCGCCGAGCACCCGCAGCGTCCCCCCGCGGCCGCGGCCGCCCCGGCCTCCACCCTGAGTCGGCTGCGTGCCGCCTTCCTCGACTGGGAGATGTACCGGCAGGCCGTTCCGGTGCTGTTGACCACCGGCCTGCCCAACACGCTCATCCTGACCGTCAGCGCGGCGGCCATCGGCGTGGTGCTGGGCATGGCGCTGGCGGTGGCGGGACTGTCCCGGCGGCGCTGGCTGCGCTGGCCGGCCCGGGTGTACACCGACATCTTCCGGGGCTTGCCGGAGGTGGTGATCATCCTGCTGATCGGGTTGGGTCTCGGCCCGGTGGCCAGCGGCGTGACCAATAACAACCCCTACCCGCTGGGCATTCTGGCGTTGGGGTTGATGGCCGCCGCCTACGTCGGTGAGATCTTCCGGTCCGGGATCCAGAGCGTCGAGCCGGGACAGCTGGAGGCGGCGCGCGCACTCGGCTTCTCCTACCCCGCCGCGATGCGGCTCGTGGTGGTGCCGCAGGGCATCCGGCGGGTGCTCCCGGCGCTGATGAACCAGTTCATCGCGCTGCTGAAAGCCTCTGCGCTGGTGTACTTCCTGGGCCTGCTGGTCGGTCAGCGCGAGCTGTTCCAGGTCGGCCGCGACCTCAACGCCCAAACCGGCAGTCTCTCCCCGCTGGTGGCGGCCGGTCTGTTCTACCTCGCTCTGACGGTGCCGCTCACCCATTTGGTCAACGTGATCGACACCCGAATGCGGCAGGGCCGCCCCACCCGCCGCCGCGGTGAGCTGATCACCCTGTCCGCCGGGCAGGAGATGACATGACCGGCACGGCAGTATCGTTGGCGGCCAAGGGTATCCACCTGTCCCTCGGCGGTCAGCCGGTGCTGCGCGGCATCGACCTGGAGGTGCCCGCCGGCAGCACCGCCGCGATCATCGGGCCGTCCGGTTCGGGCAAGTCGACCCTGTTGCGGGCGCTGAACCGGCTGCACGAGCCCGACCGCGGCGACATCCTGCTCGACGGGCGCTCGGTCCTCGGCGACGACCCCGATCTGCTGCGTCGCCGGATCGGCATGGTGTTCCAGCAGTTCAACCTGTTCCCGGACCGCTCGGTGGCGGCCAACGTGATGCTCGGACCGCGCCGGCTACTGCGCCTTCCTTCGGACGCGGCCCGGGAGTTGGCGTTGCGGCAGCTGGACCGGGTCGGGTTGAAGGGCAAGGCCGACGTGCGGCCCGGCGCGCTCTCCGGCGGGCAGCAGCAGCGGGTGGCGATCGCGCGCGCGTTGGCGATGTCACCGCAGTTGATGTTCTTCGACGAGCCGACCTCGGCGCTGGACCCGGAGTTGGTCAAAGGCGTGCTGGCCCTCATCGCCGACCTGGGCGCCGACGGGATGACGATGGTGGTGGTCACCCACGAGATGGGCTTCGCCCGCTCGACCGCCGACCGGCTGGTCTTCATCGACCACGGCGAAGTGGTGGAATCCGGTCCCCCCGAACGCCTGTTCACCGATCCGCAGACCGACCGGCTGCGGCGCTTCCTCTCGCAGGTTCTCTGACCTGCCGGAATACCCAACACGTTAGACTGGCGAATTATGGCGACGAGCGATGCCGCCCCACCGGAGGTGGCGGAGCTGGCGGAGGGCCTCCACCGGGCCCTGACCAAGCTGGTGTCCATCCTGCGCCGCGGCGACACCAGCACCAGCCGCGACGCCACCGGTGACCTCACCCTCGCCCAACTGTCGATCCTCTACACGCTGCTGTGCCAGGGCCCGATGCGGATGACCGAGCTGGCCGCCCACGAACGGGTCCGCACGCCGACCACGACGGTGGCGATCCGCCGGCTGGAAAAGATCGGACTGGTGAAACGCTCCCGCGACCCGTCGGACCTGCGGGCGGTGCTGGTCGACATCACCCCGGAGGGGCTCGCGGTGCACCAGGAGTCGCTGAGCAATCGGCAGGCCTCCCTGGCCGGGATGCTCGACCAGCTCAGCACCGCCGAACGCGAGGCGCTGACCAGGGCGCTGGCCCCGCTGGAGCGGCTCGCCGCCGCCGATCCGGTCCGCAGCGACCCCCCGACGGTGCCGCCCGCCGGGCCCGACGCGAACCAGGGCTGAGCGAGCCGATGCCCACCGCACTGATCACCGGCGCCAGCGCCGGCATCGGCGCCGCCATCGCCCGGGCGCTGGCCCCCACCCACGACCTGCTGTTGCCCGGGCGGCCCTCCGACCGGCTGGCCGGGGTGGCGGCCGAGCTGGGCGCCACCACCTGGCCGATGGATCTCAACGACACCGCCGCCATCGCCGCCGACACCCGGCTGCCCGACCGCCTCGATGTGCTGGTGCACAACGCCGGGGTGGCGCTGCCCGCGCGGGTCGCCGAATCCACCGTGGAGCAATGGCGAGACACCATGGCGGTCAACGTGATCGGGGCGGTCGCGTTGACGCTGGCGGCGCTGCCCGCGCTGCGCGCCGCCGAAGGCCAGGTGGTCTTCATCAACTCCGGCTCCGGGTTCCGGTCCTCACCCGGGCTGGCGTCCTACTCGGCGAGCAAGTTCGCGCTGCGCTCGTTCGCCGACTCGCTGCGCGCCGACGAGCCGACACTGCGGGTCACCTCGGTGCATCCCGGACGCACCGACAGCGCGATGCAGCGCGGGCTGGTCGCCTACGAAGGCGGCGAGTACGACCCGGACCGGTTCCTGCGTCCGGAGACGGTGGCGCACCTGGTGGCCGAGGCGGTCGCGACGCCGCCGGATGGGCACGTCCACGAGATCGTGGTGCGGCCCCGCTAGACCACCAGCCCGCTAGACCACCAGGTTGACCAGCCGACCGGGCACCACGATGACCTTCCTCGGGCTGGCCCCGGCCAGAAACGCGGCGACCTTCTCGTCGGCCAGCGCCGCGGCCTCCAACGTCGCCGAATCCGCGTCGGCCGCAACGGTGATCAGCCCCCGCTTCTTGCCGTTCACCTGGACCGGGTACTGCACCTCGTCGACGGTCAGGTAGGCCGGGTCGGCGACCGGGAACGGGCCGTGTGCCAGCGGGGTGTCGTGCCCGATCCGCCGCCACAACTCCTCGGCGACGTGCGGGGCCAGCGGGGCCAGCATCAGCACCAGCGGCTCGATCGCGCCGCGTGCGCTGACCGACTCCTTGGTCAGGTGGTTGGTGTATTCGATCAGTTTCGCCACCGCGGTGTTGTTCCGCAGCGCCGCAAAGTCTTCCGTCACCCCGGAGATCGTGCGGTGCATGGCGCGCAGTGTCGCGTCGTCGAGCGCCTCGTGCTCCGCGACCCGGTTGGCGCCGGTCTCCTCGTCGACCACCAGTCGCCACACCCGCTGCAGGAAGCGGTGCGCGCCGATGACGTCCTTGGTGGCCCACGGCCGCGACGCCTCCAGCGGGCCCATCGACATCTCGTACACCCGCAGCGTGTCCGCGCCGTAGTCGTCGCAGATCTGGTCCGGCGACACCGAGTTCTTCAGGCTCTTGCCCATTTTGCCGAACTCCTGGCGGACCGGCACCTCCCCGTCGGCACCCACGACGTAGTGCGCACCGTCGCGTTCGATCACCTCATCGGCGGGCACGTAGCTGCCGCGCGGGTCGGTGTAGGCGTACGCCTGGATGTAGCCCTGGTTGACCAACCGGCGGTAGGGCTCACGCGAGGTGACGTGCCCCAGGTCGTGCAGCACCTTGTGCCAAAACCGCGAATACAGCAGGTGCAGCACGGCGTGCTCGACGCCACCGACGTAGAGGTCCACCCCGCCCGGGTCGGCGGCGCCGTGCTCGGCGGGCCGCGGCCCCATCCAGTACGCCTCGTTCTCCTTGGCGCAGAACTCATCCGGGTTGAGCGGGTCGATATAGCGCAGCTGATACCAGGAGCTGCCCGCCCACTGCGGCATCACGTTGGTGTCGCGGGTGTAGGGCTTGAGGCCGTCACCGAAGTCCAGGTCCACGTGCACCCAGTCGGTGGCTTTCGCCAGCGGCGGGGAAGGCTCGCTGGCCGGGTCGTCCGGGTCGAACAGCACCGGTGAGTAGTCGGGCACGTCGGGCAACTCCACCGGCAGCGCCGAGTCGTCGAGCGGGCGCGGCCGGCCGTCGGCGTCGTAGACGATCGGGAACGGCTCACCCCAGTACCGCTGCCGGGCGAACAGCCAGTCCCGCAGTTTGTACTGCACGCGCCGGTCGCCGCGGCCGCCGGCCGCAAGCCGTTCCACCACAGCGGTTTTGGCGTCCTCGACGCTCATCCCGTCGAGGTAGTCGGAGTTCACCAGGGTGCCGTCGCCGGCGTAGGCGCCCTCGGAGATGTCCCCGCCGGAAATCACTTCCACGATCGGCAGACCGAACTCGGTGGCGAACTCCCAGTCCCGCTGGTCGTGGCCGGGCACCGCCATGATCGCGCCGGTGCCGTAACCGATCAGAACGTAGTCGGCGACGAAGATCGGCACCCGGGCGCCGTTGACCGGGTTGGTGGCGTAGGCGCCGGTGAACACCCCGGTCTTGGTCTTGTTCTCCTGGCGCTCCAGGTCCGACTTCGCCGCGATCGCCGAGCGGTACGCCGCCACCGCCGCTTTCGGGTCCGCGGCCCGGTAGGTCCAGCGCCCATCGGTGCCCTCGGGCCAGTCCGCCGCGGTGAGTTCGTCCACCAGGGGGTGCTCGGGCGCCAGCACCAGGTACGTCGAGCCGAACAGCGTGTCGGGTCGGGTGGTGAACACCTCGATGTCGCCGGCGTCGCTGCCGAACAGCACCGCCGCGCCGGTCGAGCGGCCGATCCAGTTGCGCTGCATGGCTTTGACCTTTTCCGGCCAGTCCAGCACGTCGAGATCCTCCAGCAGCCGCTCGGAGTAGGCGGTGATTCGCATCATCCACTGGCGCAACCGTTTCCGGAAAACCGGGAAGTTGCCCCGCTCGCTGCGGCCCTCCGGGGTGACCTCCTCGTTGGCCAGCACGGTGCCCAGACCCGGACACCAGTTGACCATCGAGTCCGCCTGGTAGACCAGGCGCTGCCCGTCGATGACGTCGGCCCGCTGCCCCGCATCGAGGGCCGACCAGTCCCGGCCGTCGTCGAGAGTGCGCTCGCCGGACTCGAATTCGGCCACCAGGTCGGCGATCGGCCGGGCTTTGCCGGCCCGCTCGTCGAACCAGGCGTTGTAGATCTGCAGAAAGATCCACTGCGTCCACCGGTAGAAGTCGACGTCGGTGGTGGAGACGCTGCGGCGGGTGTCGTGGCCGAAGCCGAGCCGGCCCACCTGCCTGCGGAAGTTGACGATGTTGGCCTCGGTGCGGGTCCGCGGGTGGGTGCCGGTCTGGATCGCATACTGCTCGGCGGGCAGCCCGAACGCGTCGAAGCCCAATGCGTGCAGCACGCTGCGGCCGGTCATCCGGTGATACCGGGCGTAGACGTCGGTGGCGATGTAACCCAGCGGATGCCCGACGTGCAGCCCCTCCCCGGACGGGTAGGGGAACATGTCCTGGACGAACATCTTCTCCCCGGGCAGCGGGGCGCCGTCGGCCGGCGCCAGCTCGCCCACCGGGTTGGCGACGTGGAAGGTGCCGCGCCGGGCCCACTCCTGCTGCCAGTCGCCTTCGATCCGGTTGGCCAGCGCCGCGGTGTAGCGGTGCGGCGGGGCCGCCGCATCGTCGTCGCGGCTGCGGTCCGGGGCGGTGGTCGACGGCTCGGTCACGTCCAACAGGGTATAAGCCCGCGTCGGGGGGCTCCGGTCGCCTCGAATCGGTTGCGGTGGTCTCGGTTGGGTTGCGGGGCGGTCAGCAGACGGTCCCGGGTTGATACCAGCTGTGTTCCGCCGCTGGAGTCGGTCCGGTGCCGGTGCTTAGGGTCGGCTGCACAGGCGTTTCGGACCTGGTACCGGGTAGTTGGTGGGGAGGATCGATGACCAGCACGCGCAGCACCCGCCGTTGGTCGGTCCTGGCGGCGGTCACCGCCGTCGCGGTCGGCTTCGGCGGCGGCGTCGCGGCCGCCGACCCGGTCGTCCCCGCCCCGTCCCCGGCCCCGGTTACCCCCGACGCCCTGGCCCAGCACAGCCCGGCCGGCCCGGCGGCGCTTCCCCCGGCGGGCCCGGCCGTGCTGCCCACCACCGCCCCGGCGGCGCTGCCGCCCGGGCCGGCGCTGGTCCCGGCGAACTCGGAGACCATGCGCGACTTCCTCGAGGCCAAGGGGGTGGAATTCCAGCCGCAGGTCGCGGCCGGCTTCGACGCCCTGGACATCACGCTGCCGGTGCCGCAGGGCTGGACGCAGGTGCCCGACCCCAATGTCCCGGACGCGTTCGTGGTGCTCGCCGACCGCTCCACCGACTCGATCTACACCTCCAACGCCCAGTTGGTGGTCTACAAGCTGGTCGGCGACTTCGACGTGGCGGAAGCGATCGCCCACGGCAACGTCAAAACCCAGCAGCTGCCGGCTTGGCGCACCACCGACCAGGCGCTGGAGAACGCCAACGGTTTCCCCTCCGCCCGCATCGAGGGCACCTACCGGCAGAACGACATGACGCTCAACACCGCCCGACGGACGGTGCTGGCCACCGCGGGCACCGACCGGTACCTGGTGTCGCTGGCGGTGACCACCGCGGCGTCGGTCGCGATCGCCGAGGCCGCCGCCACCGACGCGATCGTCACCGGATTCCGGGTCAGCCTGCCCGCGGCGGCCCAGCCGCCCGGCCCGGTCCCGCAGACCCGTCCCGGGGTTCCCGGCCCGGCCCCCGCGCCGCCCGGGGCGGTGCCCAGCCGGCCCGGAACACCGCCGACCGCCCCCACCGCGGGTCCGCCTGCCGCACCGCCCAACCAGCCGATCATCCAGCCCACCCCGATCAACTGACGTACGGCCTCGTATCCTGGTGGTCATGCTGATCGCCGGGGTGCTCTGCTGCGTGGCGGCCGTCGCCGTGGCGGCCCGCGGCCTGTGGGTGCTCACCCACGCCGACGCCGGCGACCCGGTGCAGCAGGTGCTGCGCGCCGTGGCACCGACCCAGCTGGCCGCCGCCGGCATGCTGGCCGCCGGCGGGGTGGCCGCGTTCGTGGCGCCCCGCAGCGCGGCGCTGGTCGTGCTGATCGTCGGGGTGGTCGGTGCGGCCGGCACCGTGACCGCCGGTCTCTGGCACACCGCACGCTTCGCCGCCCGACAGCCGCAACCCGCTGCCGGCGGTGGCTGCGGCGGCAGCTGCACCGCCTGCATCCAGCCCTGTCACTGAGCGCCATGCTGCGGCGGCTGTCGGCGCTTCCGATCGACAAGTTCCTGCTGGCGTTGCTGGCGACGGTGGCGGTGGCCACCGTGCTGCCCGCCTCGGGCGCCGCCGCCGATGTGCTGGAGGTGGCGACCAAGGCCGCGATCGCGCTGCTGTTCTGGCTCTACGGCACCCGGCTCTCGCCGCGCCAGGCGTGGCAGGGGTTGCGGCATTGGCAGCTGCACCTGCTGGTGCTGGCCATCACCTTCGTCGTCTTCCCGGTGCTGGGCCTGATCGCGCGCAGCCTGGTGCCCACGGTGTTGACGATCGACCTCTACACCGGGTTGTTGTTCCTGTGCCTGGTGCCCTCGACCGTGCAGTCCTCGATCGCGTTCACCTCGATCGCGCGCGGCAACGTCTCGGCGGCGATCGTCAGCGCGTCGGTGTCCAACATCGTCGGCGTCGTGGTGACCCCGCTGCTGGTCATGCTGTTGATGCACACCGGCGGGGTGCCGGGGATGGACCCCACCGCGATCCGCGACATCGTGGTGCAGCTGCTGTTGCCGTTTTTGGCCGGTCAGCTGATGCGCCCGTGGGTGGCGGACTGGATCGCCCGGCACGCCGCGCTGACCCGGGTGGTCGACCGCGGCTCGATCCTGCTGGTGGTCTACACCGCGTTCTCGATCGGGATGACCCGGCACATCTGGAGCACGGTGGCGCCCTGGCAGCTGGTGGCGGTGACCGTGGTCAGCGCGCTGCTGCTCGCGCTGGTGATGGGCATCACCGTGGTGGCCGGGCAGCTGGCCGACTTCTCCCGCGCCGACCGCATCGTGCTGCTGTTCTGCGGGTCGAAGAAAAGCCTGGCCTCGGGTCTGCCGATGGCGCTGGTGCTGTTCCCGGCCGCCACCGTGGGGATCACCATGTTGCCGCTGATGCTCTTCCACCAGATCCAGCTGATCGTCTGCGCGGTGATCGCCGCGCGCCTGGCGCGCACCGCCGACGCGGCGGCCGACCCGGCCTAGTTGCGGCTGACGTCGATCGGATGGGTGGCCAGCATGGCCAGCGGCATCGGCTGGCGGCGCAGCACCCGGCTCCACAGGTCGGTGCCGGGCTCGGCGAGCACATCGGTGGGCAGCGCCGACAGCACGATCCAGTCGTCGCGTTCGATCTCGTCCTCCAGCTGGCCGATCGTCCAGCCGGCGTACCCGGCGAAGATCCGCACCCCCTCGACCAGCGGGGCGATGTGCTCCGGCTCGGCGTCGAGATCGACCATCGCCACCCGGCCGGTGACGTGCCGCAGGCCGGGCACCCCGGCCGGGTCCACGCCGATGCGCATCGTGGCCAGGCACAGCGCCGCATCCCGCTTCACCGGCCCGCCGACGAACATGGTCTTGGGGCGGGCCGCCACCCGCGCCCACTGCGGCAACACGTTGTAGACCGCGGTCTCGCTGGGCCGGTTGAGCACCACACCGAGGGTGCCGCCGTCGTTGTGCTCGACGATGTAGATCACGCTGCGCCGGAAGGTCGGCTCCAGCAGATCGGTGTTGGCCAGCAGCAGCGTCCCCGCCCGCAGGCGATGCGCAGCAGGCGCGGCGTAGTCCTCGGGGTCTTCGGGCTGGGCCACCTCCCCATCATGACACCCGGCCGCCGGGCGGGCGGTGAACCGGCTCGGTCTATTCCAATAATTTGTACGGTGGTCGGGGCCGGTGTCCGCCGTGTCACCGCCGTCGGGAAGCAGGTTCGGTGATGCAGACGCGCGCGCGCCTCACGCTGTGGCGATCGGTGCGCGCCCTACCGGATTTCTGGCGGCTGTTGCAGCTGCGCGCCGCCAGCCAGTTCGGCGACGGGCTGTTCCAGGCCGGGCTGGCCGGCGCGCTGCTGTTCAACCCCGAGCGGGTGGCCGACCCGTGGGAGGTGGCCGGCGCGTTCGCGGTGCTGTTCCTGCCGTACTCGCTGCTGGGGCCGTTCGCCGGGGCGCTGCTGGACCGCTGGGACCGGCGGGTGGTGCTGGTCGCCGCCAACGCGGTGCGGCTGGTGCTGGTCGTCGCGATCGGGTTCTTGTTGGCCGTCGGCGCCGGGGAGCTCGCGCTGCTGTGCACGGCGCTGATCGCCAACGGGTTCACCCGGTTCGTCAGCTCGGGATTGTCCGCCGCCCTCCCCCACGTCGTGCCGCGACGCGACGTCGTGACGATGAACTCGATCGCGGTGGCCACCGGGGCGGTCGCCGCCTTCTTCGGCGCCTACTTCATGCTGCTGCCCCGCCAACTGTTCGGGGCGGGCGACGCGGGCGCGGCGACGGTCATCTTCCTCGTGGCGCTGCCGGTGGCGGTGGCGTTCTGGCTCGCGCTGCGCTTCCCGCCGCGCGCGCTCGGCCCCGACGGTCCCACCCCGCACCGGTCGGTGTTCTTCGCGGTGACCACCGGCTGGGCCGCCGGCCTGCGGGCACTCGGCCGCTACCCGACCGTCGCGGCCACCCTGTCGGGGTTGGTGGCGCACCGGATGGCGTTCGGGATCAACACCCTGCTCATCCTCATGCTGGTGCGCCATGTCGACACCGAGGGCGTCGCCGGGCTGGGGATGGCGGCGCTGTTCGGCGCGGCCGCCGGCGGCGGCTCGTTCGCCGCGACGCTGGCGACCCCGCTGCTGGTGCGCCGCTGGGGCCGCTATGCCTCCGGCAACGGCGCGCTGGCCGCCGCCGCGCTCATCCAGCTGGCCTGCATCGGCCTGCAGATCCCGGTGCTGCTGGGCTGCGGCTTCCTGCTGGGCATGGCCGGCCAGACGGTGAAGCTGTGCGCCGATTCGGCCATGCAGATCGACGTCGACGACTCGCTGCGCGGGCACGTGTTCACCGTGCAGGACGCGCTGTTCTGGGTGTCGTTCGTCACCGCGATCGCCGCGGCTGCCTCGGTGATGCCCGCCGACGGGCGCGCCCCGGCGCTGGTCCCCGCGGCCGCGGCGTTCTACCTGCTCGGCCTGGCCAGCCACGCCGGGTTCGGCCGGTCGGCCACCCGCACGTCGGGCCGTTAAGCTGTGCCGATGGCCGACCCAGGTCCGATCGTCGCCGATCTGCATGCCGAAAGCGAAGCCCTCGACGCCCTGGTGGCGCCGCTGGCCCCCGACGCGTGGGCGACCCCCACCCCGAGGTGGTCGGCGCCAAGATGACGCGCAAGCGGATGCGGGCGCTGAAGTACTCCAAGCAGATGGTCGCGA
>NZ_LZLJ01000021.1 GCF_001668625.1 Mycobacterium sp. 1274756.6
GACCACCGGGTGCTCGACCACTACGACGGCGACATCACCCGGGCCAACATCCACCCGCGGGTGCGCGACAAGGTGCTGGCCCGCTACCCGGCGGTGGCCTGATGGCCGCCTACCGCTGCCCGGGCTGCGGCTACGTCTACGACGAGGCGCTCGGCGCCCCGCGGGAGGGTTTCCCGGCCGGCACCGCCTGGGCCGAGATCCCCGAGGACTGGGCCTGCCCGGACTGCGCGGTCCGCGAAAAGATCGATTTCGACGACATGGAGGTGACCCGATGAGCGACTACAAACTGTTCGTCTGCGTGCAGTGCGGCTTCGAGTACGACGAGGCCAAGGGCTGGCCCGAGGACGGCATCGAGCCCGGCACCCGCTGGGCCGACATCCCCGAGGACTGGAGCTGCCCGGACTGCGGCGCCGCGAAAGCCGACTTCGAGATGGTGGAGGTGGAGCGGGCCTGAGCCTGCGTCTGCCCCCGTCCGGCCCCCGGAACCGCCCCGGTTCCGGGGGCCGGACGCTGTGTGGCGGGGGGGACTACAGCAGCGTCGGTTGCCAGGGCCGCGGCTCGGGCGGGTCCAGCAGCTGCGGGCCGTTGTTGCGGACGTTGTTGACCAGGGTGGAGACCTCGCGGGCGGTGATCGCGGCCACGTCGGGCACCCCGGCCAGCAGGGCGGGGTCCGCCGCGACGTCGGGATCGAGCCAGGCGTCCCAGTCGGATTCGGCGATCGGCAGCGGCATCCGGTCGTGGACCTCGGCGAGCGGGCCCACCGCGTCGGTGGTGATGATCGCGCAGCTGAGCAGCGGTGCGGACCGCTCGTCGGCGCGCCACACCGACCACAGCCCGGCCATCATCAGCGGTGTGCCGTCGGTGCGCGACAGGTAGAACGGCGTTTTGCGGGCCCGGGTGGCGCGCCCGGCCGCGGCGGTCGGCGGCTCGGCGCGCCACTCGTACCAGCCGTCCATCGGCACCAGGCAGCGCCGCGCTCTGGTGGCCGCCCGAAACGCCGGAGAGGTGGTGGCGTTGTCGGCGCGGGCGTTGATCAGCAGCCGGGTGGTCTGCGGCGCGCCGTCGGGACCGGGCTTGGCCCAGTGCGGCACCAGCCCCCAGCGCATCAGCCGCACCCGCCGGGTCGCGGCGCCCCGGGGCGTGTCGAGGGCAACGGGCTCGTCGGGGGGCTGCTCGGGGTCGCCGTGGCGGCGCACCACGGTGACGATCGGGGTGGTGGGGGCGACGTTGTAGTTACGTGGGTTGTAATTCGGGGCGGTGCGATCCGCGGCGGTCGTCTCGTCGACGGCGTCGAGTTGGGCGGCCAGCAGCGCCGGATCGACGGTCACCGCAAATCGTCCACACACACCGTCCATGGTGGCAGAAACCGGCGACAGGGCAGGATGGAGCCGTGACTCCCTGGACCGCTCCCCGCCCGGCAACGCCGGTACACGCGACGGTGCGGGTGCCCGGCTCGAAGTCCCTGACCAACCGCGCGCTGCTGCTCTCCGCGCTCGCCGCGGACCCGTGCACGATCAGCGGCGCGCTGCGCAGCCGCGACACCGACCTGATGATCGCCGCGCTGCGCACCCTGGGCCTGCGGGTCGACGGCGACGCCACCGAACTCACCGTCGCCGGTGCGATCGCCCCGCCCCCCGACGCCCGGGTGGACTGCGGCCTGGCCGGCACCGTGTTGCGGTTCGTGCCGCCGCTGGCGGCCCTGGGGGACGCGGCGGTCACCTTCGACGGCGACGAGGCCGCCCGGGTGCGCCCGATCGCGCCGCTGCTGGCCGCACTCGGCCGGCTCGGCGTGCAGATCGCGGGCGACGGGCTGCCGTTCGTGGTGCACGGCCGCGGCGCGGTGGCCGGCGGCGCCGTCGCCATCGACGCCTCGGCGTCCTCCCAGTTCGTCTCCGGGCTGCTGCTGTCGGGGGCCGGTTTCCGCGACGGCCTGACCGTCGAGCACACCGGCGCGACGGTGCCCTCGGCGCCGCACGTGGCGATGACGGTGACCATGCTGCGGCAGGCCGGGGTGACGGTCGACGACGCCGACGCCCGCCGCTGGCGGGTGGCACCCGGACCGGTCGCCGCCCGGCACTGGGTGATCGAGCCGGACCTGTCCAACGCGGTGCCGTTCCTGGCCGCCGCCGTGGTCACCGGCGGCACGGTCCGGCTGGTCGGCTGGCCGGCGACGAGCATCCAGCCGGTCGAGGCGGTCACCGCGATCTTGGCGCGCACCGGGGCGAGCGTGCGCCACCACACCGACCCGGCGGACCCACACCTGGAGGTCACCGGCGCGCCCGGCTACGACGGCTTCGACATCGACCTGCACGAGGTCGGCGAACTGACCCCGTCGGTGGCGGCGCTGGCCGCGCTGGCCGCGCCGGGTTCGGTCTCCCGGCTCACCGGCATCGCCCATCTGCGCGGGCATGAGACCGACCGGCTGGCGGCGCTGCGCACCGAGATCACCCGGCTCGGCGGGCGCTGCGAGGAGACCGCCGATGGGCTGGTCATCACCGCCACCGAACTGCACGGCGGGCTGTGGCGGTCCTACGCCGACCACCGGATGGCCACCGCGGGCGCGATCGTGGGGCTGCGGGTCCCCGGCGTGCAGGTCGACGACATCGCCACGACCGCCAAGACGCTGCCGGACTTCCCCGGCCTGTGGGCCCGGATGCTCGACGGCGGGCCGGGTCGGTGAGACCCGGCGACTACGACGAATCCGACGTCCGGGTCCGCTCCGGGCGGGGCTCCCGGCCCCGCACCAAGATCCGCCCCGAGCACGCCGACGCCCGCCCGGCGATGGTGGTCTCCGTCGACCGCGGCCGCTGGGGGTGTGTGCTCGACGGCGACCCGCAGCGCACCGTCACCGCGATGCGGGCCCGCGAACTGGGCCGCACCCCGATCGTGGTCGGCGACACCGTCGACGTGGTCGGCGACCTGTCCGGCCGGCCGGACACGCTGGCCCGCATCGTGCGGCGCGGGCCGCGACGAACCGTGTTGCGGCGCACCGCCGATGACACCGATCCGACCGAGCGGGTGGTGGTCGCCAACGCCGACCAACTGTTGATCGTGATGGCGCTGGCCGATCCGCCGCCGCGCACCGGGCTGGTCGACCGCACCCTGATCGCCGCCTACGTCGGCGGCCTGACCCCGATCCTGTGCCTGACCAAATCCGATCTGGCCCCGGCCGACCCGATCCGGGAACAGTTCGCCGACCTGGACCTCACGGTGCTCACCGCGGGCCTCGACGACCCCCTCGACGCGGTCGCCGGGGTGCTGGCCGACCACAGCACCGTGCTGCTCGGCCACTCCGGGGTGGGCAAATCCACGCTGGTCAACCGGCTGGTGCCGGACGCCGACCGGCGCACCGGGGTGGTCTCGGAGATCGGCAAGGGCAGGCACACCTCCACCGCGTCGGTGGCGCTGGCGTTGCCCGACGGGGGCTGGGTGATCGACACCCCCGGCATCCGGTCGTTCGGGTTGGCCCACGTCGAACCCGACGACGTGCTGCTGGCGTTCTCCGACCTGGCCGAGGTGATCACCGAATGCCCGCGCGGCTGCGGGCATCTCGGCCCGCCCGCCGACCCCGAGTGCGCCCTGGACACGGTGACCGGCCCGGCCACCCGCCGGGTCGACGCCGCCCGGCGGCTGCTGGTGGCGCTGCGGGAGGACTGAGCCGCTCGGCTCAGGCGGCCAGGCTCTCGTCGGCCCCGGGCGCGGCCGGCCCGCTTGCCCGGCCACGGGCGCGCACCGCGGCGATCGCCGATTTCAGCCCGCGCCGCCGGCCCGGCCCCGCGGCGGCGAAATCCGGACCCAGGTGGGCGAACATCCGCTCGCTGCGGGTCTCGGGGGCGTCGTCGGCGGTGGCCCGCAGGTAGCGGTCCGGCAGCGAGAGCTTGGCGATGGTGCGCCAGGTCTTGGCGTACTGCACCAGGAACGGCCCGGTGGTGTAGGGCAGGTCGTAGCGGTCGCAGACCTCGCGCACCCGCACCGCCACCTCGGCCAGCCGGTTGCTGGGCAGGTCGGGGTAGAGGTGGTGCTCGATCTGGTGGCACAGGTTGCCGGAGAAGAACCGCATGGCCGGCCCGGCGTCGATGTTGGCGCTGCCCAGCATCTGGCGCAGGTACCACTGGCCGCGGGTCTCGTGCTCCAGGTCGTCCTTGGTGAACTTCTCCGCGCCGTCGGGGAAGTGCCCGCAGAAGATGATCGCGTTGGACCACAGGTTGCGGATCACGTTGGCGGTGGCGTTGGCGGTCAGGGTGGAGCGGAAGGTGGCCGCCGGGGACAGCGCGGTCAGCGCCGGGAAGGCCAGGTAGTCCTTGACCACCTGGCGGGCGGCCTTGGTCAGGAACTCCCGCAGCCGCACCAGGGTGGCCCGCCGGTCGGCGCGGCCCTTGAAGATCTTGCCGATCTCCAGGTGCTGCAGCCCGACACCCCACTCGAAACCGACCGCTAGGATGGTGTTGAACACCACGTTGAACAGGTTGAACCGCTGCCAGCGCTGATCCCGGGTGACCCGCAGCATGCCGAAGCCCACGTCGTCGTCCATGCCCATCACGTTGGTGTACTTGTGGTGCTGGAAATTGTGGGTGAACCGCCAGTGCTTGGACGCGCCGGTCATGTCCCACTCCCAGCTCGAGGAGTGGATCTCCGGGTCGTTCATCCAGTCCCACTGGCCGTGCATGACGTTGTGGCCGATCTCCATGTTCTCGATGATCTTGGCCGCGCCCAGCGTCGCCGCCCCGGCCCACCAGGCCGACCGCTTGGCGCTGGCCGCCAGCAGCAGCCGCCCGGACACCTCGAGCAGTCGTTGCGCGGCGATGGTGCGCCGGATGTAGCGGGCGTCGCGCTCCCCCAGCGAGTCTTCGACGTCGCGGCGGATGGCGTCGAGTTCGATGCCGAGGTTCGCCACGTCGTCATCGCTCAGATGCGCGAACGCGGGCAGATCGGTGATGGCCATCGCGCCTCCTCTCGGGTTCCTCGGAAAAACGTCTTTCGCGTACCTACGACAGCGTAACCTACGACACCGTAGGTTACTAGCGGGTAGCGGATCAGATGTCGAGCACGCAGTCCCCGGACGGCGCGCTGACGCAGGTCTGGATCCGCATGCCCGGATCGTGCTCCGCCCCAGTGCGCAGGTCACGCACGTGTCCCTCGACCAGGGGGACCACACACGACTGGCAGATGCCCATCCGGCAGCCGAACGGCATCTGCACCCCGGCGCCCTCCCCCGCCTCCATCAGCGAGGTCGCCCCGTCCACGGTGACGCTGCGGCCGCTGCGGGCGAAGGTCACCGTGCCGCCCACCCCGGCCGGCGCCGCCCGCGACACCGCGAACCGCTCCAGGTGCAGCCGGTCGGCGACGCCGGCCGCCGACCAGAGCCGTTCGGCGTCGTCGAGCATGGCCTGCGGCCCGCACGCCCAGGTCTGGCGCTGCCGCCAGTCGGGCACCGCGGCGTCGAGTGCCGCCGGGCCGGCCAGATCGAGGCGCCCGGCGGTGCGGGTCTCCCGCAGGCTCAGCCGGTAGCCGGGGTGTCGGGCGGTCAGCTCGGTCAGCTCCGCGGCGAACATGGTCTCGGCGGCGCTGGGCGCGGAGTGCAGGTGCACCACGTCGGCGCCGGCGCCGAGTTGGTCGCGGCGGGCCAGCGTGCGCAGCATCGACAGCACCGGGGTGATGCCCGAGCCGGCGGTGAGGAACAGCAGCTGCGCCGGCACCGGGTCGGGCAGGATGAAGTTGCCCTGCGGGGCGGCCAGCCGCACCACGGTGCCCGGCCGGACCCCGCCGACCAGGTGGCTGGAGAGGAACCCCTCGGGCATCGCCTTGACGCCGATGGTGATGGTGCGCTCGCCGGCCTCCACGCCCGCGGTCACCGGGGTGGAGGTCAGCGAGTAGGACCGCCACCGCCAGCGGCCGTCGACGAGCAGCCCGATCCCGATGTACTGGCCGGGGGCGTAGTCGAAGTCGAAACCCCAGCCGGGCTTGATCACCAGGGTGGCCGCGTCCTCGGTCTCCCGGCGCACCTCCACCACCCGGCCGCGCAGTTCGCGGGCCGACCACAGCGGGTTGACCAGGCGCAGGTAGTCGTCGGGCAGCAGCGGGGTGGTGATCCGGGTGGCGATGGTGCGCACCAGATTCCAGCCCGGCCGCCGGTCGGCGCCGGCCACGTTGGGCCGCACCGTGTCGGCGACGCGGGCGCGGACCTTGATGTATTTCTTCCCCATGAGCAACCTACGGTACCGTAGGTTACGGTTTTTTAGCCAGCCGCGGATCACAGCAATTCCAGCAGGAACGGCAGCTCCTGGGTGGCGTACCAGGCCAGATCGTGGTCCTGGGCGTCCCCGACCAGCAGTTCGGCGTCCTCGTCGCCCAGGTCGGCCCGGTCGACCGCGGCCGCCGCGGCCCGCACCGCCGGCTCCGCCTCGGCGTTGTCGACGTAGGCGGCCACCACGTCGTCCAGCGCCACCGGCCCGGCCAGCCGCACCACCGCGTCGTCGAGATCGGGGCGGGCGACGGCCTCGGCGTCGGCGACCAGCACCGCCCGGCGCAGTGGGTGGGTGCCGGGGTCGTCCTGGGCGCCGGCCAGCAGCCGCAGCGAGGCCACCGCCGCGTCGCGCAGGGCGATCTCGGCCAGTTCGTCGTCGCCGCCGCTGGCGTAGGCCTCCCGCAGCGTGGGCGTCACCGCGAACGCGGTGCCGCTGACCGGCCGCAGCTGCCCGTCGGCGACCAGCGTCTCGAGCATGGCCACGGTGGCCGGGATGTACACCCGCATGCGCCGACCCTAGCCGCGTCTGCCGGCCCGGATCAGCGCGGCGGCGTGATCGTCGACATAGTTGAACAGCTCACGGGGCGGGCGGACCTGGTCGGCGCGCACCGGCTCATCGGGCAGGGTCACCTCGGGCTGCTTGACGTCGCGGTAGTCGATGGTCGACAGCAGGTGCGCCATCATGTTGAGCCGGGCGTTGCGTTTGATCTCCGACTCCACCAGATACCAGGGGCTCACCGAGGTGTCGGTGTGCGCCATCATCTGGTCGCGGGCGCGCCCGTAGTCGACCCAGCGGTCGACGGACTCGACGTCCATCGGCGAGAGCTTCCACCGTTTCACCGGGTCGTTGCGGCGGGCCTGGAAGCGGCGCAGCTGCTCCTGCTGGGACACCGAGAACCAGTACTTGCGCAACAGGATGCCGTCCTCGATGAGCAGCTGTTCGAACACCGGGGCCTGGCGCAGGAACCGGGTGTGCTCCTCGTCGGTGCAGAACCCCATCACGTGCTCCACCCCGGCCCGGTTGTACCAGGAGCGGTCGAACAGCACGATCTCGCCGGCGGCGGGCAGATGGGCGATGTAGCGCTGGAAGTACCACTGGGTGCGTTCCCGCTCGGTCGGCGTGGGCAACGCGACCACGTGGGTCACCCGCGGGCTCAGACGCTCGGTGATGCGCTTGATCGCACCGCCTTTGCCGGCGGCGTCGCGCCCCTCGAAGACCACCACGATGCGGGCCCCGGTCTTGCGCACCCAGCCCTGCAGTTTGACGAATTCGATCTGCAGGCGCCGCAATTCGCGCCGGTAGAGCTTCTTGGGCACCTCCGCCGCGCCCGCCGCGCTCACCGGGCGCCCTCCACCAGCTCGTCGAGGGACTCGCGCAGCAGCGCCGGCAGCATCTCGACGTCGCGCATCGCCTCCCGATCGGCGTTGATCCCGAAGTACATCCGGCCGTTGTAGGAGGTCACCCCGATCGCGAGCACCTGGTTGTGCAGCAGCGGCGGCACCGCGTAGGCCTCCAGCAATTTGGTTCCGGCCACATACATCTGGGCTTGCGGGCCGGGCACGTTGGTCATCAGCAGGTTGAACACCCGCGCCGAGTAGGTGGTGGCCACCCGGATGCCCATGGCGTGCAGGGTGGATGGCGCGAAGCCGGACAGGGTCAAGATGGTGCGCGCGGCCACCGGTTGCGCCGCCGGCGCGTGGGTTTCGGTGGCGTGGGCGATCTGGGAGAGCCGCACCACCGCGTTGCCCTCCCCGACCGGCAGGTCGACCAGGTAGGGGTCGACCTCGCTGATCGCCTGACTGGGCCCGGCGGAACCGAATTCGTCGGCGGGGTAGACCGACAGCGGCGCCATCGCGCGCACGGTGGTGGTCGGCGCCACCGGCTCACCGCGGGACAGCAGCCAGTTGCGCAGCGCCCCGGCCACCACCGCCAGCACCACATCGTGGACGTGACAGTCGTAGCGGGCGTGCACTTTTCGGAAGTCGTCGAGGTCGGCGCTGGCGACGGTGAACCGCCGGTTGCGCGAGACCGTGGTGTTCAACGGGCTGCTGGGGGCGGTGCCGCGCAGCAGGGTGCGCGCGGTGTGGACCGCGCCGCGGCCGACGTCGGCCAGATACCCGGCGTTGGTGGCCACCCCGCTCACCGCCGAGCGCGCCGCCGCCACCGACGCCGCCGGCCGGGCCACCCAGTCACCGAGCACACCCAACAGCAGGTCCCCGGCCGACGGCTCGCGCGCCGGGATCCAGATGTCCTCACCGAAATCCGGCGGCCGCCGGGTGCGGTCAACGAGGACGTGGCCGATCTCCAGCGCCCGCATCCCGTTGACCAGCGCCTGATGCGAGCGGGTGTAGATGGCGATCCGGTTCTGCGCCAGGCCCTCGACCAGGTACATCTCCCACAGCGGCCGGGACTTGTCCAGCGGCCGGGCCGCCAGCCGGGCGATCAGGTCGTGCAGCTGCTCCTCACTGCCCGGCGACGGCAGCGCCGAGCGGCGGATGTGGTAGGTGATGTCGAAGTCGGGGTCGTCGATCCAGACCGGCCGGGCCAGCTTCAACGTGACTTCCCGGACCTTCTGCCGGTACCGCGGCACCTGCGGCAGCCGCTCCTCGACGGTGGCCAGCAGGGTCTCGTAGCTCAGCCCGGCGCGGGGGCGGCGCAGGATCATCAGCGAGCCGACGTACATCGGGGTGGCGGTGTTCTCCAGCCGATAGAACGACGCGTCGGATGCGGACAACCTGGTCACCATTGTGCGACTGGTCCTCCCCTGCAAGCCCAGCCCCCGGCGGGCTGGAGACACTCGTCGGGTCACCGTAACCGGCGGCCCCCCGGCGGTGTGGAGCGGGTACACGCCGATCCGCCGGCCGTGCGATGATGAGCCCACCATCGCCGTTCCCCACCGGTGCGAACCGGTCGAGCCTGGGGAGGCGACGTTGATCCAGCCCATCGTTCCGGTGCCCGCCGACCACCCGGCGGTGGCGCCGGTGGTCGACTACGAGCCGCCGCCGCGGACGCTGCCGCGGCACCGGCCGCTGGCTCCGCTGCACCGCAGGCCGCACCGCAGGCCGCCGCCGACCGGCGGTGCCCCGGCGCCCGGACTGCATCCGGCCGCCCGGTTCGCCGACGCCGCGCTGCGCCGAATCCTGGAGGTCCTCGACCGGCGCCGCCCGGTGCAGCACCTGCGCCCGCTGCTGGCCGCCGGGCTGTTCGAGTCGCTGCGCGCGGGCGCGCACGCGACGGCCACCGGCGGGGCGGGTGGCACCACCGCCGCGTTGCAGCGGGTGCGGGTGCAGGCGGCCGGATCCGGCGACCCGCCGCGGGCGGCGGAGGTGTTCGGCACCTACCGGCGCGGCGAACGGGTGCACGCGATCGCCGGACGGGTCGAGCGGGCCGAGACCGGCTGGCAGGTGGTGGCGCTGCACATCGGCTGACCGCCCGGCCGGGCCGCTCAGCGCTTCTTGGCCGACTTGGGTCGTTTGGTGCCGCGGTTGGCCCGCCGCGCGGCTTCCCGGCGTTCCCGCCGGCTGCCGGTCCCGACTCCGGCGCCCTGCGGTTGGCCCGGCCGGCCGTTGCCGCGCTGCACCTGCGCGGACCCGTCCTCGGCGGGACCGGAGTAGGTCAGCTGCGGCTTGTCGTCGTCGATGCCCTTGGCGTGCAACGCCGGTGCCGGCTGCTGCCGGTCGCCGGCGGCGGACTGGGCGAACTCGGCCAGCCCGTCGGGGGCGGCCACCGGCGCCACCGCCGGGGCGGGGGCGGCCTCGACCGCCACGTTGAACAGGAAGCCGACCGACTCCTCCTTGAGGCCCTCGAGCATCCCGACGAACATGTCGAAACCCTCGCGCTGATACTCCACCAGCGGGTCGCGTTGGGCCATCGCCCGCAGCCCGATGCCCTCCTTGAGGTAGTCCATCTCGTAGAGGTGCTCGCGCCATTTGCGGTCGATGACGCTGAGCAGCACGTTGCGCTCCAGTTCGCGCATCGCGCCCTCGCCGGCGATCTCCTGCAGCTCGGTCTCCCGCTTCGCGTAGGCCCGGTCGGCGTCGGCGAGCAACGCCGACAGCAGTTCCTCGCGGGTCAGCTCGCCGGGGTCGCCGTCGGCGTCGGGGTCGAACAGGTCGGTGTGCTCGATGCCGACCGGGTAGAGCGTTTTCAGCGCCTCCCACAGCTTCTCCAGGTCCCAGTCCTCGGCGTAGCCCTCGCCGGTGGCGCCGTCGACGTAGGCGGTGATCACGTCGACGACCATGTCGTGGGCCTGCTCGGCGAGGTTCTCCCCCTCCAGGATGCGGCGGCGCTCGGCGTAGACCACCTTGCGCTGCTGGTTCATCACCTCGTCGTATTTGAGGACGTTCTTGCGGACCTCGAAGTTCTGCTGCTCGACCTGGGTCTGGGCGCTCTTGATCGCGCGGGTGACCATCTTGGCCTCGATCGGCACGTCCTCGGGCAGGTTGAGCCGGGTGAGCATGCTCTCCAGCATCGCGCCGTTGAAGCGGCGCATCAGCTCGTCGCCCAGCGACAGGTAGAACCGGGACTCACCGGGGTCGCCCTGCCGGCCGGACCGGCCGCGCAGCTGGTTGTCGATGCGCCGCGACTCGTGGCGCTCGGTGCCCAGCACGTACAGCCCGCCCGCTTCGATGACCTCCTCGGCCTCGGCGGCCACCTCCGCCTTGATCTTGGGCAGCAGCTCGTCCCAGGCGGCCTCGTACTCGTCGGGGGTCTCGACCGGGTCCAGGCCCTGGCCGCGCAGCCGCTGGTCGGTGAGGAAGTCGGCGTTGCCGCCCAGCACGATGTCGGTACCGCGACCGGCCATGTTGGTGGCCACCGTGACCGCGCCCCGGCGGCCCGCCTCGGCGATGATCGCGGCTTCCTGCTCGTGGTACTTGGCGTTGAGGACGCTGTGCTGCACCCGCCGCTTGGTGAGCTGGCGGGACAGATACTCCGACTTCTCCACGCTGGTGGTGCCGATGAGCACCGGCTGGCCCTTGGCGTGGCGCTCGGCGACGTCGTCGACCACCGCGAGGAACTTGGCCTCCTCGGTCTTGTAGATCAGGTCGGTCTGGTCGGCGCGGACCATCGGCTTGTTGGTCGGGATCGACACCACCCCGAGCTTGTAGATCTCGTGCAGCTCGGCGGCCTCGGTCTGGGCGGTGCCGGTCATGCCGGCCAGCTTGTCGTAGAGCCGGAAGTAGTTCTGCAGCGTGATGGTGGCCAGGGTCTGGTTCTCGGCCTTGATCTCGACGCGCTCCTTGGCCTCGATGGCCTGGTGCATGCCCTCGTTGTAGCGCCGGCCCACCAGCACCCGGCCGGTGAACTCGTCGACGATGAGCACCTCGCCGTCGCGGACGATGTAGTCCTTGTCCCGGACGAAGAGCTCCTTGGCCTTGATCGCGTTGTTCAGGTAGCTGACCAGCGGCGAGTTGGCGGCCTCGTAGAGGTTGTCGATGCCCAGCTGGTCCTCGACGAACTCGACGCCGGCCTCGTGCACGCCGATGGTGCGTTTGCGCAGGTCCACCTCGTAATGGGTGTCCTTCTCCATCAGCGGGGCCAGCCGGGCGAACTCGGTGTACCAGTGCGAGGCGCCGTCGGCCGGGCCGGAGATGATCAGCGGGGTGCGGGCCTCGTCGATGAGGATCGAGTCGACCTCGTCGACGACGGCGAAGTTGTGGCCGCGCTGCACCATGTCGGCCACCGAGTGCGCCATGTTGTCGCGCAGGTAGTCGAAGCCGAACTCGTTGTTGGTGCCGTAGGTGATGTCGGCGCCGTAGGCGGCGCGCCGCTCGGCCGGGGTGAGCCCGGCGAGGATGACCCCGACCTCCAGGCCCAGGAAGCGGTGCACCCGGCCCATCCACTCGGCGTCGCGTTTGGCCAGGTAGTCGTTGACGGTCACGACGTGGACGCCGTCGCCGCCCAGGGCGTTGAGGTAGGCGGGCAGCACACAGGTCAGGGTCTTGCCCTCACCGGTCTTCATCTCGGCGACGTTGCCGAAGTGCAGCGCCGCCGCGCCCATCACCTGCACGTCGAAGGGGCGCTGGCTCAGCACCCGCCAGGCCGCCTCGCGGGCCACCGCGAACGCCTCGGGCAGCAGGTCGTCGAGGCTCTCGCCGTCGGCGATCCGCTTCTTGAACTCGTCGGTCTTGGCCCGCAACTCGGCGTCGGTGAGCCCTTCCGCGTCGGCGGAGAGGCTGTTGACATGGTCGGCGACCTTCTTGAGCCGCTTGACCATGCGTCCTTCGCCGAGACGCAGCAACTTGTTCAGCACAGCTTGTGTCCCCCGTGGATTTGGAGTTCCGGGCGACCACCATCGTAGAGGACCAACCGGTGCCGGCCCGTCGGTCAGGTCAGCTGGATCAGACCGTAGTCGTAGGCGTGGCGGCGGTAGACCACCGAGGGCCGCCCGGTCTCCTTGTCGTGGAACAGGAAGAAGTCGTGGCCGACCAGTTCCATCTCATAGAGCGCGTCGTCGACGGCCATCGGGGTGGTCTCGTACTCCTTGACCCGCACGATCTGGCCCGGGCCGGCGTCGGCGAGGTCGTGGCCGTCGTGCTGCTCGTGGCCGTCGGCGCGGGCGTCGGTGCGCTCCCAGGCGTCCGGGCCCGGTTCGGGCAGCGGCGTCATCGCGGTCGCTTCGGCCACCGACACCGGGGTCTTGTCCCCGTAGGAGACGGTGCGGCGGCTCTTGTCGCGGCGCAGCCGGCTCTCCAGCCGCGCGACCGCCGCCTCGAACGCGGCGTAGAAACTGTTCGCGCGGGCCTCGCCGCGCACCACCGGGCCGCGGCCACGGGCGGTGATCTCCACCCGCTGGCAGGCCTTGCGCTGGCGGCGGTTGCGTTCGTGCTTGAGCTCGACGTCGAAGTGATAGATGCTGCGGTCCAGCCGCTCGGAGCGGGCCAACTTCTGCGACACGTACACCCGGTAGTGGTCGGGCACCTCGACGTTGCGTCCCTTCACCACCACCTCGGCTTTCGCGCCCTCGACCGGCGCGCCGGTCCCGGTGTCAAGTTGGTCGATTTCCGCGGTCTTCCGTGCCATGCTGCCCAACTCTTTTCCTGTCGTGGGGCGCGCGATGCGCGCCGCTTTGAGCTACTCCACCTGACCCGACGTTAGCCCGATTCCGGGCCGGTCTGCCACCGGTTTGGGCCAGCCGATGCCCGATCGTTTCGCCGCCGGCCCGGCTGGGCTGACACCGCAGGTCAGGGCCCCGGGCCGGCCCGCTGTCCGGCCCACTGTCAGACGAAGCCGAGCACGAGCACCGCGGCGACGGGCACCCCGTGGGACCGCAGCACCCGCACCGACTCGCGCGCGGTGGCGCCGGTGGTGACGATGTCGTCGACGAGCAGCGCTC
>NZ_LZLJ01000022.1 GCF_001668625.1 Mycobacterium sp. 1274756.6
CGGTGCTGCTGGCAAAACTGAGCGCCTGCACCGATGTCCCCATCGGTTTCCCGATCGCCGGCCGCCAAGACCCCGCCAACCGGCCCGCCCACTGCCCACCAGCAACCACCACCACCGGAGCCGCATCAGCCAACATGAACAAAACCCGACCCGCCGGCAACCCCACATCCACCGGCACATACCCCGCCCCGGTCTTCAACACCCCCAACACCGCAGCCACCGCCACCGCCGAACGCTCCACCACCAACGCCACACACCCACCCGGGCGAGCACCGTATTCGGCCAGCAGATGCGCCCACCGATTCGACGCCTCATCCAACTGCTGATACGTCCACGACACACCCCCACACCGCAACGCCACCGCCCCCGGCGCCCGGACCACCTGCACCCCAAACAACCCCGGAATCGACACCCCACCCACAACCGGGCGGGTCAACACCGACCGATGACCCAACCCATCAAGACGCGCCGACTCCACCTCATCAACCACACCCACCGACGACACCAGCCGACCCGGATCAGCCACCATCGCCACCAACACCCGCTCCAACCGCGACACCAACGTTTCGATACTCCCCGCATCAAACACATCGGTGCGGTATTCGACGGCACCGTAAATACCCGCAGGCGTTCCGGTTTCGCTCCACCGCTCCTTGAGGTAAATCACCAGATCCATGCGGGCGGAGCGGGTGCCGGAGTCAAGTGGACTGACCTGCACGTCGCCGAGTGCCGAGGTGGCGGCCGGGTCGCCGGCGAAGTTCTGCCAAGCCAGAATGACCTGAATCAGTGGGTGGTGGGTCAATGAGCGGGCGGGGTTGAGTCGTTCGACGAGGACTTCGAAGGGCACGTCTTGGTTTTCGAAGGCGGTGAGGCTTGTTTGGCGGACTTGTTCGATAAGTTCGGCAACAGTGGGGTTTCCGGTCAGGTCCACGCGGAGTACGAGGGTGTTGACGAAGAATCCGACTAGTTTTTCCAGGGCGGGGTCTTGGCGGCCGGCGATCGGGAAACCGATGGGGACATCGGTGCAGGCGCTCAGTTTTGCCAGCAGCACCG
>NZ_LZLJ01000023.1 GCF_001668625.1 Mycobacterium sp. 1274756.6
AGTTCGGGGGGCAGTTTCGGTCCGGTCAGGCAGCGCCGAGGCCGGATGCGGGCACCTTGGCGGAAGCGGCGGGTGATCTCTCGGGGTGGGATGTGGAGGCGTTCCCACAGGGCGGCGCGGATCGCATCGGCCGCGCCGCGTTCGGGGCTGGGTTCGGCCAGCTCGTCGAAGTAGCGATACATCAGACCGCGGTTGACCCGCTCCTGAGTTTCCAGGCGTTCGGCGACGTCGAGGCGAAACGCGGTGTCTGCCAGCGTCGAGGAGGTCTGGCGCAATACTTGGTGGGCGGCGTCGATGGCGTCCAGGGCGGCGCGGATCTGGTCCTGCGCCGCCTGCGGAGTCATCGCTGTAGCCATACCCCCGACGCTAAAAACGCCGACCGACACAACCACCGCCCACACCGACCCGCCCGACAAATCTGTGGACAAACCCCCAACTGTGGATAAACCGGCCCCCGGCGGGAGCGCTCAGCGTACGAACGCGGTCGCGGCGTCCACCAGGTCGAAGACCGGCTGCGGCAGCACCCCGAGCAGCACGGTGACCGCGGCGCAGAGCGCGATCGCGGCCTTGGCCAGCACGCCCGGGACCATCACCTGCGGGGTCTGCTCTGAGGGCTCGGTGAAGAACATCAGCAGGATCACCCGCACGTAGAAGTAGGCCGCGACCCCACTGGCCACCACCCCGACGATCACCAGCGGCACCGCCCCGCCCTCGGCGGCCGCCTTGAACACCGCGAACTTGCTGGTGAACCCGCTGGTCAACGGGATCCCGGCGAACGCGAGCAGAAACAGCGAAAACATCAGCCCCACCAGCGGGGAGCGGCGGCCCAACCCGGCCCAGCGGCTCATATCGGGTTCCTCGACGCCGTCGGCGCCGCGCACCAACCCGACGATCGCGAACGCCCCGACCGTCGAGAAGCTGTAGGCGATCAGGTAGAACACCGTCGCCGAGACGCCGGCCGGGATCGCGGCGATCACCCCGGTGAGGATGAACCCGACGTGCGACACCGAGGAGTAGGCGAGCATCCGTTTGACGTCGCTCTGGTTCACCGCGGCGATCGTGGCCACCGTCATCGTCGCGATGGCCGCCAGCCACAAAACCGGGCGCCACTGGTCGTGCATCGGCGGGAACGCGACGTAGACCACCCGCAGCAGCGCACCGAAGGCGGCGACCTTGGTCGCCGAGGCCATGAACCCGGTGATCGGGGTGGGCGCGCCGACGTAGACGTCGGGGATCCAGGAGTGGAACGGCACCGCGCCGACCTTGAACAGCAGCCCGACCGCCAGCAGGGCGGCGCCCAGCAGTGCCATCGTGTCCACGCCGTGGTCGGCGATCGCCTCGGCGATCCCGGCCAGCGACAGGGTGCCGGTGGTCCCGTAGAGCAGCGCGACCCCGAACAAGAAGAACGCCGAGGAGAACGCGCCCAGCAGGAAGTATTTGAGCGCCGCCTCCTGCGACATCAGCCGGCGGTGCCGGGCGAGCCCGCAGAGCAGATACAGCGGCAGCGAGAGCACTTCCAGCCCGACGAACATCGTCAGCAGGTCGTTGGCGGCGGGGAACACCAGCATCCCGCCGACCGAGAACAGGGTCAGCGGGAACACCTCGGTCTGCATCACCCCGGCTTGGGCCGCCACCCGCTCGGCGGGACTGCCCGGGATCGCCGCGCCCTGCGGGGTGAACGAGTCCAGCCCGCGACCGGCCGCGCCGGCGCTGACTCCGACGCGGGCGGGGGCTGCCGCGGTGCGTTCGGCGATGAGGATCACGGCCATGATCGCCACCACCAGCACCGCGCCCTGGATCAACAGCACCGGCCGGTCGACGGCGACCGAACCCAACAACGCGGTGCGGCCGAAGGTTTCGACACCGCCGGCGATCACGGTCAACGCGACGAGCGCGGCGACCAGCCCGCCGAGTGACAGGGCCACCTGGGCGGGGTAGCGGTAGCGGCGCGGGGCAAGCGCCTCCACCAACAGGCCGGCGACCGCCGCGCCGAACACGATCAGCAGCGGCAGCAGCACGGAGTATTCGATGCTGGGTGTGCTCATCACGGCCCCTCGGCGGTCAGCGGCGGCGGGTCATGGTGGCCGGTGGTGGTCATGGTGTGCGCGACGGCCGGGTTGATCAGATCGAGCACCGGCTTGGGGTAGAAGCCCAGGAACAGCAGCAGCGCGATGAGCGGGGCGACCACCACCAGTTCGCGGGGCACCAGGTCGGCGAGCCGTTCGGTGCCGCGCGCCACCGGACCGGTCATCAACCGCTGGTAGAGCCAGAGCATGTAGATCGAGGACAGCACCAGTGCGGTCGTGCCGAACACCGCCGCCAGCCAGTAGCGGTTGAATGTGCCGATCAGCACCAGGAATTCGCTGATGAACGGGGCCAGCCCGGGCAGCGAGAGGGTCGCCATCGCCGCGACCAGGAAGGTGCCCGCCAACACCGGGGCGCGTTTTTGCACGCCGCCGTAATCGGCGATGGCACGCGACCCGCCGTGCCGGGCGATCAGGAACCCGGCGATCAGGAACACCGCGGCGGTGGAGATGCCGTGGTTGAACATGTACAGCGTGGAGCCGGCCTGACCCTGCGAGGTCATCACGAAGATGCCCAGGATGATGAACCCGAAGTGCGAGATCGAGGTGTAGGCGATCAGCCGCATGATGTCGGTCTGGCCGATGGCCACCAGCGCCCCGTAGACCACCCCGACGACCGCCAGCGTGATGATCGCCGGCCGGAAGTAGGTGGAGGCCTCCGGGAACAGTTGCAGGCAGTAGCGCAGCATGCCGAAGGTGCCGACCTTGTCCATCACCGCCATCATCAGCACTGCCGACGCCGGGGTGGCCTCGACCGCCGCGTCGGGCAGCCAGCGGTGGAACGGCCACAGCGGCGCCTTGATCGCGAACGCGAACATGAACCCGAGGAACAGCGCCTTGAGCACGCCGGGGTCCACCGCGGTGGAGTCGGGTGCGAACGCGGCCACCGCGGTGCGGAAATCGAAGGTGCCGGTGCCGTGCTGGGCGGTGACCACATACACCCCGATCACCGCGGCCAGCATGATCAACCCACCGAAGAGGTTGTACAGCAGGAACTTCAGGGCGGCCTGCGAGCGGCGGGCGCCGGTGCCGAAGCCCCCGATGAGGAAGTACATCGGGATGAGCATGGCCTCGAAGAACACGTAGAACAGCAGGATGTCCAACGAGACCAGGGAGATCAGCACCATCGATTCCACGGTCAACGTCAGCGCGACGTAGGCGTGCACGCCGCGGCGCCGCTGCCCGCCGTCATGCCAGCCGGCCAGCAGCAGCAGCGGCACCAGCACGGTGGTGAGCAGCACCAGCACCACCGCGATGCCGTCCACACCGAGGGTGTAGCCGGCACCGAACGACGGGATCCAGGAATGGGATTCGACGAACTGGTAGGTCTCGCCGCCGGTGTCGAAGCCGGCGGTGACCACCAGCGAGACCGCCAGGGCCACGACGCTGACGCCCAGCCCGACGTACTTCGCCAGCTGCGGGCGGCCCGCGGGGAGCACCATCACCAGTACCGCGCCGGCGATCGGGACCAGCCAGAGCAGGGAGAGCCACGGAGCGGTCATCACAGCTGCACCGCCAGGATCACGGCGGTCAGCAGGACCGCGCCGGCCAGCATCGTCAACGCGTAGGTGCGCGCGTAGCCGGTCTGTAGACCGCGCAGCCACGACGACATCCGGCGCACCAGCGCGGCCAGGGCGTTGACCGAACCGTCCACCGCCACATCGTCGGCGGTGGCCAGTGCGCGCGCCATGCCGTCACCGGGGCGCATCAGCAGGGTTTCGTTGACGGCGTCGCCGTAGAGGTCGCGTCGGGCGGCGACGGTTAGTGCCGACACGTCGGTGGGCGCGGTCACCGGCACCGGGCGGGTGCCGTACATCCGGTAGGCCACCGCGATCCCGGCCAGCACCACCGCGAAGGTGACCGCCCCGCTCACCCACGCCGGGACGACGTGGTCGACCTCCACCGCGCCCAGCGGGGCGACGACCGGTTCCAGCCAGCGCGCCAGGGTGCTGCCGCCGGCGAGCAGCAGCCCGGAGAACGCGGCACCGATCGCCAGCACGATCATCGGCCAGGTCATCACCCGCGGCGCCTCGTGCGGATGCTGCAGGGCGCGTTCGTCGTTCACTTCGCTCGGTTCGGTGGTCCAGCGGCGCTGCCCGTGGAAGGTCATCAGCATGACCCGGGTCATGTAGAAGGCGGTGATGGCCGCGCCCAGCACGGCCACCCCGCCGAGCACCGCGCCACGCGTCCCGCCGGCGGCCAGGGCGGCCTCGATGATGGCGTCCTTGGACCAGAACCCGGCGAACGGCGGCACCCCGATGATCGCCAGATAACAGATCCCGAAGGTGATGTAGGTGACCGGCAGGAAGGTGCGTAGCGCGCCGTAGCGGCGCATGTCCTGTTCGTCGTTCATCCCGTGCATCACCGCCCCGGAGCCCAGGAAGAGGCCGGCTTTGAAGAAGCCGTGGGTGAGCAGGTGCAGGATCGCGAACGCGTAACCGGCGGCCCCCAGTCCGGCCGCCAGCACCATGTAGCCGATCTGGCTGATCGTCGAGGCCGCCAGGGCGCGTTTGATGTCGTCCTTGGCGCAGCCGATGATCGCCCCGAACAGCAGGGTGGCCGCGCCGACCACGACGACGGCCAGCCGGGCGTCGGCGGACAGGTCGAAGATCGGTCCGGACCGCACGATCAGGTACACCCCGGCGGTGACCATGGTGGCGGCGTGGATCAGCGCCGAGACCGGGGTGGGGCCCTCCATGGCGTCGAACAACCAGGCCTGCACCGGGATCTGGGCGGATTTGGCGCACGCGCCGAGCAGCAGCAGCAGCCCGATGGCGGTGAGCATGCCCCGGGAGGCGCCCGGCGCGGCGGTGAACACCTCGTCGTAGGACAGCGTGCCGAACGCGGCGAACATCGCGAACATCGCCAGCGCCAGGCCGAAGTCGCCGACCCGGTTGGAGACGAACGCTTTCTTGCCGGCGGCCGCGGCGGTGGGACGGACGTACCAGAACCCGATCAGCAGGTAGGACGCCAGCCCGACTCCCTCCCAGCCCAGGTAGAGCACCAGGTAGTTGTCGGCGACCACCAGCAGCAGCATCGCGGCGACGAACAGGTTGAGGTAGGCGAAGAAGCGCCGCCGGTCGGTGTCGGCGGCCAGGTAACCGATCGAGTAGATGTGGATCAGCGCGCCGACCCCGGTGATCAGCAGGACGAAACAGATCGACAGCGGGTCGATCAGCAGCCCGAAGTCCACCCGCAGCTCGGCGACCGGCACCCAGCTGAACAGGGTGCTGCGCAACGCCCGATCGGCGGCGTCGCGGCCGAGCAGCTCCACCAGCAACACCAGCCCGATGCCGAAGGAGCCGAGGACGGTCGCGCAGCCCAGCAGGTGCCCCCAGCGGTCACTGCGCCGCCCGGCCAACAGCAGCACCAGGGCTCCGGCCGACGGCAGCGCCACCAGCAGCGCACTGAGCGTGGATGTCATCGGCGCCCTCAGCCCTTGAGCAGGTTCACGTCGTCGACCGAAGCCGATCTGCGGGCACGGAAGATGGTCATGATGATCGCCAGGCCCACCACCACCTCGCAGGCGGCGACCACCATGGTGAAGAACGCGACCACCTGACCGTCGAGCTGGCCGTGGTGGCGGGCGAAGGTGACGAACGCCAGGTTCACCGCGTTGAGCATCAACTCGATGCACATGAACATCACCAGCGCGTTGCGCCGCAACAACACTCCGGCGGCGCCGATGGTGAACAGCAGCGCCGACAGGTAGAGGTAGTTATTCGGGTTCAACGGGGATCCTCCTCACCGGGGGTGGTCGAACCGGCCGCGGGGCGGGCGTCGCCCGAGCGGGCCACCGTGCGGTGGGCCAGCACCGAGGGCACCGAGAGCTCGGCGAACGAGCCGTCGGGCAGCAGCGCCGCGATGTCGACGGCGTTGTGGCGGGCATACACACCCGGGGTCGGCAGCGGGGTGGGGTGCCCGCCGTGCCGGAACCGCCGGATCGACAGCTCGCGCTGGGTGGGCCGCGCGACCAGCCGCTCCCGGTGCGCCAGTACCATCGCCGCGAGCACCGCGGTGATCAGCAGCGCCCCGGTCAACTCGAACGCCCACAGGTAGCGGCTGAAGATCAGCTCGGCCAGGCCCTCCACGTTGCCCTGCCCGGCGGCGGGGCCCGCGGCGCTCGGCGCGCTGAGATGGGTTGCGCCTGCCCCGATCCCGGCGATCAGCAGTACACCGAACCCGAGCCCCGCCACCACGGAGGCGATCCGCTGCCCGCGCAGCGTCTCCACCAGCGATTCCGCGGAGTCCACCCCGATGAGCATCATCACGAACAGGAACAGCATCATCACCGCGCCGGTGTAGACGACGATCTGCACCACGCCGAGGAACATCGCGTCCTGCACGAAGTAGAACACCGCAAGGATCAGCATCGTCATCGCCAGGAACAGGGCGGAGTAGACGGCCTTGGCCGCGGCGACCACCCCGACCGCGCCGACCACCGCGAGCACACCGAGCAGCCAGAACGTCACCGCCTCACCGGTTCCGGTTCGGGTGACCGGTTCGGCGGCCTGCGCGACCGTGGCGACGATACCCATCAGGCCCGGCCCTGCCGAACCCGGTCGAGCATCGCGAACAGGTCCGGGTTGTCCTGCAACCCGTCCGCGGTGACGTTGCCCAGGTAGTAGTCCTTGTCGGTGGCGCCGGGCGGCATCGGGTGCGGGGGAGCGGTCATCCCCGGCTCCAGCGGCGCGAGCAACTGCTCGCGCTCCCAGATCATGTCGGCGCGGTTGTCCGCGGCGATCTCGTAGTCGTTGGTCATGGTCAGCGCTCGGGTGGGGCAGGCCTCCACGCAGTAGCCGCAGCCGATGCAGCGCAGGTAGTTGATCTGATACACCCGCCCGTAGCGTTCACCGGGGGAGTAGCGCTCCTCGTCGGTGTTGTCGGCGGCCTCCACGTAGATCGCGTCGGCGGGGCAGGCCCAGGCGCACAGTTCGCAGCCGATGCACTTCTCCAGCCCGTCGGGGTGGCGGTTGAGGCGGTGCCGGCCGTGGAAGCGTTTGGCGGTGGGCTTCTTCTGCTCGGGGTAGCCGTCGTTGATCGGCTTTTTGAACATCGTCGACAGCGTCACGCCGAACCCGGCGAGCGCGTCGGTGAACTTAGCCATGGACTTCCTCCTTGCTCACCACGGCACCGCGCCGACCGGCCGACGCGCCGGGCAGCGGCGGCACCGGGAACCCGCCGTCGGGTGCGGGTGGGGGCGGCGCGTCGAGGACACCGCGCCGTTGCGAGGGCGGTGCGTAGCCGTGTACCGCGCTGAACCGCCGGTGCAGAAACATCACCAGCGCCACCGCGGTGAGGGTGCTGAGCGCCGCCAGCAGCGGGGTCCAGTGCGGGTAGCCGTCGTTGCGCAGGCTGCGGATCACCGCGGCGGCCATCACCCACAGCAGGGCGGTGGGGATGAGGATCTTCCAGCCCAGCGCCATGAACTGGTCGTAGCGCAGCCGCGGCAGGGTGGCCCGCAGCCAGATGTAGACGAACAGCAGGCCCCACACCTTCGCGGTGAACCACAGCACCGGCCACCAGCCGGTGTTGACTCCGTCGATCATGTTGACCGGCCAGGGCGCATGCCAGCCGCCCAGGAAGATGGTGACCGCCACCGCCGAGACCGTGGTCATGTTGATGTACTCGCCGAGGAAGAACATGGCGAACTTCAGCGACGAGTACTCGGTGTGGAAGCCGCCGACGAGTTCGCCCTCGGCTTCGGGCAGGTCGAACGGCGCGCGGTTGGTCTCCCCGACCATGGCGGTCAGGTAGACCAGGAACGAGGGCAGCAGCAGGAACGCGAACCACACCCGGTCCTGCGCGGCGACGATGCCCGAGGTCGACATGGTGCCCGCGTAGAGGAAGACCGCCGCGAACGCCAGGCCCATCGCGACCTCGTAGGAGATCACCTGGGCGGTGGACCGGATCCCGCCCAGCAGCGGGTAGGTGGAGCCCGACGACCAGCCGGCCAGGATGATCCCGTACACCCCGACCGAGGACATGGCCAGCACGAACAGCACCGCCACCGGCAGGTCGGTGAGCTGCAGCGCGGTCTGGTGGCCGAACACGCTGACCTGCGGCCCGAACGGGATCACCGCGAACGCGGTGATCGCCGGGATCACCGAGATGACCGGGGCGAGGGTGTAGATCACCCGGTCGGCGTCGGTGGGCATGATGCCCTCCTTGAGGGCGAGCTTGATCCCGTCGGCCAGGCTCTGCAACCACCCGCCCGGCCCGACCCGGTTGGGGCCGGGCCGCATCTGCATATGCCCGAGGACTTTCCGCTCGATGACGATCGCGAACAGCACGGTCAGCAGCAGGTAGACGAAGACCGCCAGCGTCTTGGCGATGATCAGCCACCACACGTCGTTGCCGAAACCGGTCATGACGCCCGCCCCTCTCCGGCGTGGAGCTGAACCGTCGCCCCGGCGGTCACCCCGAGCTGGCGGTGCACAGCCGAGCCGGGGGAGTTCATCGGCAGCCACACCACCCGTTCGGGCATCGCGGTGACGGCCAGCGGCAGGGTGATCGCGCCCGCGGCGGTGGAAACCGTCACCGGCTGCCCGTCGGCGGCGCCGATCTCGGCGGCGGTCGTGGCGCACAGCCGCACCACCGGGGCGCGGGCGGTGCCGGCCAGGTTCGGCTCCCCGTCCTGCATCCGGCCGGCGTCGAGCAGCATCCGCCAGCTCGCCAGCACCGCCTGCCCGCGACCGGGCTGCGGTGTCGGGCCGGCTGCCTCGGCGGGCGCCGCGGCCCGGGGGCCCGCCCAGCGGTCCAGCCGCTGCAGCTCGTCACGGGCGTCGGCGGCGCCGGCCAGCCCCAGCGGGGTACCCATCTCGTCGGCGATCGCGTCGAGCACCCGCAGGTCCGACAGCGTGCCGGTGTCGGCCAGGGCGGAACCGAAGCGGCGATATCGGCCCTCCCAGTTGACGAACGTGCCGGTCTTCTCCACCGCGGGCGCCACCGGGAACACCACGTCGGCGCGCTCGGTGACCTCGCTGTGCCGCAGTTCCAGGCTGACCAGGAAGCCGACGGCGTCCAGGGCGGCCAGCGCGGCGGCCGGATCGGCCAGGTCGGCCGGTTCGACCCCGCCGACCAGCAGGGCACCCAGCTCCCCGCCTGCCGCCGCGGCCAGGATCGCGGCGGTGTCCCGCCCGGCGGGCTCCGGCAGTTCACCCCACAGCGACGCCAACTGCGCCCGCGCGTCGGGGTCGGCCATCGGCCGGCCGCCGGGCAGCAGCCCGGCCAGGGCACCGGCCTCCAGCGCGCCGCGCTCCCCGGCCCGCCGCGGCACCCAGCCCAGCCGGGCCCCGGTGGCCTCGGCCAGCCGCGCCGCCGCCGACAACCCGCCCGGGCTGACCGCGAGCCGCTCCCCGGCGAGCAGCACGGCGCCGGGCTTGCGCAGCAGGGCGCCGAGCTCGCCGTCGTGCAGGCCGTCGAGCGCGGCGGCCTCCGCGCCGGGCGCGGTGGGGATCAGCGTGCCGAACATCTTCTGCAGGCCCCGATCCGCGAACGGCGCGATCGAAAAGACCCGGGTTTCGGTCTTGCGGGCCGCTTTACGCAACCGCAGGAAGACGATCGGGGATTCTTCTTCGGGTTCGAAGCCGACCAGCACGACCACCGGGGCGGTCTCCAGGGCCCGGTAGTCGAGGTCGATGCCGGTGCCGGCGATGCGGGCGGCCAGGAACGCCGCCTCTTCGGCGGAGTGCGGGCGGGCCCGGAAGTCGATGTCGTCGCTGCCCAGCACGGCCCGGGCGAACTTGGCGTAGCCGTAGGCGTCTTCGACGGTCGACCGGCCTCCGACCAGCACCCCGGTGCGTCCGTGGGCGGCGGCCAGGCCGCGGGCGGCCAGCGCCAGCGCGTTGGGCCAGGAGGTCGGTGTCAGCGTCCCGGTGTCGTCGCGGGCCAGCGGCGTGGTGATGCGGTCGCGCTGCCGGGCGTAGGTGAACGCCCACCGGCCCTTGTCGCAGTTCCATTCCTCGTTGACTTCCGGGTCGTCACCGGCCATCCGGCGCATCACCTTGCCGCGCCGGTGGTCGGTGCGCTGCGCGCAGCCGGACGCGCAGTGCTCGCAGATCCCGGGGGTGGAGACCAGGTCGAAGGGGCGCGCCCGGAACCGGTAGGACGATCCGGTGAGCGCGCCGACCGGGCAGATCTGCACGGTGTTGCCGGAGAAGTAGGAGTCGAACGGCTCGTCCTCGTAGATGCCGACCTGTTGCAGCGCACCGCGGTTCATCATCTCGATGAACACGTCTCCGGCGATCTCGTTGGCGAACCGGGTGCAGCGGGCGCACAGGATGCAGCGGTCGCGGTCCAGCAGCACCTGCGAGGAGATGTTGATCGGTTTGGGGAAGACCCGTTTGGCCTCCTCGAAGCGGGTCTCGGTGCGGCCGTGGCTCATCGCCTGGTTCTGCAGCGGGCACTCGCCGCCCTTGTCGCAGGTCGGGCAGTCCAGCGGATGGTTGATCAGCAGCAGTTCCATCACCAGATGCTGGGCCCGGTCGGCCTCTTCGGAGGTGTGCTGGGTGCGCACCACCATGCCGTCGGTGCCGGCGACCGCACACGAGGGCTGCGGTTTGCGCTGGCCCTCCACCTCGACGAGGCACTGGCGGCACCAGGCCACCGGGTCCAGCAGCGGATGGTCGCAGAACCGGGGGATCTCGATGCCGATCTGCTCGGCGGCCCGGATGATCAGCGTGCCCTTGGGCACGGTGACCTTCTGGTCGTCGATGGTGAAGGTCACCATCTCCGGGCGGCCGTCGGCCGAGGGCTGCTCCGCTGATGTCACGGGGTACCTCCTTCGGCGTCGGACCCGGCCGCATACCCGTCGTCGTATTGGGGGACGAACATGCTCGCCGCCGGGTCGAACGGGCAGCCGCCCTGCTCGACGTGCGCGAGGTATTCGTCGCGGAAGTACTGGATGGAGGACTGCACCGGCATCGCGGCGCCATCGCCCAACGCGCAGAACGACTTTCCGAACAGCACGTCGGCGATGTCGAGCAGAGTGTCGAGGTCTTCGCGGGTGCCGCGCCCGGTCTCCAGCCGTTCATAGATCGGCACCAGCCAGTAGGTGCCCTCCCGGCAGGGGGTGCATTTGCCGCAGGATTCGTGTTTGTAGAACTCCGACCAGCGCCGCGCGGCGCGCACCACGCAGGTGGTCTCGTCGAAGATCTGCAGCGCCTTGGTGCCCAGCATCGAACCGGCCGAGGCCATGCCCTCATAGTCCAGCGGCACGTCGAGGTGCTCCTCGGTGAGCAGCGGGGTGGACGAACCGCCCGGGGTCCAGAACTTCAGCTTGTGCCCGTTGCGGATTCCGCCGGCGTACTCCAGCAGTTCGCGCAGCGTGATCCCCAGCGGCGCCTCGTACTGGCCGGGCCGGTTGACGTGCCCGGACAGCGAATACAGCGTGAAGCCCGGCGATTTCTCGCTACCCATCAGCCGGAACCAGTCGACCCCGTGCAGCAGGATCGACGGCACGCTGGCGACGGACTCGACGTTGTTGACCACCGTCGGGCAGCCGTAGAGCCCCGACACCGCCGGGAACGGCGGGCGCAGCCTCGGCTGGCCGCGGTTGCCCTCCAGCGAGTCGATCAGCGCGGTCTCCTCACCGCAGATGTAGGCGCCGGCGCCGGCGTGCACCACCACGTCCAGGTCGAAGCCGGAGCCGCCGATGTCGCGGCCCAGATAGCCGGCGGCATAGGCCTCCTCGACCGCGGTGCGCACCCGACGCAGGATCGGCAGCACCTCGCCGCGCACGTAGATGAAGGCGCGGTTGGCCCGGATCGCGTAGCAGCAGATGATGATGCCCTCGATCAGGGTGTGCGGGGTGGCCAGCAGCAGCGGCATGTCCTTGCAGGTGCCCGGCTCGGATTCGTCGGCGTTGACCAGAAGGTAGTGCGGTTTGGCCGCCGCGCCTTCGCTGCCCTGCGGCACGAACGACCATTTGGTGCCGGTGGAGAATCCGGCGCCGCCGCGGCCGCGCAGCCCGGACTGCTTGACGATGTCGATCACCGTGTCCGGGTCGGTGTCCAGGGCGGCGCGCAGGCCCCGGTAGCCGTCGTGCCGCAGATAGGTCTCCAGCGTCCAGGATTCGGGTTCGTCCCAGTAGCCGCTGAGCACGGGGGTCAGGGGGGTCAGGTATGCCATCGCCGGTCCTCGGTGTCGGTCGCCGACGGCGGTGGTGCCGCCATCAGGCGACGACGGGCCTCGCGCAGGCCGGCCAGGGTGGCCGCGCCGGCGCCGCCCTGACCGTCGTCGGGACGCTCGTCGGGGAACCCGGCCAAAAACCGCGACGTCTGCCGGAATCCGCAGACCGGCTGGCCGCGGCTGGGTGCGACGGCCTCCTCGGCGCGCAGCGCATCGACCAGCGCCCGCGCCGATTCGGGGGTCTGGTGGTCGAAGAACTCCCAGTTGACCATCACCACCGGCGCGTAGTCGCACGCGGCGTTGCACTCCACGTGCTGCAGGGTGATCGCGCCGTCGGCGGTGGTGCCCTCGTCGTCGACGTCGAGGTGCTCTTTGAGGGAGTCGAGGATGGCGTCGCCGCCCATCACCGCGCACAGCGTGTTGGTGCAGACCCCCACCAGGTACTCCCCGGTGGGGGCCCGCCGGTACATCGAGTAGAAGGAGGCGACGGCGGCGACCTGCGCGCTGGTCAGGTCGAGTTGTTCGGCGCAGAACGCCAGCCCCGCCGGGGTGAGGTAGGTGTCCTCGGCCTGCACCAGGTGCAGCAGCGACAGGATCGCCGATTTCGGCTGCGGGTAGCGGGCGATGATCTGCGCCGCGTCGGCCTGCAGGCGGGCCCGCACGTCGGCGGGGTAGGTCTTCGGGGCTCCGGGATGGTTGAACTGGTTCGGCTCCTCGGGGGGCGGACCCAGCTGCAGGAAGATCCGTTCGCCGCCGGTGCCCGCGGTCGGGGGCATCAGCCGACCCCGGCCGGTCTTGTTCTGGCGGAGTTCGGGCGCCCCGGTCACCGGTCCACCCCGCCCATCACCGGGTCGATGCTGGCGACCGCGGCGATCACATCGGCGACCAGGCCGCCCTCGCACATCGCCGCCACCGCCTGCAGGTTGGTGAACGACGGGTCGCGGTAGTGCACCCGGTACGGCCGGGTGCCGCCGGCGCTGACCATGTGAACTCCCAACTCTCCGCGCGGGGATTCCACCGAGACGAACACCTGCCCCGGCGGCACCCAGAGGTCCTCGGTGACGCGTTTGAAGTGGTGGATCAGGCCCTCCATGGAATGGCCCATGATCCAGCCGATGTGCTCGGGGGAGTTGCCCAGGCCGTCGGGGCCGACGGTGAGGTCGGCGGGCCAGGCGATCTTGCGGTCCTCGACCATCACCGGACCGGGACGCAGCCGGTCCAGGCACTGCTCGACGATCTTCAGCGACTGCTTCATCTCCTCGATGCGGATCAGGTAGCGCCCGTAGGCGTCGCAACCGTCGTCGGTGATCACGTCGAACTCGTAATCCTCGTAGCCGCAATAGGGTTCGTCACGCCGCAGGTCGTAGGGCAGGCCGGTGGAGCGCAGCACCGGGCCGGTGATGCCCAGCGCCATGCACCCGGTCAGGTCCAGATAGCCCACGCCCTTGGTGCGCGCCTTCCAGATGTAGTTCTCGGTGAGCAGTCCCTCGATGTCGGCGAGGCGTTTGGGCATCAGGTCCAGGAAGGCCCGGATCTGCGGGACCGCCTCGTCGGGCAGGTCGGCGACGACGCCGCCGGGCCGCACGTACTGGTGGTTCATCCGCAGCCCGGTGATCGTCTCGAAGATGTCGAGCACCAGCTCGCGCTCCCGGAAGCCGTAGAGCATGGCCGAGAGCGCACCGAGCTCCATGCCGCCGGTGGCGATGGCGACCAGGTGCGAGGAGATCCGGTTGAGCTCCATCAGCAGCACCCGGATCACCGTGGCCCGCTCGGGGATGTCGGCGGTGATGTCGAGCAGCTTCTCCACGCCCAGACAGAACGCCACCTCGTTGAAGAACGGGGACAGGTAATCCATCCGGGTCACGAACGTCACACCCTGGCTCCAGTACCGGAATTCGAGGTTCTTCTCGATCCCGGTGTGCAGGTAGCCGACGCCGCACCGGGCTTCGGTGACGGTCTCGCCCTCGAGTTCGAGGATCAGCCGCAACACCCCGTGCGTCGACGGGTGCTGCGGGCCCATATTGACCACGAGGCGCTCGCCGGGGTCGGCGGCGTGGGCGGCGTCGACGAGCTCGTCCCAGTCCTGCCCGCCGAGGTTGAGCACGGTCTCGCGGCGACCGTCGGGGGTGGTGGAGGTGGTCATCAGGTGTAGGCCCTCCGCTCGTCGGGCGGCGGGATGGTGGCGCCCTTGTACTCCACCGGGATGCCGCCGAGCGGGTAGTCCTTGCGCTGCGGGTGGCCGTGCCAGTCGTCGGGCATCGCGATGCGGGTCAGCGCCGGGTGGCCGTCGAAGATGATCCCGAAGAAGTCGTAGGTCTCCCGTTCGTGCCAGTCGGTGGTCGGGTAGATCGCGAACAGCGACGGGATGTGCGGATCGGCGTCCGGCGCAGCGACTTCCAGCCGGATCCGCCGGTTGTGGGTGATCGAGCGCAGCGGGTACACCGCGTGCAGCTCGCGGCCGGTGTCCTCGGGGTAATGCACTCCGCTGACGCCCAGGCTCAGCTCGAACCGCAGTTCGGGGTCGTCGCGCAGCAGCCGCGCCACCGTGGGCAGGTGATCGCGCACGATGTAGAGCGTCAGCTCGCCGCGGTGGATGACGATGTTCTCCACCGCGTCGTCGATGGGGATGTCCTCGCGCTGCAGGGCTTCGGTGAGCGCGTCGACCACGGCGTCGAAATAGCCGCCGTACGGCCGCTGGCTGCGTCCCGGGAAGGCGATCTCGCGCACCAGTCCGCCGTAGCCGGAGGTGTCCGGGGTGCCCCCGGCGCCGAACATGCCGCGGCGCACGGCGATGACCTCGCCGGCCTCCGGGCTGTAGCCGGCGCGGGGGGTGTCGTCGTGGTCGCTCACCGCAGCAGGCCCTTCATCTGCCAGGTGGACGGCGCGGCCAGCGCGGCCGCCTCGGTCTCGCTGATCGCCCGTTCCCGGTTGACGCCCAGCGGCATCTCCTGAATCTTCTCGTGCAGCTTGAGGATCGCGTACATCAGCATCTCCGGTCGGGGTGGACAGCCCGGCAGGTAGATGTCGACCGGCACGACGTGGTCGACGCCCTGCACGATCGCGTAGTTGTTGAACATGCCGCCTGAGGAGGCGCACACCCCCATCGACAACACCCACTTGGGTTCGACCATCTGGTCGTAGATCTGGCGCAGCACCGGCGCCATCTTCTGGCTGACCCGCCCCGCGACGATCATCAGGTCGGCCTGCCGCGGGGAGGCGCGGAAGACCTCCATGCCGAACCGGGAGAGGTCGTAATCCGGTGCCATCGTTGACATCATCTCGATCGCGCAGCACGCCAGCCCGAACGTGGCCGGCCACAGGGAGCCCTTGCGGAAGTAGCCGGCCAGGGACTCCACGGTGGACAGCAGCAGACCGCTGGGCAACTGCTCTTCGATGCCCATCCGCGACCTCCTTAATCCCAGCTCAATCCGCCTCGACGCCAGACGTAGGCGTAGGCGACGAGGACCACGGCGACGAACAGCCCCATCTCGGCGAGGGCGAACACCCCCAGGCGGTCATAGGCGACCGCCCACGGGTAGAGGAAGACGATCTCGATGTCGAAGACGATGAACAGCATCGCGGTCAGGTAGTACTTGATCGGGAACCGCTGCCCGGCGGCGGCGTGCGGACCGCTCACCGGCTGATCGGTCGGTTCGATACCGCACTCGTAGGCGTCCAGTTTCGCCCGGTTGTAGCGGGAGGGCCCCACCACTCTGGCTGCCACCACCGAGATCACCGCGAAAGCGGCTGCCAGGGCACCGAGAGCCAGAATGGGTGTGTAGAGGGTCATCCCGCAGCAGCACCTCCTCACGGCGTCCGTGTGTGGGCTGTCTCCGAGCCTAGGGGGATGTGGGCTGCCCCATGCTCGGATCCAACTGTGAACTAGACCACAGCCTAGTCAGGGTGTCGCGCACCCACCGCCGTTTCGGGGCAGACGGCGCGCCGCCGGGTCAGCCGGTCGGGCGCGCCTCGGTGCGCAGCATCGACAGCACGGTGCGGCCCAACCGGATCGGATCGATCGGGTGCGGCAACGCCACTTCGGCGCGCGACCATTTGGCCAGCCACGCGTCGTCCGGCCGGCCGGTGAGCAGCAGCACCGGCGGGCACGGGTCGACCTCGTCCTTGAGTTGCTTGGCCACCCCCATCCCGCCGGCGGGGGTGGCCTCGCCGTCGAGGATCACCAGGTCGATCCCGCCCGCGTCGACCTCCCGGATGACCACCGGGGCTGTCGCCACCTCCAGGTAGCTCAACGGCGGCAGGTCGGGGTGCAGCCGGTCGCCCAGCGCCGACCGCACCTGCGCGCGGGTGGCCGCGTCGTCGCTGTACACCAGGATCCGCAGCGGATCGGAGGGGGACACGCTGCCGATGCTACTGCGCGAGGGTGCCCGGTTCAGCGCATTCGGGCAGCTAGGGCGAGGAGCGGTCGTAGCCGGGGTGGGCGACGGCCAGCCGCTCGGCGACCAGCGCGCGCAGGCACGCGGTGACTTGAGCGTCGCTGGCGTCGCGGCCGTCGAGGTCGCCGGCGCGGATGGCGGCCGCCAGAGCCGCCTCGTCGGGGTAGCCGATCGCGTCCAGCGCGGCCTGGGCGCGGGCCGCGCCGGCGGCGCCGTGCTCGAGTTCTCGGTGCACGATGCGCAGCGCGTTGGCGGCCACCCGGGCCTGAAAGCGCGCCGCGCCGCCGGTGGCGTCGGTCGCCCCGCCGGCCACCAGGCCGTCGAGGAATTCGGTGGCGGCGGCCACCAGTTCGGCGGCGGTGGGCCGCCCGTAGAGTCCGGCGCTCATCGCTGATCCTCCCCGTCGAGCAGGTCGAGCAGGTCCCATTCGGTCTCGGCGACCCGGCGTCCCACCGCGGCCAGCTCCACCGACCGGGCGATGCCGGTGAGGTGGCGGTGGGCCTGGTAGCGGCAGATCACTCCCCAGCGCAGCGTGGCCAGCACCAGCCACCAGCGGAACCGGGACCGGTCGACGGTGGCCCCGCCGGCCCGCTCGTAGGCGGTCAGGAACTCCTCGATGCTGCCGAGTCCGCCGGCCCCGGCGGCGGCGGGCGCGCCGAACCGCCAGGCCCGGATGCAGAACCAGGCCAGGTCCTCGGTGGGGTCGCCGAGGTGGGTCAACTCCCAGTCGAGCACCGCGGCCAGCCCGGTGTCGTCGACGATGAGGTTGCCCATCCGGAAGTCGCCGTGCACCAGCACCGCCGGGACGTCGGCGGGACGGTGGGCGGCCAGCCAGCGAAACGCCCACTCGAAGGTGGCGGTGGTGTCGCCCATCGCGTCGAGTTGGTCGCGCCACAGGCTCAGCTGGTCCTGCTGTTCGCCGCCGGCGGCGGCCGGGTCGGCGCGGTGGATGGCGGCCAGCGCCGCGGCGCACTGGGTGAGCAGGGCCGACCGGGTCACCGCGGCGTCGGGGGTGTCGAGGCGGCGGAAGATGCGCCGCACGATGGTCTCCCCGGCGATGGCGTCGCAGACCAGGAAGGGGTTGCCCAGCGCGGCGGTGGAGTTGTCGGCGACCAGCACGGTGGGCACCGGGGCGCCGGCGGCCGCGGCGGCGGCCTGCGCGCGGGCTTCGGCGCCCATGCTGGCGTGGTGTTCCTCGGCGGGCCCGATGCGCAGGATCAGCGCCCGCCGGCCGGTGCCGGTCACCGCGTCGAACGACCAGGTGGTACGGCTGGCGCCGCCGGACAGCAGCCGCAGCTCCTCGACGCCGACCGGCCCGAGTGCGGGGGCGAGCACCTCCGGGAGCGCGGCGGCCAGCTGGTCGCCGGTGCTCATTTGCGCGGGCGGCCGAAGCCGAACAGTCGTTGCGCCACCCGCCGGATCTGGATCTCCTCGGCGCCCTCGGTGATCCGGTAGCGGCGGTGGTGGCGGTAGATGTGCTCGAAGGGTTCGTGGCGGCTGTAGCCGAGCCCGCCGAAGGTCTGCATCGCCTGGTCGGCGGCGTTGCAGACCAGGCGGTTGGCGCGGTAGTTGGCCATCGACACCTTGTCGGAGACCTCGAGGTGGTGGTCGTGGTCGAGGTGCCAGGCGGCGTAATAGACCAGCAGGCGCACCATCTGGGCTTCGGTGTGCAGTTCGGCCAGCGGCCACTGGACCGCCTGGTTGACCGCCAGCGGCTTGCCGAACACGACGCGTTCGCGGGCGTAGTCGGCGGCCCGGTCGATGCAGTACTGGGCGGCGCCCAGGCTGGAGGCGGCCTGACGGATCCGGTTCTCGTGCAGGAAGGTCTGGGCGACCTCCAGGCCGCGGTCGACCTCGCCGAGCACGGCGTCGGCGCCCACGGTGACGTCGCGCAGCTCGACTTCGCCGTGGTCGCTGGGCATGTTGAACGTCCACCAGTAGAACGGCACGGTGAAGCCGGGCGTGTCGGTGGGCACCAGGAAGGCGGTGATGCCGGTCGCCGAGCCCGGCTCGCCGGAGGTGCGGGCGAAGATCAGGTCGTGGCTGGCGCGGTGCACCCCGGTGTTCCACCGTTTGGTGCCGTTGATCACCCAGCCGGCGTCCTCTCCGGACCCGGTGCGTTCGGCGCGGGTCTCCAGCCAGGTCGCGTCGGAACCGTGGTCGGGCTCGGAGAGCCCGAAGGCCATCGACCGCTCCCCGGTGATCAGGGCTTCGGAGAACTCGCGGCACTGCTCGGGGGTGCCGAACCGCTCCATCATGATCACCTGCGGGAAGTTGCCGACGATGGAGGACTCGTCCTGCAGGTCGTTGTGCAGACCCAACCCCTTGTGCGCCAAATGCTCCCGGATGACGGCCATGTCCAGGTTGCTGCCGTCGCGGCCGCCGAGCGCGGCGGGCAGCGAGTAGCGCAGCCAGCCGGCCGCGTCGGCGCGGCGGCGCATCTCGTCGAGCAGGTCCTCCCAGGCCCGCGCCGGGATCCCGCCGTTGTCGACGTCGGTGCGGGCGAACTCGCGGCGCTCGTCGAAATACTGCATGTGCTCGGCCTGCAGCGGGGCGATCTCGGCCTCGATGAAGGCGTCCATCTCGGCGAGCAGCCCGGGCAGGTGGTCGGGCAGGGTGAAATCCACGGCGAGCGTCCTTTCGTCGGGCTAGAAGCCGTACAGGGTTCGTTTCCAGATGGTGGCCAGGGTGGTCACCGCTTCGGTGTCGCTGAGCTCCAGGCCGAGCCCGGAGCCGCCGACGAAGACGGTGGTGAAGTTCTCGAAGAGCAGGGCGATCGCCGCCGCGACGTGCTCGGGGATGAGGTCGCCGGCGTAGCCCTGCTGTTGGGCATGGCGCACCGAGGTCGCCACGATGTCCATGCCGAAGCGGCGGAACTCGTTCTGCACCTGAGCGAATCGTTGCTGGGTGGCGGCCAGCTGCGACACCGCGATCATGATGCCGATGTTCTGTTTGAACATGTTCCAGTAGGCGGTGACCACCGAGGTGAAGAACTCGGTGTCCTGCGGGGATTGCGGCAGCCGCAGGTTCAGTCCGGACGGGGTGAGCACGTCGTGCAGAAAGGAGTGGGCCAGCGCGGCGAGCAGGTCTTCCTTGTCGGTGAAGTAGCGGTAGAACACCGCCGGGGAGCGGCCCGCCGCCGCGGTGATGTCGGCGAGGGTGGTGCCGTGGAATCCGCTCTCGGCGAAGAGTTTCCGGGCGGCCTGTTCGATGGCGGCGCGGGTTTGACGGCCCTTGGTGCTGAGCTCGCCGGGCGGCATGGTCGCTACTTCCGGATCCGGTCGCCGGCGCGCAGCAGCGCGCTGGGCAGGTCGTGCCCGACGGCGCGCCCGGCTACGCGGGCCGCGTCGATGGCGGCCGACAGGTCGATGCCGGTCTCGATCCCGCAGTCGCCGAGCAGGTAGACCAGGTCTTCGGTGGCGATGTTGCCGGTTGCTCCGGGGGCGAACGGGCAGCCGCCCAGGCCGCCGGCGGAGGAATCCAGTCGGGTGACCCCGGCGCTGACGGCGGCATAGGCGCTGGCCAGCCCGACCCCGCGGGTGTTGTGGAAGTGCGCGCCCAGCGGCATGGCGCCGAGCGCCGGGCGCACCTGCTCGATCAGGGCGGTCACCCGCCGTGGGGTGGCGGTGCCGATGGTGTCGGCGATCGCGATCCGGTCCACCCCGGCGTGTCGGGCCGCCTCGACGATCTCGACCACCCGCTCGCCCGGGGTGGGCCCGGAGAACGGGCAGTCCCACGCGGTGGCGATGATCACCTCGACGGTGACGCCGGCGTCGTGGGCGATGGCCACGATCTCGGCGATCTGCGCGGTCGCCTCGGCGCTGCTGCGGCCGACGTTGGCGTTGCTGAACGCGTCGGTGGCGGCGACCACGTACTGCACGGTCTGCAGGCCGGCGGCGACGGCACGGCGCGCGCCGTTGGGGCTGGCGACCAGCGCGGAGAACGTGATGCCGGGGAAGTGGCGCAGCTCGGCGGCCAGTTCGGCGGCGTCGGCCATCGCCGGCACCTTGGTCGGGGAGACGAACGCGGTCGCCTCGATCTCGGTCACGCCGGTGGCCACGATGGCGGCCAGCATCTCCAGCTTGGCCGCCAGCGGGATCGGTGTCTCGTTCTGCAGGCCGTCGCGCAGCGCGACCTCGCGGATCGTGACCCGTTCGGGCAGTGGGTTCACAGCGCCCCCTCTCGGCGGAGGTCGTCGAGTTGGTCGGCGCTGCGGCCGAGCAGTTCGCCGAACACCTCGTCGTTGTGTTGGCCGGGTCGGGTGGAGCCGGCATGCCGGATCGCACCGGGTGACTCGGAGAGCATCGGCACGATGCCCGGTCCCTTGACGTTACGGCCGATCCGCTCGTCATAGTGGTCGGCGATCATGCCGCGCGCCAGCAGCTGCGGGTCGGTGACGACCTCCGCGACGGTGTTGATCGGCCCGGCGATCACCCCGGCGTCGCTGAGGGTGGCGATGATGTCGCCCGGTTGCCGCTCGGCGGCCCAGTCGCCGATGATGCGGTCGAGCTCGTCCTGGTTGCGGCCGCGCGCGCCGTGGTCGACGAACCGCGGGTCGGTGGCCAGCTCCGGGCGGCCCATCACCTGGCAGAGCCGGGCGAACACGCTGTCCTGGTTGGCGGCGATCACCACCCAGGAGCCGTCGGCGGAGCGGTAGATGTTCGACGGGGCGATGCCTTCGAGCCGGGTGCCCGACGGGCCGCGCACCACGCCGCCGACGTCGTAGTCGGGGATGGTGGATTCCTGGATGGCCAAACAGGATTCGGTCAGCGCGACGTCGACGACCTGTCCGACACCGGTGACCGTGCGCCGGTAGAGGGCGGCCAGCGCACCCTGGGCGGCGAACATCCCGGCGAGGCTGTCGCCGAGGGACAGCGCCAGCCGGGGCGGTGGCCCGCCGGGAAAGCCGTTCATGTGCCGCAGCCCGCTGGCGGCCTCGGCCACCGAGGCGTAGCCGGCCTTGGTGGCGTCCGGGCCGGTCTGCCCGTAGCCGGAGACCCGGACCAGGATGATGCCGGGGTTGTGTTCGCGCAACACCTCGTAGCCGAGGTCCCATTTCTCCAACGTGCCGGGCCGGAAGTTCTCCACGATCACATCGGATTTGGCGACCAGCTCGAGGAACAGCTCGCGGCCGCGCGGGTGGCGCAGGTCGAGGGTGGCGGCCTTCTTGTTGCGGGCGTGCACCGTCCAGAAGAAGTGCTCGCCGTCGAGTTCGGCCTGGCCCCAGGTGCGCAGCGGGTCGGGTTTGCCGGGCAGCTCGATCTTGATCACCTCGGCGCCCATGTCGCCGAGCAGCCGCCCGGCGAAGGGTCCGGAGATCAGGGTGCCCAGCTCCAGGACGCGCACCCCGTCGAGGGCACCGGCGCTCATGCCGCCCCGCTCCCGGTGAAGCCGTGGCGCTCCAGCCAGTCGCTGACCACGGCGACCGCCTGGCGCAGGGTGTCGCGCTGGTCGGGGCCGGCGTAGTAGTGGTTGGCGCCGGGGATCTCCTGCATCTCCTTGTCCGGGTGGGCGATCGCCTCGAACATCCGCCGGGTGTGGCTGGGGGTGCAGGCGTCGTCGGCGAGGTTGCCGATGACCAGGGCGGGCACCGCGATGTCGCGGCCGCACTCCAGGCTGTCGCCGTTGGCGTCGTCGTAGCTCCACTGCGACAGCCAGCTGCGCAGCGAGCAGAACCGCGCCAACCCGATCGGGCTCATGTTCACCACCCGAGGATCCCCCAGATAGCACTGTCCGGGGGTGCGTTCGTTGGGGTCGACGGTCGGGTCCAGCCAGCGCGGGTCGGCCATGGTGCCGTGCACGACGAAGCCGAACTCCTCGTCGTCGCGCCCGGCGGCCTTCAGTTCGGCGAGCTTGTCCTTGACCCAGGCGGTGATCTTGCGGTTGCGGGCGATCTGGGCGGCCCGGTAGCGCTCCAGGAACTCCGGCGTGTAGGGCGGCTGGTTGGGGTTGTCCGGGTTGTAGAGGTCCAGTTCCGGGTCCCGCTTGGTGGGGTCGGACTCGTCGAGGATGGCGGCGTCGAGCCATTCGGTCAGCGTGCCGTGGCGGCTGATGTGGGCGGCCAGCAGCATGATTCCGTCGGCGGGGATCAGGCCGAGTTTGGTCAGGTCGGGTCCGTCGCCGGAGGGGCTGGCGGTCACGGTCGGGTGCTGGGCCTGTTGCTGGTAGAACATCGACAGCGAGCCGCCGCCGCTCCAGCCGGCCAGCACCACCTTGGTGTAGCCGAGCCGGTTCTTGGCGTCCTTGATCGCCTCGCCGAGGTCCTGGACCACCTTCTCCATCAGCAGCGCGGAGTCGGTGCCGCGGAATCGGCTGTTGCAGTAGATGACGTGGTGGCCGGCGCGGGCCAGCCCGTTCATCATCGGCAGGTAGGCGCCGCCGCCGATCGGGTGCATGAACATCAGCACCGTGTCGGAGGGCTTGTCCTTGGGTTTGAGTAGATAGCTTTCCAGCACCACCAGTTCGGCGACCCCGCCGTAGACGTCGCGCACGTCGGAATCGTTCTGGTAGGCCACCAGATACGGGATGCGCTCGTAGTCGTGTTTGACGGCGGTGGTCATACGCGGGGCCTCCTGGTCGCGGGTGGGTTGCTGGCTGTGGTCAGGCGTGCTGACCGAGGTCGGCGGCGAGCACCTCCGGGGACGGGGTGAGCCGACGGCGGGTGTCGACGGCGATGACCTGCCAGTCGACCCGGGTGTAGTCGTCGAACTTGCGCCGCGCGCGTTCGCGGGCCTTCTCCGGGGCGCCGTGGTGCACACCCTGCGGGGCGTGGGAGAGCAGGCCGGGCGGCATCGGGATGCCGTAGAGGGTGCCGCCGTGGAAGAAGGCGATCTCGTCGTAGTCGACGTTGCGGTGATACCACGGGGTGCGTTCGGTGCCCGGCACGCCCTCGGCGGGTTTGGGCAGGAAGTTCATCACGACCACCCCGGTGGCCTGCATGAACAGGTGCACCGTCGGCGGCAGGTGCACCGAGTCGGAGGTGATGACGTGGTAGTCGGCGATGTTGAAAGTGAACGGGAAGTTGTCGCCGCGCCAGCCTTCGACGTCCAGCGGGTGGTGGCGGTAGTGCAAGGTGGTGGGCCCGCCCTCGTGGATCAGCCGCACCCGGTGCTCACCGGTGTCGTCGGCGTCGTCACCGCGGGGGGTGGGCTCGGGGATGGTCATCACCGCCGGGTCGAACGGGAAGTGCCGGCCCAGCGGTCCCGGTGGCGGCAGCCGGAATTCGTCGGTTGCCTGCACCATCAGCAGCGTGGTCTGTTCGTCGGGCAGTTGACGCCAGGTGGTGGCCTTGGGCAGGTACACCCAGTCGCCGGGGCGGTAGCTCAACGGGCCGAACTCGGTCTCCAGGGTGCCGGCGCCGGTGTGGACGAAGCAGAGCAGGTCCCCGTCGACGTAGCGGATGAAAAACGGCATCGGGGCGGCGCGCCGGGACAGCGAGATGCGGCAGTCGCGGTTGGAGAACAGCAGCAGCGGGTCGCCGGCCGGGTCGTCGGCGTCAGTGGGGGAGAGCTGGTCGGTGAGGATGTCGACCGGGCGCAGCGGCCCCTCGGCGCGGTAAGCGGTGGGGTCGTTGCGGCGGAACAGGCTGGCGGTGCGGCCGGTGAACCCGCCGCGGCCGAGTTCGTCGTCCTTCAGCCCGTCGAGGTCGGCGTGCACCCGCCGCGGGGTGCGGCCTTTACGCAGGTGGACGAAGGATTCCATAGCTGCCTCCCGGGAGCGCGTGACTCAAAACTAAAAGTGACATTACTTTTTGTTCCGAGTGGCTGCAAGTGTCTTCGCAATCGGATTGTCTTAGCCCGACTAGACTAAGCCCGATACACTGGCGACATGCGGACGGTCAATATCCACGACGCCAAGACGCGGCTCTCCCAGCTGTTGGCTCGGGTCGAGCAGGGCGAGACGATCACCATCGCCCGCGCCGGCAAGCCGGTCGCCGACCTGGTCCCGCACGCGCGGACCGACATCGTCTTCGGGGCCCTCACGGGCCGAATCGGCTACGACGCCGACCATTTCGACGACAGCGACAGCGCCGTCAACGCGCTGTTCGGCCTCCGGTGAGCGGTCTGCTGCTCGACACTCACGTGCTGCTGTGGCTGCTCGACGACAGTCCTCGACTGGGTATCGCTGCCCGAGAACGGATCTCGGCCAGCGCAGCGGTGTACGTCTCCGCGGCGAGCACCTGGGAGCTCGCGATCAAAGCGGCGATCGGCAAGATCGGGCTACCCGATGATTTCGGCGACGCGATCGAGCGATCCGGCCTGCGCGACCTGCCGGTGACCCGTCGCCACACGCTCGCCTCCGACCTCGCGGCGCTGCCGCAGCGCGACCCCTTCGACGCCGTGCTCGTCGCTCAGGCCGCGGCGGAAGGACTCGGATTGCTCACCGCCGACGCCAAGTTGCTGTCGGCGCTGCCCGACGCGATCGACGCCCGGCGTTAAGCCGCACCGCCGAAGCCCCGGGCTCGGCGCCGCGGGCTCCGGTGGCGGGGCGCGACGTTATTTCAGTTCGGCCGAGGACAACTCCAGCAGCCGCCGGGCGACCACCAACTGCTGGATCTGCTGGGTGCCCTCGAAGATGTCGAGGATCTTGGAGTCGCGCGCCCACTTCTCCAACAGCAGCTGCTCGGAGTAGCCGGTGGTGCCGGCCATCTCCACCGACTTGAGCGTGATGTCGGTGCCGACGCGGGCGGCTTTGGCCTTGGCCATCGACGCCTCTTTGGAGTTGGGGATGTTGTTGTCGGCCTGCCACGCCGAGCGCAGCGTCAGCAGATAGCCGGACTCCCAGTCGGCCTCCATCCGCAGGAATTCCGCGGCCGCCGCGCTCTGGGCGTGCGAGGGCTTGTCGTAGCTGATCTCCACTCCGGCGTCGGTCAGCAGTTTGCGCAGTTCCTCCAGCGCCGCCCGGCCGACCCCGACGGCCATGGCCGCCACGATCGGGCGGGTGCTGTCGAAGGTCTCCATCACCCCCGAGAAGCTCTTCTCGGTGTTGATCTCCGGGCTGCCCAGCAGGTTGTCCTTGGGGATGCGGGCGTTGTCGAACCGGATCACCGCGGTGTCGGAAGCCTTGATGCCCAGCTTCTTTTCCAACCGCTCCACGGTGACGCCGGGGTGCTCACGCGGCACGATGAACGACTTGATTGCCGCGCGGCCCTTGGAGCGGTCCAGGCTCGCCCAGACCACGATGTGGCTGGCCCGTGACCCGGCGGTGACGAAGATCTTCTCGCCGTTGATCACATACTCGTCGCCGTCGAGGGTGGCGGTGGTGGTCACCGCCGCGGAGTCCGAGCCGAAGCCGGGCTCGGTGATCGCCATCGCGGCCCACACCTTGCCCAGCCGCTCCAGCTGCTCGTCGGTGGCCACCCCGGAGATCGCCGCGTTGCCCAGCCCCTGATACGGCACGCTCAGCAGCAGGCCCACGTCGCCCCAGCTGATCTCCAGGGCGTTGACCAACGCGGACATGTTGGCGCCGTTGCGGTTCTGGCCGGTGTCCTCGGCGTCGCGGAACGCCTCGGCGCCGGCCATCGCGAAGGCGCCGGCCTCCGAGACGCCTTCGAACAGGTCGGCCAGGGTGTCCAACTCGACGGGGTAGGCGTGCTCGGCGAGGTCGTACTTGCGCGAGATCGGCCGCAGCATCTCCGCGGCGCCCTGATGCGCCTTCTCGATCACGCTCTGCAGCTTGCGGGGGAGTTCCAGATTGATTGCCATGGCGGTTCTTTCGGTCCTAAGGGGCGTGTTGAGGAGTCAGGGGGTTCAGATGAGCACAACGCCTTCGGCGACGCCGATGGCCCGCAGGTCGCGGTACCAGCGTTCGACCGGGTGTTCCTTGATGTAGCCGTGCCCGCCGAGCAGCTGCACACCGTCGAGACCGATCTGCATGCCCTTGTCGGTGCCGAGTCGTTTGGCCAGCGCCGCCTCCCGGGTGAACGACAGTCCCTGGTCGGCGCGCGACGCCCCGCGCCAGGTGATCATCCGCAGCCCGTCGAGCTCGATGGCGATGTTGGCGCACATGAACGCCACCGCCTGCCGGTTGGCGATCGGCTCGCCGAACGCCTCGCGCTCCTTGACGTAGGGGATCACGTAGTCGAGCACCGCGTGGCTGGTGCCCACCGCCAGTGCCGCCCAGCCCAGCCGGGACAGTGCCAGCGCCTCGGAGTAGTCCTCGTCGGTGGCCTCGTCCTCGCCGAGGCGGGCCGACAGCGGCACCCGCACACCGGTGAGCTCGACCTGGCCGAGGGCGGCGGCCCGCAGCCCCATCGACGGGTCGGCTTTGACGCTGAGCCCCTCGGCGGAGGACTCGACGATGAACAGCGCCGGCTTGCCGTTGAGTTGGGCGGCGACGACGAACAGTTCGGCGTCGGCGGCCGCGGGCACCAGCGATTTCACCCCGTCGAGCCGGTAGCCGCTGGGGGTGCGGACCGCGGTGGTCTTCAGCATGGTCGGGTCGAACAGCGGCTGCGGTTCGGCGATCGCCACGCAGGCCTGGGGGACGTTCTCCCCGGCGAATTCGGTGAGGTAGGTGGCCTGCTGGTCGGCGGAGCCCCAGTGGGTCAGCGCTGCGGCCACGCCGCCGGGTGCCAGGATCGGCAGGGCCAGACCCATGTCGCCGTAGCCCAGCGCCTCGGCGACCAGAACGTTGGTGACGCTGGAGCGGTGCTCGGCGATGCCGTCGAAGTTCTCGGGGATGTTGACCGCGGTGATCCCGAGCTCGGCGGCCTTGCCGATCAGCTCCGGCGGGTAGCCGGCGGCCTCGTCGGCGTCGAGGGCGGCCGGGCGCAACACCTCGGCGGCGAATTCCTTGACGGTGTCGAGGATCAGCTGTTGGTCTTCGTCCGGGGTCAGGTCGAAGTAGCCCTTGCCGCCGGTGGCCTTCAGCCGGGTGGGCCCACCGGTGAGCCCCTGCACCCGCTTGAACTGGCGGCTGGTGGCCCCGGCTACCGAGAACGTCTGCTTGATGCCGTAGCGCAGCGCGCGGTTGAGCGGGTCGCGCAAGTTGTACTTGTCGAGGAATTCCTGACCGACGATCGGGGTGATGACGGCCAGGCCGACGTCGGTGAGGGTGCGCTTGTGCCTGCCCAGTCCGACGGCGCTTTCGTGGCCGTTCTTGCGGCGGCGGCGGCGCGAACCGGTGGTCTGCGGTGCGGTGTTGGTCATCGACAGCCTCACGTCAGGAAAGTTGAAAGGGCGGACAGGATGAAGTCCGCTAAACCGTATCTTACTCCGGAGTAAGATACGGGGTCCGTGTGACGCAACTCACATGACCGCGTGGGCGGCGTGCTACCGGAGCCGGTCCAACACCGGCTCGTGCAGCAGCCCGTTGGTCGCCACCGCGCTGCCACCGTGCGGGCCGGCGACCCCGGCCAGGTCGGTGAACGTCCCGCCGGCCGCGCGCACCAGGACGTCGAGGGCGGCGAGGTCCCATAGCGACACCTCGGGTTCGGCGGCGATGTCGACCGCGCCCTCGGCCAGCAGGCAATACGACCAGAAGTCGCCGTAGCCGCGGACCCGCCACACCGTGTCGGTCAGCCCCAGGAAGCGGTCCCGGATGCCGCGGTCGGCCCAGCCGGACAGGCTGGAGAACGCCAGGCTGGCCGCCGACAGCTCGGCGACCGCCGACACCGTGATGCGCCGCGGCGCACCGCCGCCGACCGCGGTGTAGGCGCCCGAACCGGTCTCGGCCCACCAGCGCCGGGCCAGAGCGGGCGCGCTGACCACGCCGATCGTCGGCGCCCCGTCGTGCAGCAGCGCGATCAGCGTCGCCCACACCGGTACGCCCCGCACGAAGTTCTTGGTGCCGTCGATCGGGTCGATCACCCACTGCCGCCCGGTGAATTCGGCGGTGCCGCCGAACTCCTCACCGAGCACCGCGTCCTCGGGACGGTGGTGGGCCAACTCCTCGCGCAGGGCGGTCTCCACGTCGCGGTCGGCGTCGGTGACCGGGGTGAGGTCCGGTTTGGTGTCGACGCGCAGGTCCTGGGCGCCGAACCGGGCCAGGGTCAGCGCATCGGCGTGGTCGGCCAGGCGCAGCGCCAGCGTCAGGTCGGGGCTCGGTGTTTCGTCGGTCATCGGTGTGGCTCCTTGGCGAGGGCGACAGTCTTACCATGGCGGGATGTGGGACTTCTGGGTGCTCTTGCTGATTATCGCGACGATCGCGGTGGTGGCCGCACCCTGGCTGATCAAACGCCGACCGGGCGCTGATGCGGTGGAGGGCACACTGCTGATCACCGGGGTCAGTCCGCGCCCGGATGTCTCCGGTGAGCAGTACGTCACCGTCACCGGCGTGATCAACGGCCCGACCGTCAACGAGCACGTGGTGTATCAGCGGATGGCCGTCGACGTCGAGGACTGGCCGAAGATGGGGGAACTGCGCCCGGTGGTGTATTCACCGCGGAATCCCGACAAGTGGAACTTCGTCGCCGAGCCGACACCCGAGTAGCGGTTCGGAGTCCTCGGTCCATGCCCTTCAGCCCTGCCCCGGTCCGGCCGGATCCGGCTACCGGGTTGCCGCGGCCGCCGCACGCGCCGACTCACTATGCGCCGGCGATCGAGTCGCGCAGGCCGCTGGGCAAGATTCGTCATCCGCTGCCGCCGGAAGAGGTGTGGGGGCCGCCGCTGGAATGGGAGGTGGGATCAGCAAAGAACGGTCGGTTCGGTGTGGTCTTCGCTTTTATTGTGTTCGGGATCCTTTTCGGTCCGCAGATTGCACTCTCGGATGACACTGTTTACGGAAAGCTGATCATCTCGTTGTTTATTGGTGCACTTGCCGCTTTCTTGGCTTTTGCCCTTTATGCTGCCGGTTCGCGGGAGTGGCTGGTCGCTGGCGTGCTGTGGCTGCAAAAAGACAATGTGTGGGTGAGCCTGTATGAGCTGACGGACGTTTCGGTCAGTGCCGGCGGGGGCGGACAGATTTTCACGTTGACCGATAGTGCTGGGCGCACGGTGTCGAGTGTGAATGTGCGGCAGATGCAGCGGCATCAGTTGCTGTGGGATCTGGTCTACAACGGGATGCTGTACAGCACGGTGAATGGGCAGTTGCGGCCGGGCGCGAGTGCGCGAAGGTTCTTTTCGCTGCCGGCCGGTCCGGCGGCCTCGATGCGGTCGATCGAGGATTTCGCGCGGATCGGTGAGGGCGGCAGGCCGACCCGGGCGGAGCCGGTCATCGGCCGCGACGAGGTGAACATCAAGCGGCGCGGGGCGAACATTCGGCTCGCGATTTTGGGTGGGATGGCGGCGTTCTTCGGGTTCGTCGCGCTGGTGTTGGTTCCGGATCCGGAGCTTCGGCCCGGCAGTTTGTTCCTGATCCCGCTGACGCTGGTCTTGGCGACGTGGGCGGCAATGGGTTATTACCTGCGTTACGACCGGGGGCCGCTGTCGAGGAACAAGAAGGGCGGGTTGCGCCGGGTGCCACAGACTCCGGTGATCATTGTCATGGGCCTCTTACTGTCCCTCTGTGGGGGGTTCATCTTCGCCGATAACGTCTTTGTGGGGTCGGTCATGGGCGGCGGCGGATTGGTGGTCGCGGTCGGGCAGGTGAGGCGCGCGCTGGCCGGGTGTGAGGAGCGTGCACCGGCCGGACGCCACGCCGCGGGTGAACCGAAAACCCGCTAGTAACGCACCCCGATCTTGCGCCAGCGCCGTCCACCGGTGCCGGGCTCCTGCGGCAGCCGGGGCGCGCTGTGGCGCATCACGATGTAGGGCCGCCACAGATACCACAGCGGATAACTCCACGCGTGCACCAACCGGCTGAACGGCCAGACGATGAAGATCGCCCACGCGGCGATGGCGTGCACCCGATACATCAACGGCGCGTCCACGATCACCCCCACGTTGGGATGCAACACGAACAGGCTGCGGAACCACACGCCGACGGTGTCGCGGTATTCGTAGTGCGAGGTGTCCTGGATGCCCAGGGTCAAGTAGATGCCCAGCAGCACGATGATACCCAGCAGGATCAGCGCGAGGTAGTCCACCGCACTGGTGGTGGCCCGCACCCGCGGCACCGAGGTGCGCCGGTAGGTGAGCAGGGCCCCGCCGGCGAGTACCCCGATGGCCGCGGCCGACCCGGCGAACGCGGAGACATCCTGGTAGAAGGTCTCGGGGATGCCGATCCGGTCGGTGAACGACTTGGGGATCAAGATGCCCATCACGTGCCCGGCGATCGCCGCCAGCGCCGAGTAGTGGAACAGCGGCGCACCCCATTTGAGCAGCCGTTGCTCCTGCAGCTGGGTGGAGCGGCTGGTCCAGCCGAACTGGTCGTAACGCCAGCGCCAGATGTGGCCCACGATGAACACGGCGATCGCGATGTAGGGCAAGATCACCCACCACCACAGTTCCCCGGTGCTTACATGCGGCATTGATCAGCTCCCAGTTCCGAGGTCGGTGCGGCGCCGTAGCCGGCGAGGTAATCCGGGGGCGCGAACGGTTCCAGCCCGACATCCTCGCCGGGCGGTCCCGACTCCCAGGCGGTGCGCACCTGGGCCAGTTCGTAGCGGCCCAGCTTGGGCAGGCCGGCGGTGATCGCGGCGACGACGTCGGCGTAGGGGGATTCGGCCTTGCGCAGGCCGCGGTGCAGCAGCTCCAGATCGGTGCGGTGGCTGGTCAGCAGGCGCACCCCGCGCGGGCAGAGCGCGGCGAAATCCAGCACCATGGGCAGATAGTCGGGCAGCTCGTCTTCGTCGGGCACAAATCCCGCGTCGCGGTAGGCGGCCTTGACCACCACCATCGCCATGCCGCGTTTGCGGGTGTCGCCGTAGCGGTAGTAGGTCAGATACAGCGCGCAGCGCCGCCGCAGGTCGAAGGTCTCGACGTAGTGCTTGGCGACCTCCTCGGGCTCGGTGTCGCGCAGCCAGGTCAGGAACCGGCCGAACGCCTGCCGCGCGCCCTTGGGTCCGGCGCCGGCCGCGAACGCGTCGAGTTCGTCGAGGCCGTCGAAGAGCGCGGCGGTGGGGTACTGCAGCAGCACCGACGCCAGTTTGGCGGTGGCGGTGTTCATCGGCGCCGCATCCTCACGCCGGTCCCGGCTCGGGGAACATGCCGGGCGCGGAGCTACGGCCGTCCCAGTTGAGCAGGTTGAAACTCGCCGTGGCGCGCTCGCTTTCCGGCTTCAGGTGATCCGGCCGGTAGGAGCCCACGCCGTGCGGCCCGGTCGGGCCGGTGCCGCCCATCCCGGGACCGCCCTCGGTGTCCAAGCTGCAGAACAGCTGCTCGTGCTGCCCCATCAGCCGACCCGCCTCCTCCTGGTGGGCCGGTGGGATGACATAGCGCTCTTCGTATTTCGCGATCGCCAGCAGTCGGTACAGGTCGTCGAGGTCCTCGGCGGTGGCGCCGACCGATGCCGGCAGGTTCTCATCGATCTCGAGGCCCAGTTGCGCGGCGCGCTGCATGGTGCGCACCACGGTGAGCTTGCGCAGCACGGTGCGGATCAGCTCCGAGTCGCCGGCGGTGAACAGGTTGGCCAGGTAGTCGATCGGGATCCGCAGCGCGTCGATGGTGGCGAACACGTTGTCGGGGGTGGCGGCGTCGTAGCCGGCGGCGTTGACCACATCGGCCACCGGGGACAGCGGCGGGATGTACCAAACCATCGGCAGGGTACGGTATTCCGGGTGCAGCGGCAGCGCCACCTTGTGCCGGACCGCCAACTCGTAGCACGGGGAACGCTGGGCCGCCTCGACCCAGTCGTGCGGGATCCCGGCGCGGGCCGCCTCGGCCTGCACCTCCGGGTCATGCGGATCCAAGAACACGTCCAGCTGCGCCTGGTAGAGGTCCTGAACGTCGGGAGTGGCGGCCGCATCCAGCACCTTGTCCGCGTCGTAGAGGAACAGCCCCAAATACCGCAGCCGCCCGACGCAGGTCTCGCTGCAGATGGTGGGCAGGCCCTGCTCGATGCGCGGGAAGCAGAACGTGCACTTCTCGGCTTTGCCGGTGCGGTGGTTGAAATACACCTTCTTGTACGGGCATCCGGAGACGCAGAATCGCCAACCGCGGCACTTGTCCTGATCGACGAGCACGATGCCGTCCTCGGCGCGCTTGTACATCGCACCTGATGGGCAGGACGCCACACACGACGGGTTGAGGCAGTGCTCGCAGATCCGCGGCAGGTAGAACATGAAGACCTCTTCGAACTCCATCTTCACCTTCTCCTCGAGCCCGGCGAGGTTGGGGTCGTGGATGGCGTGTTCGGGAGCGCCGGCGAGATCGTCGTCGAAGTTGGAGCCCCACGAGACCGTCATGTCCTTGCCGGTCAACGCCGAGATCGAATGGGCGGTGGGGTTCGGTGTGCCCAGCGGGGCGTCGATGACGCTCTGGTAGTCGTAGGTCCACGGGTCGCCGTAGTCGTCGATGGACGGCAGGTCGGGGTTGTAGAAGATGTTGAGCAGCTTGCGCAGCCGCCCACCGGCTTTCAGTTTCAGCCGGCCCTTCTTGTCCAGCGTCCAGCCGCCGTGCCAGTAGTCCTGGTCTTCGTAGCGTTTGGGGTAGCCCACGCCCGGCTTGGTCTCGACGTTGTTGAAGTAGACGTACTCGGTGCCGGGCCGGTTGGTCCACACCTGCTTGCAGGTGACGGTGCAGGTATGGCAGCCGATGCACTTGTCGAGGTTCATCACCATGGCCACGTTGGCCATCACCCTCATCGGTATCTCACCTCCTGGGAACGTCGCCGGATGACGGTGATCTCGTCACGCTGACTTCCGGTGGGCCCGTAGTAGTTGAAGCCGAACGACAACTGCGCATAGCCGCCGATCAGGTGGGTGGGTTTGATCACCAGGCGGGTCAAGGCGTTGTCGCCGCCGCCGTGCAGCTTGGACACCTCGGTGATCGGGGTCATCAGGTGCCGGTCCATGGTGTGGTACATGAACACCGTCCCCTTGGGCATCCGGTGGGTGACCACCGCCCGGCACCCCACCACCCCGTTGCGGTTGTAGGCCTCGATCCAGTCGTTGTCGGCCACCCCGATCGTCGCCGCGTCGGCGGGACTCATCCAGATCACCGGCCCACCGCGGAACAGCCGCAGCATGTGCAGGTTGTCCTGGTACTCGGAGTGGATCGACCACTTCGAGTGCGGGGTCAGGTAACGCACCGTGATCTCCGGGCGGCGTTCCTCGGGCAGGCCCTGCTCGCCGAAGTGGCTGATGTAGTTCAGCGGCGGGCGGTAGGTCGGCAGCCACTCGCCGTACTCGGCGATCCAGTCGTGGTCGAGGAAGAAGTGCATCCGCCCGGTCAGGGTGTGCCACGGCTTGAGGCGCTCGACGTTGACCACGAACGGCGAATAGCGCCGCCCGCCGGTCTCACTGCCCGACCACTCCGCGGAGGTGATCACCGCCCGCGGTTGCACCTGGGTGTCGGCGAAGGTGATCTGGTCGCCGGCGCGCTCCTCGGCCAGATCGGCCAGCCGCACGCCGGTGCGCTCTTCCATCGCGGCCCAACCCTGCAGGGCCACCTCGCCGTTGGTGGTCCCCGACAGCGCCAGGATCGCCTCGGCCATGTGGATGTCGCGGGCCAGCGACGGCCGGCCGTCCCCGGCGCCGCCGCGCACCACCCCGTTGGTGCGGCGCAGATACTCCACCGCAGCGGTGGGTTTCCATTGGATGCCCTTGACGCCGGTGCCGACGGTCTCGGCCAGCGGGCCCAGGGCGGCCATCTTCTCGGCGACCGCGGCGAAGTCGCGCTCCACGGTGACCAGCTTGGGCATCGTCACGCCGGGCACCGGCTCGCACTCGCCGTAGCGCCAGTCGCGGACCACCCCGCCGGGCTGGGCCAGTTCGTCGGCGGAGTCGTGCATCAGCGGCACCGCCAGCACGTCGGTGCGGGTGCCCAGGTGCTTCGCGGCCAGCCGGGAGAAGTGGGTGGCGATGGTGGCGAAGGCGTCGAAGTCGGTGCGCGACTCCCACGGCGGGGCGATCGCCGGGTTGAACGAGTGCACGAACGGGTGCATGTCGGTGGTCGACAGGTCGTGCTTCTCGTACCAGGTGGCCGCGGGCAGCACGATGTCGGAGTAGCTGCAGGTGGAGGTCATCCGGAAGTCGATGGTGGTGACCAGGTCGAGCTTGCCGCGCGGCGCGGTGTCATGCCAGGCGACCTCGGTGGGGCGCACCTCCGGCTGGGACTCCTCGGCGCGCACGGCGTTGTCGGTGCCCAGCAGGTGGCGCATGAAGTACTCCATGCCCTTGCCCGAGGAGCCCAGCAGGTTCGCCCGCCACACCGTCAGCACCCGCGGGAAGTTGACCGGGTTGTCCGGGTCTTCGCCGGCGAAGTTGAGCCGGCCGGCCTTGATCTCGTCGACGACGTAGTCGGCGACGGATTTGCCTGCGGCCGCGGCGGCGTCGGCGATCTCCAGCGGGTTGCGGTCGAAGGCCGGGTGCGACGGCGTCCAGCCCAGCCGGCTGGCCTGGGCGATGGTGTCGGCCATCGCCTTGCCGGCGAACAGGCCACGGCCCAGCGGGCTGGAGAGTTCCTCGGCGCCGAACTTCTCGTAGCGCCACTGGCTGCTGTGCAGGTAGAAGAACGAGGTGCCGGTCATGTGCCGGGTGGGCCGCTGCCAGTCGAACGCGAACGCCACCTGCTGCCACCCGGTCAGCGGACGCACCTTCTCCTGCCCGACGTAGTGCGCCCAGCCGCCGCCGTTGACCCCCTGGCAGCCGCAGAGCATGGTCAGGGTGAAAAACGTGCGGTAGATCTGGTCGGAGTGGTACCAGTGGTTGGTTCCCGCACCCATCGCGATCATCGACCGGCCGCCGGAAAGCTCGGCGGTGCGGGCGAATTCGCGGGCCACCCGGGCCGCGGCGGCAGCCGGAACGGCGGTGATCTGCTCCTGCCAGGCCGGGGTGTGCGGGCAGTCGGCGTCGTCGTAGCCGGTCGGCCACTCGCCGGGCAGCCCGTCGCGGCCCACCGCGTAGTGCGCCATCAGCAGATCGAAGACGGTGCACACCAACCGGTCACCGATACGGCGCACCGGAACGCCGCGACGCACGGTGGCCCCGCCCTCGGTGGCGCCGATGTCGAACCGCGGCAGGTCGACGGTGACGGCGTCGACCTCGGAGTCGGAAGGGTCGTAGACGCTGAGCAGCGGGTCGCGCCCACCCAGGTCGAGGTTCCACTTGCCCTTGCCCGACTCCGAGAAGTGGTCGGCCAGAGTGCCGTTGGGGAAGAACGGCTCACCGGTCGCGGTGTCGAGCAGCACGGTGCGGTGCGCCGCGCCCTCTCCGGTCTCACCGAGATCCGCGGCGGTCAGGAACCGGTCGGGCACATAGCTCGCCGCGTCGCCGTCGCCGCTGTCGCGGGGCCGCAGCGTGACCAGGAACGGCAGGTCGGTGTAGGTCTTGACGTAGGTCTGGAAGTAGGGGACCCGGCGGTCGCGGAAGAACTCGGTGAGCACGACGTGGCCCATCGCCATCGCCAGCGCGCCGTCGGTGCCCGGGTTGGCGGCCAGCCAGTCGTCGGCGAACTTGGTGTGGTCGGAGTAGTCGGGGCTGACCACCACCACCTTCTGGCCTCGGTAGCGGGCCTCGGTCATGAAGTGCGCGTCGGGGGTGCGGGTGATCGGCAGGTTGGTGCCCCAGATGATCAGGTAGGCGGCGTTCCACCAGTCGCCGGATTCGGGCACGTCGGTCTGGTCGCCGTAGACCTGCGGGGAGGACGGCGGCAGGTCGGCGTACCAGTCGTAGAACGACAGGATCGTGCTACCGATCATCGACAGGAACCGGGTGCCTGCCGCGTAGGAGACCTGCGACATCGCCGGGATGGGGGAGAAGCCCACCACCCGGTCGGGGCCGAACTCCTTGATCGTGTGGACGTGCGCGGCGGCGATCAACTCGCTGACCTCGGCCCAACTCGAGCGCAGAAACCCGCCTTTGCCGCGGTTCTCCTTGTAGCGCGCGGTGCGCTCCGGGTCGGCGACGATGTCGGCCCACGCCGTCACCGGGTCGCCGAGCCGGGTCCGCGCCTCCCGCCACACCTCCAGCAGCGGCTGGCGCACGTAGGGGTAGCGCAGCCGGGACGGGGAGTAGGTGTACCAGGAAAACGACGCGCCGCGCGGGCAGCCGCGCGGTTCGTACTCGGGCATGTCCGGCCCGACCGACGGGTAGTCGGTCTGCTGGGTCTCCCAGGTGATGATGCCCTCTTTGACGTAGACCTTCCACGAGCACGACCCGGTGCAGTTGACGCCGTGGGTGGAGCGCACCACCTTGCCGTGCCGCCAGCGCTCCCGGTAGAACTCCTCGGCGTGCCGACCGTCGCGGCGGTGCAGCTCCCGGTAGTCCGGGCTCGGGGTGCCCGGGGAGAAGAATTGTGCCTTGCGCAGTAACGCCTCGACGGGTTCACCGCCGGGCAGCAGCGGAGCCAACGTCCGGCCACTCTCGGTCACGTGACGACCTCAGTTCTCGACCGGCCCGCAGTCACTGCTTCGGGCCGGCGATCGGTTGGGTTCTAGGCTGTACATCTCTTGTTACCACCGGCACCGCCGGAATGGGGGTGAATCACCTGGACAGGTGCCTGTGAGAAAGGTGAACAATTGCTGTAAGCGTTCCCGGCGACGGAGGGAGTGGCCATGACCGAGGGATTCCGGTTGGGGATCTACGTTTTCACCGACGCCGAGGTCGTCGACTTCGCCGCGCCCTACGGGGTTTTCTCGGTGGCGCGCCGGTTCGATCCGGCCCTGGAGGTGTTCCTGGTGGCCGAGGCGCTGCGTCCGATCCAGACCCAGGCGGGCTTCACCGTGCTGCCCAACTACGGCTTCACCGACCGGCCCGCCATGGACGCGCTGCTGATCCCGGGCGGGGCCGGAACCCGCACCCAGACCTACAACCGCCGGCTCCACGAGTTCATCGCCGAGCAGCCCGAGGCGACGCTACTCACCAGCGTGTGCACCGGCTCGTGGATCTATGCGCGGATGGGGCTGCTCGACGACATCGCGGCGACCAGCCGCAAGGAACCCGACCGGGCCGAAGCCGGCCCGGCGGGGCTGGTGCC
>NZ_LZLJ01000024.1 GCF_001668625.1 Mycobacterium sp. 1274756.6
ATGTGTTGTGGACGGGCAGGCGTGAACATCGTGTTTCCGCGGTGGCGGTTCGGCAGCCGGGGGAGGGAGTTGCACGGCGGGGGGCGGCGGTGTCTTGGCGACGGTGGAGTCTCCCGAGCCGCACCCGGCGACCGCGGCAGCGGCCAGCACCGCCACCGCCACCGCGGAAACACGATGTTCACGCCTGCCCGTCCACAACACATCGGGCACCGTACCGGCCGGCGGCGGGCGACGCCGGTAGGCCGGGCCGACGCCGGCAGTGGCGCCCGCCACAGCCCGGCGCGCACCGCCCGGCGGGCGCGGCGACGTGCGTCGATCCGGCGCTGCGCTCGGCGTGGTCGGCGACCGGGTTGCCCGTAGACTGCTACTCGCTATGAGCTCCCCGGACGACGCCGACCCGACCTTCGCCGACCTGCAGCTGCATCCCGCGGTGCTGCAGGCCGTCCTCGACGTCGGCTACGAGGCGCCCTCGGCGATCCAGGCGGCCACCATCCCGGCCCTGCTGGCCGGGTCCGACGTGGTGGGCCTGGCCCAGACCGGCACCGGGAAGACGGCGGCGTTCGCCACCCCGATCCTGTCCAAGATCGACACCGGCCGCTCCGCCACCCAGGCACTGGTGCTGGCGCCGACGCGGGAACTGGCGTTGCAGGTCGCCGAGGCGTTCAGTCGCTACGGCGCGCACCTGCCGCGGCTGAACGTGCTGCCGATCTACGGCGGGTCCTCCTACGCGGTCCAGCTGGCCGGACTCCGCCGCGGGGCGCACGTGGTCGTCGGCACCCCGGGCCGGGTCATCGACCACCTGGAACGCGGCACCCTGGACCTGTCCGGGGTGGACTATCTGGTGCTCGACGAGGCCGACGAGATGCTGCAGATGGGCTTCGCCGAGGACGTCGAACGCATCCTCGCCGACACCCCCGAGCACAAGCAGGTGGCGTTGTTCTCCGCCACGATGCCGCCGGCGATCAGCAAGATCACCGCCCAATACCTGCACGATCCGGTCGAGGTCGCCGTCGAGGCCCAGACCGCGACGGCCGAGAACATCACCCAGCGCTACATCCAGGTGGCCGGGCCCCGCAAGATGGACGCGCTGACCCGGGTGCTGGAGGTCGAGCCGTTCGAGGCGATGATCGTGTTCGTCCGGACCAAGCAGGCCACCGAGGAGGTCGCGGAGAAGCTGCGCGCCCGCGGCCTGGCCGCCGCCGCCATCAACGGCGACATCCCGCAGGGCCAGCGGGAGCGGACCATCGCCGCCCTCAAGGACGGCTCGCTGGACATCCTGGTGGCCACCGACGTGGCGGCCCGCGGACTCGACGTCGAACGGATCTCCCACGTCCTCAACTACGACATCCCCAACGACACCGAGTCCTACGTCCACCGGATCGGCCGCACCGGCCGGGCGGGCCGGTCGGGCAACGCGCTGCTGTTCGTCTCCCCGCGGGAACGCCACCTGCTCAAGGCGATCGAACGGGCCACCCGGCAGAAGCTGACCGAAGCCGAACTGCCCACCGTCGAGGACGTCAACGCCCAGCGGGTCGCCAAGTTCCGCGACTCGATCACCGACACCCTCTCGGCGGCCGGGCTCGACGTGTTCCGCAGCATGGTCGAGGAGTACGAGCGCGACCACGACGTCCCGATGGCCGACATCGCCGCGGCGCTGGCGCTGCAGTCCCGCAACGGCGAAGAGTTCCTCATGGTCGAACCGCCCCCCGAAAAGCGGCGCGAGCGCGCCGACCGCAAACCGGGGCGCGACGACCGGAAGGGTGCCCGCAAGGGCGGCCCGCGCGGCGACAAGCGGTTCGCGACCTACCGCATCGCGGTGGGCAAACGGCACAAGGTCGGTCCCGGCTCGATCGTCGGCGCCATCGCCAACGAGGGCGGGCTGGACCGCAGCGACTTCGGGCACATCAGCATCCGCGGAGACTTCTCGCTGGTCGAGCTGCCCGCCAAACTGCCGCGCGCCACGCTCAAGGCGCTGGAGAAGACCCGCATCTCCGGGGTGCTGATCAACCTGCAGCCGGATCGCCCGCCGCGCCGGAACCGGTCCGGATGACGGTGGCTCAGCCCACCGCGACACGACCGCCGCAGGTCTACCGGGTCGAGTCGCTCACCGGGATCCGCGCCGTCGCAGCGCTTTTGGTGGTCGGTACCCATGCCGCCTACACAACCGGAAAGTACCCGCAGGGCTATCTGGGCCTGCTCGGCTCACGGATGGAGATCGGGGTGCCGATCTTCTTCGTGCTCTCCGGGTTCCTGCTGTTCCGCCGCTGGGTGCAGTCCGCGCTGCACGATCGGCCGGCCCCGTCGCTGCGCCGCTACACCCGGCACCGCATCCGCCGCATCATGCCCGCCTATGTGGTCACCGTGCTGGCCGCCTACCTCGTCTACCACTACCGCACGGCCGGGCCCAACCCCGGCCACACCTGGGAGGGGTTGCTGCGCAACCTCACGCTGACCCAGATCTACACCGACAACTACATGTTCTCCTACCTGCATCAGGGCCTGACCCAGATGTGGAGCCTGGCGGTCGAGGTCGGCTTCTACATTCTGTTGCCGCTGCTGGCCTATCTGCTGCTGACGCTGCTGTGCCGCGGGCAGTGGCGTCCCGGGCTGCTGCTGGCCGGGCTCGCCGGGCTGGCGGCGATCACCCCGGCATGGCTGGTGCTGGTGCACACGGTCGACTGGCTGCCCGACGGTGCGCGGCTGTGGCCACCGGCCTACCTGGCCTGGTTCGTCGCGGGAATGGCGTTGGCGGTGCTGCAGGCGATGGGCGTGCGCGCCTACGGATTCGCGGTCCTTCCCCTGATCGCGGTGTGCTACCTCATCGTCTCCACCCCGATCGGCGGGGAGCCCACCACCTCGCCGCGGGAACTGAGCGAGGCGCTGGTCAAAGCGGCGTTCTATGCGGTGATCGCCGCCCTGGCGGTCGCCCCGCTGGCGCTGGGCGACGACGGCTGGTACGCGCGCCTGCTGGCCAGCAGACCGATGGTGTGGCTCGGGGAGATCTCCTACGAGATCTTCCTGATCCACATGGTCCTGATGGAAGTGGTCATGGTCGAGGTGTTGCAGTGGCCGGTCTACACCGGCTCGATGTGGGCGCTGTTCGTGGTGACGCTGGTGCCGACCATTCCACTGTCGTGGCTGCTGCACCGCTACACCGACTTCCGCTGATCGGCTCCGGTCAGCGGGCGTCGCGGTCGGCCACCGCGGGCAGCACCGCCGGCGCGACGAACTCCTCGATCAGCGCGGCCTCGTCGGCGCTGTCGCGGCCCGGGAACACCAGCAGCGATGTCATCACCCGCACCACCCACCGGGCCCGCCGTCGCGCGGTGTCGGCGTCGATCTCCGCGCCCAGCCGGCTGACGAAGGCGGCCACCATCTCGGTGATCACCTCCGAGCGGTCGGCCAGCTCACCGCCGAGCGGGTCGGTCCGCCCGAACCAGGCGGCCAGCGCGGGGTTTTCGCGCACGGTCGCGATGCCCGCGGTGATCCCGGTGATCAGGCGCTCGCGCGGGTCCTCGACACCGGCGAGGCGTGCGGTCAGCGCACGGTTGACCGCCCGGGCCTCGCGGTGCACGTAGGCGCGGTGCAGCGCCTCCCGGTTCTCGAAGTAGCGGTAGAGCGTCGCGCGGGAACAGCCCGCGGCCCGCGCGATCTCGGCCATGCCGATCGAGCTCGGCTCGTGCTCGGTGAACAGCTCGCCGGCCGCGTCGAGAATGCGTTCGGCGGCCACCTCGCTACGGCGCTCGGCGAGCCAGTCGCGGCGCGCCGTCATGGGCCCGCGGTGAACGGCACCGTCAGCGGCCGGCGCACATAGCTGCCTCCGGCCCAACGGATGCCGGCTTCGTCGATGCCGAATTCCGGGCAGTGGGACAGCAGTTCCTCCAGCGCGACCCGGGACTGCATGCGCGCCGCCTGGTTGCCGATGCAGTGGTGGGCGCCGTATCCGAAGCTGAGGATCTGGGTGGGTCGGCGCTGCACGTCGAGGTCCTCGGCGTCGGGGCCGAACCGCCGCTCGTCGCGGTTGGCCGAGCCGTACAGCAGCAACACCTTGCGGCCAGCCGGGATCGTGGTGCCCTCGATCGTGACGTCCCGGGTGGCGGTGCGGCACAAGCCCTGCACCGGTGAGGTGAGGCGCAGCAGTTCCTCGACGGCGTCGCGGATCGCGGCCGGGTTGTCCACCAACAGCTTTCGCTGATCGGGGTGGCGGTGCAGCAGTTGCGCGGATCCACCGAGCAGCCCGGTGGTGGTGTCGTTGCCGCCGGTGACCATCGTGAAGGCGAACGCCAGGATCGCGAACACCCCTGCGGCGTCGTCGTCATCGGCGCCGACGCCCCCGGCGATCAGGTGCGAGACGGTGTCCTCGCCCAGGTCGGTGCGACGCCGCTGGATGAGTTCGGTGAAGTAGCCCATCATCTCGCCGAGCGCATCGGTCGCGGTGGCCACCCCGCCTGCGGTGGTGTTGGCGGCGACGATCGCATCGGTCCACCGGTCGAACCGGTCGCGGTCCTGTTCGGGGACGCCGAGGAAGTGGGCGACCACCAGCGACGGCAGCGGCTTGAACAACTCGGCGACGATGTCGCCGCCGCCGGCGCTGCGCAGCCGCTCGATGCGTTCGACGACGAACCGGCGCACCTGCGGCTCGAGTGCCGCGACGCGTCCGGGGGTGAATCCGCGGGCGACGAGTTTGCGGAACTGGGTGTGGCCCGGCGGGTCCTGCATCACCATCGGCGGGTTGTCCTGCAGGCCGATCATCGCCATATCGCCGTAGGTGACGGTCAGGCCCTGCGCGGAGGAGAACGTCTCGTGGTCGCGGGCGGCCTCCCAGACGTCGTGGTGCCGGGAGAGCACGTAATAGTCGTGGTCGGGGCGGTCGGCGGGAACCATGTGGTGGACCGGGTCGTGGTCGCGCAGGGCGCGGTAGGCCGGCCACGGGTTGGCCCAGGTGTCGGCGTCGAAGAGTTGGAAAGCCGGCGGCAGGCTGTGAGACAAACTTGTCGTCATGTCTTATGGATACGACGCGAAGACAGCTATGTCAATGCCTCAGATGGCGGCGCCCGGGTTGAGGATCCCGGCCGGATCCAGCGCCGCCTTGATCCGGTGGTTCAACGCCACCGCGTCGGCGCCGATCTGGTCGGCCAGCCACGGCTGCTTCAACCGGCCGACCCCGTGTTCACCGGTGATGGTGCCGCCGAGCTCGATCGCCAGGTCCATGATCTGGCCGTAGGCGAGCTGCGCGCGGCGGGTGTTCTCCGGGTCTGCCGGGTCGTAGACGATCAGCGGGTGGGTGTTGCCGTCGCCGGCATGGGCGATCACCGAGATCGTCACCGCGTTGTCCGCCGCGATCCGCTCGATCCCGGTGACCAGATCCGCCAGGGCGGGCACCGGGACGCCGACGTCCTCGAGCAGCAGCGATCCGGTGGCCTCCACCGCGGGGATGCAGAACCGGCGCGCGGCCACGAACGCCTCACCCTCGTCGGGATCGTCGGTGGAGAACACCTCTTTGGCGCCGTGCGCGGCGAAGACGTCGGCCATCAACGCGATGTCGTCGGCGGCCGAGGACCCCCGCTCGTCGGAGCCGCCGAGCACCAACGCCGCGGCGTCGCGATCCAGGCCCATCCGCAGCTTGTCCTCGACCGCGTTGATCGCGGCGGCGTCCATGAACTCCAGCATCGACGGGCGGATCTTCGCGGTGACCCCGAGCACCGCCTCGGCCGCGGCCTGCACCGAGGCGAACGTGGCGACCACGACGCTGGACGGATGCTGCGCGGGCAGCAGCCGCAACGTCACCTCGGTGATGACCCCGAGCGTGCCCTCACTGCCGACGAACAGCTTGGTCAGCGGCAGCCCGGCGACGTCTTTCAGGCGCGGGCCGCCGAGCCGCACCGCGGTGCCGTCGGCGAGGACCACCTGCAGCCCGAGCACATAGTCGGTGGTAACACCGTATTTCACGCAGCACAATCCGCCGGCGTTGGTGGCGATGTTGCCGCCGATGCTGCAGATCTCGAACGACGAGGGGTCCGGCGGGTACCACAGCCCGTGCTCGGCGGCGGCCTGCTTGACCTCGGCGTTGAGCAGCCCGGGCTGACACACCGCGACCCGGGTGATCGGATCGATGGTGATCTCGCGCATCTTCTCGGTCGACAACACGATGCCGCCGTCGAGCGCGGTGGCGCCGCCGGAGAGCCCGGTGCCGGCCCCGCGGGTGACCACCGCAATCCGGTGGGCGCCGGCCCAGCGCACGACGGTCTGCACCTCCTCGGTGCACTGCGGGCGCACCACCGCCAGCGGCACCCCCGCCGTCGGGTCCGCGGCGCGATCCTGGCGGTAGCCCTCGAGGATCGCCGGGTCGGTCACCACCGTCCGTTCGGGCAGCGACGCCACCAACTCGGCCAGCACGTCAGCGCTCATGGCCTGATCGTACGGTGACCCGCTCACCGGACCCGGATCCCGGCGGGCACGATGGGGGTGTGCTCCCGCATCCTCGTACCGGCCGGCCGTTCGACTCCCCGGTCACCCCCGGCACGGGCTGGCCGGGCGACCCGGCCGACGCGAGCACCCCGGTGGCCGGCGACGCCGCCGCGGTCGCGGAGCTGGCCGCCGCCGCGGCCACCGTCGACGACCTCGACGCCGCGGTGAGCGTCTGCCGGGCCTGCCCCCGGCTGGTGGAGTGGCGCGAGACGGTGGCGGCGGAGAAGCGCCGCGCGTTCGCCGACCAGCCGTACTGGGGTCGCCCGGTGCCCAGCTGGGGGGCGCGGCGCCCGCGGATCGTGGTTCTCGGGCTGGCGCCGGCGGCCCACGGCGCCAACCGGACCGGACGGATGTTCACCGGCGACCGCTCCGGTGACCAGCTCTACGCGGCGTTGCACCGCGCGGGCCTGGTCAACCAGCCGACCAGCGTCGATGCCGCCGACGGCCTGCACACCGAACTGGTCCGGATCGTGGCCCCGGTGCACTGCGCCCCACCGGGCAACGCGCCCACCACCGTCGAGCGCACCACCTGCGCGCCGTGGCTGGACGCCGAATGGCGGCTGCTGGCCCCGCACGCGCGGGTGATCGTCGTCCTGGGCGGGTTCGCGTGGCAGGTCGCGCTGCGCATGGTCGGGGAGGCGCTGACGATCAAACCCAGGCCGCGGTTCGGCCACGGCGCCGCCGTCGAGCTGGCGACCGGGGTGTGGCTGCTGGGGTGTTTCCACCCCAGCCAGCAGAACATGTTCACCGGCCGGCTGACCCCGGCGATGCTCGACGACGTCTTCGCCCGCGCGGCCGAGCTGGCGGGAAGCTCCCGACGCGGAAAGGGGTTGTAGACAACCGTGCGTCTCTCTGTTCTCGATCTGATCCCGGTGCGGACCGACCAGACCACCGCGGACGCGCTGGCGGCTACGGTGCGGCTGGCGCAGACCGCCGACCGCCTCGGCTACACCCGCTACTGGGTCGCCGAGCACCACAACATGCCGTCGGTGGCGGCCACCAGCCCGCCGGTCGTGCTCGGCTACCTGGCCGGCCAGACCAGCCGGCTGCGGCTGGGATCCGGCGGGGTGATGCTGCCCAACCACGCGCCGCTGGCGGTGGCCGAACAGTTCGCGTTGCTGGAGGCGGCCGCGCCGGGCCGCATCGACCTGGGCATCGGGCGGGCACCCGGCTCGGACCCGGTGACCTCGATGGCGCTGCGCGGCTGGAGCGGGCGGGACAGCGCGGCCCTGCACCAGGACGTCGAGAACTTCCCCGACTACCTGGATCACGTCCGGGCGATGATGAGCCCGCGCGGTGTCCGGGTGGCCATCCCCGACCGCGACTACACGCTGCGCGCCACCCCCGAGGCGGTGGGGGAGCCGCGGCTGTGGCTGCTCGGCTCGTCGCTGTACTCGGCGCGGCTGGCCGCCGCCAAGGGCTTGCCGTACGTCTTCGCCCACCACTTCTCCGGACGGGGCACCGTGGAGGCACTGCAGCTCTACCGCAGCGAATTCCGGCCCAGCGAGTTGGCCGCCGAACCGGTCACGTTCCTGACCGTCAACGCCGCGGTCGCCCCCAGCCGCGGCGAGGCCGAAGAGCTCATCCGGCCCAACCTGAACATGATGGCGCGGCTGCGCACCGGCGAACCGCTGGGCGCGTTGGAGCTGGTCGAGGAGGCCCGCCAGGCCCGGCTCAGCGCCGCCCAGCAGAAGCTGGTGGAAAGCGGGCTGGCCCGCGCGGTCGTCGGCACCCCGGACGAAGCCGCCGAGCAGATGCGGTCGCTGGCCGCCGAATTCGACGTCGACGAGGTGATGATCAACCCGGTCGCCTCGGTGCGCCGCGGCACCGACCCGGCGACCAGCCCGGGCCGTGAAGCCACCCTGGAGCTGCTGGCCAAGGAGTTGCTCTAACGACTACGCACCGAGCGTGCACCCACTGCGAAGATCCGGCGCCGGATTCGCAGTCACGACACGCTCGGCGCGCCGGTCAGCGTTCCGCGGCGTGCGGACGTCACCGCGGGGAGAGCACCACCACCGGGATCGGCCGGGCGGTGCGGTGCTGATAGGCGGTGTAGCGGTCGCCGTTGTTGTCGTTGACGATGCGCCACAGCCGCGGGTAGTCGTCGTCGCCGGGGAGAACCGGGGCGGCGGTGACCGGGAAGCGCTTCGGGCCGACGTTGATCTCGACGTTCGGATCGGCCTTCAGGTTGTGATACCAGCCCGGCGCCTTCGGATCGCCGCCCTTGGACGCCACGATCAGATAATCGCCGCCGTCCCGGGCGTAGGACAGCGACGTGGTGCGGGGCTTACCGGTGCGGGCACCGGTGGTGTGCAGCAACAGGTTCGGCGCCACCCCGGGGAACAACCGGTGCCCCACCCGACCGCCGGAGCGGATGTAGACCGTGTTGTGCACCCGCAGCAAGGCGGGTACGACGTGCTCTTCGAGGCGCTGCACGATACCCATGGCACTCAGTCTGGTCGATCGGGCTCCGGTAGCGCCAGCGCCTCCCGCAGAATCCGCCCGGTCTGTTCGCGGTCCGGGTCGCGCCGCACCAGCATCCCCTTGACGAACGCGAGCCGGTCACCGCTGCGGCGCGGCACCACGTGCAGATGGATGTGGAAGACGCTTTGGAACGCCGCCCGACCGTCGTTGATCGCGATGTTGTTGCCGTCGGCGTGCAACCCCGAGGCGCGGGACGCCCGGGCGATCCGCTGTCCGAGCGTGATCATCCCGGCCAGCGTCTCCGGCGGGGTGTCGGTCAGATCCACCGTGTGGACCTTGGGGATCACCAGCGTGTGCCCCCGGGTGAACGGCCGGATGTCGAGGATGGCGAGGAAGTCGTCGTCCTCGTGGATCCGGATGGCCGGGGCCTGCCCGGCGGCCACGGCGCAGAACACGCAAGACATAACGGAACGCTAGCGCACCCGCCGCGGCGCGCGGCGCGGCTCCGAAGGGTTAGGGGGCCGGGCACCCGGCCCCTACGCTGGGGAGCATGGACGCGGTGGATCTCGCCTTCGCGGGCGCAACGGAACAGGCACAGCTGCTGGCGACCGGACGCCTCACCGCCCCCGCGTTGCTCGAGCTCTACCTGGAACGCATCGCCCGCCTCGACCCGCAACTGCGCGCCTACCGGGTAGTGCTCGCCGAGACCGCCCGCAGCGAGGCGGCCGCCGCGCAGGACCGCATCGACGCCGGGGAGCGGCTGCCGCTGCTGGGTGTTCCGGTCGCGATCAAGGACAACATCGACGTCGCGGGGGAGGCCACGACCTTCGGCACCAGCGCGCACGGTCCCGCGGTCACCGCGGACGGCCGGGTGGTCCAACTCCTGCGCGACGCCGGGGCGGTCATCATCGGCAAGACCGCCGTGCCGGAGTTGATGGCCCACCCGTTCACCGAGTCACTGACCTTCGGCGCCACCCGCAACCCGTGGGATCTGGGCCGCAGCCCCGGCGGAAGCAGCGGCGGCAGCGGCGCCGCCGTGGCCGCCGGGCTCGCGCCGCTGGCGCTGGGTTCCGACGGCGGCGGCTCGATCCGGATCCCGTCGGCCTGGTGCGGACTCTACGGACTCAAACCGCAGCGCGACCGGGTGCCGCTGGACCCGTACGAGGACTCCTGGCAGGGGCTCAACGTCAACGGCCCGATGACCCGCACGGTGGCCGACGCCGCCCTGTTCCTCGACATCACCGCGGCCAGCGGTGCCGCGCCGGCGGAGTTCAGCACCGCGGCCCGCCGCGACCCGGGCCGGCTGCGGATCGCGTTGAGCACCAAGGTCCCGCCGCCACTGGCCGCCCGTCCCGGCGCCGCGCAGCGCGACGCGCTCGCCGCCGCCGGCGCGTTGCTGACCGAGCTCGGCCACCAGGTGGTGCGCGCGGACCCGGACTACCCGCCGGCGGTGGCGATCAGCGACTACCTGCCCCGCTATCTGCGCGGGATCCACGACGACGCCGGTCTGCTGGCCCACCCCGACCAACTCGAGCGACGCAGCCGAACCCTGTCCCGGTTGGGCGGACTGTTCTCCGATCGGCGGATCCGCGCGCTGCGCGACCGGGAGCCGGCCGTGGCCGCGCGCATCCAGGCGATCTTCGACGACGTCGACGTCGTGATCACCCCCGGCACCGCGGCGGGCCCGCCGCGTATCGGCGCCTACCAGCGCCGCGGCGCCGTGAGCACCCTGCTGCTGGCCGCCCGCCGGGTTCCCTACCAGCCGGTGTGGAACCTCACCGGCCAGCCGGCCGCGGTGCTGCCGTGGAGCCTGGACCGCGACGGGCTGCCGCTGTCGATCCAGCTCGTCGGACGCCCGTACGACGAGGCGACCCTGCTGGCGCTCAGCGCCCAGATCGAGGCCGCCCGCCCGTGGGCGCAACGCCGGCCCGCGGGGGCCTGACCGCCGAACCGTCGACAGCCCGACGGCGCTCGCCTACGTTGACGTGGTGACCGACGCCCGGATAACGGAACTGCTCGACGGCCTCGAGGGGCCGGCCCGCGCCGAACGCGCCGAACTGATCGACTGGCTACTCGACCAGGGCGTCTCGGTCGAGGAGATCCGCAACACCGCCACGCCGCCCTTCCTGTTGGCGACCCGCCGGGTCGTCGGCGACGACGGCACCTACGTCTCGGCGCGCGAGACCGCCACCCGCCACGGCCTGGACCTGGAGCTGCTGCAGCGCATGCAGCGCGCGGTCGGTCTGGCCGGGGTCGACGACCCCGACGCCGCGGTGCACATGCGCGCCGACGCCGACGCGGCCGCCGGGATCAAGGGCTTCCTCGATCTGGGCCTGGACCCCGACAACCTGGTGATGGTGGCGCGGGTGCTCGCCGACGGCTTGGCGACCACCGCGGAGGTGATGCGCTACACCGCGCTGGCGGCTGTACTCGAACCCGGCGTCACCGAACTGCAGATCGCCCAGCGGTCCCAGGCCCTGGTCAGCCGGATCGTGCCGCTGTTGGGCCCGCTGGTCGAGGACATCCTGCTGGTCCAGCTGCGGCACATGATGGAGACCGAGGCGGTCAACGCCCGGGAACGGTCCGCGGGCTCGGCGCTGCCGGGTGCCCGGGAGGTCACCGTCGCCTTCGCCGACCTGGTCGGGTTCACCCGGTTCGGTGAGGAGGTCCCGCCGGAGGATCTGGAGCAGCTGGCCAACCGGCTCGCCGAGCTGGGTCGGCAGGTGGCGGTGCCGCCGATCCGGTTCGTCAAGACCATCGGCGACGCGGTCATGCTGGTCTGCCTGCGCCCGGAGCCGCTGCTGGACGCGCTGCTGCGGCTGGTCGAACTCGCCGACAGCGCAGACGATTTCCTGCGGTTGCGGGCCGGTGCGGCGACCGGCCCGGCGGTCAGCCGGGCCGGGGACTGGTTCGGCGCTCCGGTCAACCTGGCCAGCCGGGTGACCGGGGTGGCCCGCCCCGGTTCGGTGCTGGTCACCGACGCGGTCCGCGACGCCATCGACGACGCCTTCGACGACGCCGTCAACGACCGAGCCTTCAACGACCGAGCCTTCAACGACCGAGCCTCCGACGACCGAGCCATCAACGACCGAGCCTCCGACGCCGACGCCCCCGACGACGAAGCCGGCGAGACCCGGCCAGGCGACCCCGGCGAGCCGGGATTCCGCTGGTCGTTCGCCGGGGCGCGCCGGCTCAAAGGAATCAGCGGCGAAGTCAAACTGTTCCGGGTCCGTCGCGCCGAGTCGCCGGGCTGAACCCCCACACCGGCAATCAGGGCCGAAGGACCCTGGTGCGCCCCGCCACGCTGGGCGAACCTTGAGCAAGGACAAGGGAGGTCGAGCGTGACATCAACGGCGCAAACCCCGGCCGCAGCCGCGGCGCTGGTCAACAACGAGGTCATCAAGGATGCGGTCGCGTTGGCCTGCCGCGCCCCGTCGCTGCACAACAGCCAACCCTGGAAATGGGTGCGCGACCACGCCGGCCTGCACCTGTTCCTCGACCCCAGCCGCGCGGTCTACACCGACGAGACCGGCCGGGAGGCGCTGATGTCGTGCGGGGCGGCGCTGGATCATCTGCGGGTGGCGCTGGCGGTGGCCGGATGGCGCGCGGTCATCCAGCGCTTCCCCAACCCCAACAACCCGCACCACCTGGCCAGCATCACCTTCGACGTGGCCGACACCGTCGACGAGGCGGCACGTCGGTGCGCCGACGCGATCCTGTTGCGGCGCACCGACCGGCTGCCGTTCGCGGCGCCGCCGAACTGGCCGCTCGTCGAACCGGTGCTGTTCGAGGCCGTCGACTCCGAGTCGGTGCGCGTCGATGTCCTGGCCGACGACGCCCGCCCGAATGTGGCCGAGGCTTCCCAGCTCAGCGAGTGGTTGCGGCTCTACGACCGCGAGTATCACGCCGAACTCGACTGGTGGACCGCACCGTTCGACGTCGCCGACGGCATTCCGCAGAGTTCCCTGGTGTCGGCCGCCGAGAGCGACCGGGTCGACGTCGGACGCAACTTCCCGGTGACCCGCGCCGGCAACCGCCGCAGCGACATCACCGAGGACCGCGCCGCGATCCTGGTGCTGTCCACCGAAGGCGACAGCCGCGCCGAGGCGCTGGCCTGTGGGGAGGCGCTCTCGGCGGTGCTGCTGGCCTGCACCCGGCTGGGCCTGGCGACCTGCCCGCTGACCCATCTCACCGAGGTGCCGACCAGTCGGGAGATGGTGCGCACCCTCATCGGGGGAACCGGTCTGCCGCAGGTGCTGGTCCGCATCGGGGTGGCGCCGCAGCTCGAGGCGACGCCGCCGCCGACGCCGCGCCACCCGGTCAGCGAGGTGCTGCGCCTGGAGGTGTGACCGGCGAATCGGTCACGACCGGCTCATCCGGTAGTAGACGCCGCGGCGCGCCACCAGCTCGGTGTGGGTGCCCTGTTCGACGATGCGCCCGGCGTCCAGCACGACGATGAGGTCCGCGTCGCGGATGGTGGACAGCCGGTGGGCGATCACGAATCCGGTGCGGTCACGGCGCAACTCGGCCAGGGCGCGCTGGATCAGCAGCTCGGTTCGGCTGTCGACCGAACTGGTCGCCTCGTCGAGGATCAGCAGCGGCGGGTCGGCCAGGAGGGTCCGGGCGATGGTGATCAACTGCTTCTCGCCGGCGCTGAGGGTGCCGCCGTCGTTGGTCACCCGGGTGGCGTAGCCGTCGGGCAGTGAGCGCACGAACGCGTCGACGCGGGCGGCGCGGGCGGCGGCCACCACGTCCTCGTGGGTGGCGCCGGGACGTCCGTAGGCGATGTTCTCGGCGATGGTCCCGTCGAACAGCCAGGTGTCCTGCAGCACCATGCCGATCCGCGACCGCAGTTGCCGGCGGCTCATCGTCGCGATGTCGGTGCCGTCGAGCAGGATCCGGCCGGCGTCGACGTCGTAGAAGCGCATCAGCAGGTTGACCAGCGTGGTCTTGCCCGCGCCGGTGGGACCCACGATCGCCACCGTGGCGCCGGCGTCGACCCGTAACGACACGTCGTCGATGACGATCCGGTCCGGACGGTAGCCGAACCGCACCCGCTCGAACTCGACGCGCCCGGGGGTCGCCACGGCGGCGCTCGGCGGCCCGGCCGGCGGGTCGGGCGCCTCCTCGGGTTCGTCGAGCAACTCGAAAACCCGTTCAGCGCTCGCGATCCCGGATTGCAGAGTGTTGTACAGTCCGGCCAGCTGGGTCAGCGGCTGGTTGAATTGACGGACGTAGGCGATGAACGCCTGAATGCTGCCGAGGCTGACCTGCCCGGTCGCCACCTGCAGGCCGCCGACCACGGCCACCGCGACATAGGAGAGGTTCCCGATGAACCCCGCCGCGGGGGAGATCAGCCCGGAGAACAGTTGAGCCCCCAGACCGGCGCGGTACACCTCGTCGTTCTCGCGGTGGAAGCGGTCCAACGCGGCGGCCCGGTGACCGTAGGTGCGCACCAGCGTGAAACCGCTGTAGGTCTCCTCGATGTGGGCGTTGAGCCGTCCGGTCGCCGCCCACTGCGCGGCGAACAACCGCTGCGAGCGCCGGGTGATGGCACGCACGGTCAGCAGCGACAGCGGCACGGCCAGGACGGTGATCGCGGCCAGCAACGGCGAGATCGACACCATCATCGCCAGCACCGCCACCACAGTGACCAGCGCGCTGAGCAACTGGTTGAGCGTCATCGACAGCGTCGTCGCGATGTTGTCGACGTCGTTGGTGACCCGGCTGAGCAGTTCGCCGCGGCGCCGGCCGTCGAAATAGGCCAGCGGCAGCCGGTGCACCTTGTCCTCCACGTCGGTGCGCAACGCCATCAGGGTGCGCTGGGTGACCACGTTGAGCACCCGCGCCTGCAGCCAGACCGCCAGCGCGGCAAGCAGATACACCACCAGGGCAAGCGCGAGCGTGCGGGTGAGCGCGCCGAAGTCCACGCCGCGTCCCGGCGTCACCGTCATGCCGCTGAGCAGGTCGGCGAACGTGGTGTCCCCGCGAGCGCGGGCCGCCGCGATCGCCTGCTCCTGGCTCGACCCGGCCGGCAGGCGGCGCCCGATGGCTCCGCTGAACAGCAGGTCGGTGGCGTGGCCGAGGATCCGCGGCCCGGCCACCCCCAAGCCGATGCCCGCCAGCGACAACGCGACCACGATCGTGGCGTGCCCACGCTGCGGTGCCAGCCGCCGCAACGCCCGCCTCGCGGTGCCGAGGAAGTCCCGCGACGCGGTGGGCGGGGCCGCCATTAGCTGGCGCAGCCCCGAGGTCGCGGCGGTCACCGGGAGCCCCCCACGCCGGCGCCGACCGCCTGGGAATCGGCCAACTCGGCGTAGAGCGGGCAGTCCCGCATCAGCGACTCGTGTGTTCCGCGGCCGACGAGCGCACCGTCGTCGACCACCAGGATCTGATCGGCGGCGGCCACCGTGGCGATGCGCTGGGCGACCACGATCACCGTCGCGTCGGCGGCGACGGCGTGCAGGGCCTGCCGGACGCGGGCATCGGTGCGCGAGTCCAGCGCGGTGAAGGCGTCGTCGAACAGGTAGATCGGCGGCCGACGGATCACCGCGCGGGCGATCGCCAACCGCTGTCGCTGGCCGCCGGAGAGGTTCGCCCCGCCCTGCGCGATCCGCATGCCCAGCCCGTCGGGGTGGGCGCCGACGAAGTCGTCGGCGGCGGCCACCCGCAGCGCCGCCCACATCTGTGCCTCGTCGACGTCGTGGCCCGGCGCCGCGCCGAGGCGCAGGTTGTCCGCGACGGTGCCGGAGAACAGGTAGCCGCGTTGGGGGACCAGCCCGAGCGCTGACCACAGCCGCTCCAGGTCGTGGTCGCGCACGTCGACGCCGTCGACGAGCACCGCGCCGGCGGTGACGTCGTACAGCCGGCAGATCAGCGCGACCAGCGTCGATTTGCCCGAGCCGGTGCTGCCGACGATGCCGGTCACGCTGCCCGGCGACGCGGTGAACGAGATGTCCTGTACTACCGGGCGGTCGGCGCCGGGATAGCGGAACGTGGCCGCCGCCACCCGGATCGCGCCGCGTATCGGCGCGGCCGACACGGGACGAGCGGGGCTGGTGACCGCCGTCCCGGTCGACAGGACGTCGTCGATGCGTTCGGCGCAGACCGAGGCGCGCGGCAGCACCGAGACCACCATGGTGGCCATCACCACCGCCATCAGGATCTGGGTGAAGTAGGCCAGGAACGCCACCAGCGACCCGACCTGCAGGTGCCCGGCGTCGATGCGCTGGGCGCCGAACCAGATCAGCGCGACACTCGAGGCGTTGATCACCAACGTGGTGCCGGGCAACAGCAGCGACTGCCAATTGCTGGCGGTCAACGCGGCCTCGGACAGGGCCCGGTTGGCCCGGCCGAAGCGGTCCCGCTCGGCGGGCTCGCGGGCCAGCGCGCGCACCACCCGGATGCCGGCGAGCTGGTCGCGCAGCACCCGGTTGACGTTGTCGATCAGGCCCTGCATGCGCCGGAAGGTGGGCAGCAGCCGTGACACGATCGCGAAGTTGACCACCGCCAGCAGTGGAACGCTGACCGCCAGCAGCCAGGCCAGCCCGACGTCCTGACGCAACGCCATGACGATTCCGCCCAGGCTCATGATCGGCGCGGTCACCAACACCGTGCAGATCAACTGCACCAGCACCTGGATCTGGCGGATGTCGTTGGTGCTGCGGGTCAGCAGCGACGGCGCCCCGAAGCGCGCGGTCTCGGGCTCGGAGAAGCCCAGCACCCGGTCGAACACCGCCAGCCGCAGGTCGCGGGCGAAACCGGTGGAGGTCTTCGAGCCGAAGTAGACCGCCCCGACCGCGCATACCACCTGAACCGCGGTCACCGCCAGCATCGCCGCGCCGTATTCCACGATCAGCGCGGTGTCGCCCTTGGCGATGCCCTCGTCGATGATCACGGCGTTGATCGTCGGCAACGTCAGCGCGGCCAGCGAGCTGACCGCCTGCACCGCCAGCAGCGCCGCCACCAGCCGGCGGTACGGCCGGATGTGGCAGCGCAGCAACGCCAGCAGCATCTGGTAACTGTCGCACATCGCCGGGGCTTTGCCTGGTCAGGCGTGGTGTGCTGAGAGCGGCCGGGTGGGCGGCTACAGTGCAGTCTGTGATGTGCGGCAGGTGTGCGTGACGGTGCGAGCCAACCCGATTCTGTGGGCCGCGGCGGCCGCGATGGTCCTGCCGCTGGCCGCCGGTTGCACGTCCGCGAGCGACGACGCCGCCGCCCCGACCCTGGCGCCGTCGCCGACCGCGCAGCCGGCCACCCACGGCCCGATGTTTCCGCAGTGCGGCGGGATCAGCGACGAGACCATCGCCGAGCTGACCCAGGTGAGCGGGCTGGTGAACACCGCGCAGACATCGGTGGGCTGCCAGTGGCTGGCCAACGGCGGCATCATCGGGCCGCACTTCTCGTTCTCCTGGTATCGCGGCAGCCCGATCGGCCGGGAACGCAAGACCGAGGAACTGACCCGGACCAGCGTCGAGGACATCAACATCGCCGGCTACGACGGCTTCGTCGCGATCGGCAGCATGCCGATGCTCGGTGACTCCCTGTGCGAGATCGGCATCCAGTTCGACGACGACTTCATCGAGTGGTCGGTCAGTTTCGACCGGCAGCCCTATCCGGACCCGTGCGAGGTCGCCGAGGAGCTGACCAGCCAGACGATTGCGAACGCCCGGTGAGCGCCGGCGTGATCTCCGCCCGGCGCGGCCGCTGCGCGGCGGTGCTGCTGCTGGCCGTGCTGGCGCTGCTGGCCGGGTGCTCGCGGACCGTCGACGGCACCGCGGTCAAGGCCGGCATCGCCGACTCGGCCCGCAACGACGATTCGCGTCAGCAGTTCCCGAACCTGCTCAAGGAATGCGACGTGCTCGGTGAGGACATCCTGGCCAAAACCGTCGACGCCGACCCGCTCGACATCCAGGGCACTTTCGTCGGCGCGATCTGCCGCTGGCAGGCCGCTGGCGCTTCGGGGCTGGTGGACATCACCCGGTATTGGTTCGAGCAGGGCAGCCTCGACAACGAACGCAAGGTGGCCGAGGACCTGGGCTACCAGATCGAGGAACGCCGCATCGAGGGCATCGAGTCGATCGTGATGCGCCCCGGTGACCCCAACGGCTCGTGCGGGGTGGCCAGCGACGCGCAGGGCGCGGTGGGCTGGTGGGTCAACCCGCAGGTGCCCGGGGTGGATGCCTGCGAGCAGGCCCTCAAGTTGATGCAGCTCACCCTGGCGCGCAACTACTGAGCCGCCCCGGCAGCCGACTTCCCGGCGCTCAGCGCGGGATGTGGAAATCGGTGAGCGCCGCCGCGCCGAGTTCGAGGCGGTCCCAGCGGCACGGCACCTGCAGCACCGCCATCGCCGAGGTGGGGAACTTCGTCGACAGCCGGGCCAGGGCGGCCCGGTCGGTGCCCGCGTTCCCGGCCAACCCGGCGGCGACCGCGGAGATCGCCGGTTCGTGTCCGATCACCAACAGCCCCCCGACCTCCTCGGCGACGGTGTTGATCTCGGCGATGACGGTGCCCGGGGCGGCCTCGTAGAGCCGGTCGCGGAAGCTCACCGGCGCGTCGACGCCGGTGCGCGCCAGGGTCTGGCGGGTGCGGGTCGCCGTCGAACACAGCACCGCGTCGAACGGCGGCAGGTTTGCGCGCAGCCACTGCCCGGCCAGCCCGGCTTCCCGCACGCCGCGCGGCGCCAGCGGCCGGGCGTGGTCGGCGACGCCGTCGGGGTAGCCGGATTTGGCGTGGCGCAGCAGCACCAGGGTGCGGGAGGACTCGGTCATGACGGCCACGGTAGGCGAGCGTCGCGGCCGTCACGCGGTGCGGCGCGGCGTAGCCGGTGTTGTCGGCCCCCGGTCCTACACTCGCGGCGACGGGAAGGAAGCGGCATGCGGTTCGTGCACACCGCCGACTGGCAACTCGGGATGACCCGGAGCCGGCTCGGCGAGGACGCCCAGGCGCGGTACTCGGCGGCCCGACGCGACGCGGTGGCCGGGCTGGGCGAACTCGCCGCGGCCACCGGCGCGGAATTCGTCGTGGTCGCCGGGGACGTCTTCGAGCACAACCACCTCGCTCCGCAGGTCATCAGCCAGTCACTGGAGGCGATGCGTCGCGCCGGCGTGCCGATCTACCTGCTGCCCGGCAACCACGATCCCCTGGATGCGGCGTCGGTGTACACCAGCAGCCTGTTCCAGGCGGAGTGCCCGGACAACGTCGTCGTACTCGACCGCGACGGGGTGCATCGGGTGGCCCCGGGCGTGGAGTTGGTTGCCGCGCCGTGGCGGTCCAAACGCCCCACCACCGACCTGGCCGCCGCGGTGCTCGACGGGCTCGAACCGGCCGGTGACGCCACCCGCATCCTGGTCGCCCACGGCGCGGTGGACAGCCTCGACCCGGATCCCACCAACCCGGCGCTGATCGCCGCGGCGGCGATCGAGGATGCGCTGACCCGCGGGGTCGTTCACTATGTCGCGTTGGGGGACAAGCACTCCCGCACCGCGGTCGGCGCCAGCGGCCGGGTGTTCTACTCCGGCTCCCCGGAGGTCACCAACTTCGACGACATCGAACCCGATCCGGGTCATGTGCTGGTCGTCGACGTCGACACCGCCGATCCGCGGCGCGGTGTGACGGTCGAGGCGCACCGGGTGGGCCGGTGGCGGTTCCACACCCTGCGCCGTCGGGTGGACACCGCCGCCGACATCGCCGCGCTGGCCGCCGAACTGGACCGCCTGCCGGACAAGGACCGCACCGTGGTCCGGTGGGCGTTGACCGGTGCGCTCACCGTCACCGACCGCGCCGCTCTCGACGATTGCCTGGAGCGGTACTCGCGCCTGCTGGCCAGCCTGGAACCCTGGGAGCGCCACACCGACCTCGCGGTGCTGCCGGCCGACGGCGAGTTCGACGACCTGGGGTTGGGCGGGTTCGCCGCCACCGCGGTCGAGGAACTGGTCGACCAGGCCCGCGGCGCGGACCCGCAGGCCGCCGACGACGCGCAGGCCGCACTGGCGCTGCTGCTGCGGCTCGTCGACCGCGATCGGGGTGCGGCATGAGATTGCACCGGCTGGTCCTGACCAACTACCGCGGCATCAGCCACCGCGACATCGAGTTCCCCGATCAGGGCGTGGTGGTGGTCGCCGGCGCCAACGAGATCGGGAAGACCTCGATGATCGAAGCGCTGGACCTGCTGTTGGAGGCCAAGGACCGCTCCCGCAACAAAGACGTCAAGGCGGTCAAGCCGACCCACGTCGACGCCGCCACCGAGGTCACCGCCGAGATCAGCACCGGCCCATACCGGTTCGTCTACCGCAAACGTTTCCACAAACGCCCCGAGACCGAGCTGACCATCTCGGCGCCGCGCCGCGAACAGTGCACCGGCGACGAGGCCCACGAACGGGTCTGCGCGATGCTCGCCGAAACCCTCGACACTCAGCTGTGGCAGGCCCAACGGGTGCTGCAGGCCGGCTCCACCGCAGCGGTCGACCTCTCCGGCTGCGATGCGCTCTCCCGGGCGCTGGACGTGGCCGCCGGTGACGCCGCCGCCCTCGCCGGCGGGGAACCGGTGCTCATGGAAAGCATCGACGACGAATACGGCCTCTATTTCACCCCCACCGGCCGGCCCACCGGGGTGTGGGCGGGCGCGATCAAACGGCTCGAGGAGGCCGAAGCCGACCTGGCTCGCTGCGCGGCGCTGGTAGCCGAGGTCGATCAACGGGTCGGCCGCCACGACGAGCTCACCGGGGCGCTGGCCGAGGTGGCCGCCCAGCGGGGCGCCGCCGAGAAACGCCAGGCCGCCGCGGTCGCGGCCGCCGACGCCGTCGCCGAACTGACCGGCACGCTGCGCGACGCGGAGTTGGTCGCCGAAGCGGCCGCCTCGGCCTGCACCACCGCGGCGGCCGCCCACACCGAACGGCAACGCCTGATCAGCGACGCCGACCGGCGGGCGGCCGCGGTCGGCGACCTGCAGACCCGACTGAGCGAGGCCACCGAGACCGCGGCGACGGCGCGGCGCGACGCCGAGGCCGCCGCCGCAGCCGCCGCCGAGGGCGCCGCGCAACTCGCCGCCGCCGACGCCCGGGCGAGCGCCGCGCGGCGCACTGTGGACCGGCTCACCGAGCGGCTCGAAGCCGACCGGCTGACCGAACGGCTGGTCCGGATCGAGGCCACCGCGCGGGAGCGGGACAGCCTGCGCGCCGAGCTCGCCGCGGCCACCATGACCGAGACGATGCTGCGCCGCATCGAGGACGCCGCCGGGGCCGCCGACCGCGCCGAAGCGGCCCTCACCGCGGTCTCGGCGACCTTGCAGTTCACCGCCGTCGCCGACCTGGAAGTCCACGTCGGAGGCGAGCGGCAGGCCGTCGCGGCCGGGCAGAGCTGGTCGACCACCGCCACCGCCGCCACCCGGCTGGAGGTGCCGGGCGTGTTGTCGCTGCGGGTCGAGCCCGGCGCAGACGCCCGTACCGCCCAGGACGACGCCACCGCGGCGCGCCAGCGGCTCGCCGCGGCGCTGGCCGAGGGCGGTGTCACCGATCTGGCCGCCGCCCGCGCGGCCGACCAGCGTCGCCGGGAGCTGCAGAGCCGCTGCGATCAGCTCACCGCCACGTTCGACGCCCTCTGCGGAGACGACCCGGTCGACCAGCTGCGGGCCCGGCTGGACCGGCTGCGGGCCGACCAGACCGACCCCGAGCCGGGATCGCCCACCGACATCGACGCCGCACGCGCCGCGCTGACCGACGCCGAAACCGACCGGGAGGGCACCGCCGCGAGCCAGGCCGCGCTCCAAGGCCGGGCCGCCGAGGCCGCCGCGCTGGCCGGCGAGCGGTCGACACGGGCGGCGGTGCTGGCCAACGAGATCGACACCCACCGCGCGGAACTGGCCGCGGCCACCGCCCGGCTGTCCAGCGCACGAGACCTGGCCGGCGACGACGCGTTGGAAGCCACCGCCGAACACGCCCAGCACTCAGCGCGCGAGGCCGACGAACGGGTCGCCGAGCTGAACCGGCAACTGGCTGCCGCGGACCCCGACACGGTGCTCGGCGAGCGGGACAACGCGGTCGCCGCGGCGCGCCACCTGGACGACGAACACCAGCGGATCGCCGCCGAGTTGCGCGATATCGCCGTGGAGTTGGCGGTGGTGGGGACCGAGGGGCGGCACAGCAGACGGGATGCCGCCGAAACCGAACGCGACCATGCCGCCGACGAGTACGCCCGCATCGGGCGGCGCGCCCGCGCCGCCGAGTTGCTGCGCACCGTGCTGCGCCGGCACCGCGACGACACCCGGCGCCGCTACGTCGAACCGTTCCGCACCGAGATCGAACGCCTCGGCCGGCCGGTCTTCGGGTCCAGCTTCGAGGTCGACGTCGACACCGACCTGCGGATCGTCTCCCGCACCCTCGACGGCTGCACGGTGCCCTACGCGGCGCTGTCCGGCGGCGCCAAGGAGCAACTGGGCATCCTGACCCGGCTGGCCGGCGCCGCGCTGGTCGCCAAGGAAGACAGCGTCCCGGTGCTCATCGACGACGCGCTGGGATTCACCGACCCGCAGCGGCTGGCCAAGATGAGCCAGGTCTTCGACACCGTCGCCAGCCGCGGACAGGTCATCGTGCTCACCTGCACCCCGGAGCGCTACCACGGGATCGGCGACGCGCACCGCATCGACCTGGCCGCTGAGGCTACTCGCGCATGAACCCGATCGCGGTGTAGTCGATGCTCGCCAGCCCGGGCGCCCCGAAATTGGCCAGCGAGCTGCGCACCGCGACGTTGCCGGGCACCTGGATGATCGGCAGGCTGAATCCCTCGGCCCACAGCAGTTCGTCGAGCTCGTTGGCGCGCTCGCGGGCGACCGCGGGGTCCACGGTGAGCAGGGTTTCCTCGATCTTGCGGTCGATCTCGGGGCTGCCGATCTTGCCGAAGTTGGCCTCCCCGTAGGAGGCGTAGATCTGGGTCAGCCCGGCGAGCGGGAAAGCGTCACCGACCCAGCCGAACTGGGCGATGTCGAAGTCGCCGACGTTGATGTAGTCGCTGAAGAAACTGCCGCCGGACTTGGCGTCGAGTTCGAGTTTGACCCCGATCTGGGCCAGGCTGTGCTGGGCCACCTGACCGTACTGCTTGGTGCTCTGGGCGTCGTAGAGCACCTGACGGATCGTCAGGGTGCGGCCGTCCTTCTGCCGGAACTTGCCGTGCATGGTCCACCCGAGGGCGTCGAGGTCCCGTTTGGCGCGCTCCGGGTCGTAGGCGACGATCGCGCTGTTGTCGCGGTAGCCCTGCTGGCCCGCGACGTAGATGTGGTTGTTCAGCGGTACCGGATCGGTGGTCAGGCCGCGCTGGGTGACTTTGGCGATCATGGCCCGGTCGATGCCGCGGGCGATCGCCAGCCGCAGGTCCTTGTCGGCCAGGATCGATCCCGGCGCCCCGTTGAAGGTGAAGTGATACCAGGTCGGTGTCGGCGCCCGACGGATCGCGATGCCCTCGGTGCGCCGGGCGATGGTGAGCTGGTCGAGGGTGGAGATCCCGGCGGCGTCGATGGTGTGGTTCTGCAGTGCGGGCATGACCGCGGGCTGGTCGAGCACCAGGTAGGTGATCGAGTCCAGTCGTGGGGTGCGGCCCCACCAGCGCGGGTTGCGGGTCAGCACCACCCGCTGGGTGGTCCGGTCCAGCGACGCCACCACGAACGGGCCGGCCGAGGGCCCGGGATGGCGTAGTTGGGCTTCGTTGAACGCCTCCGGGGTGGCGGTCATGCTCTTGGGCAGCAGCATGCCGTTGCCGGCGAACATGCCCCGCCACTCCGCGTACGGCTCGGCGAAGGTCATCACCGCCTGCCGGTCGTCGACACCCCGGGTGACCGAGGCGACCCGGTCGGCGCCGGACTTGCTGGCGATGGCGAAGCGGGGATCGGTGCCGCTGAGCGCATGGATCTGGCTGGCGATGTCCTCCCAGCTGATCGGGGTGCCGTCGGACCACACCGCTTGGGGGTTGATCGTGTAGGTGACCACCTGGGGGTCGGTGCCGGTGAGTTCGATGCCGGTGAAGTAGTCGGTGTCGACGCGGGTCGAACCGTCGGGCTCGATGATGAACGACCGGGGCATGGTCGCCTTGAGCATCGCGGCGTTGTCGGCCAGGTTGCCGTCGATGTGCAGCGGGTTGAAGTTGGGTGGGAACTGGCTCAGCGACAGGCGCAGGTCGCCGCCGGCGCGCAGGGTGGCGGGATCCTGCGGGTTGATGTCGCTGGTGGTGCCGACGGCCGCTGAGCCGCTGGGTAACTCGGCGAGCTCGCCGCCCGAACAGCCGGCCAACACCAGCGTCGCAGCCAGCGGCACGGCGGCGAGTCGGGCACCGATGCGGCACAGCGGCACTTGGTCAGCTCCTTCGCGTCGGATCGGGTTGGGGTACCGCGGCCAGCAGTCGGCGGGTGTAGTCGTCGCGCGGCGCGTCGAACACCGCGGTGCTCGGCCCCTGTTCGACGACCCGGCCGCGGTGCAGCACGACCACATCGTGGGCCAGGTGCTTGACCACCGAAAGGTCGTGGGAGACGAACAGATACGACAAACCGAACTGCTGCTGCAGGTCCAGTAGCAGGTTGATGATCCCGGCCTGGATGGACACGTCGAGCGCGGAGACCGGCTCGTCGAGGGCGAGGATCTTCGGCTGCAGCGCCAGCGCCCGGGCGATGCCGATGCGCTGCTTCTGCCCGCCGGAGAACTCCGCCGGGTAGCGGCTGGCGTCGGCGCGGCGCAGCCCGACAATGTCGAGCAGCTCGGCCACCCGGGCCCGGATCGCGGGTTTGTCGAAGCCGTTGGCCTGCAACGGCTGAGCCAGGATCTCGTAGATCGGCAACCGCGGGTCCAGCGAGGCCACCGGGTCCTGGAACACCACTTGAAGGTCGCGGCGCAGCGCGCGCCTGCGTGACCCGTTGAGGCCCGCGACGTCGACCCCGAGGACCTCGATGGTGCCCGCCTGCGGTGTCGTCAGCTCCAGGATCTGGCGCAGCGTGGTGGATTTGCCCGAACCCGACTCGCCGACGATGCCCAGGGTCCGGCCCTCGCGCAGCGCGAAGCTGACCCCGTCGACGGCGCGGACCTCGCCGACGGTGCGGCGCAGCAGCACGCCTTTGGTCAGCGGGAAGGTCTTGACCAACTCGCGCACCCGCACCACCACGTCGGGGTCGTCGACGGCCGGCGGGGCGGGTTCGGCGCTGACGCCGTAGATCTGGGCGGCGCTGTGCCCGGCGACCCGGTCGGTGTGGATGCACGCGGCGTGGTGGTCGGTGCCGACGGGCAGCAGATCCGGTTCGGCGGCCCGGCATTCGTCGGTGGCCAGCGGACAGCGCGGCGCGAACGGGCAGCCGGGTTCGAGGGCGGCCGGGGCCGGGGGAGCGCCCGGGATGGGCACCAGCCGGGTGCCCTGGGCGGCGTCGAGGCGCGGCACCGAACCGAGCAGCCCGACGGTGTAGGGCATCCGACGCTCCCGGTAGAGGGCCGTCACCGGGGCGGACTCGACGACCCGCCCGGCGTACATCACCAGGGCGCGGTCGGCGAACTCGGCGACCACACCGAGATCGTGGGTGATGATCAGCACCCCGGCGCCGGTGACATCGCGGGCGGTCTTGAGCACGTCGAGGATCTGCGCCTGCACGGTGACGTCGAGCGCGGTGGTGGGTTCGTCGCAGATCAGCAGGTCGGGGTCGTTGGCGATCGCGATCGCGATCACCACCCGCTGCCGCTCCCCGCCGGAGAGTTCGTGCGGGAAGGCGCGGGCGCGCTCGGCGGGCCGGGCGATGCCCACCAACTCCAGCAACTCCACCGCCTTGCGGCGCGCGGCCGCGCGGGCGGTGCTGGGCTGGTGGATGCGGATCGCTTCGGCGATCTGATCGCCGACCGGGTAGACCGGGGTCAGCGCCGACATCGGGTCCTGGAAGACCATGCCGATCTGCTTGCCGCGCACCGCCGATAGGGCCCGGTCGTCGCGGCCGAGCAGCTCGCTGCCGTGCAGGCGCACCGAGCCGGTGACCGCGGTGTGTTCGGGCAGCAGGCCCATCACGGCCATCGCCGCCGCGGATTTGCCCGAGCCGGATTCCCCGACCATGGCCACCACCTCGCCGGGTTCGACGCGGTAGCTGACCCCGCGCACCGCGGGCACCCGTTCGTGGTCGGTGGTGAAGGTGACCGTGAGGTCGCCGACCTCAAGCAGCGGGCTCATCGCCGGCTCCGGCGCAGGGTCAGGCTCTGCGGGTCCAGGGCGTCGCGCAGCCCGTCGCCGGCGAGGTTGGCGCAGACCAGGATGACGATGAGCACCCCGGCCGGGAAGAGGAACACCCACGGGAAGGTGATCGCCGAGGCGGTCCCGTCGGCGATCAGGGTGCCCAGCGACACGTCGGGCGGTTGGATGCCGAAGCCCAGGAAGCTCAAACCGGTCTCGGCCAGGATCGCCACCGCCACGTTCAGGGCGGTGTCGATGATCAGGATGGAGGCGACGTTGGGGATGATGTGGCCGGTGATGATGCGCCGGCTGGACACCCCCATGTAGCGGGCGGCGCGGATGAACTCGCGGTCGCGCAGGCTCATCGTCAGCCCGCGCACCAAGAACTCCGCCAACATCGGCACGCTGATCCTGCTGCTCGCGGCGTTCAGCTGGATGATCAGCTCCC
>NZ_LZLJ01000025.1 GCF_001668625.1 Mycobacterium sp. 1274756.6
GTGCGCGCCGCGGCCGGCGAGCTCGGCGGCGGCCTGGTAGCCGATGCCGGTGTTGGATCCGGTGACCACCGCGGTGCGGCCGCTCTGGTCGGGGATGTCGGCGGCGCTCCACTTCTGCGGCGAACTCATGGGTTCTGACCCTACCGGGGCGCGCCGCGGCGCCGGGTGCGCCATTCTTAGGGCATGGCTGCCGCAGTGAAGACGCTCGCAACATGGTGACGATGGCTGCGCCGGCGCACCGGCCCAGCGGCAAGGCGCCCCTGGTGTGGGCGCTCGGCGGGGCGATCCCGTGGCTGGTGCTGGCGCTGGTGCAACTCGGCTGGGCGCTGGCCGACCCGCGGCTGGCGTGGCTGCACGCGCTGATCGGGGCGTTGACGCTGCTGGGGTTGCTGGTGGCGACGGTGGTCGCGCCGTTGTGGCGTTACCGGGTGCACCGCTGGGAGATCAGCCCGCAGGCGGTGTACACCCGCACCGGCTGGCTGGTGCAGGAGAGCCGCATCGCGCCGATCTCGCGGGTGCAGACCGTCGACACCTACCGGGGACCGCTGGACCGGTTGTTCGGGCTGGCGAACGTCACCGTCACCACCGCGTCGTCGGCCGGTGCGGTGCGGATCGTGGCGCTCGACGCCGACGTCGCCGACCACGCGGTGACCTGGCTGACCGGCATCGCCGCGGCCGCCGCCGAGGACGCCACGTGAGCGGTCCCGCGCCGGGCTGGCAGCGGCTGAGTCCGCGGATGCTGCTGGTGCACCCGCTGCACGAGGTGCTGCGCAACCTGCCGCTGGTGTTCGGTGCGGTGGTGCTGGGCTCGACCACCGGTGACCCGACCTGGCTGGTGGTGGCGCTGGCCATCACCGTCGGGGTGGGGGTGGCGCGCTGGGCGACCACCAGCTACCGCATCGACGCCGACGAGGTGCAGTTGCGGTCCGGGCTGCTGCGCCGCAGCGCGGTGGCCGTGCCGCGCACCCGGATCCGCTCGGTGGCCACCGACGCCCGGCTGCTGCACCGGCTGCTGGGGCTGACGGTGCTGCGGGTGTCGACCGCCGAGGCGGGCGCGTCGGTCTTCGAACTCGACGCTGTGGCCGCCGAGGAGGTGCCGCGGCTGCGCACGCTGCTGCTGGCCGAATCCGAGCAGCCCGGCGCCGCCGACGCCGACGCGCCACGCCCGGCGGGTCGGGTGCTGGCGCGCTGGCAGCCGTCCTGGCTGCGCTACAGCCCGCTGAGTGTGTCCGGTCTGGTCGGGATCGGCGCCGTGGTCGGGCTGGCCTACCAGGCCGGGGCCGAGAAGCTGCTGGCGGACTCCCGGCTGGGGCAGGCGGTGGCCGACACCGCCGTCGAGTGGGGTGCGCCGCTGACCGTCACCGTGATCGTCGCCGCGGTGGTGGTGTTCGCGGTGCTCGGCGCCGTCGGACGTTCGCTGCTGGTCTACGGCAACCTGGTGCTCACCCGCCGCGCCGGGGTGCTGCACCTCGAGCACGGGTTGGTCCGGCAGCGCGCCGCCACCTTCGACATGCGCCGGTTGCGGGGCGGCACCGTGCGGGAACCGCTGCTGGTGCGGGCGCTCGGCGGCGCCCAACTCGACGCGGTGATGACCGGCGTGCGCGGCGCGGGGGAGGCGTCGCTGCTACTGCCGCCGTGCCCGGCGTCGACCGCGCAGCGGGTGCTGACCCGGCTGATCGGCGACGCCGACGCGGTGCGCGGCCCGCTGCGCGGCCACGGCCCGGCCGCGGCGCGGCGCCGCGTCACCCGAGCGCTGGCGGTGCCGGCGGTCGCGGGGGTGGTGCTGCTGGTCGTCTCGACGCCGGCGTGGGCGTGGGTGGTGTGGGCGGTGGTGACGGGCGGTTGCGTGGCGCTGGCCCTCGACCGGGTCCGGGCGCTGGGGCACCGGGTGGACGCGCGCTGGCTGGTGGCCCGGTCGGGCAGCCTGGAGCGGCGCCGCGACTGCATCGCCACCGCGGGTGTGCTGGCCTGGACGGTGCGGCAGAGCTGGTTTCAGCGCCGGGCCGGGGTGGCGACGCTGGTGGCCGCCACCGCCGCCGGGGTGAAGGCCTATCAGCTCATCGACGTGCCCGCCGAGTGGGCGTGGCGGATCGCGGCGACCGCCTCACCGTGGGTTGCCGGCTCGGTGTGGGCCGACGCGACGGAAGCCGCCGGGGCGGGAGCCGACTCAGCGGCGGCGGCCGCGGCGGCCGGTCAGCGGGGCGGGGCCGGCGGCTCCGGCGGGGCCGGGATGTCGGGGATCTCCGGCAGTCCCCAGCCGCCCTTGGGGTAGACGTTGACGGTGTACTCCAGCCGGTAGTGGTCGGCGTCGGGGTTGCCGCAGAGGTGGACGATGTAGGCGCCGGTGTCGGCGTCCTCCTTGCGGAACTGCGACTCGCGCTCGCAGGGCCCGCCGCTCCACTCCGAGGTGTCCTCGATGGGATCGAAGCCGGCGCCGGTGAGCAGTCGCTCGGCGTCGTCCTGATCAGCGGGGACCAGGCCGGTCACCGTCACCATCCAGATCTTGCCGAGCGAACCCAGCACGTCGCGCGAGTCGGCGTCGATGTCGCCGGCCACGATCGGCACATCGGCGGGAAACTCCGCGGGCAACGCGTCGGCCGGCGCCGCTCCGGGCAGCATCGCGGGCGGCGCCGTCGGCGAAGACGCCGCCGACGGCGGCGCCTGCTCGTCGGTCTCGGTGGTGCGGTGACTACAACCGGCGGCGGCCGTCAACGCCGCCGCGGCCACCACGAGCGCGCGATACCGCCACGAATCCATTGCGGTAGTTAAGCATCACCGCCGCGTTGCGGCGAGCGGTGTCAGCGCCCGTGCGGCACCGTCGGGGATTCCGGTGTCTCGGTCTCCTCGGCGGCGGCGGTGGTGGTCGTCGTCGCGGCGGCCGGGAACACCCCGACGTCGTAGTCGAGTTTGTAGCCGGCGTCGGTCTGGTTGCCGCACAGCCCGACGGTGTAGTGGATGTCGCCCTCGGCGGTGTCGGTGTTGTCGAAGCCGGAGCGGCGTTCGCACGGGCCCGGGGTGGGCGCGGGATCGGTGGTCTTGAACCCGGCGTCGGCGAGCAGCTGCTCGGCGGTGGCGAAGGCGTCACTGTCGATGTCGGTCACGTTGAGCGTCCAGACCCCCGAGCCGTTGGCCCCGGCGAAGTAGTCGCCCTGAACGTCGCCGTTGACCACCGGCACGTCCGACGGGAAGCCGCTCGGCAGTGCGTCGGCGGCGGCACGGTCGGTCGACGGTGTGGTGTCGACGTCGGTGTCGGTTTTGCTGCTGCAGCCCGCCAGCGCGAGCCCCCCTGCGATCACAACGATGCCCAGCTGTCGAATTCTCATGCCGTCGAGTCTGGCACGCGGGCGGGCCCGCCGCAGGGATTACAGGCCGCGGACGGCTTCGATGCGTTGTTGGAGCTGCACCGCGGTGGCCGCCGCCACCGGCGGGCCGCCGCAGATGCGCCGCAGCTCGTTGTGGATCCAGCCGTGCGGTTTGCCCAGCCGGTGATGGGCCGCGGAGACCAGCGCGTTGAGTTCGCGGCGCAGTTCACGCAGCTGGCCGTGCGGGGTGACCGGGGCAGCGCCGGCCGCGGTGCGCGCCGAGATCTGCTCGTCCTGGCGGCGGCGCAGCAGCTCGCGCATCTGCGCGGCGTCGAGCAGGCCCGGGATGCCCAGGTAGTCCTCCTCCTCGGGGCTGCCCGCCGGGGTGGCGGTGCCGAACGAGGAGCCGTCGAAGATCACCTGGTCCAGCTCGGCGTCCGAGCCCAGCGAGGTGAACGAGTTGTCGGTGTCGCCGGGTTCGCTCTGGGTGCGCTGGGCGTCGGCCAGCTCGTCCTCGGGGTTCTTCTCCCGGTGCGGTTCGCCGAGGACGTGGTTGCGTTGGGTTTCCAGTTCGCTGGCCAGCTGCAGCAGCGTCGGCACCGACGGCAGGAAGATGCTGGCGGTCTCGCCGGGGCGCCGCGACCGCACGAACCGCCCGACCGCCTGGGCGAAGAACAGCGGGGTGGCGGCGCTGGTGGCGTAGACCCCGACCGCCAGCCGCGGCACGTCCACCCCTTCGGAGACCATCCGCACGGCCACCAGCCAGCGGGTGGTGGACTGGCTGAACGCGGTGATGCGGTCCGAGGCGCCCGGGTCGTCGGAGAGCACCACGGTGGGCTCCTCGCCGGTGATGCGGGCCAGCAGCCGGGCGTAGGCGCGGGCGGCGGTCTGGTCGGAGGCGATGACCATGCCGCCGGCGTCGGGGACGTGCTCGCGCAGTTGGCGCAGCCGGCGGTCGGCGGCGGAGATGACCGCGGGCATCCACTCGCCGGCCGGGTCGAGGGCGGTGCGCCACGCCCGCGCGGTGTGTTCGGCGGTCAGCGGCTCACCGAGCCGGGCCGCGTACTCCTGGCCGGCGCTGTCGCGCCAGCGCGCCTCCCCGGAGTAGGCCAGGAAGACCACCGGGCGCACCACCCCGTCGGCCAGGGCGTCGGTGTAGCCGTAGGTGTGGTCGGCGCGGGAGCGGCGCACCCCGGAGACGTCGGCGTCGTAGGTGATGAACGGGATCGCGGCGTCATCGCTGCGGAACGGGGTGCCGGTCAACGCCAGCCGGCGGGTGGCGTCGGAGAAGGCCTCCACCATGCCGGCGCCCCAGCTTTTGGCGTCCCCGCCGTGGTGGATCTCGTCGAAGATCACCAGGGTGCGGCGGTTCTCGGTGCGCACCCGGTGGCGGGTGGGGTGGCTGGCGACCTGCGCGTAGGTGACGACCACGCCGTGGAAGTCGGCGCTGGTCTGCCCGGTGCTGTTGGAGAACCGCGGGTCTAGGGCGAGGCCGGCCGCGGCGGCGGCCGCGGCCCACTGGATCTTCAGGTGCTCGGTGGGCACCACCACGGTGACGGTGTCCACGGTGCGGTCGGCCAGCAGTTCGGCGGCGATGCGCAGTGCGAACGTGGTTTTGCCCGCCCCCGGGGTGGCCACCAGCAGGTAATCGCGCGGTTTGCCGGTCAGGTATTTCACCAGCGCACGGCGCTGCCAACCCCGCAAAGCCTGGGTGCGGGGCGCTTCTGTTGCCCGCACCCGAGGCCTCCTATCCGAATCGGGTTGCAGTCTAGGGCAACCGGATCGGCGGGCCGTCGTAGCGTCGGTGGGGTGTCGCGGGTGGCGATACGCGTGCCGGGATGGCCGGATGCCCGGCACCGGAGCGGCCGCGCTGTTCGCGGAGCGCTTCGACATGCCCGACGCCGGCCGCAGCGGGCGGGTGCGCCCTGAGATCGACACGACTACGGCGGTAAAAGGCGATTTTTCGGCCTATAGGTGGGTCTGGACGTCGATTTCAGGGGTCATCGCCCGGCGGCGGACCCGCGTTCACCGTTGGGGTACCGATCTTGCACTCTCCATAGGCGAGTGCTAAGAATGACTTGGCACTCGCGACCGGTGAGTGCTAGGTCGGGACGGTGAGACCAGGCCCACACAGTCTGCGTCGTCCGTCGCGGGCATCGGACCGGCCCGGAAACGTGTCACCCCCTAATCGGAGGAATCACTTCGCAATGGCTAAGCAGATTGCGTACGACGAAGAGGCCCGCCGCGGCCTCGAGCGGGGTCTGAACGCCCTCGCCGACGCGGTAAAGGTGACGCTGGGCCCCAAGGGCCGCAACGTCGTCCTGGAGAAGAAGTGGGGCGCCCCCACGATCACCAACGATGGGGTTTCCATCGCCAAGGAGATCGAGCTGGAGGACCCGTACGAGAAGATCGGCGCCGAGCTGGTCAAGGAAGTCGCCAAGAAGACCGACGACGTCGCCGGTGACGGCACCACCACCGCCACCGTGCTCGCCCAGGCGCTGGTGCGTGAGGGCCTGCGCAACGTCGCCGCGGGTGCCAACCCGATGGGTCTGAAGCGCGGCATCGAGGCGGCCACCGAGAAGATCGCCGAGACCCTGCTCAAGGGCGCCAAAGAGGTGGAGACCAAGGAGCAGATCGCTGCCACCGCCGGCATCTCCGCCGGGGACAGCTCCATCGGTGAGCTGATCGCCGAGGCGATGGACAAGGTCGGCAACGAGGGTGTCATCACCGTCGAGGAGGCCCAGACCTTCGGCCTGCAGCTCGAGCTCACCGAGGGCATGCGGTTCGACAAGGGCTACATCTCCGGCTACTTCGTCACCGACGCCGAGCGTCAGGAGGCCGTGCTGGAGGACCCCTACATCCTGCTGGTGTCCGGCAAGGTGTCCACCGTCAAGGACCTGCTGCCGCTGCTGGAGAAGGTCATCCAGTCCGGCAAGCCGCTGCTGATCATCGCCGAGGACGTCGAGGGCGAGGCGCTGTCGACCCTGGTGGTCAACAAGATCCGCGGGACCTTCAAGTCCATCGCGGTCAAGGCGCCCGGCTTCGGTGACCGCCGCAAGGCGATGCTGCAGGACATGGCGATCCTCACCGGTGGTCAGGTCATCTCCGAGGAGGTCGGCCTGTCGCTGGAGACCGCCGACATCGCGCTGCTGGGTAAGGCCCGCAAGGTCGTCGTCACCAAGGACGAGACCACCATCGTCGAGGGCGCCGGGGACTCCGACGCCATCGCCGGCCGGGTGGCCCAGATCCGCAGCGAGATCGAGAACAGCGACTCCGACTACGACCGCGAGAAGCTGCAGGAGCGGCTGGCCAAGCTCGCCGGTGGTGTCGCGGTGATCCGTGCCGGTGCGGCCACCGAGGTGGAGCTCAAGGAGCGCAAGCACCGCATCGAGGACGCGGTGCGCAACGCCAAGGCCGCCGTGGAGGAGGGCATCGTCGCCGGTGGTGGCGTGTCCCTGCTGCAGGCCGGCCCGGTGCTCGACGAGCTGAAGCTCGACGGCGACGAGGCCACCGGTGCCAACATCGTCAAGGTGGCGCTGGAGGCTCCGCTCAAGCAGATCGCGGCCAACGCCGGGCTGGAGCCCGGTGTGGTTGCCGAGAAGGTCCGCAACTCCAAGGCCGGCACCGGCCTGAACGCGGCCACCGGCGACTACGAGGACCTGCTCGCGGCCGGCATCGCCGACCCGGTGAAGGTCACCCGCTCCGCGCTGCAGAACGCGGCGTCGATCGCGGCGCTGTTCCTGACCACCGAGGCGGTCGTCGCCGACAAGCCGGAGAAGGCGGGCGCTCCGGCGGCCGACCCGACCGGCGGCATGGGCGGCATGGACTTCTAAAAGTCCGCAACACGCTGTACCGACAAGGCCCGGACCGCTCTCGCGGTCCGGGCCTTCGTCGTCGTCGGCGGCCATTTCGCGTTGACTCTGCATCCAGGGCGCAGATTTTCGCCGAATCGCAGGTGAGCGCCGCCCTCAGCGCAGAGTCAACGCGGCGACGCCGGTACGGTGACCCGGACATGAAAATCCAGCTGCTGGGCACCGGCAGCGCCGACGG
>NZ_LZLJ01000026.1 GCF_001668625.1 Mycobacterium sp. 1274756.6
CTATTCTGTGTGGGCGTGTTTGGCGGCGGTGTAGCCGGCGCGGCCGTCGTAGATCTCGAACGCCGCGATCGAGGTGACGGTGACGATCAGGCCGTCTCCGGCAGCGACGTCGGGGCGGGGGTCTCGCCCTCCGGTGCGGGCAGCGCCGACATCGACAGCCAGGTGTCCCAGTCCACCGCCCAGTCCCACAGGTCGCCGTCCGCGTAGGACAACTCGATGGAGGTGCCGGTGACCTCCACCGGGTCGCCGTAGATGGCGCTGTTGAAGTACTGCTGGGCGTCGCCGTCGGACAGGTTGATGCAGCCGTTGGTGACGTTGGTGTTGCCCTGGGCGCCGGAGCTGGCCGGGTTGGCGTGGATGAACTCGCCGTTGTTGGAGATACGCACCGCCCAGCGTTCGTGGATGTTCTCGTAGCCGGCCGCCGGGTTGGACATCCAGAAGTCCGCGTACTTCTCGGTGACGACGTGGATGCCGCTGCGGGTGACGTTGCGCGGCTGGTCGGCCTCCCCGTAGCTGCAGGGGAAGTCCATGATCACCCCGGCGTCGGTGATCACCTGGATGCGGTGGGAGGGGGCGTGCGCCCGCACCACCTGGCGGCGGCCGATCTGGAAGTTCAGGCTCATGTCCTGGGCGCCGTAGGCGCCCTCCCCGAAGGCCAGCCCGTAGAGCTTGGCGTCGACGTTGACGGTGGTGCCCGCCGGGTAGTACTCGCGGGTGCGCCAGTGCACCCGCGAGCCCTGCGCCTCGTCGGGCAGCCACGCCCAGGCGCCCTCGACCGGCGGCTCGGTGGTGACGGTCAGGGCGCGTTCGACGGCGGCCTTGTCGGCGATGGGGGCGTCGAACTGGATGATCACCGGGGCCGCGACCCCGACGGTCTGCCCGTCGGCGAGTTGGAACCCGCCGTCGACCACCCGGGTGGGGTGCACGGTGTCGAATGCGCCGCGCACCGGCACGGCGTTGCCGTCGCGGCCGACCACCGAGCCGGCCCAGGTGTAGGTCATCGCGTAGCCCAGCGGCTCGGTGACCGTGTACACGGTGCGCTCCCGGTTGAGCACCCCGGCGACCGGCTTGCCGTCGGCGTTGGTCAGCGTCACCTTCTGGAACCAGCCGTCGCGGACCTCGACGCTCACCGGAGCGGTCGGCAGGATGTCGGCGGCGTCGGCCTCCGGGGCGAAGACCAGGGTGGGGGCGGGCTGCTGCGCGCTCGGGGCAGCCGGGTCGCCGCCCCGCGAGCAGGCGGCCAGCGCCGCGGCCACCCCGACGGCCAGGGCGCCCAGCGCCCGGCGGCGGGTGATCGCCGGGAGGTCGTCGGCCGCATTCACGCCAGCCAACGATACCGGCACCGGGGCGCCACCCCCGGCGGTAAGACCACAGCTGTCACAGTGTGCAGCCGACCAGGACCGGCTCGGGCACCAAGGCGATACCGAACCGGTCGCGCACGCCGTCGCGCACGGTGCGGGCCAGTGCCAGCACGTCGGCGGTCGAGGCGTGGCCGCGGTTGGTCAGCGCCAACGCGTGCTTGGTGGACAGCCGGCACGGCGCGTCGTCGCGGTGCGGGTAGCCCTTGCCGAACCCGGCCTGCTCCACCAGCCAGCCCGCGGCGAGTTTCACCCCGCCGGGGTCGGGGTAGTGCGGCACCGGGCCGTCGTGGCCGGCGGCCAGCGTCGCGTAGACCTCGGGGGCGACCACCGGGTTGGTGAAGAACGAGCCGGCGCTCCAGGTGTCGTGGTCGGCCGGGTCGAGCACCATGCCTTTCCCGGCGCGCAGGCCCAGCACCGCGCGCCGCACGGTGGCGGGGTCGGCGCGCTCCCCCGCCGTCGCGCCGAGGGCGGTGGCCAGTTCGCCGTAGCGCAGCGGGGCGCTGCGCCCGGCGGCGTCGAGGGTGAACTCCACCTCGACGACGGTGTGCGCGTCGGAGTACTTGAGCACGCTGGTGCGGTAGCCGAACTCCAGGGCCGCCGGCTCGACCCATTCCAGGGCGCCGGTGGACCGGTCGAGCAGGCGCACCGCGGTGATGGTGTCGGCGACCTCGGCGCCGTAGGCCCCGACGTTTTGGACGGGGGTGGCGCCGGCCGAGCCGGGGATCCCCGACAGGCATTCCAGGCCACCGAGTCCGGCGGCGATGCTCGCCGCCACGACGTCGTCCCAGACGGCGCCGGCCTGCACCCGCAGCACGTTGCCGTCGATGCGGATGTCGGCGGCGGTCAGGTGCACCACGGTCAGGTCGGTCAGCTCGTCGGCGATGAGCAGGTTCGAGCCGCCGGCGAGCACCAGCGGCGCCGGGCCGTCCTCCGCGTCGAGTTCGGTGAGCGCGGCGACGATCTGCTCGGGGGTGGCCGCGGTGACGAACCGGCGCGCCACCGGGCCGACCCGCAGGGTGGTCAGCGCCGCCAGCGACACGTCTGCGCGGACCCGCGCGTCGGCAAACCGGTTTCCCACGCCAGGAACGGTAGCCTGACCAGCTATGCCGCGATCATTCGACTTGTCGGCCGACTACCCGGTTGCCGTCGATGAGGTGTTCGCCGCGTTCGGTGACCGGCAGTACTGGCTGGCCCGGTTGGCCGAGTCCGGCGCCGACGTCGCCACCCTGGACGCGCTGACCGTCGCCGACGACGGCACCGTCGACGTGAGCGCCACCCAGAGCCTGGCGCGGTGGCGGCTGCCCGCCCTGGCGGCGCAGTTTCATCGCGGCGACCTCGACGTGGTGCGACGCGAGACCTGGCATCCGGTGCAGGCGGGTGTGTCGCGCGGCGAGGTCGACGCGGAGGTCAGGGGCGCGCCGGCGTCGCTGTGCAGCAAAGCGCGGCTGACGCCGCTGCCGACCGGGTCGCGGCTGAGCGTGTCGGCGACGGTGCGGGTCAACGTGCCACTGGTGGGCGGCAAGCTCGAGTCGTTCATCGCCAACGCCCTCGGCGATCTGCTCACTGCCGAGCAGCGTTTCACCGCCGCCTGGCTCGCCGAGCGGCGCTGACCGGCCGGCCACCGGCCCCTCCTCCACGTCCCGGCGAGGGCGGTAATCCGCCGCGAGTGCACCGCTAGGGCGGAAAAAGTCGCCGGATTCCTCCGTGGGGCTTCACTCGCGCCCGAGCGCTTCCGGCGCGCCGCGGGCGGCGCCCGTCGATAGGCTGGCGGTATGCGGATCGCGGTGGCCCAGATGCTCAGCGGCACCGACCCGGCGGCCAACCTGCAGGCGGTGGCCGACTACACCGGGCGGGCCGCCGCAGCCGGCGCGACGCTGGTGGTCTTCCCGGAGGCGACGATGTGCCGGTTCGGGGTGCCGCTGCGCCCGGTCGCCGAGCCGGTCACCGGCCGGTGGGCCGACGGGGTGCGCGACATCGCGGCCCGCGCCGGGGTGACCGTGATCGCCGGGATGTTCACCCCCGCCGACGACGATCGGGTGGCCAACACGCTGCTGGCGGTCGGGCCCGGCGTCGACGCCCACTACGACAAGATCCACCTGTTCGACGCGTTCGGGTTCGCCGAGTCCCGCACGGTCGCCCGCGGTGTGCGGCCGGTGGTGATCGAGGTCGACGGGGTGAGCGTGGGGTTGAGCACCTGCTATGACGTGCGGTTCCCGGCGCTGTACGCGGCCCTCGCCGACCGGGGCGCCCAACTGATCACGCTCAGCGCCTCCTGGGGCGCCGGTGTGGGCAAGCTCGAGCAGTGGCGGGTGCTGGCCCGCGCGCGGGCGCTGGACTGCGGCTGCTTCCTCGCCGCAGCCGGGCAGGCCGATCCCGGCGACACGCTGCCGCCCACCACCGCGCCGACCGGGACGGGAGGCAGCCTGATCGTCTCACCGTTCGGGGAGGTGCTGGCCGAAGCCGGTGGCGAGCCCCGCTTGCTGGTCACCGAGGTCGACATCGCGGCGGTCGACGAGGCCCGCCGGACCCTCGGTGTGCTGCGCAATCGGGCGCAGAACTTCGATCCGGACGTGTTCGCGTCGTGAGCGGACCGCCTGCGCGAGCCGACGGCGTCGGCCCCGGAGACGAAATTCGCTCAGGCAATGTTCACCGCGATGAGGCAGAATCGCCCGGGTGACCACACCGCCTGGACCCCCGCCCGGTGATTCACCGTGGAGCCGCCCGTCGCAGAACGTGCCGCCGCGCGCCCCGCCGCCGCACGGGACGCCCCCGCACCACGCGCCGCCCCAGAACGTGCCACCCCAGAACGTGCCACCCCAGAATGTGCCGCCGCAGCCGCCCCGGCCCGCCGGCCCCGCGCAGCCACCGCCGCAGCAGCACCCACCCCAGCCGGTCCCACCGGCCCGGCCCGTCGAGCCGCCGTCGCAGTCGGCGACCCGCCAGATGAACGTCACGGGCCGCGGCGGGGAGACCCCGACCCGTCAGATCACCCCGCCGCGCGCGGCCGGTCCGCAACCCGAACCGGCCGCCGACCCCGGTGCGGACCAGCCGCCGGCCGAACCGCCGCCGGCGAAGCGCAACGGTGCGGGCGCGAAGCTGCGCGGCCTGCTGACCGATCCCGTCTCAATCCTGCTGATCGTCGTCACCGTGATCGCGTTGGTCGCCGCGGGCGTGATCGGCGCGGAGCTGTACGCCCGCCACGTCGCCAACAGCAAGGTCAGCAACGCCGCCCAGTGTGAGATCCAAGACGGTGTCCAGGTGTCGTTCGGGGTCACGCCGCCGGTGCTGTGGCAGCACTTCACCGGGCGCTACACCAACATCGTCATCCACAGCGACGGCGCCCGGGTGCGTCACGCCAAGGACATGACCGTCGACATCCGGATCCACGACGTGGACCTGACCCCGACCGCGGACTCCAAGGGCACGATCGGCGAGCTCGACGCCGCCATCACCTGGTCCACGACCGGGATCAAGGAGACCGTGGAATCGGAGATCCCGATCCTCGGCGGGCTGGCAGTCAAGAGCGTCAAAACCAACCCCAACGACGGCACCGTGGAGCTGAAGGGCACCTTCAGCACGATCGTCGCCAAGCCGAAGGTCAGCGATGGCGGTTTCGGCCTGGAGGTCGTCAAGTTCGACGGGTTGGGTCTCACTCTGCCCCGGGAGAGCATCCAGTCGATGCTCGACGGGTTCACCAAGGACCTGACCAAGGACTACCCGCTGGGTATCAAGGCCGACAGCGTCGAGGTGACCGAGGACGGGGTGATCGCCCGGCTGTCCACCCGCAACGCCGCGATCCCGACCAACAGCAACAACCCCTGCTTCGCCGACATCTGAGCCGGCGGCGCGGTTTCAGCTGAAGCCGTCGAGGACGGCGCGGGTGCCGGAGAGCCCCAACCGGGTGGCGCCCGCGTCGAGCAGGGCCGCCGCGTCCGCCGCGGTCCGGATCCCGCCGCTGGCCTTCACGCCGAGGCGCCCGCCGACGGTCGCGGCCATCACCTCCACGGCCCGCACCGACGCCCCGCCGGCCGGGTGGAATCCGGTGGAGGTCTTCACGAAGTCCGCGCCGGCGTTCTCGGCGGCCCGGCACGCCCCGATCAGCGCCTCCTCCCCGCCGATGTTGAGCAGCACCGCGGACTCCACGATCACCTTGAGCACCGCGTCGGGGATCGCCGTGCGCACCATGCCGATGTCGGCGGCGACCGCCGCGAGATCCCCGCAGAGCACCGCCCCGACGTCGAGGACCATGTCGACCTCGTCGGCGCCGGCCGTCACCGCGCGGGCCGCCTCGGCGGCCTTGATCTCACTGTGGTGCTTGCCCGACGGGAAGCCGGCGACGGTGGCGATCGGCAGCCCGGCGGTATTGATCGCCGCGGGCACCATCGACGGTGAGACGCAGACCGCGAACGCGCCCAACTCGGTCGCCTCGGCCACCAGGTCGGCCACCTCCCCGGGTGTGGCCTCGGGTTTGAGCAGGGTGTGGTCGACGAGGGCGGCGACCTGCGCGCGACTGCGGGGCATCAGAACGGCTCCTCGGCGGCGCCCGGGTTGCAGCCGGCGTCGAGCATGGTGACCTCGTCGACCACCGGCCGCCACGGCTCCAGATTCCAACTGGTCTTGCCCGGCTGCGCCAACTCGGCGTATTGCCAGTGGCACAGGAACTGTTCGCGCATGCCGGGCGTGGCCGCCTCGGGGGCCCGGGTCAGCACCTCGCTCCACGCCCGCTCCCCCTCGGCGACCGCGCCGAGCCGGACGGCCGCCGCCCGCGCGGCCGGCAGCGGGTAGACCCGCAGGCTCGGCCGGCCCTGCCAGTCGGCCCACTCGACGTGGTCGATCAGGGCCGGACCCGCCTCGGCGTGGGCGGGGACGCCGGTCAGCAGCAGCGGCGCCGCCATCAGCGCGGCGAGCATCGTTCGCATGGGTTAGCGGGACTTGCCCTGGACGTCGAGCAGCCGCGGCCGCACGTCGACGAGGTAGACCCCGGCGGCGCACGCCGCGATCACCGGGCCGAGGATGAAGTTGGGCAGCACGGCCAGCAGCAGCCCGACCGCGAGGATCACCAGCCACACCGGCTTGGTCAGCTTCTCGGTGGCGGCGTAGGCGTCGGGCCGTTGCAGCGCCGCATGCACCAGTGCGTACAGCGTGGCCAGGGCCACCGCGGCCTGCACGGCCAGCAACACCAGATTGGCGGCATACGGGAATATCACCCCGTCAGTCTAAAGGTGCCCCGACGCCGACGCCCCCGTCGCGGCGGGGCGGCGGGGGCGTCGGGTGGTGCGGGTTACTTCTGGGTGACCTTCTTGGCGGGGGCCTTCTTGGCCGCAGCCTTCTTGGCCGGGGCCTTCTTGGCCGGGGCCTTCTTGGTCACCTTCTTCTCGGCCTTCTCGGCGGACGCGGCGGCCTTGGCGGTCGCCTCGTCGACCTTCTTGGGCAACTCGACACCGACCAGCTTGGCGGCGCGCTCACCGACCGCGCGGGTCTGGCTGGCGACGTTGCCCAGGGCCTCCTGGGTCAGCTCGACGGCCTGGTCGACGTAGCCCTCGGCGCGGTCCGCGGCGTCCTCGAACGCCGGCTGGTGCCGCAGCCGCTCCAGGGCGGCCTCACCGCGGGCGACCAGGTCGTTGTAGCGGCTGGTCGCGGCCTCGACGTAGCCCTCGGCGGCCTTGCGCAGCTCCTCGGCGGTGAACTTCTCGCGCAGCTCCTCGAACTGCTCGGGCAGCTCCTCCTGCAGCTTGTTCAGCCGCGCCCGGCTCTCCTCGACGCGGGTGGAGGTGTTGCTGCGGGCCTCGTCGGCGCGCTCGCGCATGTTGGCGACCAGGTCGCTGACGGTGGCCAGGGCCAGGTCGGCGGCGCCCAGCGCGGCGAGCAGCGGGGCCTTCAGTTCATCGATGTTGGGGTTTTCGGCCATGGTGGTGATTCCTTTCGGTGGTTGGTTTCTGGGTTCATTCCTGATCGTGCGGAGTCAGTCCGATGGCGACTCCTCACTCTCCGGAGCGTTCTGCTGGACGAACGACGCGTAGATGTCCAGCAGAACTTGTTTTTGCCGTTCGGTGATCGCCGGATCGGTGATGATGGCGTCCCGCACCTCGCTGCCCTCACTGGGCTCGAGGATCCCGGCCCGAACGTAAAGCACTTCGGCCGACAGTCGCAACGCCTTGGCGATCTGGCTGAGCACATCGGCGGACGGTTTGCGCAACCCCCGTTCGATCTGGCTGAGGTAGGGGTTGCTGACACCGGCCTTGTCGGCCAGTTGCCGCATCGACACCTGCGCGGCTTCCCGCTGCGACCTGATGAAGCTGCCGATGTCCGATGCGGCCGAGACCACAGTGGCGAGCTTCTCGTCTTGCGACATCCGCCCTCCTCTGCGATGGACCGTCATTGCTGACAAGCCCCAGGGTACCAACCAGTGCTAGCTTTTGCAAGCACTCGTTAGCGCAGGTCAGAACGCTAGATGGGCGATTGTGTAGATCACCAGGCCGGCCAGCGAGCCGACCACGGTGCCGTTGATCCGGATGAACTGCAGGTCGCGGCCGACGTGCAACTCAATGCGCCGGCTGGCCTCCGCGGCGTCCCAGCGTTCGATGGTCTCGGTGATGATCGCGGTGATCTCCACCCCGTATTGGGCGACCAGGTGCTGGGCGGCCCGCACCAGCCAGTTGTCGACCTTGTCGCGCAGTTCGGCGTCGTCGCGCAGCGACTCCCCGATGCGGACCACCGTCTCGGCCACCCGGCTGCGCAGCGTGCTCGACGGGTCGTCGACCCCCTCGAGCACCAGCCGTTTGAGGGTCTTCCACGCGGTCTCGGCGGCGGTGGTCACCTCCTCGCGCGCCATCAGCTGGTCCTTGACGTTGTCGGCCCGCGCGATGGTGTCCGGGTCGTGTTGCAGGTCCTCGGCGAAGTCGAACAGGAACCGGGTGGCCGACCGGCGCAGCTCGTGGTTGGGGTCGCGGCGCACCTTGTCGGTGAAGTCCATCAGCTCGCGGTGGATCCGGTCGCCGACCATCTGGTCGACGAACCGCGGCGTCCAGCCCGGCGAGTCGCGGGTGACCACCTTCTCGATGGTGTCCCCGGCGTTGAGCGACCACTGGAACGCGCGGTCGCAGAGCAGCTGGATCAGCGCCTCCTGCCGGTTCTCGGCGAGCAGGCTGCCCAACATCCGGCCCACCGGCGGACCCCACTGCGGTTCGGCGATGCGGCGCACGATCATCCGGTCGATCACCGTCTGCACGTCCTCGTCGCGCAGCAGCTCGACCAGGACCCGCAGCACGGTGGCGGTCTCCGCCGCGACCCGTTCGGCGTGACCGGCGTCGGCCAGCCACTTGCCGGCCCGGCTGGCCACCTCCGCGTCGCGCAGCTTGGCCGCCACCACGTCGGGCGCCAGGAAGTTCTCCCGCACGAAGGTGCCCAGCCCCTGGCCGAGCTGGTCCTTCTTCCGCTTGATGATCGCGGTGTGCGGGATCGGTAGGCCCAGCGGACGCTTGAACAGCGCCGTGACGGCAAACCAGTCGGCGAGCGCCCCCACCATGCCGGCCTCGGCGGCCGCGCCGACGTAGCCCACCCAGGTCGGCGCGGTGCCGTCGGACTGCGCCCACCGGCACAGCAGGAACACCACGGTGGCGCCGAGCAGGAAGCTCAGCGCCACCACCTTCATCACCCGCAGGGAACGGAGCCGCTCGGCGTCGGCGACCGGGTCGGCCCCGGCAAACGATTCCGCGAACGAGGTCCCCAGTCCGGGCTGGGGCGGGGCCGGGTCGGTTCGGAGCGCCACCGCACCATCATCCACGTTCTGCGGCCGCCGCGCCGGATGCCCGGAGACGCTGACCTACCGGGGCCATCCGTAGTATCGAGGGCATCGAGCGAATGGGAACCGCGAAGGTGGACTCCGACATCCCGACGAGGAACGTGAAAGCCGACGGCCGGAAGCGCCGCTGGCATCAGCACAAGGTGGAACGCCGCACCGAACTGGTCGACGGCACGTTGGAGGCTATCCGCCGCCGCGGGCGGGACGTGAGCATGGACGAGATCGCCGCCGACATCGGCGTCTCCAAAACGGTGCTCTACCGGTACTTCGTGGACAAGAACGACCTCACCACCGCGGTGATGATGCGGTTCGCGCAGACCACGCTGATCCCCAACATGGCGGCCGCGCTGTCGGCGCAGCTCGACGGCTTCGCCCTGACCCGCGAGATCATCCGGGTGTACGTGGACACCGTCGCGGCCGAACCGGAGATCTACCCGTTCGTGATGGCCAACAGTTCGGCGAGCAAGAGCAAGGTGATCGCCGACAGCGAGCGGATCATCGCCGGGATGCTGACGGTCATGCTGCGCCGGCGGATGCAAGAGGCCGGGATGGACACCCACGGCGTGGAGACCTGGTCCTACATGATCGTCGGCGGGGTGCAGCTGGCGACCCACTCGTGGATGTCGCACCGCCGGATGAGCTCCGATGAGCTGATCGACTACCTGCACATGCTGTCGTGGAACGCGCTGGTGGGCATCGTCGAAGTGGGTGGGTCACTGGAGAAGTTCAGCTCCATGCCGCACCCGTCCCCGATCGTGCCGTCGCTGGACGCCGCCCAATAGTCAGTAGTCGTAGAAACCGCGCCCGGACTTCTTGCCGAGCTGGCCGGCCTCGACCATGCGCAGCAGCAGCGGCGGCGGCGCGAGGTGGGGTTGCTTGAACTCGTCGAAGAGCTTGTCGGCGATGAGCTTCAGCGTGTCCAGCCCGACCAGGTCGGACAGCCGCAGCGGGCCCATCGGGTGCGACAGCCCGGCCACCACCGCCTTGTCGACGTCGGCCACGGTGGCGAAGCCGTCCTCCACCATCCGGATCGCCGAGAGCAGGTAGGGCACCAGCAGCGCGTTGACCACGAAGCCCGAGCGGTCCGAGCAACGCACCACCTGCTTGCCGAGCACCTCCCCGGCGAACTGCTCGGTGCGCTCGATGGCGCTCTCGTCGGTGACCAGGGTGCTGACCAACTCGACCAGCGGCAGCACCGGCACCGGATTGAAGAAGTGCAGGCCCAGCACCCGCTGCGGGTTCTCGGTGGCCGCGGCGATCCGCATGATCGGGATCGAGGAGGTGTTCGACGCCAGCACCGCGGTCGGGTCGGTGATGATCCGGTCGAGGTCGGCGAACAGCCCCGCCTTGACCGTCTCGTCCTCGATGACCGCCTCGATCACCAGCTGCCGGTCGGCCATGTCGGTCAGGTCGCAGGTGAAGCTGAGCTGGGAGAGCACCTGGTCGCGTTCGCGTTCGGTGATCTTGCCCGCACTCACCCCGCGCTCCAGGGACTTGGTGATGCGGTTGCGGCCCGCGGTGACCAGCGCCTCGGAGGTCTCGAACACCGTCACCGCCACGCCGGCACGCGCCGACACCTCGGCGATGCCCGCCCCCATCTGCCCGGCGCCGATGACGCCCACTCGTTCGATCGACACGGTTCTCCTTAATGGTTCGCGGCAGCAACAGGCCCTGCCCAACATCGCTGGGCAGGGCCCGTGCTGTCAACTTTTCCCAGTTGCCTGCGACCGAGCCCGCCGTCCGGCCGCCGAGCGTGCGCGTGCTGCGAGAAATCTGCCGAAATTTCGCAGTGCTGACACGTTCGGCGCGGGCGCCCGGCTCACGCCGGTCGGCTCAGTGGCCCCAGGCTCGGTTCCACCTCGCCTCCCGGCTCACGCCGGTCGGCTCAGTGCCCCAGGCTCGGTTCCACCTCGCCTCCCGGCTCACGCCGGTCGGCTCAGTGGAACTGCCCCTCCTCGGTGGAGCCGGCCAGCGCGGTGGTCGAGGAGTTCGGGTCCACGGTGGTGGCGATCCGGTCGAAGTAGCCGGCACCGACCTCGCGCTGGTGACGGGTGGCGGTGTAGCCGCGCTCCTCGGCGGCGAACTCGCGCTCCTGCAGCTCGACGTAGGCGCTCATCTGGTTGCGGGCGTAGCCGTAGGCCAGGTCGAACATCGAGTAGTTCAGCGCGTGGAAGCCGGCCAGGGTGATGAACTGGAACTTGAAGCCCATCGCGCCGAGCTCGTTCTGGAACTTGGCGATGGTCGCGTCGTCGAGGTGCTTCTTCCAGTTGAACGACGGCGAGCAGTTGTAGGCCAGCATCTGGTCGGGGTACTCGGCCTTCACCGCCTCGGCGAACCGCTTGGCCAGCTCCAGGTCCGGGGTGCCGGTCTCCATCCAGATCAGGTCCGCGTAGGGGGCGTAGGCCTTGGCCCGCGCGATGCACGGCTCGATGCCGTTCTTCACCTGGTAGAAGCCCTCGGCGGTGCGCTCGCCGGTGATGAACGGCTGGTCGCGCTCGTCGACGTCGGAGGTGATCAGGGTGGCCGCCTCCGCGTCGGTCCGGGCGATGACCACGGTCGGCACGTCGGCGACGTCCGCGGCCAGCCGCGCCGAGGTCAGCGTGCGGATGTGCTGCTGGGTGGGGATGAGCACCTTGCCGCCCAGGTGGCCGCACTTCTTCTCCGAGGCCAGCTGGTCCTCCCAGTGCGAGCCGGCCACCCCGGCGGTGATCATCGCCTTCTGCAGCTCGAAGACGTTGAGCGCCCCACCGAAGCCGGCCTCACCGTCGGCGACGATCGGCACCAGCCAGTTGTCCACCGAGGTGTCACCCTCGACCTTGGCGATCTGGTCGGCGCGCAGCAGCGCGTTGTTGATCCGGCGCACCACGGTCGGCACCGAGTTGGCCGGGTACAGGCTCTGGTCGGGGTAGGTGTGCCCGGACAGGTTCGCATCCCCGGCGACCTGCCACCCGGACAGGTAGATGGCCTTCAGCCCGGCCCGGACCTGCTGGACGGCCATGTTGCCGGTCAGCGCGCCCAGGGCGTTGACGTAGTCCATCGAGTGCAGCTGGTCCCACAGCACCTCGGCGCCGCGGCGGGCCAGGGTGTTCTCCTCGACGACGTGGCCCTGCAGCGCCACCACGTCCTCGGGGCTGTAGGTGCGGGTGACGCCCTTCCAGCGCGGGTTGTGGTCCCAGTCGTGCTGGATCTGCTCGGGGCTCTTGGGGGTGCCAACAGTCGACATCGGTGCTCCTTGCTGTCCGAAGCCACGGGATCAACGGGGGTTGCGCGGTCGCATCCGGTTTGCTCAGCGCCACCAGGCTGCTAATCCGGCAATGGCTTCACTCGTTTGCTAACCCGACTTTGGCACGCAAGTATTCGCAGGTCAAACGATTTTTCTGCTAATTTCCGCTACGACCTTGTCAAACTTGGCTAAGTTTGCGAAGAACGAGAACGCGTTCTACCCCGACTTAGCTACTGGCGGGTAACCGTCCGGTGCAGGTCAGCACGGGTTTTCGCGATGTCAGCAGGGCATCAGCGCCGCGATGGCCTTGACCTCGTCGCCGACGGCGTATGTGAGCGTCGTAACAGTGCGGTCGAGCAGGTGCGGACCGAACTGGTCGGTCGATCCGGCCGGATGGACGTGGGTGAGGATCTCCAGCTTGTCGCCGAGCGCGACCGGCGCGTCGTGTTCGATGGCCACCCGCAACGGCGCGGCGAGCAGTTCGGGGTGACCGGCGAGGCAGTCCTCCACCACGCTCCAGTAGACCGAATTGTTGACATGGTCGAACAGGTCGATGTCGGTGACCCGGATCGGGTAGTCGTGGATCTCGGTGGCGTTCTCCCGACTGCCCGCGCTCAGGTAGGCCTTCCAGCGCAGCCGGCCTTCACTGGTGGTGCGGGCCAGCCCGGCCAGGAAGTCATCGGCGATGCGCGCCGGCCCCTGGGTTTCGCGGTTGATGTGGATCCAGAACGCCTCCGACTCCATCAGCCCGCCCTTGCGGCCGTCGATACGCACCCGCATCTGACACCACCGGTTGGACGTGCCCGAGCACCACCGCCGTACCCGCAGCATGTCCTGGAACTCGATCGGCCGGATCAGATCGATGACGGTGCGCCGCACGATCCACAGCGGGTGGGTCTCCTCGTAACCCATCTCCCGCAGCTGGTCGGAGCCGATGTCCTGGATGTGGCGGGCGGCGGCGTCGAAACGCAACCGGCCGGCGCGGTCGATGTCGGCGATCCGCAGCGGCCACTGCCGGTCGAAGACGTCCGGGTGCGGATCGGGCACCGGCATCATCTGCTTGCCCAGCCCGGTCGGTGCTGCGGGGTTCGTGCCTGCCATCGCGCTTGTCCTGTCCGTCACCACGCCTGCTCTGTGCCCTATTACCGTAAACAACAAACCTGGATGCGAATCCTGCCAAGCCTGTTTTGGCAAGCTTGTAACCTGGTCAGATGGCGAAAACATACGTCGGTTCCCGAGTCCGCCAACTACGCAAGGAACGCGGCTTCAGCCAGGCCGGGCTGGCCCAGATGCTCGAGATCTCGCCGAGCTACCTCAACCAGATCGAGCACGACGTGCGTCCGCTGACGGTGGCGGTGCTGTTGCGGATCACCGAGGTGTTCGGGGTCGACGCCACCTTCTTCGCCCCGCAGGACGACACCCGCCTGGTCGCCGAGTTGCGGGAGGTGCTGCTGGACCGTGACGTGGACGCCACCGTCGACATGGCGGAGGTCGTCGAGGTGGTCAATGGCCACCCCGAGGTGGCGCGCGCCATGGTCAACCTGCACCGGCGGTACCGGATCACCACCACCCAGCTGGCCGCCGCCACCGAGGAGCGCTACTCCGACGGCAGCGGCGCGATCACGATGCCGCACGAAGAGGTGCGGGACTTCTTCTACCAGCGGCAGAACTACCTGCACGAATTGGACACCGCCGCCGAGGATCTCGCCTACCAGATGCGCCGTCACCAGGGCGAGCTGGCCGTCGAGTTGGCCCACCGGCTCACCGAGCGGCACGGGGTGCACATCAACCGGCGGATCGATCTGGGCGAGACGGTGCTGCACCGCTATGACCCGCGCACCAAGACCCTGGACATCAGCAACCACCTGTCGTGGGGGCAGCGGGTGTTCAAAATGGCCGCCGAGTTGGCCTACCTGGAATTCGACGACATGATCAACGCCCTGGTCGACGAGGGCAACTACACCTCCAAGGACTCCCGGACCCTGGCCCGGCTGGGCTTGGCCAACTACTTCGCGGCGGCGCTGGTGTTGCCGTACCGGCAGTTTCACGACAGCGCCGAGAACTACCGCTATGACATCGAGCGGCTCTCGGCCTTCTACCGGGTCTCCTACGAGACGGTGGCGCACCGGCTCTCCACCCTGCAGCGGCCGTCGATGCGCGGCGTGCCGTTCTCGTTCGTCCGGGTGGACCGGGCCGGAAACATGTCAAAGCGACAGTCGGCCACCGGTTTCCACTTCTCCTCCAGCGGCGGCACCTGTCCGCTGTGGAACGTCTACGAGACCTTCTCCGAGCCGGGCAAGATCCTGGTCCAGATCGCGCAGATGCCCGACGGACGCAACTATCTGTGGGTGGCGCGCACCGTCGAGCGCCGAGCCGCCCGATACGGCCAGCCGGGCAAGACATTTGCGATCGGCCTGGGCTGCGAACTGCGCCAGGCCCACCGGCTGGTGTACTCCGACGGGCTGGATCTGGGCGGGGAGAACGCCACCCCGATCGGGGCGGGTTGCCGGGTCTGCGAACGCGACAAGTGCCCGCAGCGTGCGTTTCCCGCCTTGGGCAGCGACCTCGACCTCGATGAGCACCGCAGCACGGTTTCGCCCTATCTGGTCAAGCACCCCCGCTGAGCCCCGCCCGGTGTAGGGTGCGCAGAAATCCGAACCGCTAGTGAGGGAGACCATGAGCGACCAGCCTCGCCTGCCCGCGCCGTCGTTGGGCGATCTCGGGCTGTTCAACTGGGTGTTCTGCAAGGTGGCGTCCTGGCGGCTCGGCGTGGAGAACATGCACCTGTTCGCCACCCTGGGCCAGCACAAGCGGCTGCTGAAAGCATGGCTGCCGTTCGGCGGGGTCTTGCTGCGCGGGAAACTGCCCAAGCGCGACACCGAGCTGGTGATCCTGCGGGTGGCGCACCTGCGCGAATCCGAATACGAGCTGCAACACCACCGCCGGATCGCCCGGACCGTCGGACTCGACGATGCGGTGCAGGACGCGATCTTCGCCGGACCCGACGCCGATGGCCTGACCGAGCGGCAACGGGTGCTGCTCACCGCCACCGACGAGTTGGTGCACACCCGCACCCTCTCCGACGCGACGTGGGCCCGGCTGTCCGAGCAGCTCGATCGCGCCCGGCTCATCGAGTTCGTCACCTTAGCCGGGCAATACGACGCCCTCGCAGCGACGTTGAGCGCGTTGCGGGTACCGCTGGACTACCCGGAGTAGCCGCGGCCCCGACGGTTCATCCCCTGACCCGGCCCAGTAGGTGCCGCAGCGCCGGCTCGAGATCCTGGTGGCGGAACACGTGCCCGCCGGCCTGCAGCCGCGCAGGTGCCACCCGTTGGCTGGCCTGCGCCATCTCGGCCGCACCCTGTTTGCCCAGCAACAGGCGCGGGCCCAGCGCCGGCACCGGCAGCACGGTCGGCCGGCGCAGCATCCGCCCGAGGGTGCGGGTGTAGTCAAAGTTGCGCACCGGGTTCGGGGCCACCACGTTGACCGGTCCGCGCAGAGCGGTGTCCCACAGTCCGCGGTGGATGATGTCGATGAGGTCGTCGATGCCGATCCAGGACAGCCACTGCCGGCCGTCGCCGAGCCGGCCGCCCAGCCCGGCGCGGAACAGCGGCAGTTGCAGACCGAGCGTTCCGCCGCGCGGGGACTGCACGATCCCGATCCGCAGCCGCACCACGCGCTGTCCGGCCGCCTCGGCCGGTGCGGTGGCGGCTTCCCAGTCCACCGCCAGCTGCGCCAGGAAGTCGTCGCCCCGCTCACTGTCCTCGGTGAGCACCTCGTCGCCGCGGCGCGCCCCGTAGTAGCCGATGCCCGACGCGGACACCATCGTCACCGGGGTGGTGCTCGCGGCGACCAGTTCGGCCAGCCGCCGGGTGGGCACCAGCCGCGAATCCTGCAGCTCGCGGCGGTGCGCTTCGGTGAACCGCCCGGCCACCGACTCGCCCGCCAGGTGGATCACCGCGTCCACCCCGGACAGCAGATCGGGGTGGGGGTCGGCGGGATTCCACTGCCGCTCACCGGGGTTGGCGGCAGGTCGGCGCACCAGCCGGATCACGGTGTGTCCACCGGTGGTCAGAAACGGGACGAGCGCCGAACCGACCAACCCGGACGCGCCGGTCACCGCGATCGTGAGCGGGCCCAGCCCGGCCGCGGCGGCCCGCGCGTGCACCGCCAGGTCGGCGGCCAGTTGGCGGTGCCGGTAGGCGAACATCCGTTGCAGCGCGAAACCCGGTACGACGGTGTCGATCCGGTCGGTCAAGCGGGTACGACCGTCGCCGGTGTCGTCGAACTCGTGGCTGTGCCGCCAGCGCACCAGCGCCCAGGCCGGCAGCGACGCCGGCCCGCCGTGGTCGATGGTGTCGACGAACCGTCGCGGCGGATCGTATTCGCCCGGTTGGTGCTGGGCGACCCAGCGCAGCCCGCCGGGAAGCCGCAGTTCGGCGCGACCGTCGGCCAGCGACGCGGCCTCGGCGCGGACCCGCATCGACTGCCAGGGGGGCGAGAGTCGGTGGATCGCCCCCGGCCGGGCGTGCCAGGCGAACACCTCGTCGCGCGGCGCGTCGAACACGCTGGAATAGGTCAGGCTCATATCCGTGACCTTAAGGGTGCCGCACCGCCCGTTAGGCTTCCGGCATGCGTAGCGCGCGGGTATTGGTCACCGGGGTCTGCGGTGCGGTCGTCGGCGTGTTGGGCGCGGTGCCCGCCCAGGCCGGCCCCTACAGCACGGATTTCACCAGCCCGTCGGGCAATATCGACTGCGCGATCTGGGAATCCGGCCACGACATCGCACCCCACGTGCGCTGTGACCTCAACGAGCGCACCTTCACCGCGCCGCCGCGTCCCGCCGACTGCGGCATGGGGCCGTGGGCGAAAAGCGTGACCCTGGAACGCGGCAAACCCGCGGCGTTCCGCTGCATCTCCGATTCGGTGCTCAGCGACGACGCCGTCGTGCTCGAGTACGGCGAGGAGATCAGTGCCGAGGGATTCCGGTGCGCGAGCAGCACCGACGGCATCACCTGCACCGATACCACGACCGGCAACGGCTTCCGGCTCGCGCGGGACTCCTACGCGTTCTTCTGATCCGCATCCTCAGCGGTCGGCTCCCAGGTCTGCGGCAGCATCACCACCGCGGTGCTGGCCATGCCGGCCGCGGTGACCGCCGACGGAGCAGCCAGCGTGCCGGCGAACCCGAGTCGGCCCGCGCCGTGGCCTGAGGGCGCGGAATCACCGTCGGGCTCAAGGTATTCGAAGCGCCGACCCGGGTCGACCACGCTCGGGCGCTGGCGCCGGTCGCGCCGGTCAGCGGCCGGGGCGGTTTCCGCGGCGATCGCGTCCGGCGAGGTATGCCGAACCAGCTGCGCGGCCGTCCTGCCGCGCATCGGCGCGCCGGTCTGTGGAGCAGGGCCGGCCCCGACCAGGTAGGGCACGAATCCGCCCGGCGGAGCGCCCGGCGCGGGCGGAGCACCCGGGACGGGAGCCGAGGGCACCGCTGCCGGCGCCGCGGCGGCCGGTTGCATCACGACGGCCCCACCGGCCGGTGGGGCCGGCCCGGCGACCGGCTGGGTCACCGGCGCGGTGGAAGTGGTCGACGGGGCCGGGGCCGGCTCGGCGGCGCCCGGTGCGGGCGCCGGTGTGTTGTCCAACTGGGCGAGCCCGGCCAGCCCCGCCACCCCGGCGAAGCCGGGCAGAATCCCGGCCGGCGGCACCAGCGCGAACATGGCGTCGGTCAACTGGGTGATCTGCGGGGCGAAGGTGAGCGCGACCTCCCCGGCCCAGTGCGGCACCTCGGTGACCAACACCGGGTCGCTGAGCAGTTGGGTGATCGCGCCTTGCGGGTTGGTCGGGAAGCCCGCCAGGTCGGTCTCGATGGCCTTGGCGATGTCGCCGATGCGGGTCTGCCACCAACTGAGCTTGGTCGGCCCGCCGTCGTCGTCTTGGCTTTTGCCCGGGGCGGCGGCCTTGAGGATCCGCGGGGCGGGGCTCAGCCGCGGCGACGACGCGACCGCGGCGGTCGAGGCGGCCTGATAGGTGGTCATCGTCGCCGCCGCCTGCACCCACATCCGGGCGTAGTCGGCTTCGTTGACCGCGATCGGGATGAGGTTGACGCCGAAGAAATTGGTGGCGACCAGCACCGCGTGCACGGCGTGGTTGACTGCCAACTCGGCCAGCGTGGGCATGGCCGCCAACGCCGCGGCGTGCGCGGCGGCGGCCGCCTCGTGACCGCCGGCGGTGGCCGCCGCCGCGGCGCTGGCCTGCATCAGCCAGGCCAGGTACGGCAGGTGCGCCGCCACGTAGGATTCCGCGGCCGGCCCCTGCCATGCCCCAGTCTGTACGGCCGCCAGGGTGGCGCTGAGTTCGTCTGCGGTGGCGGCGTAATCGGCGCCCATCGCGTGCCACGCCGCGGCCGCGGCCAGCAGCGGCCCACCGCCCGGGCCGCTGCTCAACGCGGCGGAATGCACCTCCGGCGGCGAGGCGAACCACAGCGGCGCGGTCATCGGCGCGGCTGCGCCGGGCGCGTTGCCGCCGCTGTCAGTGACGTCATGTCGGTGCCTCCGGCGTGCCCGCGGGGAAGGTGATCGCCGTTGACCGTGCCGCCGACTCAGCCTAGCCCGGCGATTATCCGCATTTACCGATTTTTAACTACATATTTTCTGTAAATGCGGATTCAAGGAACCCGGTCAGCAGCAAGTCCCGAGCCAGCGAGATCTGCTGCGCCTCGGCCAGCCCGGGCAGGTCTCCGACCCGGAACGACTCCCGGCGGCGGGCCACGAACCGCAGCGCGGCCTCGTGGTCGACGCCCCGGCTGACCAGGGTCTGCGCGAACTGCAGGCCCACCCCGTCGGGCAGCGCCACCACCCGCGCGTACAACGGTTGGTGCTTGCGCACCGCGGTGGCGGTGTCGACGGCGAGCGCGCTCGGGGCCGGCGGCACCGGCGGGCAGGGCGCGCGCCGGGACAGGATGTTCGCCAATGCCGCGATGCCGTCGGCGACGGCGGCGGGTTCGGCGATGGCCGGCGCGGTTTCGGCCAGCCGCGCGGTGAGTTGAGTGCGCACCGCCGAATCGTCGAGGTAGCGCGGCGGCAGCTGCTCGTGGACCCGGTCGTCGTGCACGCTCAGCGCGTGCAGCACATGGGTGAGCAGGGTGAGCACCGTGGGGGCGTGCAGGCCCACGGTCAGATGCACCGAGACCTCCGCACCGGATTCCGCGGCGTGCGGGCGCCCGCGCGGCAGGTACAGCACGTCGCCGGGGCGCAGGAGCAGGTCGGTCGGGGCGGGTAGCGCCGCGGTGACGAGTTGTTCGTGGCGTTGCATGACGTGCGGCGGCACCGACTGCTCCCCGTAGAGGTGCCAGCGTTTGCTGCCGCCGATCTGCAGCACCAGCACGTCGTGCGGGTCGTAGTGCGGGACGAAACCGGTTGCGCCGGGCGGGGTCACGTAGGCGTTGACCTGGACGGGGAAGTTCAGTTCGACTTCCAGGGCGTGCGCGAACGCGGCGATGCCGCGCTCGTAGCGTTCCAGCTTGTTCACCACGATGGTGTAGCCGCGGGCGAAATCGTCGCGCACCCGGGCGGTGTCCAGGGTGCCGTCGGCCGATCGGTACCGGTCGGCTTCGTTGCTGTGGTCGCCGCGCACCAATCGCAGGGTGGCCGGGTCGGGCCGCACCCAGCGCAGCAGGTCGTCCGCCGCGGACGACGCGGCCAGCAGGTCGTCGAAGCAGCCCGGCTGCCCCCGGCTGACGTGGTGGTGGCGGCGCCCCCAGACGTCGTCGAAGAAGCGCTGCACCGACAGCGGGTGCAACAGCCGGGCTAGAACGGACTCGACCGTGGCGCCTCCCGCGATGTCGTGGCCCCCGCCGGCCGGGGCCCGGTGCCGTTGTGGGGCAGCCGGCTCACATGTTGATCATGTGTCCGACCAGCCCGTGGAAGCATTCCTGCAGCGCCTCGGACATGGTCGGGTGGGTGTGCACGTTGCGGGCCAGCTCGTTGGCGGTCAGGTCCCACTTCTGGGCCAGGGTGAGTTCGGGCAGCAGCTCGGAGACGTCGTGGCCGACGAGGTGCCCGCCGAGCAGTTCGCCGTAGCGGGTGTCGGCGATGAGTTTGACGAACCCGCTCGGGTCGCCCGCGCCGTGCGCCTTGGCGTTGGCGGTGAACGGGAACTTCGCGACCTTGATGTCGTAGCCCTCGTCGCGGGCCTGCTGCTCGGTGAGGCCGAAGCTGGCGACCTGCGGTTGGCAGAACGTGGCGCGCGGCATCATCCGGTAGTCGCCCAGCGTCATCGTCTCGGCGCCGCCGATGGTTTCCGCGGCCACCACGCCCTGGGCTTCGGCGACGTGAGCCAGTTGCAGCAGGCCGGTCACGTCGCCGATCGCGTAGATGTGGTCGACGCTGGTGCGCATGTATTCGTTGACCCCGATGCCGCCGCGCTCGGTCAACTCCACACCGGCCTCGTCCAGTCCGTAGCCTTCGACGTTGGGCGCGAAGCCGATGGCCTGCAGCACCTTGTCGGCGGTGAGGGTCTCGGTCTTGCCGTCCTTGCTGATCGTGACGGTGACCTGGTCGCCGTCGTCGGCGATGTCCTCGACCTTGGTGCCGGTGCGAATGGTGACACCGAGCTTGCGGAACTGCTTCTCGATCTCCTTGGAGACGTCGGCGTCCTCGTTGGGCAGCGCGCGCGGCAGGAACTCCACCATCGTGACGTCGACGCCGTAGCTGGCGAGGATGTAGCCGAACTCCATGCCGATCGCGCCGGCGCCGGCGATGATGATCGAGTCGGGCAGGTCGCGGGTGAGGATCAGCTTCTCGTAGGTGACGACGTTCTCCGACAGCGAGGTGCCCGGCACCAGCCGGGTGCTGGAGCCGGTCGCGATGATCGCGTTGTCGAAGGTCAGCTCCTCGGTGCCACCGTCGTTGAGTTCCACGCGCAGGGTGCGGGGGTCCGTGAAGCTGCCCCGGCCCTGGTACTCGGTGATGTTGTTCTTCTTCATCAGGTAGTGCACGCCGGAGACCCGGCCGTCGGCGACCTTGCGGCTGCGGTCGAAGGCCACTCCGTAGTCGAAGGTGACCTCGCCGTTGATGCCGAACAGTTCGGCGTCCTTGGTGAAGACCTGCGCCAGCTCGGCGTTGCGCAGCAGCGCCTTGGAGGGGATACAGCCGACGTTCAGACAGACTCCACCCCAGTACTTCTGCTCGACGACAGCGGTTTTCAGGCCGAGCTGGGCGGCGCGGATCGCGGCGACGTACCCGCCGGGCCCGGCGCCGAGGACAACGACGTCATAGTGGCTAGTCACCCGCTCACCTTAACGGGTCCGAGCCGCGGCGGAAGCCGGGACCGAGCGGGGCCGCCGGACCGCGCGATCGAAGGTTTCACCTCGCCGCGGGGCGGGTATGAATGCGCGACGGCAGCCGCGCCACGACCGCTGATGCACCCCGGCGGGGTGTGTACGGGAAGTGGTACTGGCGGCGGCCGGGGCAACGGGCATACCGTTGCCGTCGGACGGGGTGTTCGGCCGCGGGGGCACTTGGTGCGGTCGCACGTCGTCCGGTGTCCGCGTCGGCATCGGGCCGTCGGGGGCGCCAGGGGGTCACTCGGCGTTCAGCGCAGTGCGTTTGGTGATTCAACACCGGAACCACGCGAAGGGATGCACGGATGACCGAGAAAATGGCTCCGCACTTCGATGATGTGCAGGCGCACTATGACCTGTCCGACGAGTTCTACCAGTTGTTCCTCGATCCGAGCCGCACGTACAGCTGCGCCTACTTCGAACGGGATGACATGAGCTTGGCCGAAGCCCAGCTCGCCAAGATCGACCTGTCCCTGGGCAAGCTGGGTCTGCAGCCCGGCATGACGCTGCTCGATGTCGGCTGCGGGTGGGGCGCCACCATGGAGCGAGCCGTCGGCCGCTACGACGTCAATGTCGTCGGGCTGACCCTGTCGAAGAACCAGGCGGCCCACGTCGAGAACCTGTTCGCCACGATGGACAGCCCGCGGGACCGGCAGGTGCTGCTCGAGGGGTGGGAGCGGTTCGACCGGCCGGTCGACCGGATCGTGTCGATCGGGGCGTTCGAGCACTTCGGCCACGAGCGCTACCCGGCGTTCTTCAAGGCCGCCTACGAGCTGTTGCCGCCCGATGGGGTGATGCTGTTGCACTCGATCACCGGGTTGACGCTGCCGCAGATGGCCGAGCGCGGCATGCCCTTGACGTTCGAGTTGGCCCGCTTCGCGAAGTTCATGATGACCGAGATCTTCCCCGGCGGTCGGCTGCCGTCGATCGAGTTGGTGCACGAGCACGCGACGGCGGCCGGCTTCTCCGTGGCGCGGACGCACTCCCTGCAACCGCACTACGCGCGGACGCTGGACTGCTGGGCGGCGGCGCTGGAGAGCCACAAGGACGAGGCCATCGCGTTGCAGTCCGCGGAGGTCTACGAGCGCTACATGAAGTACCTGACCGGCTGCGCCGACGGGTTCCGGGTCGGCTACATCGACGTCCACCAATTCACGTTGGTGAAATAAGCCGCGCTGGGGTCAATACGGCAGGATGCCGAGCAGGCAGCGCCCGCCGAGCTGTTCGTGCACCTGGCAGTAGTAGTGCCCGTACAGCGGCGCGGCGCCGATCACCGAGGCGCAGACCGCGCTGGTCACCGCCAGGGCGGTCGCGGCGACCAGCGGTTTGCTGCTCATCATCGCCAGGATCAGGCCGCCGACGGTGCAGGCGATGACGTAGACCAGGGTGACGAAGACCGCCGGGGTCTTGTCGATCAACTCGACCCACCAGTAGTACAGGCCCACCCCGATCGCCATGGCCGGCAGCCACACCGCGGCGAACACCAGCACCAGCTTCCACCACTTGAGGTAGCTGTATTGGCCGGGCACCACCACCGAGCGCGCCGGCACGGCGAGCTCACCGGTGTCGTCCTCCGTCGCCGGGGCTGCGTCGGTCTGGACGCCGGCCCGGACACCGACTGGGACCCCGTCCGGTTCCTCGGGCTCGAATTCGTCGGCGAGGTCGGCCTCGATGTCGGCGACGCCATCGGAGTCGGCCTCGGCCTGCGACCAGGCCTGCACGTCACCCTGCGACCACGATCCGGAGTCGGAGTCGGCGTCGGCCCAGGTCTCCGGGGCGGCTTGGGCGGCCTGCTCCCCGGAGTCCGCGTCTTCGGCGAGTTCCGCGTCGGCCTCGGCGCCCAGCGGCTCGGGGAACGGCCCGGAGTCGAAGATCGGGGCGGCGGTCGGCTCGGTCTGCGGCAACGATTCGGGATCGACTTCGGGCCTGGTGCCGGGCCCGGTTTCGGGGTCGACTTCGGGATTGACTTCGGGGTTGACGCCGGAGTTGACGTTGTCAGCCACCCTGCACCACCTCGAGCGCCACCAACGCACCGAACCAGCCGGGTGCCACCGCGAAAACGAATGCGCCCAGCGCCGTCATCCATCGCCGACCCGAGGTCGCGACCATCAGCACCCCGGCCGCGCTGGGCACCCCGACCACCAGCGCGATCACCACGTCGGGACGCACCGGGGTCTGCACCACCATGGTGACGCCGATGCCGACGACGATGCCCACGGCGACCCCCAGCAGCATGGCGCTGGCCAGGACCCAGGGACGCGGCAGGGGAATCACACCGTCGACTTTACTGCGAGTGGGTGCGGCTAGCGCGGTACCGACGCGGCGTGCCCCCCGCTGTCCTGGTCGGCGCCGGTGATGATCGGCTGCGCGGCGAGTTCGGCATTCTCCTCGTCGGTGAAAGTGCGGCTGCGAGTCAGGAACCGTTGCCCCTCGGGGGCTTCCAGGCTGAAGCCGGCGCCGCGGCCGGGCACCGCGTCGATGATGAGTTGGGTGTGCGCCCACGCCTCGAACTGCGGACCGGAGATCCACACCCGCACCCCGTGCTCGCCGGTCTGGCTCCCCACCGCCAGGGTGCCCAGCAGGACGTCGCGGTCGCCGACCAGGAACTCCCCGTCGGGGTAGCACATGGGCGCCGAGCCGTCGCAGCAGCCGCCGGACTGGTGGAACATCACCGGACCGTGCTGGTCCTGCAGCCGGGCCAGCAGATCCGCGGCGGCGTCGGTGATCACCACCCGCGCGGGCATCAGAACAGGCCCATCGCCTGGTCGCTGTAGGAGACCAGCAGGTTCTTGGTCTGCTGGTAGTGGTCGAGCATCATCTTGTGGTTCTCCCGGCCGATACCGGACTGCTTGTAGCCGCCGAACGCCGCGTGCGCCGGGTAGACGTGGTAGCAGTTCGTCCAGACCCGGCCGGCCTTGATGTCGCGCCCGGCGCGGTAGGCGGTGTTGATGTCGCGGCTCCACACCCCCGCGGCCAGCCCGTAGAGGGTGTCGTTGGCGATCGCGATGGCGTCGTCGTAGTCGGTGAACGAGGTGACGGTGACGACCGGGCCGAAGATCTCCTCCTGGAAGACGCGCATCGAGTTCTTGCCCGCGAAGATCGTCGGTTGGATGTAGTAGCCGCCGGCGAGGTCGCCGCCGAGGTCGGCGCGCTCCCCGCCGGTCACCAGCCGAGCGCCCTCCTGCTTGCCGATCTCGATGTAGGACAGCACCTTCTCGAACTGGTCGTTGGAGGCCTGACTGCCGATCATGGTCTGCGGGTCCAGCGGATCGCCCTGGCGGATCGCCTTGGTGCGGATCGCCGCCAGTTCGAGGAACTCGTCGTAGATGTCGGCCTGCACCAGCGCCCGCGACGGGCAGGTGCAGACCTCGCCCTGGTTGAGCGCGAATCCGGCGAAGCCCTCCAGCGCCTTGTCCTGGTAGGCGTCCGGGGCGGCGAGCACGTCGGAGAAGTAGATGTTGGGGCTTTTGCCGCCGAGTTCGAGGGTGACCGGGATGACGTTCTGGCTGGCGTACTGCATGATCAGCCGGCCGGTGGTGGTCTCGCCGGTGAAGGCGATCTTGGCGATCCGGTTGGACGACGCCAACGGCTTGCCCGCCTCGGCGCCGAACCCGTTGACGACGTTGACCACCCCGGGCGGGATCAGGTCGCCGATCAGGCCCATCAGGTACATGATCGACGCCGGGGTCTGCTCGGCGGGTTTGAGCACCACCGCGTTGCCCGCGGCCAGCGCCGGGGCCAGCTTCCAGACCGCCATCAGCAGCGGGAAGTTCCACGGGATGATCTGGCCGACCACCCCGAGCGGTTCGTGGAAGTGGTAGGCGACGGTGTCGTCGTCGATCTGGGAGAGGGTGCCCTCCTGGGCGCGGATCGCGCCGGCGAAGTAGCGGAAGTGGTCGACCGCGCCGGGCAGGTCAGCGGCCAGCGCCTCACGGATCGGTTTGCCGTTGTCCCACACCTCGGCCACGGCGAGGGCGGGCAGGTTCTCCTCGATGCGGTCGGCGATCTTGTTGAGGATCACCGCGCGTTCGGCCGGGGCGGTTTTACCCCAGGCCGGGGCGGCGGCGTGCGCGGCGTCGAGGGCCTTGTCGATGTCGGCGGCGTCGGAGCGGGCCACCTCGCAGAACACCTCGCCGGTCACCGGGGTGGGGTTCTCGAAGTAGCGTCCCGCCACCGGCGGCACCCACTCCCCGCCGATGTAGTTGTCGTAGCGGGACTGGTAGCTCATCAACGCATCCGGGCTGCCGGGGCGCGCGTAGACGGTCATTTCGCCACTCCTCGTCGTCGCTGCGCGTCAAGGAGCGCCGGCCGTGAGCCGGGCCGGCCTCGCCGCGCGGTGTTATGCACCTCACACTACCGCTGCGACGCGACCGCGGCCCGCCGACCGCACCCGGGATTACAGCTCGCCGGCGAGGTAGCGGACCCGGCACTCGCGGCGGGCGAGTTTGCCGCTGGTGGTGCGCGGGATCCGGCCGGCGCTGACCAGCCGGATATCGGCCACCGCCAGCGCGTGATGACGCGAGACCGCCGCCCGGATCGCCTCGATGACCGGCGCGGGGTCGGTGCGCCCGGCCCCCGCCCCGCGTTCGGCGATGATCACCAATTCCTCGCCGCCGCGCTCGCCGGGCACCGAGAAGGCGGCCACGTAGCCGGTGCGCACCGCCGGCGAGGCGGCGCCGACGGTGGCCTCGATGTCCTGCGGATAGTGGTTGCGGCCGTCGACGATCACCAGGTCCTTGATGCGCCCGACGATGTAGAGCTCGTTGTGCAGGTACATGCCCAGGTCCCCGGTGCGCAGCCAGGCCGCGCCCACCGGCGCGCCGTCGGCGTGGCTGCCGGTTTCCAGCCGGGTCTGCAGCTTGTTCTCGAAGGTCAGCGCGGTCTCCTCCGGACGCCGCCAGTAGCCGCGGCCGAGGTTGTCGCCGTGCAGCCAGATCTCCCCGACCCGCCCGTCGGGCAGCTCGGCGTCGCTGTCCGGGTCGACGATGACCGCCCATTGGCTGCGCGCCACCCGACCGCAGGACACCTGCGCGACCGCGGTGGGCGCATCCGGCGCCACCTCGACGGCCTGGCCGGCGCCCAGCGCCGCCCGGTCGAGGTAGGTGGCGGTCGCCCGGGCGTCGGGGTCGATGGTGGAGACGAACAGGGTCGCCTCGGCCATGCCGTAGGAGGGTTTGACCGTGGTCTCCGGCAGCCCGTAGGGCGCGAACGCCTCGGTGAACCGGTGGATCGAGTCGATGTTGACCGGTTCGGAGCCGTTGATGAGCCCGACCACGTTGCTCAGGTCGAGTTCCTCGCCCGGCTTGGGCCGGCCGCGCTGGGCGGCCAGTTCGAAGGCGAAGTTGGGGGCGGCGGCAATGGTCCGCCCGTGCCGGGCCTGCTCCGCGAGCTCCCGGATCCAGCGGTGCGGGCGGCGCACGAACGCGGTCGGCGACATCAGCGTGATGTGCCCGCCGCACACGGCCGGGAACATGATCATCAGCAGGCCCATGTCGTGGAAGAGCGGCAACCAGCTCACGCTGCGGCTGGTCCAGTCCACCCCGATCGACACGATCATCTGGATCAGGTTGGTGAACACCCCGCGGTGGGTGATCTCCACACCGGCGGGAGTGCGGGTCGAGCCGGAGGTGTACTGCAGGTAGGCGGTGTCGTCGGTGCCCAGTGTCACCGGGGTGTAGCCGGCGCCGACGGCGTCGGGCAGCGCGTCGATCGCGATGACGCGGGGGCGCCGGGAGCGCGGGATGGCGCGCACGATGGGCTGCACGCTGTCGGCGACCTCGCTGGTGGTCAGCACCACCGTCGGCTCGGCGTCGGCCAGGACGGCGTGCAGCCGGTCGGACTGGCCGGGCAGTTCGGGGGCGAACAACGGGACCGCGATGCCGCCGGCGGCGATGGCGGCGAAGAAGCCCACCACGTAATCCACGCCTTGCGGCGCCAGGATCGCCACCCGGTCGCCGGCGGCGCTGACCTGCTGCAGCCGGGCGGCCACCGCCCGCAGGCGGGCGCCGAGGCGCTCCCAGCTCAGTTCGACGGCCTGCCCGTCGGTGGTGTGGCGGTAGTCGAGGTAGCGGTAGGCGGTCGTCTCGCCGAGGTCGGCGACGTTGGCCTCGAGGACGGACACCAGGGTGGCGCCGTCGGGGATGACGATGTGGCCTTCGGAGTCGAGGAAGTCGTCAAGCTCGGGCTTGCGCACCGCGAAACTTGTGGCAACTCTCTGATTCATAAGGTCAGAATAAGAGTTCTATCTGTGATGTCCAGTTACACCTACATAACGATGTGGTGATTTTCCCCACCGCTCTCGGCGGGCCGAGACGCCCGCCACCAGCGGCTCGCACCACGGCGGCCACAATGAGGGCCGTGAGCACCGACCCGCATCTCTGGCTGGAGGACATCACCGGCGAGGCCGCCCTGGACTGGGTGCGCGCCCGCAACGCCCCGACCGTCGAACGGTTCGCCACCGCGGAGTTCGACGCGCTGCGGGCTGCGGCACTGGAGGTGCTCGACACCGACGCCCGCATCCCGTATGTGCGCCGGCGCGGTGAGTTCCTCTACAACTTCTGGCGCGACGCGCAGCACCCGCGCGGGCTGTGGCGACGCACCACACTGGACTCCTACCGCAGCGAGCGCCCCGACTGGGAGGTGCTCATCGACGTCGACGCGCTGGGCCGCGCGGACGACGTCAACTGGGTGTGGGCCGGCGCCGATGTCATCGAGCCCGACCACACCCGTGCGCTGGTCAGCCTGTCCGCGGGCGGCTCGGACGCGGCGATCGTGCGCGAATTCGACCTGCTCACCCGGGAGTTCGTGCCCGGCGGGTTCGAGTTGGCGGAGGCCAAGACCCACATCACCTGGCTCGATGGCGACACCGTCCTGGTCGGCACCGATTTCGGGGCCGGCTCCCTCACCGGCTCCGGCTACCCGCGGGTGGTCAAACGGTGGCGCCGCGGCCAGCCGCTGGCCGAGGCCCAGACCCTGTTCGAAGGCGCCGTCACCGACGTCGCGGTCACCGCCCGCGTCGACCGCACTCCCGGTTTCGAGCGCACCTTCATCAGCCGGGCCGTCGACTTCTTCAACGACGAGGTCTACCAGCTGCGCGCATCCGGCGACGACGACGAACTGATCCGGCTGGACGCGCCCACCGACGCGTCGGTCTCCGCGCACCGGCAGTGGCTGCTGATCGAACTGCGCACCGACTGGTCCACCCCCACCGCCGCCTACCGGGCGGGGTCGCTGCTGGCCGCCGACTACGACGACTTCCTGGCCGGCACCGCCGAGCTGACGGTGGTGTTCGAGCCCGACGAGCACTCCGCGCTGCACCACTACGCCTGGACCCGCGACAAGCTGGTGCTGGTGACGCTGGTCGACGTGGCCAGCCGGGTGGAGCTGCTCACTCCCGGCAGCTGGCGGCGCGACCCGGTGCCGGAGGTGCCGGCCAACACCAGCGTGGTGGTGGTCGCCGCCGACGACACCGGCGACGAGATCTTCATCGACTACAGCGGCTTCACCAGCCCCTCCCGGCTGCTGCACGGCGCCGCCGGCGGGCCGCTGCAGCAGATCAAAGCCGCCCCGTCGTTCTTCGATGCCGAGAACATCACGGTCACCCAGCATTTCGCGACCTCCCGGGACGGGACCGCGATCCCCTACTTCGTGGTGCGACCCGACTCGGCGACCGGACCGACGCTGCTGGGTGGCTACGGCGGGTTCGAGGTGGCCCGCACCCCCGGCTACGACGGGGTGTTGGGCCGGCTGTGGCTTGCCCGCGGCGGCACCTACGTGTTGGCCAATATCCGCGGCGGCGGCGAGTACGGTCCGCGTTGGCACACTCAGGCGATGCGCGAGGGCCGGCATCTGGTGGCCGAGGATTTCGCGGCCGTCGCCGCCGACCTGGTCGAGCGGGGACTCACCACCGCACCGCAACTCGGCGCGCAGGGCGGCAGCAACGGCGGTCTGCTGATGGGCATCATGCTCACCGCCTACCCGAAGTTGTTCGGCGCGCTGGTGTGCAGCGTCCCGCTGCTGGACATGCGCCGTTACCACCGGCTGCTGGCCGGGGCGTCCTGGGTCGCCGAATACGGCGACCCCGACGATCCCGCCGATTGGGAGTTCATCGCCGAATACTCGCCGTACCACAATATTTCGTCTTCCGTCGACTATCCGCCGGTGCTGATCACCACCTCCACCCGCGACGACCGGGTGCACCCGGGGCATGCCCGCAAGATGACCGCCGCACTCGAAGAGGCCCGCCATCAGGTGCTGTACTACGAGAACATCGAGGGCGGGCACGCGGGAGCCGCCGATAACGCGCAGGTGGCGTTCCGGTCGGCGTTGAGCTTCACGTTCCTGTGGCAGATGCTCGGCGGCGCAAGCTAATCCGATCGGCGCAGGCCACCGAGCACTCCCGTCAGCACCCCGACCGCGACCAGGATCCCGCCGCCGGCCAGCGTCAGGTTCAGCCAGTGATGCAGGCTCCCGATCGCGTGGTCGACCATGATCTCGGCGATCCGGCGGATGTCGCCGGCGGTGGAGTTGAGCGCCTCGTCGAGCCGGCCGCGCCCCACCTCGATGCCGGCCCACCCCGACGCACCGACCAGCAGCGCCGACACCCCGAGCCAGGCCAGGGCGCTGCCGCGCCGGCGGGCCAGCACGACGACGCCGAGCGCGGCGAGCGCGGCGAGCAGGCTCGCCCCGATGCTGACCGCGGGCCCCCACACCCGCAGCGCGCGCAGTTGCCCGGACTGCACCGCATCCGGTGTCGCGGTCACCGGGACGGTGACGGTCGCCGGAACCTCATCGAGGAAGGGCCGAAAAGCGCTGTCCTCCAGCATCGGTGCCACGTCCAGGCGCAGGTCCTCGCCCTGTCCGGCGCCGGTGAACAGCCACCGGTGCGCGGCCCGGTTGACCCGCGCGAACTGGGTGGGGAACTCCGGGCCTGCGGTGTAGGCGACCGCCACGTCGTGCACCTGCAGACTGTCGGCGCCGTCGGACTCGGGCAGCCGCATCGCCTGGGTGGTCAGCTGGGCGGCCACCGCGGCCTGCAGGTCGGGGTCCTGGGCGGCCTGCGCGGCCAGCGTTCCGTAGCCGTCGGTGTCGACGAGGTGACGCTGGGCCCACACCGCCGGGACGGCCACCGCCAGCGCCGCGGTGGCGACCAGCCACAGCAGCGCGGTGGCGACCAGCCGCACTACTTGGCGACGCGGCGCGGCCGCGACAGCGACACGCGCGTCATGAGCTTGTTCATCCGCTCCAGCGCCTTGAACGAGTTGTGGTAGTAGTTACCGCCGGCGCCGGCGTTGGTGCGCGGGATGACCACGGTCTCCTGCCGGCAGAACTTGCGGATGCCGTCCGCGCCGCCGAACCGGGCGCCGATGCCGGAGGTCTTCCAGCCGCCCATCGGCGCGGTGGTGCACATCAGGTTGGTGATCACGTCGTTGACGTTGACCGCACCGCAGTCCAACTGCAGGGCGATGTCGCGGGCGCGGTCGTGATCGCGGGAGAACACCGAGGCGCTCAGCCCGTAGGGGCTGGCGTTGGCCAACCGGACCGCCTCCTCGACGGTGGCGACCTTCATGATCGGCAGCGTCGGCCCGAAGGTCTCCTCGGTCATGCACGCCATCGAGTGGTCGACGTCGACCAGCACGGTCGGCGGGTAGAAGCTCCCCGGGCCCTCGGTGCGCTTCCCGCCGGTGAGGGCGCGGGCTCCGGCGGCCAGCGCGTCGCGCACGTGCCGTTCGGTGACGGCCAACTGCTCGTCGTTGATGAGGGCACCGAAGTGGGTGCCGTCGCCGGCACCGACCCGCAGCGCCTCGATGTCGCGCAGCACCGCACTGACGAACTGGTCGTAGACCGACTCGAGCACATAGACCCGCTCCACCGAGACGCAGGTCTGCCCGGCGTTGAACATCGCTCCCCACACCGCGGCGTGCGCGGCCAGGTCGATGTCGGCGTCCTCGAGCACGATCATCGGGTCCTTGCCGCCCAGTTCCAGGCTGACCGGGGTGAGCCGGCGCGCGGCGCGTTCCATCACCTTCACGCCGGTGGCGCTCGACCCGGTGAACTGCACGTAGTCGGCGTTGTCGATGACCGCCTCGGAGACCTCCCGAGCGCCCTGGGCCAGCGCGAACACCTCAGGGCCACCGGCTTCCAGCCACCCGCGGCGCAGCAGCTCGGCGGTGAGCGGGGTGCGCTCGGAGGGCTTGAGCAGCACCGCGCAGCCGGCGGCCAGGGCGCCGATCGCATCCATCATGGCGTTGGCGACCGGGTAGTTCCACGGCGCGATGATGCCCACCACCGGGCGCGGCCGGTAGTGCACGCTGATCTTCTTGATCGCGAGCAGCTTCGACGGCGCCGGGCGCTTCTCGGGCGCCAGCGCCTTCTCCATCGTCTTGATCACATACGACAGGATCATGATCAACAGCGGCACTTCCTGCACCGCGTCGGTCTTGGACTTGCCGGTCTCGGCGATCAGCAGATCCTCGATCTCGTCGCGGTGCTCCCCGAGCCACACCGCGAACCGGGCCAGGGTCTTGGCGCGGCCCTTGGCGCCGCGTTGTTCCCACTCGCGTTGGGCGGCGCGCAGCCCGGCGGCGATCTCCGGGACGGCGGCCGGATCGGTCCAGGTCACCTGCCCGGCGACCTCACCGGTGGCCGGGTTGTGGAAGGTTCCGGTGTTGGGGGTCTGCACGTCAGAAGTCGCAGTCATGCCACCATGCTAACCGCCGGATGTGATCTCCGTTACCGTGCCCTCGACGGGTGTCAAGTCGCCGCGATGCCCCGTAGGTAGGCGGCCTGGCCCAGATGCTGGGCGCAGTCGTCGATGATGCTGACCAGCCGCACCCCGGCAGTCACCGGCGGATCCCAGTGGCGGTCGACGACACGGGCGAGTTCGGCGGCGTCGACCCGGCCGAGGTAGTCCAGCGTCGCGGCGTGCACCGCGCGGTAGTAGCCGGCCAGCAACTCCGCCGGGGCGCGGACCTTGCCGACCTGCTCGGGGGTGTGGCCGTAGCCGGTGTCGTCACGGTCCAGGTCGAGGCCGAAGCGGTCCACCCACTCACCCCAGACCTGAGCGGTCTCGGCGATGTCGGCGATCTGGAAATCCTGCACCCGCGCCGAGTGCCACAGCAGCCAGGCGATGCTGTTGGCCGACTCGGTGGGGCGATAGGTGGCCACCGCGTCCGGCAGATCCTCGGTGAGCGCGTCGGCGTGCTCGATGAGCCGGGTGAACGCGTCGCGCAACAGATCCTGCAGGGCATCAGTCTCGCTGGTTTCGCTGATCTCGCTCATGGTTTCGACGCTACGCCCGTGCGTAGAACTGCTCAGGACTTCGCCGCGCCGGCGCCCATACGCTCACCGGATGAGCGAGTTTCGCGCCGCGACGGTGGCGGTGAACGTTCCGGCGACGGTGGTACTGATCGGATGGATCTCGTTCGGCCGGGCCCTGTTCGGTATCGGGGTGGGCTGGATGGGGCTGATCGCGCCGATGCTGCTGATCCCGGTGCTGGCGTTCACGACAACGCTGTCGACGATCTTGCTGGCCCGCCAGGGTGACCGGCGGCCACGGCTGGCGGCCGCGCAGGGCGGACTACAGGTGGTCTGCTGGGTCTGCCTGTTCACCGCGGGCTTGGCGATCGGCGACTTCGACGACCACACCGGCTACGGCGGGGTGTTGGCCCACTGGCTCGGTGACACCGCGGCCGCCGCGCAATTCGGCGATACCGTGCTGCTGCTCAGCGCTCTCGGCTGGGTGACCGCCTACCTGGCGCTGGTGGGGTCGGCGCTCATCGGTGTGACCGAAGCCGATCGACCGACCGTGCTGACCCGGGCCGGCGTTTTGGTTGCCGGATTCGCCGGGTTGGCTCTGGTCGTTCCGCATCTGGTCAACTCGCCGCTGGGGTGGGTGCTGGCGCTGGGCCTGGTCGTGGGGTTGCCGTTCTCGATCCGGTGACGCCGCGTCCACCGCGGCATCTGGGCGTGCGGTTGGGCGCCGGGCGGTGAGTTCACACCGTGACGGTGTAGCCCAGGTCGACGTCGCAGGCGGCCCGGCCGCCGCGGATCCCGAAGTTCTCCTTGGTGTTCTCCCGCACCACGATCGCGACATGGTCACCGGGGATCCCCAGTGCGCCGAACCGCTCGACGATGCCGCGGTAGAGCGCGCGTTTGGCCTGCAGCGAGCGGCCGGCGAAGCAGTCGATGGTGACCAGCGTGTACCGCTCGGGGTCGGTCAGGTCGGCCGGGCAGGTGAACCGGTGCGGTTCGTGGACCAGCAGCCGCACACACCGGCTGGCCGCGGGGATGTCGAACGCCGCGACCAGGGCGGCCTGCACCGCCTCGAGCAGCGCCGTTTCCTCGTCGCGGGAGTAGGTGCGGCGGACCTCGATTACGGAGTTGGGCATACCGCGATCATGCCCGACGCGGCCGCGGATCACCCGGGACCAGCGCGGCGACCAGGAGGTCGAGGCGTTCATCGACGTGGCCGGGGCGCAGCCGCTGATCGCGGTCCAGGGTGACCAGCCCGTGCAGCCCCGCCCACACCACCTCGGCGTAGGTCTCGACATCAGGGGTGCTTGCGATCAGCGCGACCACTTCCCGCAGCGCGGCGAACGCGTCGGTCAGCGCCGCCGGGGTGTCTTCGGCACCGAAGTGCAGCGTGGTCGACCGGGTGAACATCGCGTCGTAGAGGGCGGGGTGCTCGACGGCGAAGCCGACGTAGGCGGCGGCGAGCCGGCGCAGCGCCTCCGCGCCGCTGGACGCGCCGGAACCGGCGGCGCGCAGCGCCTCGGCGAGTTCGCCGAATCCTTCCAGCGCGACCGCCGCCACCAGCTCGTCCATACAGCCGAAATGCGCATACAGCACCGGTTGGCTGTACTCGACCGCCGCGGCGAGGCGGCGCGTGGTGACCGCCTCCCAGCCTTCGGCGGCGGCGAGTCGCCGCGCGGCCGCGACGATCGCGTCTCGGCGGGCCGCCCGGTAGCGGGCGCGTCGGTCCGAGATGGCCATGGGCTGAATATAGCGCCGCTAGAAAATTGAGCGACGCTATTGCCACATCCGCGCGATAGGTCTAGCGTTGCTAGCGAATCTAGCGTCGATCGATTGGCGGCCGCCGATGACAGCACCCGGACACGCTCCGGCCCTGGTCGCGTTGCTGGGGGTGGCAGTGCTCTTCGGCACCGACATGTTCTGCGCAGTGGTGTTGCGGCCCGCGCTGGCGCGCCTCGACGCACCGGCGTTGACGGCGACCGCCGGATACCTGCACCTGTACGGAGATCGCCGGATGCCGTTCTTCGGTGCGCTGGGCGCCGTCGGCGCAGCGATCAGTGCGGCCACCGGGCTGTTCACCGGCCATCCGGTGCGGGCGATGGCCGCGGGAACCGCGGTGGCGCTGATGGTCATCTGGCTGCTGCTGTATCTGCGGGTGAGCGCACCGATCAACCGCGCCTTGACCGCGGCCGCCACCGGCCGTGGCCCGGCCGTGGCGCCACATCGGTTGCAAGCCGATTGGGACCGCGTCATCTACCCGCGTGCGCTGCTACAGGGCCTGGCTCTGGTGGCACTGTGCCTCACTCTGACCCACTGAGGAAAGGACGGCCATGACGAAAAGGCACTCGGCGGCGCGAGCACTCATGCGCAGCGCCCCGCTGGTCAACGCGCCGGTGACCGCCCTGGTCACCTCCCGGTTCGGCCGCGCGCTCACCGGCACGGTGGCGCTGGTGACCTACACCGGCCGACGCTCGGGACGCACGTTCACCATCCCGGTGGCCTACCGCCGCACCGGCGACACGGTCACCATCGGGGTCAACCTGCCCGACGCGAAGATCTGGTGGCGCAACTTCCTCGGCGCCGGCGGTCCGCTGACGGTGCGCATCGCCGGCCGGGACCATCCCGGCCATGCGGTCGCGACGCGCGACGAGGCGGGCGCGGTGCGGGTTGTCATCACGCTGACCGGTTAGCGTCGGCGCCCGGGTCGATCAGCCGCCCAGACCCGCTTCGTGCTTCTCGACCACCCAGCGGGCGACCTCGACGAGTTTGATGTTGGCGTTCTGCGAGGTGCGCAGCAGCAACTGGAACGCCTGCATCCCGGTGAGTTGTTCGCGGTGCATCAGGATGCCTTTGGCCTGGCCGATCAGATCGCGGCTGGCCAGGGCCGACTGCAATTGGGATTGCGACAACGCGCCGGCGAAGGCCGCGGAGGCGTGTTGCGCCAGGATCTCGCCGACCAGGATCGATTCCCGATCGAAGACGCCCGGCTCAGTGCTGTAGAGGTTCATCGCGCCGAGGTTCTCCTCGCCGGCGAACAGTTGGAACGCGACCACACTGTGCACGCCCCGTTCGAGTGCCAGCCGGGCGAATCGCGGCCAGCGCGACTCGGCGGCCATGTCGTCGATCAAGACGGTGTGGTGTTCGCGGGTCGCGCTGACGCACGGCCCTTCGCCCAGATCCGCCTGCGCCTGGTCGAGTTCGGCGACCAACGCGTTGCTGGGCATCCGCGATTCGATGCGGCCCCGCCTATTGATCGACACCCCGGCCCAGCGCGCACCGGGCACCAGCGCGACCGCTCCTTCGACGATCACTTTCAGCGTCGCCTCCGGGTCGGTCTGGCCCTGCATCTCGAGGGCCAGGTCACCGAGCACCGACGCCAGGTCGGTGTGCGCGGCGTACTCACCCATAAGTAATTACGGTAATCACAGATCGCCGCGGAGAACACCGCAACGGGCGGCCTTGCCGCCAAATTTGCAGCACCGTCGCAGAAAAGGGGGCGCCCCCGACCGCCGGGTTACTTGACGGTCGGGGGCTGAGCGACGCGACAGCCCGGGCGGCCGCATCGCCTGCACCGCTGATACCCCGTGGCTCATGGGTTTACCCCGAAAACATGAACCTCACAGCTGCGGTGCCGGGGCGCGACGAGTGAACCTCCAGGGAGGCGAGGATCGCGTTTCTTCGCCGCTGAGCTTCAATCGTGGCCGGCGGCTCACCGGTCGAAGCGCGCGCCCAAGCCGTGCAGCGCGGCGGCGCGGCTGATGTCACTCGGGGAGACGATGCCCACCAGCGCGTTGTCGGCCAGCACCAGGGCGCGTCCGTCGGTACACCCCGACAGCCGCGGCAGCAGCGCGGTCAGCGCCTCGTCGGGGTGGGCGACGGGCGCCTCGGCCGGCGGGCAGGCCACCTCCTGCAGCACGGTCGTCGCCCGCTGGTCGGGGGCCACCGCGCGGATCCGGTTGAGCGTCACCAGCCCGCTCAGCCGGCCGGCGTGGTCGAGCACCGGGAAGCTGGAGTGCCTGCGGCCCAGCGCCGTGTGCTGGATGAAGTCCGCCACGGTGACATCCCCGCCGATCGTCTCGGGGTCGGCGGTCATCACGTCGCGCACCCGCACCCCCGCCAGCGCCGTGGTGGTGCGGAGTTGCTGCTCTTCGGCGTTGGCCATGGTGACGACGAACAACCCGAGCAGCACCCACCACAGCCCGCCGAAGCCGGCGCCGCCGAGGGCCTGCAGGATGCCCAACGCGATCAGCACGAACCCGAAGATGCGTCCGGCGCGGGCGGCGACCATCGTCGCGGTATACCGGTCGCCGCGCCACGCCCAGATCGCCGAACGCAGGATCCGTCCGCCGTCCAGCGGGGCCGCCGGAATCGTGTTGAACACCGCCAGCACCACGTTGATCACGGCCAGATAGGCGGCCACTGCCACCAGTAGCGGCGTCGCCTCGGCTTGAGTGCCCAGCCACATCAGCCCGTAGAAGCCGGCGGCGATCAGCAGGCTGCTCGCCGGGCCGACCGCCGAGATGCGGAAGTCCGCGCCGGGGCTCGGCGCATCGCCTCGCAGCCGGGCGATTCCGCCCAGCAGCCACAACGTGATGCCCTCGACGTCGACCCCGTTGCGCTGCGCGACCACCGCGTGGGCCAGTTCGTGGCCCAGCAGTGACACGACGAACAGCGTGGCCGCCAGCACGGCCGCCGCCAGGTAGGCCGCCGTGGGATAGCCGGGCTCGATCTGCGGCAGCTGCACCGACAACCCGGCGACCAGCAACGCCACGATGGCCAGCACGCTCCAATGCGCCCCGACCGCCACCCCGGCGATCCGGCCGAACTTCACTGTCGCCTTCATCGTCGCCTCCTGCGTCGGTGTATCGCCGGTTAAGTGCCCTTGACGTTGAGAACCTGGCGCAGCTCCCCGGTCACCTCGACGAGTTCGGCCGCGTCGGCCATGACCACATCGATGTCCTTGTAGGCCTGCGGGATCTCGTCGACCCAGGCGTCCCCGTGCCGGTATTCGACGCCGGTCATGGCCGCGGCCAGGTCGTCGGCGGTGAACAGCTTGCGGGCCTGGGTGCGCGAGTAGCGCCGCCCGGCGCCGTGCGGTGCCGAGCACAGCGCGTCGGGGTTGCCCTTGCCGCGCACGATGTAGGACCGCGCGCCCATCGAGCCGGGGATCAGCCCGCGCACGCCCTCATGCGCGTCGATCGCGCCCTTGCGGGTCAACCAGACCTCCTTGCCGCCGTGGGTCTCGCGGCGGGTGTAGTTGTGGTGACACAGCACCCGGTCCTTCTCGGTGTCTTCGGCGTCCTCGGCGGCCACGCCCATCCAGTAGGCGAAGGCCTGCCGGAACCGGTCGGTCATCTCCGCACGGTTCTCCAGCGCGAAGGCCTGCGCCCAGGTCAACTCGCGCAGGTAGGTGTCGAATTCGTCGGTGCCTTCCTCCAGGTAGGCCAGGTCGCGGTTGGGCAGGTCGATGCCGCGCCGACGCATCAACTGCTGCGCGGTGCGGATGTGCCGTTGGGCGATCTTGTAGCCGACGCCGCGGCTGCCGCTGTGCAGGAACAGCCAGACGCGGTCCCGGTCGTCGATACACAGTTCGATGAAGTGGTTGCCGCCGCCGAGGGTGCCCAGTTGCAGCCGCCAGTTCTTGCTGTGCGACAAGTCGACGTCCTGGTCGCGGGCCAACCGCTCCAGGGTGTCGATGCGCCCGGCGGTGAAGGCGAACCGGTCCGCCCGCCGGTTGTACCGGCCCGGCGACAGCGGGATGCTCGACTCGATCGAGTCGCGCAGCGCGGTCAGGTCACGCCCGGCCAGATCGGCGCGGCCGAAGGCGGTCTGCACCGCCGCCATCCCGCAGCCGATGTCCACCCCGACCGCGGCGGGCATCACCGCGTCGAGGGTGGGGATGACGGTGCCGACCGCCGAGCCCATCCCGAAATGCGCGTCGGGCATGAGCGCGACGTGCGGGTACACGAACGGCATGCTCGCCGTCTGCTCGGCTTGCCGGATCGTCTGCTCGTCGACCTGGCTGGCGAAATTGACCAGCCGGTCCGTTGTCTTGTCCATTCCTCTCACTCCCACACCCGGCGTCGGCGCTGCCGGCCGGTGCGTGCCGTGGCTACCAGCGCAGCAGCGCGGCGATGCCGTCGACGTCGCTCAGCGTCCCCGCGGCGGCGCCTTCCACCGGACTGATCCGGGCCCCGGTCTCGAAGGCCCGCTCGACGAGCCGCTCGGTCAGCCGCGGCTCCGCGGTGCCGGGCCGGCCATCCGGGCCGACCTCCGCACCGCCGTAGATCGCGCCGTCGGCGCCCACCGCGCCGGTGTAACGCACCTCCGGGTCGTACACCAGGTGGTAGACGCGCCCGGCGTTGAGCGCCGCGGCCACCTCGGACAGACCGAGCGCCGCGTTGCCGGCGCCCGCCGCGTCGCGCACCCGTTGCAGCAGGCGCTGTTCGTCGTCCTTGTGCTGATCGCGGGCCCAGGTGCTGACCGTTGCGGCCAGTGCCGTCTCATCGAGGCTGCTCAGGTTGCGCGGATCGCCGAACACCTTGCCGCGCAACGGTTGACTGAAGCTCGCGACGGCCGGCTCGGTCCAGCGCTCACCACCGCTGACCAGGACCCGTTCCCAGCCCCGCTCCCCGGCCAGCGCGGCGACCACCCCGGTCGCCTGGTCGAGGAACCGCTGCGTCAGATCGCGTTCGCGGGTCTGGCGTTGCTCGCGCACCGGACTGTTGAACTGGCCCTGCGGCCCGCCCCCGATCTGCCCGGCCCGCTCATGCGGCGCCTCGAAATAGGGTTGCTCCATGCGGCTCAGCACCCGCAGCGCTCCGACCCGCCATTCGGCGATCCGGACCTCGTCGCCGGAGACCAGGGCGACCCCGGCGGGCCGGCCCTCGTCGAGCAGTTCCAGCAGCGGGTGGATGAAGGGCCCGTCATCGAGTACGACGCGGTTGCTCACCGGTAACGCACTGTCCAGATGCAGCACCCAGTCGTCGCCCAGCGCGGCGAACGCCATCCGGCTGCGCCCCGAGGCCGTCGGTCCGGCCAGCGACTGGATCTGTGGCCACAGCCGCTCGAGGGCCGCGCCGGTCGCGCGCCGGTCCCCGGGTCCGGCGCCGTCCTCGGCGACGCGGCGCTGCAGTTCGCGGTATCGGTTGCTCAGGTCGATCTCGGCCGCCTGCCGGCTCGGGTCCCGGCTGGGATCGGCGTTGACATAGACCGACAGCACACCGGCCTCGTCGCGACGCCTCGACAACTCCCGCAACTCATCTTCGTTGAGTTGCTCGATCGCGACCACGATTGCTCACCTCGGATCATCTGAAAAACCTGCTGGTCCTCACCTTCGACCATGCCATACCCGGTCGGGCGCGGGCTTACGCCGAACCGCGCCGATCAAGCCGCCGACCGCGCCGCGACCGTAGATTGATGTCATGAGCTATGACCTGGTGATCCGCAACGGCAGCATCGTCGACGGCCTCGGCGGGGCGCCGTATGTCGGCGATGTGGCGGTGCGCGACGGGATGATCGCCGCGGTCGGCCGCGTCGACGAACCCGGCAGGCGCGAGATCGATGCCACCGGACTGCTGGTGACCCCGGGTTTCGTGGACCTGCACACCCATTACGACGGCCAGGCCATCTGGTCGGACCGGCTCAACCCGTCCTCGGCGCACGGGGTGACCACCGCGGTGATGGGCAACTGCGGAGTGGGGTTCGCGCCGTGCCGCGCCGAGGACCACGAGGTGCTGGTCGATGTGATGGCCGGCGTGGAGGACATCCCCGGGGTGGTGATGACCGACGGGCTGGACTGGAGCTGGGAGACCTTCCCGCAGTACCTGGACGCCCTGGCGGAACGGCGCCTCGACATCGACGTCGCGGTGTATCTGCCGCATTCGCCGCTGCGGGTGTATGTGATGGGGCGGCGCGGCGCGGACCGGGAACCGGCCACCGCCGAGGATCTGGCGCGGATGCGCGCACTGGCCAAAGAGGCGGTGCAGGCCGGTGCGTTGGGGTTCGCCTCGTCGCGGTTGGCCACCCACCGCACCGACAGCGGTGAGCAGATCCCCAGCTTCCAGGCCGCCGAGACCGAACTCGCCGAGATCGCGCGCGGGGTCGCCGACGGCGGTGGCGGGTTGATCCAGTTCGTGCCCGACCTGCCCGGCGGCGGGTATCAACCGGTGCTGCAGCAGGTGTTCGACGCCGCCGCGGGCGCCGACCTGCCGGTCACGTTCACCCTGATCGCCGCCAACGCCGGCGAACGGGTGTGGCCGGAGGCGATCGAGATGATCGAACGTGCCAACGCCGACGCCCCGGCGGGCGCCCCGCGGGTCACCGCGCAGGTGTTCCCCCGCCCGATCGGGTTGATGATCGGTTTGGAGTTGACCGCCAACCCGTTCGTGCTCTACCCCAGCTATCAGGAGATCGCCGGGGTGCCGCTGGAGCAGCGGGTGGCCGAGATGCGTAAACCTGAAGTGCGCCAACGCATTTTGTCGGATACGCCGAGCAACGTCCCGGCCAACCCGATCCTGTACATGGCGCAGGCCTGGGACTGGATCTTCCCGCTCACCGAGACGACGTCCGGCGGCGCCGACTACGAGCCGGACCCGGCCGATTCCATCGCCGCGCGCGCGAAAGCGCGCGGGGTCTCACCGGTCGAGGAGGCCTACGACCGGGTGCTCGACGACGACGGCCACGCCATTCTGCTCGGTGCGCTGGCGAACTTCGAAGGCGGGTCGCTGGACACCATCGGGTCGCTGCTGCGCCGTGACGACGTGGTGCTGGGACTCGGTGACGGCGGCGCCCACTACGGCATGATCTGCGATTCCAGCTTCCCCACCTACCTGCTCACCCACTGGGCGCGGGACCGTGCCGAGGGCCGCATCGGCGTGCCCGAGGCGATCCGGCAGTTGACCTCGGTGCCCGCCCGGGTCGCCGGGCTGGGCGATCGCGGCCGTATCGCGGTGGGCGCCAAGGCCGACCTGAACGTGCTCGACCATGCCGCGATGCGGCTGCACAAACCGGTGATCACCTACGACCTGCCGGCCGGGGGGCGACGGCTGGATCAGACCGCCGACGGGTACGTGGCCACGATCGTCTCCGGTGCGGTGATCGCCGAGAACGGCACACCCACCGCGGCACGGCCCGGCAGATTGGTGCGCGGACGGCGCTGACCGGCGGCTTAGGATAGCGGCGAACCGCCGCCGGCCCCCGGGGAGAGCCCATGACCTATCCGCCGTCGCCCAACGAGCCGACGATGCCGTACCCCGAGTACGGGCCCGGCTCCGGCTACCCGCAGGGCTACGGATCGCCTTACTCGCCAGGGTATTCCGGCGCCGGCGGCTACGGTGGCTACGGCGACCACGGCGGATACAGCGGCTATGGCGGCGGCTATCCGCCCTACCCGCCGAGCGGCTATCCGACCTCGCCACCCGGCGGCGGCCCGCCGCCACCGCACAACACCCGCTGGGTGGTTCTCATCATCGTCGCCGTCGTCGCCGTGGTGGCGGCCACCGCGGTAGCCGTGTGGCAGTTCTCCGATTCGGACAGCGCGTCCACCGCCGCATCCACCAGCGCCACGACCGTGACCGGCTCGCCGGCCACCACGACCACCGCCACCACAACCGCGCCGACCACCACGTCCTCGACACCGTCGAAGCCCCTGTCGAGCACCTGCGATGAGCATGCCGCCGGCCCCGGACCGCAGACCCCCGAGGGGTGGGCGACGGTGAACACCCCACGCGGCCTGGTCTACGACGTGCCGCCGGAGTGGGTCATCAAATCGTGCTCGACGCTGATCGGCTGGGAAAAGCCTTGCGACGACGGCCCGTTCGGCTACTGCCCGATCCGGACGATGAGCGGCGCATCCGAGTGGCCGGACCCGGGTTGCCAATCCGAACAATTCGCGGTGGCGGGGGCGCCCGGCGCCAGCAACGCCGAGAGCATCGATGAGGCGGTGCGCATCGAATCCAGCCTGGTCGCCGACATCTTCACCTCCGCCGACGGCGTCGTCCCCACCGTCAGCCTCAGCGAGCCGCGGCAGCTGAGCATCGGCGACACCCCGGCCGTGGAGATCGTCGCCACCGTCTCCGACGTCGGGCCCGGTGAGTGCTCCTCCTCGCCGGGCGGGCTGCACCTGATGCTGGCCACCACCGTGCCCGGCCAGCCCGGCTCGGTGATGTTCGTCGTGTCGATGCGGCAGGGCGGCCCCGGCGACCCGGACCCGGCGCTGGCCGATCAGCTCGTCGACACGCTGCGCTTCGCCGGCTGAGCCCGGCCGCTAAAGCAGCCGCTTGGCCGGGGTGGAGCGGGCGACCAGTTTCGGGTCGGCGGTGACGGCGTCGCCGAGCACCTCGTCGATGCGGGTGCGGGCCTCGGCGGGGATCGTGACCCCGGCCGCCTTGACGTTCTCGGCCACCTGCTCGGGCCGCGACGCTCCGACCAGCGCCGCGGCGACATTGTCGTTCTGCAGCACCCAGGCGATCGCCAGCTGCGCCGTCGACAAGCCCAGCTCGTCGGCGATCGGGGCGAGGTGTTGCACGCGGGTGAGGGTCTCGTCGGTGAGGAAGTGTTTGATCATGTTGGCGCCGCCCTTCTCATCGGTGGCGCGCGACCCGGCCGGTGGCGGCTGGCCGGGTCGGTACTTGCCCGACAGCACCCCCTGGGCCATCGGCGACCACACGATCTGACTGATGCCCAGGTCGCGGCAGGCGGGGACGACCTCCGGTTCGATCACCCGCCACAGCGTCGAGTACTGCGGTTGGCTGGCGATCAGCGACACGCCCAACTGACGGGCCAGGGCGTGGCCGGCCCGGATCTGTTCGGCGGTCCATTCGCTGACCCCGATGTAGAGCGCTTTGCCGGCGCGCACGATGTCGGCGAAGGCCTGCATGGTCTCCTCGAGCGGGGTGAAGATGTCGTAGCGGTGCGCCTGGTAGAGGTCGACGTAGTCGGTGCCCAGCCGGCGCAGCGAGCCGTCGATGCTCTCCATGACGTGCTTGCGGGACAGGCCGGTGTCGTTCTTGCCCTGCGGTTCCGGGCCGGTCGGCCAGTACACCTTGGTGAAGATCTCCAGCGACTCGCGCCGCTGCCCTTTGAGGGCGGCGCCCAGCACTTCCTCGGCGGCGCCGTTGGCGTAGACATCGGCGGTGTCGAAGGTGGTGATGCCGGCGTCCAGGGCGGCGTGCACGCACGCGGTGGCGACGTCGTTCTCCACCTGGGAGCCGTGGGTGAGCCAGTTGCCGTAGGTGATCTCCGAGATCTGCAGGCCGGAGTTGCCCAGGTAGCGAAATTCCATGCCTCCATCCTCGCGCATCCCGCGGCTATTCTCGGGGCATGTCTGCGACCCGAACCGACCTCGACCGGTTGGCCGCCGCGCTGGCCGACTACGACTTCGCCTACCTGATCACCGTCAACGAGACCCACCACTCCCACGCGGTGGCGGTCAACCCGGTGCTCGGCGCGGGTCCCGACGGCGTCATCGAGATCGGTCCGGTGGGCGGCTCCACCGCCAAGAACCTCGACCGGCAGCCGGAGGTGTCACTGGTGTGGCCGCCGCGCGACCCGGCCGACTACTCCCTGTTCGTCGACGGCCGGGCCAGCGTGCGCGACGGCACGGCGACGCTGGTGCCGGTGCGCGCGGTGCTGCACCGCCGCGCCAAGCCGGGCTCGAAGGCCGCCGCCGAAGGCTGCCTGCACGACTGCGAGGTGCTCTACAAAGCCGGGTAGCGCTGCCGCCGGATCGCCACCGTCTCCCCGTCCCTGCCGGCACGGGCGCCGCAGGCCGCCAGCCGTCGGTCCAGATCCGGCGGGTTGTGGTGGCCCAGGTGGATCGCCACCACCTCGGTGTGTTCGACGATTGCGCCGCACGCCCGCAGGCCGGTGACCGTCTCGGCGAAGGTGGGCAGATCGTGGTGGGCGCTGCCGTGTTCGGTGAAGGTGCCGAACGTCTCCTCAAGGAACACCGCGTCGAACGCGGCGCCGGCCAACTCGCGCATCGTCTCGCCGGGGAGCGGACCGGTGTCGGTGGCCCACAGCAGTCGGCCGCCCGCGGGCGCGGTGACGTCGTACAGCAGGGCCTCCCCGCCGAACTCCGCCGCATGGTTGGCCTGCAGCGGCCGCACGTGATAGCTCCCGAGGTCGACGTCGTCGCCGGGCTTGAGGACGCAGAAGCTGATCGGGTTGCTGTCCTCCACCCAGGGTCGGCACTGCGCCAGCGCGCTCTCCGGCCCGAGGACCTCCAGCGGCGCGGTCGTGCGGGTCCAGTGCCGCATCAGCAACGCGCCCGGCCCGACGTGGTCGAAGTGGGCGTGGGTCAACAGGATCTGGCGCACCCCGGTCAGCGACGCGCCCTGCCGCACCGCGGCGCGCGGCACCTCCGGGCCGCAGTCGATCAGCAGCGTGTCGTCGATCAGGGCGGCGGTCTGGCCGCGGATCTCGCCCGCCGCCGCAGCGTTTCGGCAGGAGGCGCAGGCGCAGAACGGGTTGGGCCAACCGTCGGCGCTGCCGGTGCCCAGCAGCTGGATTTTCATGTCCGGGTCACCGTACCGGCGTCGCCGCGTTGACTCTGCATCCAGGGCGCAGATTTTCGCCGAATCGCAGGTGAGCGCCGCCCTCAGCGCAGAGTCAAATCC
>NZ_LZLJ01000027.1 GCF_001668625.1 Mycobacterium sp. 1274756.6
CGTTGCCGAAGGTGGAGCCGACCATCTCCACCATGGCCAGTGGGGCGACGTAGATGAGCGCGGCGGGGTTGGTCACGGCGGTGTAGAGGATCAGCAGCAGATCGTCGATGATGACTTTGGTGGTGAACGCGATGAACGACCCCGGATCCAGCGGCACCGAGAGGATGTAGGCGAAAAATCCCGGGTTGAGGTAGCTGAACGGATTGCCGGTGATCCACAGCCACTCGCCGTGCAGCGGCAGCCACGGCAACAGCCCGTTGAGCCCGGCGAAGAAGTCCCCGAACGGGTCGGTGACGTTGCCCAGCCCGATCGAGTCGAAGAACTCCATGATCGCGTTGTAGAGCGGGACGTTCTGCTGTGGCCAGTCGGGCTGGCTCAAAAAGCCGTACAGGAAATTCTGCAGGTCGGTGAACCACGACGGCGGCTGCTGCGGCGCCGGTTCAGCTGCCTCGGCGGGGGCCGCCGACGCCGTCATGATCGTCGGCGCCGGTTCGGATGGGGGTGCGGCGGTCACCGCCGCACCGGCGGTGGTGTCGTAGACGGCCATCATCGTGGCGGCCTGCATCCACATCCGCGCGTAGTCGGCCTCGTTGAGCGCGATCGGGATGGTGTTGATCCCGAAGAAGTTGGTGCCCACCAGCACCGCGTGGGTGGCGTGGTTGGCGGCCAGCTCCCCCAGCGTCGGCATTCCGGCCAGGGCGGTGCTGTAGGCCAGGGCGGCGCCCTGCTGTTCGGCGGCCATCGCGGCGCTGTTCACGCTCTGCTTGTTGAGCCAGGCCAGATACGGTCCGTGCGCGGCCACGTAGGACAGCGCGCTCGGGCCCTCCCAGGCGCCGGACTCGACCGCGGCGAGCACCGCGGTCAACTCGCCGGCGATCTCGGCGTACTCCACGCTGAGGGCCGTCCATGCCGCCGAGGCGCTCAGCAGCGGGCCGGGGCCGGGGCCGGCGGATAGCTGCGCCGAATGCACTTCCGGGGGAAACGCAAACCACACCGGGGCGGTCGCTGAGGTCATCGTCGATCACCTCGGCGGCCACCGGCCGGTGCGGACGTCCATGGGGGGCGTGACATGGATGTTCGCCAGCTCTCTCGGGGTACACCGCCCCGGGTCGCAGGACGCGATGACGTGAGTATCCTGGCTCTCGGATCAGCGCTTCCCTCGCCTTCCAGCCCCTGGAAAAGCGGGCCGTGGCCGATGAGGGTTGCTCCCCGATGACAGTGGCGGGACCGCGCCGGATTCGCACCGGCTTCCTGCATCGTCATCGCCTTACCGCGCGATTATGGCATGTCGGCGGGCCGCCGGACCAGCGGTGACGGCCAAGACTATGCGGTACCGGCGGTATGGCCTACTCTCGACACGGTGACGACCACACGTGACCCGATCCATCTGGGCACCGGCGAACCGGTCCTGTTGCTGCACCCGTTCCTGCTGTCGCAGTCGGTGTGGGACGACGTCGCCCCCCGGCTGGCCGACACCGGCCGCTTCGAGGTGTTCGCCCCCACCATGGCCGGTCACAACGGCGGACCCAAACCGCACAGCTGGCTGCTGAGCTCGGCGGTGTTGGCCGACCACGTCGAAGAGCAGCTCGATGCCCTGGGCTGGGACACCGCCCACATCGTCGGCAACTCGCTGGGCGGCTGGGTGGCCTACGAACTGGCATCGCGGGGTCGGGCCCGGACCGTGACCGGCATCGCCCCGGCCGGCGGCTGGACCCGCTGGACTCCCGCCAAATTCGAGGTGATCGCGAAGTTCCTCGGCGGGTTTCCGCTGTGGCTGTTGACGATGGCCCTCGGCCAGCGGGTGCTGCGACTGCCGTTCAGCCGGCAGCTGGCCAGCCTGCCGTTGAGCGCCGACGCCGACGCCGTCACCGACGAGCAGCTGCGCAACTGCGTCGACGACCTGGCGCACTGCCCGGCCTACATCCAGCTGCTGGTCAAAACCCTGCTGCAGCCCGGGCTGGCGAAGCTGGCCGACACCGCCGTCCCGGCGCACCTGGTCAACTGCGCCAAGGACCGGGTGGTGCCCTCGCCGCGGTTCACCAAGCTGTTCACCGGCCAGGTCCCCGGCCTGCGGGTGACCACCCTCGACGGCGTCGGGCACGTGCCGATGCTCGAGGCGCCCGGGCGGGTCAGCGAGGTGATCACCGGCTTCCTCAACGAGCACATCCCGCCGCTGCGGGCGGTGGACTCCCCGACCGGCTGACCGCGCCCCGCACCCCCTGCCCGCGCGCCCCGACTACCCGGCGCGCCCTGGCACGGCACCCCGCCTGCCGGGTGCGCCCAGCGCGTAATCACGGCGAAAAAATCGCCGAGCCATCGCAGCCTGTGCACGCTCGGTGCCGGCGCGGCCGGGATCAGCTCTCGGCGAGGGTCTTCTCGAGGTTCTCGGCGATGGCGTCGAGGAACTCCTCGCTGGTCTGCCACTCCTGATCCGAGCCGATCAGCAGCGCCAGGTCCTTGGTCATCCGGCCGCCCTCGACGGTGCCGGTGACCGCCTGCTCCAACTTCTGGGCGAACTCGATCACCTCGGGGGTGTCATCGAGCTTGCCGCGATGCTCCAGCCCGCGGGTCCAGGCGAAGATCGACGCGATCGGGTTGGTGGAGGTCGGTTTCCCGGCCTGGTGCAGCCGGAAGTGGCGGGTCACGGTGCCGTGCGCGGCCTCGGACTCGACGGTCTTGCCGTCGGCGGTCATCAACACCGAGGTCATCAGCCCGAGCGAGCCGTAGCCCTGTGCGACGATGTCGGACTGCACATCCCCGTCGTAGTTCTTGGCCGCCCACACATACCCGCCCTCCCATTTGAGGGACTGGGCGACCATGTCGTCGATGAGGCGGTGTTCGTAGTGCAGGCCGGCGGCCTCGAAGTCCGCCTTGTACTCGTCGTCGAAGATGTTCTGGAACTCGTCTTTGAACTTGCCGTCGTAGGCCTGCAGGATGGTGTTCTTCGTCGACAGGTAGACCGGGTATTTGACGTCGAGCGCGTAGGTGAACACCGCGCGGGCGAAGTCCCGGATCGAGTCGGTGAAGTTGTACATCCCCATGATCACCCCGCCGTGCTCGGGCATGCGCACCACCTCGTGCACGATCGGTTCGCTGCCGTCCTCGGGGGTGAAGGTCAACGTGACGGTGCCGGGCCGGTCGATCTGCGCGTCGGTGGCCCGGTACTGGTCGCCGAACGCGTGCCGGGCGATGACGATCGGCTTGCTCCAGCCGGGCACCAGCCGGGGAATGTTGTTGATGACGATCGGGGCGCGAAAGATGGTGCCGCCCAGGATGTTCCGAATAGTCCCGTTCGGGGATTTCCACATCTTCTTCAGCCCGAACTCCTCCACCCGGGCCCGGTCCGGGGTGATGGTGGCGCATTTGACGCCGACGCCGTGCTTCTTGATCGCCCGGGCCGCGTCGACGGTCACCTGGTCGTCGGTGGCGTCGCGGTGCTCGATGCCCAGGTCGTAGTAGTCCAGGTCGACGTCCAGGTACGGGAAGATCAGCATGTCCTTGATGAACTTCCAGATGACCCGGGTCATCTCATCCCCGTCGAGTTCGACGACCGTACCCTGGACGCGGGTCTTGGCTTGGGGCGGCATGCGGGCTCTCCTCTCGGGGCCGACTCACGGCCGACTCACGGCCGCAACCCCGCCGTCCGCAGTGCCACGGTGCGGGGCGTCACGGGCGGTCACCCGCAGCCCAACCCTATAAGAGGTCCGCCCCGCCCCGGCCCGACGCGCCCGGGATCAGCTCTGCGCGCCGATGATCTCGTTGAAGGTCTTGCTGGGCCGCATCACCGCGGTCGTCTTCTCCCGGTCGGAGTAGTAGTAGCCGTCGATGTCGACCGGGTTGCCCTGCACCCCATTGAGTTCGGCGACGATGGCCTCCTCCTGCGCGCCCAGTTGCTCGGCGATCCCGGCGAAGTGCTTGCGCAGCTCCTCGTCCTCCTCCTGAGCGGCCAGGGCCCGCGCCCAGTACAGCGCCAGGTAGAACTGGCTGCCCCGGTTGTCGAGCTCACCGGTCTTGCGGGACGGGCTCTTGTCGTTGTCGAGCAGCTCACCGATCGCCGTGTCCAGGGTGGCGGCCAGGATCTTGGCCCGCTGGTTGTCGCCCTTGATGCCCATGTCGTCGAGGCTGGCGCCCAAAGCGAGGAACTCCCCGAGGGAATCCCAGCGCAGGTGGTTCTCCTCCACCAGTTGCTTGACGTGCTTGGGCGCCGAGCCGCCCGCCCCGGTCTCGTACAGCCCGCCGCCGGCCATCAGCGGCACGATCGAGAGCATCTTGGCGCTGGTGCCCAGCTCCAGGATCGGGAACAGGTCGGTGAGGTAGTCGCGCAGGATGTTGCCGGTGGCCGCGATCGTGTCCAGCCCACGGATCAACCGCTCCAGCGTGTAACGCATGGACCGCACCTGCGACATGATCTGGATGTCCAGGCCCTCGGTGTCGTGGTCCTTCAGGTAGGTGGTGACCTTCTTGATCAGTTCGTTCTCGTGCGGGCGGTAGGGGTCCAGCCAGAACAGCACCGGCATCCCCGACAGCCGGGCCCGGGTGACGGCCAGCTTCACCCAGTCGCGGATCGGCGCGTCGTGCACGATGCACATCCGCCAGATGTCGCCGGCCTCGACGTTCTGGGTCAGCAGCACCTCGCCGGTGTCGAGGTCGACGATGTTGGCGACACCGTCCTGCGGGATCTCGAAAGTCTTGTCGTGCGAACCGTATTCCTCGGCCTGCTGGGCCATCAGCCCGACGTTGGGGACGGTGCCCATGGTGGCCGGGTCGAACTGCCCGTTGGTCTTACAGAAGTTGATGATCTCCTGGTAGATGCGGGCGAACGTGGATTCCGGGTTGACCGCCTTGGTGTCCTTCTGGCGGCCGTCGGCGCCGTACATCTTGCCGCCGGCGCGGATCATCGCCGGCATCGACGCGTCGACGATGACATCCGACGGGGAGTGGAAGTTGGTGATGCCCTGCGCGGAATCGACCATCGCCAGCTCGGGGCGGTGCTCGTGGCAGGCGTGCAGGTCCTCGATGATCTCGTCGCGCTGCGATCCGGGCAGCGACTCGATCTTGTCGTAGAGGTCGACCATGCCGTTGTTGACGTTGATGCCCAGCTCGTCGAAGAGCTTGCCGTGCTTGGCGAACGCGTCCTTGTAGAACACCCGCACCGCGTGGCCGAACACGATCGGGTGCGACACCTTCATCATGGTCGCCTTGACGTGCAGGGAGAACATCACGCCGGTCTTGCGGGCGTCCTCCATCTGCTCCTCGTAGAACTCGCGCAGCGCGTGGATGCTCATGAACATCGAGTCGATGACGTCGCCCTCGAGCAGGGACACCTTGGGCTTGAGCACGATCGTCTCGCCGCTCTTGGTCTCCAACTCCATCTTCACGTCGCGCGCCTTGTCCAGCGTCATCGACTTCTCGCTGTCGTAGAAGTCGCCGTGGCGCATGTGCGCGACGTGGGTGCGCGAGGCCATCGACCACTCGCCCATGCTGTGCGGGTGCTTGCGGGCGTACTCCTTGACCGCCTTGGGCGCCCGCCGGTCGGAGTTGCCCTGGCGCAGCACAGGGTTCACCGCGCTGCCCAACACGTTGGCGTAGCGGTCGCGGATCTTGCGTTCCTCGTCGGTCTGCGGGTTGTCCGGGTAATCGGGGATCCGGTAGCCCTTGGACTGCAGTTCGCGGATCGCCGCCATCAGCTGCGGCATCGAGGCGCTGATGTTGGGCAACTTGATGATGTTGGTGTCCGGGTCGTGGGTGAGCTGACCCAGCTCACTGAGCGTGTCGGGGAGCTGCTGGTCCTTGGTCAGGTAGTCGGGGAACTGCGCCAGGATGCGGGCGGCCAGCGAGATGTCGGCGGTCTCGACCTTGATGCCCGCCGGACCGGTGAACGCGCGCACGATCGGCAGGAACGCGTGGGTCGCCAACAGCGGCGCCTCGTCGGTCAGCGTGTAGATGATGGTTGGCTGCTCGGCGCTCATCGTCGTCTCCCAGCGTCGCGATCGGTCGATTCTGCGGGGCTTGCGAGGCTCCGCAGATCACTGTGTGGTTGGCACTGCCCGCCAGTATCCCGCAACCACCCCGCGGCGTCGCGGGGGGTTCGGGTCGGCCCCGGGCCGGTGGCGGAGCCTACGGGGGTGCGATAGGCTGGCGTCTGGTCATGAGCGCCAGCGTCAAGCCCCGGCTTGCTGGCCGGCAACCCTCCAACCGCGGTGGGGTGCCCCGGGTGATGACCAGGTTGAGTGGCCGGAACGGCTACGCGGCAAGCGCGGGTCCGCGATCGACGGGCCCCCAGAGCAGACAGGGGAGCCTGATGCATGCCAATCGGGGCTGGTCCGCGATGTGTTGTAGCCACTGAACCGTGACCGCCGGTCTCCGCACCGTCACCGGGCGCGCCCACCGGCCGACCACACAACCATCGCCCACCCGAACAGAAAGCAGCCAGCGAGATGAGTTCCGAGACCCCCAACGATCCGGACCCCACCGCGCACTGGTCGTTTGAGACCAAGCAGGTCCACGCCGGGCAGAGCCCCGATCCGGTCACCAACGCCCGCGCCCTGCCGATCTACCAGACCACCTCCTACACCTTCGACGACACCACCCACGCCGCCGCGCTGTTCGGCCTGGAGGTGCCCGGCAACATCTACACCCGGATCATGAACCCCACCACCGACGTGGTGGAGAAGCGGGTCGCCGCGCTCGAGGGCGGGGTGGCCGCGCTGATGCTGTCGGCGGGGCAGGCGGCGAGCAACTTCGCGATCCTCAACCTCGCCGGTGCCGGCGACCACATCGTGTCCAGCCCGCGGCTCTACGGCGGCACCCACAACCTGTTCCACCACACCCTGCAGAAGGTGGGCCTGGAGTTCAGCTTCGTCGAGGACCCCGACGACCCGCAGTCCTGGCGCGCCGCAATCCGGCCCAACACCAAGGCGCTGTTCGCCGAGACCATCTCGAATCCGAAGATCGACGTCCTGGACATCCCGTCCATCGCCGCGGTGGCCCACGACAACGGGGTGCCGCTGATCGTGGACAACACCATCGCCACCCCGTACCTGCTGCGGCCCATCGAGCACGGCGCGGACATCGTGGTGCACTCGGCCACCAAATACCTCGGCGGGCACGGCACCACCATCGCCGGGATCCTCGTCGACGGCGGCACCTTCGACTGGACGCAGGGCCGCCACCCGGGCTTCACCACCCCCGACCCCAGCTACAACGGCGTGGTCTACGCCGACCTGGGGGCGCCGGCGTTCGCGCTGAAGGCCCGGGTGCAGCTGCTGCGCGACTACGGGTCGGCGCCCTCGCCGTTCAACGCCTTCCTCATCGCCCAGGGCATCGAGACGCTGAGCCTTCGCATGGAACGCCACGTCGGCAACGCCCAGCAGGTCGCGGAGTTCCTGGCCGCCCGCGACGACGTGCTGGAGGTCAACTACGCCGGCCTGCCCAGCTCCCCGTGGTACGAGCTGGGCCAGAAGCTGGCCCCCAAGGGCACCGGCGCGGTGCTCTCCTTCGAGCTGGCCGGCGGCGTGGAGGCGGGCCGGGCGTTCGTCAACGCGCTCACCCTGCACAGCCACGTCGCCAACATCGGCGACGTGCGCTCGCTGGTGATCCACCCCGCCTCGACCACCCACGCGCAGCTGACCCCCGAGGAGCGGCTGGCCAGCGGGGTCAGCCCCGGACTGGTGCGGCTGGCGGTGGGCATCGAGGGCATCGACGACATCCTGGCCGACCTGGAGCGCGGATTCGACGCGGCCGCCGCGGTGGCCGCCCGTTGAGGAGACCGCGGGTGACGATCTCCGAAGTACCGACCCAGACCCTGCCGCCGCAGGGTGAGCTCGGCGTGGTCGACATCGGATCGCTGCCGCTGGAGAGCGGGGCGGTGCTCGACGACGTCAGCATCGCCGTGCAGCGCTGGGGGGAGCTCGCCCCCACCCGCGACAACGTGGTGATGGTGCTGCACGCCCTCACCGGGGACTCCCACGTCACCGGCCCGGCCGGCCCCGGCCATCCCACCGGCGGGTGGTGGGCGGACGTGGTCGGCCCCGGCGCACCGATCGACACCGACCGCTGGTGTGTGGTGGCCACCAACGCGCTGGGCGGTTGCCGCGGCTCCACCGGCCCGGCCGCCCTGGCCCGCGACGGCCGGCCGTGGGGCGCCCGGTTCCCGGCTACCACCATCCGCGACCAGGTGGCCGCCGACCGCGCCGCGCTGGCCGCGCTGGGCATCAGCGAGGTCGCCGCGGTGATCGGCGGGTCGATGGGCGGCGCCCGGGCCCTGGAGTGGATGGTCGGGCACCCGACCACGGTGTCGGCCGGGCTGCTGCTGGCGGTCGGCGCGCGGGCCACCGCCGACCAGATCGGCACCCAGAGCACCCAGGTCGCGGCGATCAAGGCCGACCCGAACTGGCAGGGCGGGGACTACCACGGCACCGGCCGCACCCCCGACACCGGACTCGACATCGCCCGGCGCATCGCCCACCTGACCTACCGCGGCGAAGCCGAGCTCGACGAGCGGTTCGGCAACGACCGGCAGGGCAACGAGGACCCCGCCGCCGGCGGGCGCTACGCGGTGCAGAGCTACCTGGAGCACCAGGGCGGCAAGCTGGTGGCCCGGTTCGACGCCGGCAGCTACGTGGCGCTGACCGATGCGCTGTCCAGCCACGACGTCGGCCGCGGCCGCGGCGGGGTGGCGGCGGCGCTGCGCGGCTGCCCGGTGCCCGCGGTGGTCGGCGGGATCACCTCCGACCGGCTCTACCCGCTGCGGCTGCAGCAAGAACTGGCCGATCTGCTGCCCGGCTGCGACGGGCTGGACGTGCTGGACTCCGACCGCGGCCACGACAGCTTCCTGCTGGAGACCGAGGCGGTGGGCAAACTGATCCGCCGGACCCTGGAGTTGGCCGAGCAGCGGGGTGCACAGCAGCGGTGACCGGCACCCGGCAGGACCGTTCGCTGTCGTTCGGCGCGCAGGCCGCCGCCTACGAGCGGGGCCGCCCGTCCTACCCGCCGGAGGCGATCGACTGGCTGCTGCCCGCCGGCGCCCGCGACGTACTCGACCTCGGCGCAGGCACCGGCAAGCTGACCACCCGGCTGGTCGAACGCGGGCTGGACGTGATCGCCGTCGACCCGATCGCCGAGATGCTCGAGGTGCTCAGCGGCGCCCTGCCCGACACCCCGGCCCTGCTGGGCACCGCCGAACAGATCCCGTTGCCGGACAACAGCGTCGACGCGGTGCTGGTGGCGCAGGCCTGGCACTGGTTCGACCCGCAGCGCGCCATCGCCGAGGTGGTGCGGGTGCTGCGGCCCGGCGGCCGGCTGGGACTGGTGTGGAACACCCGCGACGAACGGCTCGGCTGGGTCAAGGAACTGGGCGCGATCATCGGCCGGGAAGACGCCCGCGACGTCGTCGACGCCGGGGTGGCGCTGCCCGCGCCGTTCGGCGCGATCGAGCGCCACGAGGTGGAGTGGACCAACTACCTGACCCCGCAGGCGCTGATCGACCTGGTCGCCTCCCGCAGCTACTGCATCACCTCCCCCAGCGAGGTGCGCACCCGCACCCTCGACGAGGTGCGCCGACTGCTGGCCAGCCACCCGGCCCTGGCCAACGCCACCGGGCTGGCGCTGCCCTACATCACCGTCGCGGTGCGAGCGACACTCCGACCCGAATCGCAATCGTGACCGGACCGTTGTGCGAACGTCACCGCGGTAGACCACTGTTTCACCCATGACTTTTCGCGCCCCGGTATCGGCTGCTGCCCTGATCGTCGCGGCGGCGTTGTCGTCGACCGCGCTGGCCGCGCCCGCCGCCGCCGACCCGGTCGATGACACCTTCCTCAACGCCCTGGACAACGCCGGACTCGGCTACGACGACCCGGCCGAGGCGGTCCGGCTGGGCCAGTCGGTCTGCACCCGGCTGCAGGAGCCGGGCGCCACCGCCGCCTCCACCGCGGCCACCGTCGCCGGGCGCGGCGGCATCCAGGCGGCGCTAGCCGGGATGTTCACCAGCATCGCGATCTCGATGTACTGCCCGTCGGCGATGGCGTCGCTCGCCGACGGCTCGATGCCCGATCTGCCGTTCCTGCAGCAGATCCCGGGGATGCCGCCGCCTCGACCGTGACGGACCTCAGCTGGTGCCCAGCGGGTCGATCGTGAAGGCGATGTAAACCATCGCACTGGCAACCGCCGCGGTGGTGACGAAATCCCGGCCCTTGTCGCGGACCACCAGCAGCCCGGCCCGCTCGTCGGAGAGCAGCAGCCGCAGCGCCGCCGCCACCGCCACCCCGATCCCGATGAGCAGCGCGCCGCGACGCCAGTAGTTGGCCCCGGCCAGCGCCAGCCCGGCCACGAACACCAGCCCGACGAGCAGGATGGGCCACTGCGCCGCGACCACCTTGCGCAGCGTCACGACGCGGCCTCGGCCAACTCCACCACGTTGGTCAGCAGGAACGCCCGGGTCAGCGGGCCCACCCCGCCGGGGTTGGGCGAGACGTGCCCGGCGACCTCCCACACATCGGGGTGCACGTCGCCGACCAGGCCGTCGTCGGTGCGGCTGACGCCGACGTCGATGACCGCCGCGCCGGGACGCACCATGTCCGCGGTCAGCAGGTGCGGCACCCCCACCCCGGCGACCACGATGTCGGCCTGGCGGGTCAACGCGGGCAGGTCGCGGGTTCCGGTGTGGCACAACGTGACCGTGGCGTTCTCCGAGCGGCGGGTCAGCAGCAGGCCCAGCGGCCGGCCCACCGTCACCCCGCGGCCGATGACCACCACGTGGGCGCCGGCGATCGCGATGTCGTAGCGGCGCAGCAGGTGCACGATGCCGCGCGGGGTGCACGGCAGCGGCGCGGGCGTGCCCAGCACCAGCCGGCCCAGGTTGGTCGGGTGCAGCCCGTCGGCGTCCTTGGCGGGGTCGACGCGCTCCAGCGCGGCGTTCTCGTCGAGGTGGCGCGGCAACGGCAGCTGCACGATGTAGCCGGTGCACTCCGGGTTGGCGTTGAGCTCGTCGATGGTGTCGTTGAGTTCGGCGGCGCTGACGTCGGCGGGCAGGTCACGGCGGATCGAGGTAATGCCGACCTTCGCGCAGTCGTTGTGCTTGCCGCGCACGTAGGCGTGCGAGCCCGGATCGTCGCCGACCAGCACGGTGCCCAGCCCGGGGGTGCGGCCCGCCGCGGTCAGCGCCGCGACCCGCTTTTCCAGGTCGGTGAAGATCTCCGCACGTGTCGCCTTGCCGTCCAGCGTGATCGCACCCATGGACACATTCTGGCATCGGCCCCACCCCGCTGTGGCAGGCTAGCCCCCATGGCCGCGGCCCCGGACGTCTTCAGTCCCGCTCAACTGGGTCCGGTGACGCTGCGCAACCGGACCATCAAGGCGGCCACCTTCGAGGGCCGCACCCCCGACGCGCTGGTCACCGACGACCTGATCGAATTCCATCGCGTGCACGCCGCCGGCGGGGTCGGGATGACCACGGTGGCCTACTGCGCGGTCTCCCCCGGCGGCCGCACCGAGCGGCGCCAGCTGTGGATGCGCCCGGAGGCGCTACCCGGGTTGCGGCGGCTGACCGAGGCGGTGCACGCCGAGGGCGCCGCGGTCAGCGCCCAGATCGGGCACGCCGGCCCGGTCGCGGACTCCCGGTCCAACAAGGCGCCCGCGCTCGCGCCGATCCGGTTCTTCAACCCGATCGCGATGAAGTTCGCCCGCCGGGCCAGCCGCGACGACATCGACGACGTCATCGCCGCGCACGCCGACGCGGCGCGGCTGGCCGTCGACGCCGGGTTCGACGCGCTCGAGATCCACCTGGGCCACAACTATCTGGCCAGCTCGTTTCTGAGCCCGCTGATCAACCGCCGCACCGACGAGTTCGGCGGCTCGCTGGAGAACCGGGCCAAGGTCGCCCGCGGCACGGTGCTGGCCGTGCGCCGCGCGGTCGGCGACGCCATCGCGGTGACCGCGAAGCTCAACATGTCCGACGGGGTGCGCGGCGGCATCAACACCGACGAGGCCCTGACCACCGCGCGCTGGCTGCAGGACGACGGCGGGCTGGACGCCATCGAGCTCACCGCGGGCAGTTCACTGGTCAACCCGATGTACCTGTTCCGCGGGGAAGCGCCGGTCAAGGAGTTCGCGGCGGTGTTCGCCCCGCCGATGCGCTGGGGCATGCGCATGGTGGGCGGCAGGTTCCTGCGCTCCTACCCCTACCGGGACGCCTACCTGCTGCGCGAGGCGCGGCTGTTCCGGGCCGAGTTGTCGCTGCCGCTGATCCTGCTCGGCGGGATCACTTCCCGGGCGACCATGGATCAGGCCATGGCCGAGGGTTTCGACTTCGTGGCGATGGGCCGGGCGTTGCTGGCCGAGCCGGATCTGGTCAACCGGATCGCCGCCGAAGGGGCCGCGGTGCACTCGGCGTGCACGCACTGCAATCTGTGCATGCCCAGCATCTATACCCGCACGCACTGCGTGGTGACCGGCGCGCCCGACTGATGCGGCGACCGGTCCCGATCACCCGATACAGTTGATCCGATGAACCAACCAGGCGCGCCGGCCCTGACCGTCCGGTATGACGGGACCCAGCACACTTTCTCCCCGGGCCACGACGTGGTCGTCGGCCGCGACCTGCGCGCCGACGTGCGGATCGCCCACCCGCTGGTCTCCCGCACCCATCTGCTGTTGCGCTTCGACGGTGGCCGGTGGCTCGCCGTGGACAACGACTCGCTCAACGGGGTGTTCGTCAACGGGCACCGGGTTCCGGTGGCCACGTTGGGCGATGGCCAGAGCATCAACCTGGGCAACCCCGACGGGCCCCGGCTCGCCTTCGAGGTGGGCCGCCACCAGGGGGCGGCCGGCCGGCCCCCGGCGACGGCGATGATGCGCGCCGCGGCGCAGCCCGGCCCGCCCGCACCCCATCCGCAGGCCGCGCCTCATGCGCCCAGCGCGCCGCACGCGCCCGGCGTGCCCCATGCGCCCGGGACTCCCCCGCCGTCGTGGCCACCGCACCAGGGTCCGCCGCCCAGCGCGCCGCGCCCGCAGATCTACTCCGGCCCGTCCGCGGGCGCGCCACCGCCTCCCGCCGCCCCGCCGCGCCCCGCCCCGGCGGCGCCGCCGGCGCACTCGGCGCCCGATTGGGCGCCGCAGACCCACCGGGCCCCGGTGGCGGCGACCCCGCCGGTGGAATCCAACGTCGCCACCCGGATGGTCGACATCCTGGGGTTGCGGCACACCCCGGAGACCCCGTCGAACGCGTTGACGATCGGCCGCGCCACCGACAACGACATCGTCATCCCCGACGTGCTGGCCTCCCGCCACCACGCGATGCTGGTCCCGACGCCGATCGGCACCGAGATCCGCGACAACCGCAGCATCAACGGCACCTTCGTCAACCGGGTCCGGGTCGGCTCCGCGGTGCTCACCGAGGGCGACGTGGTCACCATCGGCAACGTCGACCTGCTGTTCACCAACGGCACGTTGGTGCGCAGCACGGAGGCGGCCACCAAGACCGGCGGGCTGGAGGTCAACAGCGTCAACTTCACCGTCGAGGGCGGCAAGCAGCTGATCTCCAACGTGTCGATGACCTGCCGGCCCGGCACGCTGACCGCGATCATCGGTGGCTCCGGGGCGGGCAAGACGACGCTGTCGCGGCTGATCGCCGGCTACACCACCCCCAGCAGCGGGTCGGTGACCTTCGAGGGCCACAACATCCACACCGACTACGCGGTGCTGCGCTCCCGGATCGGGATGGTGCCCCAGGACGACGTGGTGCACCGTCAGCTCACCGTCAACCAGGCGCTGGGCTACGCCGCCGAGCTGCGACTGCCCCCGGACAGCACCAAGGCCGACCGGGATCAGGCGGTCGCGCAGGTGCTCGAGGAGCTGGAGCTGACCAAGCACGCCGACACCCGGGTGGACAAGCTCTCCGGCGGGCAGCGCAAACGCGCCTCGGTGGCCCTCGAGCTGCTGACCGGGCCGTCGCTGCTGATCCTCGACGAGCCGACCTCGGGTCTGGACCCGGCGCTGGACCGGCAGGTCATGCTGATGTTGCGCCAGCTGGCCGACGCGGGGCGTGTGGTGCTGGTGGTCACCCACTCGGTGTCGTTCCTGGACGTCTGCGACCAGATCATGCTGCTGGCGCCCGGCGGCAAGACCGCCTACTGCGGGCCGCCGTCGCAGATCGGTGCCGCGATGGGCTCGACCAACTACGCCGACATCTTCGCCAAGGTGGGCGCCGACCCGGACGCGGCCAACCAGCGCTTCCTGGAAAGCAGTCACCGGCCCCAGCCGACGCCGGACGCCCAGAGCCCGGCGGATCTGGGCGATCCGCCACGCACCGACGTGCTGCGCCAGCTGTCCACGATCGCGCGAAGACAGATCCGGCTGGTGGTCTCCGACCGCGGGTACACGGTGTTCCTGGCGTTGCTGCCGTTCTTGATCGGGGCGCTGTCGCTGACGGTGAAAGGCAAGGGCGGGCTCGGCATGCCCGGGATGGACGCCCCCACCGAACCGCAATACGTGATGGTGCTGCTCAATATCGGTGCGGTGTTCATGGGCACCGCGTTGACCATCCGCGACCTGATCGGTGAGCGGCCCATCTTCAAACGCGAACAGGCCGTGGGGCTTTCGACCACCGCCTACCTGATGGCCAAGGTGGCGGTCTTCTGCGTGTTCGCCACCGTGCAGGCCGCCATCGCCACCACGATCGTGATCCTGGGCAAGGGCGGCCCCACCCAGGGCGCGCTGCTGTTCGGGCACTCCAACGCCGCCGCCAACATCGAGTTGTTCCTCGCGGTGGCCGGCACCTGTGTGGCCTCGGCGATTCTGGGCCTGGCGTTGTCGTCGTTCGCGCAGTCCAGCGAGCAGATCATGCCGATGCTGGTGGTGGCGATCATGGGTCAGCTGGTGCTCTCCGGCGGGATGATCCCGGTGACCGGGCGGCTCGGGCTGGACCAGGTGTCCTGGCTGACCCCGGCGCGCTGGGGTTATGCCGCGAGCGCCTCGACGATCGACTTCAACCACCTGCTGCACCACGACGCGTCGCCGCCGAACTGCATGCCGCTGCCCACCCCCGAGGTGCCCGAACCGGCGGTGCCGGAGGGCTGCACCCCGGCGCTGGATGTCAAGCAAATCCCGCAGGACTCGCTGTGGAAGCACACGACGGGCACCTGGGTGTTCGACATGGCGATGCTGGTGGCGCTGTCGGTGCTGTACAGCGGCGTGGTGCGGTGGAAGATCCGCCTGCACCGGTAGAGCGACTAGGGGTGGGTCGCCGGCGGTCTCGGGCGGGCCTCAGGCGGGCTTGAGCACGGCGACCAGGAAGTCGGCGTCCTCGTGGAACGGCCGCAGATCCCAGGTCGACAACAGCAGGTCGGTGGCGAACCCGGCCGCCGCGGCGTGCTCGAAGAACTGCGCGAACGGGTAGTCGCGGCCGGCGCCGAACCCGATCACCGCCCGGCCGTCGGCGGCCAGGTGGGCGCGCAACCGCTCCAGCACCCGGCCGCGGGTGCTCGGTGCGAGGAACGTCACGACGTTGCCGGCCGAGACGATCAGGTCGAACGGGTCGGGGATGCCGCGGGCGGGCAGGTCGAGTTCGGCGAGATCGCCGACCAGCCACTGCGGGCCGGGGTGGTCGGCCTCAGCGGCCTCGATGAGTGCGGGGTCGACGTCCACGCCGACCACCCGGTGGCCCAGTTCGGCCAGCCGGCCGCCCACCCGGCCCGGCCCGCACCCGGCGTCGAGGATGCGCGCGCCGCGGGGGGCCATCGCGTCGATCATGCGGGCCTCGCCGTCCAGATCGTCGCCGGCGCGTGCCATGGCGCGGAACCGTTCGATGTACCACTCGGAGTGGCCCGGGTCTTCCTCGACCTTCTGCATCCAGATGCTCGGTTCGACCATGCGCCGATTATCGCAGGCCGCCCGGCCGGGGTGGGGGCTCCCCTCGGCGGCGGGGCGTAACCTGCCAAGCGCCCCGACAGCGCAGGAGCGTGCCGTGTTCAAAGTGATGTTCTACTCGCCGCGCATCGCCCCCAACACCGGCAACGCGATCCGGATGGTGGCGGGCACCGGCGCCGAACTGCACCTGGTGCAGCCGCTGGGTTTCGACCTGTCCGAGCCCAAGCTGCGCCGCGCCGGGCTGGACTACCACGATCTGGCGTCGGTGGTGGTGCACGAATCCCTGCCCGCGGCCTGGCAGGCGCTGACCGTCGACGGGGTGGCGCCGCGGGTGTTCGCGTTCACCACCGGCGCGACGACGGTGTTCACCGAGGTGGCCTACCGCCCCGGTGATGTCCTGCTGTTCGGGCCGGAGCCGACCGGGCTGGACGCCGAGACCCTGGCCGACCCGCACATCACCGAGCGGTTGCGCATCCCGATGCTGCCCGGGCGCCGGTCCCTGAACCTGTCCAACGCCGCGGCGGTCGCCGCCTACGAGGCGTGGCGCCAGCACCGGTTCCCCGGCGCGGTGTGAGCCCTTACCAGCTGTCCCAGTGGGTGACCTGATCCGCCGGGAGGCGTTTGGCCGGTTTGAAGTCGGTGCCCTTGGTGTAGGCGATCGGGAACAGCCCGCCCTGGCTGTACTCGGCGTGCGGGATGCCCAGCACGTCGGCGGCCTGCTTCTCCCCCTCCCCGAGCAGGTGCAGGGTGGTCCAGCACGACCCCAGCCCCCGGGAGCGCAACGCCAGGCAGAAACTCCACACCGCCGGGAACAGCGACGCCCAGAACGAGGCGCTCAACCCCAGCGGCGCGTCCTCGACCCGGCCCTTCAGGCACGGGATCAGCAGCACCGGCGCCTCGTGCATGCGGTCGACCAGGTAGCGCGCCGAGTCGGTGACCAGGGCTTGGCGTTCGCCACGCACGTCGCCGCTCTCGTACTGCGGCTTGGGCAGGTCCAGATACGGAATCGCGTTGTCGCGGTAGATGTCGGCGATCGCCTTCTTCTTCTCCGGATCGGTGATGAACACCCATTCCCAGCCTTGGGCGTTGGACCCGGTCGGTGCCTGCAACGCCAGCTCGAGGCACTCGGTGAGCACCTCACGCGGCACCGGCTTGTCGAAATCCAGGCGTTTGCGGACCGCGCGGGTGGTGGTCAGGACGTCGTCGACAGACAAGTTGAGGGTCATGGTCGAACCCTACCGCCGGGTCGCGCCCGCGCGATCCGCGTCAGCGTCCCGCACTCGTCCCGCCCTCCTCCGACCGCCAACGTGTAATCCCTGCGAGGATTCGGCGAGTTTTTCGCAGTGGCGACACGTTCGGCGTCGGGGCGACGTTACGGCACCGGTTCAGCGGAAGTCGCGGGATTTCGTGGTGATCGCCAGCGGGATGTGGCCCATCCGGTCGGCGAGCACGGTCACCGCCCCGCTGGCGTTCTGCACCCGGCCGCGGACCAGCAGTGCGGTGGCGGTGGCCGCCAGTTTGCGGTGCCGCGCCCACACCCCCGGGGTGCACAGCACGTTGACCATCCCGGTCTCGTCCTCCAGGTTGAGAAACGTCACCCCCTGCGCGGTGGCCGGGCGCTGCCGGTGGGTGACCGCCCCGGCCACCAGGATCCGGGTGCCGTCGGGGACGCTCAGCAGCCCCTCGGCGGGCACCACCCCCAGCTCGTCGAGGTCGGCGCGCAGGAACTGGGTGGGGAAACTGTCCGGGGAGATCCCGGTGGCCCAGACGTCGGCGGCGGCCAGCTCGGCGTCGCTCATCCCGGGCAGCGCCGGGATGTGGGTCGGGGCACCCACCCCGGGCAGCCGGTCGGGTCGCTGCGCGGCCGCCGCCCCGGCCGACCACAGCGCCTCCCGCCGGGAGATCCCGAAACAGTCCAGGGCGCCGGCGGTGGCCAGCGCCTCGACCTGCGGGGTGGACAGTTGCACCCGGAAGGTCAGGTCGGTCAGGGAGGTGAACGGGCCGGCGGCGGTGCGCTCGGCGACCAGCGTCTCGGCCTGCTCGGTGCCGAGGTGGCGGATGGCGCCCAGGCCCAGCCGCACCGCGGTGCCGCCGTCCTGGCAGGTGGCGTGCACCGCGCTGACGTTGACGCAGGCCCGGTGCACCGGCACCCCGTGCCTGCGGGCGTCGGCGACCAGCGACTGCGGGGAGTAGAAGCCCATCGGCTGGGCCCGCAGCAGGGCGGCGCAGAACGCCGCCGGGTGGTGCAGTTTGAACCACGCCGAGTAGAACACCAGCGACGCGAAGGACAGCGCGTGGCTCTCCGGGAAGCCGTAGTTGGCGAAGGCCTCCATCTTCTCGTAGACGCGTTCGGCGACCTCGCCGGTGATGCCGTGCAACTCGCGCATGCCGTCGTAGAAGCGGGTGCGCAGCCGGCGCATCTTCTCGGTGGAGCGTTTGGAGCCCATCGCCCGGCGCAGCTGATCGGCCTCGGCGGCGGAGAACCCGGCGCAGTCGACGGCGAGCTGCATCAGCTGTTCCTGGAACAGCGGCACCCCCAGCGTCTTTCGCAGCGCCGGGATCATCGACGGGTGGTCGTAGACCACCGGGTCCAGGCCGTTGCGGCGCCGGATGTAGGGGTGCACCGAACCGCCCTGGATCGGGCCGGGTCGGATCAGCGCCACCTGCACCACCAGGTCGTAGAAGACCCGCGGCCTCAGCCGCGGCAGGGTCGCCATCTGGGCGCGGGATTCCACCTGGAACACCCCGACACTGTCGGCGCGGGACAACATCTCATAGACCGCGGGCTCGGAGAGGTCGATGCGGGCGAGGTCGACGTCGATGCCCTCGTGTTCGGCGACCAGGTCGCGGGCGTAGTGCAGCGCGGAGAGCATGCCCAGCCCGAGCAGGTCGAATTTGACCAATCCGATTGCCGCACAGTCGTCTTTGTCCCACTGCAGCACGCTGCGGTTCTCCATCCGGGCCCACTCCACCGGGCAGACGTCGGCGATCGGACGGTCGCAGATCACCATGCCGCCGGAGTGGATTCCCAGATGTCTTGGCAGCCCGACGATCTGGCCGGCGAGTTCGGCGACCTGGCGGGGCAGACCGTCGATGTCGGCGAAATCGGAATCCGACCAGCGCACGATCTGCTTGCTCCAGGCGTCCTGCTGGCCCGGTGAATATCCCAGCGCCCGGGCCATGTCGCGCACCGCGCTGCGCCGCCGGTAGGTGATGACGTTGGCGACCTGCGCGGCGTGGTCGCGTCCGTAGCGGTCGTAGACGTACTGGATGACCTCTTCACGCCGGTCGGATTCGATGTCGATGTCGATGTCGGGGGGGCCGTCGCGGGCCGGGGACAGGAACCGCTCGAACAGCAACTCGTTGACGATCGGGTCGACCGCGGTGATGCCCAGGGCGTAGCAGACCGCCGAGTTGGCCGCCGAGCCCCGGCCCTGGCACAAGATGTCGCGGCGACGGCAGAACCGCACGATGTCGTGCACCACCAGGAAGTAGCCCGGGAAGCCCAGCTCGGAGATGACGGCCAGCTCGTGGTCGATCTGCGCGTGGGCCCGCGCCGCCGTCGCCGGAGAGGCCGGCCCGTAGCGTTCGGCGGCCCCGGCCAGGGTCAGCTCCCGCAGCCAGCTGTCCTCGGTGTGTCCGGACGGGACGTCGAACGGCGGCAGGCGCGGCGCGATCAGCCGCAGCGGGAACGCGCACTGCGCGCCGAGGTCGGCCGCGCCGGTCACCGCCTGCGGGCACCAGGAGAACAGCCGGGCCATCTCCGCCCCGGAGCGCAGGTGGGCCCCGCCCAGCGGCGCCAGCCAGCCGGCGGCGGTCTCCAGGGACCGGCGGGCCCGGATGGCGCCCATCGCCATGGCCAGCCGGCCCCGCTCCGGCGCGGCGAAGTGCGCCCCGGTGGTGGCCACCACCCCGACACCGAAGCGCGGCGCCAGCGCCGCCAGCGCCATGTTGCGTTCGTCGTCGCGCGGGTGGCCGTGGTGGGTCAGTTCGACGCCGACCCGGTCGGCCCCGAACCGGTCCACCAGGTCGGCCAGCGCCGCCTCGGCCGCGGCGGGGCCGCCCTCGGCCAGCGCGCGGCGCACCTGCCCCTTGCGGCAGCCGGTCAGGATGTGCCAGTGCCCGCCGGCCGCCTCGGTGAGCGCGTCGAGGTCGAATCGCGGCTCACCTTTCTGCCCGCCGGCCAGATGCCCCGCGGCCAGTTGCCGCGACAACCGCCGGTAGCCCTCGGGGCTGCGGGCCAACACCAGCAGGTGCGGGCCGGGCGGGTCGGGGTCGTCGGTGCGGGCCGCCGCGCCCAGTGTCAGCTCCGCACCGAACACGGTGGCCATGCCGGTTTCGGCGGCCGCTTCGGCGAACCGGACCACCCCGTAGAGGCCGTTGTGGTCGGTCAGCGCGATGGCGCGCAGGCCCAGCCGGTCGGCCTCGGCCACCAGGGCTTCAGGGGTGTCGGCCCCGTCGAGGAAACTGAACGCCGAGTGGGTGTGCAGTTCGGCGTAGGGCACCGCCGCACCCGGGGCCCGGGCGCGGTCGCGGGCCGGCCGCGGCGGCGGCTGCGGGCGCTCCGCGGCGGCAGGGCGGGGCCTGCCGTCCAACACCCGCTCCATCTCCGCCCAGCTCGGCGGCCCGGTGCTCCACCCCATCGCCCGATCATATCGAACGGACATTCGATTCCGGTCGTGATGGGGGAACGGATTCAGTAGGGTGACGACGTGCCCGACGTCACCGGTCCCCCGCCGGGTCTGGATCCGCACCGCCGGCTACAGCGCTACCAGGCCGCCTTCGCCGATCGGGACGCGCCGTTCGCCTTCGTCGACCTCGACGCCCTGTGGAGCAACGCCGGGCGGTTGCTCACCCTGGCCGGGACGAAACCGATCCGGGTGGCCTCCAAGTCACTGCGCTGCCGGTTCCTGCAACGCGAGATCCTCGACGCCGACGCCCGGTTCGACGGGCTGTTGACCTTCACCCTGGCCGAGACGCTCTGGCTGGCCGGGCGCGGCTTCACCAACCTCCTGCTGGCCTACCCGACCACCGACCGGGCGGGGCTGGGCGCCCTGGGCGAACTCACCGCCGCCGACCCGGACGGGGCGCCGATCGTCATGGTCGACAGCGTCGAGCACCTCGACCTCATCGAGGCGACCACCCCCCATCCGGTGCGCGTGGGCCTGGACCTCGACGCCGGCTACCACCGGGTCGGGCTGAAGATCGGCCCCAAACGCTCCCCGCTGCGCACCCCCGAGCAGGCCCGCGCCCTCGCCGAGGAGATCGCCCGGCGCCGAAACCTCACCCTGGTCGCCCTGATGTGCTACGAGGGCCACATCGCCGGGGTGGGCGACGACGTCGCCGGAAAACCCGTGCAGAACCGGGTGATCCGCTGGCTGCAGCGCGCCTCGTTCGCCGAGTTGCGGGAGCGCCGCGCCCGCGCGGTGGAGCTGGTTCGCGAGGTCGCCGATCTGCGCATCGTCAACGCCGGCGGCACCGGCGATCTGCAGCTGGTCGCCGGCGAGCCGGCCATCACCGAGGCCACCGCCGGCTCCGGGTTCTACGCCCCGGCGCTGTTCGACTCCTACTCGGCGTTCACCTTGCAGCCGGCGGCGATGTTCGCCCTGCCGGTGGCGCGCCGGTTCGCCCCGACCGGGGTGACCGCCCTCGGCGGCGGCTATCTGGCCAGCGGGGTCGGCGGCAAGGATCGGATGCCGGTGCCCTACCTGCCGCCCGGGCTTCGCCTCGACGCGATGGAGGGGGCCGGTGAGGTCCAGACCCCGCTGCACGGGGAGCCGGCGCGGCGGCTGCGCGTCGGCGACCCCGTCTATTTCCGGCACGCCAAGGCCGGCGAGCTGTGCGAGCGGTTCGACCGGCTGTATCTGGTCCGCGGCGCGGAGATCGTCGACTGCGTCCCGACCTACCGCGGCGAGAGGCAGACGTTCCTGTGACCCCGACGAGCTGGCGCAACTGGACCGGTGAGCAGCGCTGCACCCCGGTCGCGCTGGCGCGCCCGACCTCCGAGGCCGAGCTGGCCGACACCGTGGCCCGCGCCGCGCAGGCCGGCCGGCCCGTCCGGGCGGTCGGCAGCGGACATTCCTTCACCGACTGCGCCTGCACCGACGGCGTGATGATCGACATGACCGGCCTGCAGCGGGTGCTCGAAGCCGACCCGACCACCGGCCTGGTCACCATCCAGGGCGGCGCGACGCTGCACGCCCTGGGGGCGCAACTGGCCGCCTGCGGGCTGGGCCTGGCCAACCAGGGCGACATCGACGCCCAGTCGATCACCGGGGCGACGGCCACCGCCACCCACGGCACCGGGATCGCGTTCCCGAACCTGTCCGCGCAGATCGTCTCGCTGCGGCTGATCACCGCCACCGGGCAGGTCCTCGATGTCGCCGACGGCGACGACTACCTCGCGGCGCGGGTGTCGCTCGGGGCGCTGGGGGTGATCTCCCAGGTCACCGTGCAGACGGTGCCGCTGTACACCCTGCACCGGCGCGACGAACCGCGCAGCCTGACCGACACCCTCGACCGGCTCGACGAATACGTCGACGGCAACGACCATTTCGAGTTCTTCGTGTTCCCCCACACCCGGACCGCGTTGACCCGCACCACCCGGCGCAGCACCGAGCCGCCCACCCCCACCCCGCGCTGGCGGCGGCGGCTCAACGCGGCGGTCGAGAACGGCGGGCTGGAGACGATCTGCCGGGCCGGACGCCGGTTCCCCGCCGCCGCACCGCAATTGAACCGGCTGATCACCGCGCTGATGTCGCCGGCCACCACCTGCGACCACGCCTACAAGGTCTACGCCACCGAGCGCCGGGTGAAGTTCACCGAGATGGAGTACGCCATCGGCCGCGAGCACGCCGCCGCGGCGATCCGGGCGGTCATCGACCTGGTGCGCCGCCAGCGGCTGCCGATCCTGTTCCCGCTGGAGGTGCGGTTCGCCGCCGGCGACGAGGCGTTCCTGTCCACCGCCCACGGCCGCGACACCTGCTACCTCGCGGTCCACCAGTACCGCGGCATGGAATTCGAGCGGTTCTTCCGCGGCGTGGAGGAGATCATGGCCGGCTACGCCGGCCGCCCGCACTGGGGCAAACACCACTATCTGACCGCCGCGACCCTGCGCGAGCGCTACCCGCACTGGGACCGGTTCGCCGCGGTGCGCGACCGGCTGGATCCCGACCGGGTGTTCGCCAACGACTACACCCGCCGGGTGCTGGGGCCCTGAACCGGCGAAATCCTCAGCGGCGCACCACCACAACCGGGGTCTGCGCCGACTGGACCACCGCCGCGCTCACCGACCCCAGCAGCATCCCGGTGAACCCGCCACGGCCGTGGCTGCCCAGCACCAGCAGCTGCGCCGACTCGGCCTGCTCGAGCAGCCGGTCGGCCGGCCGGCCCGGGACCACCACCCGGCGGATCTCGACGTCGGGGTACCGCTCCTGCCAGCCCGCCAGCTGTTCGGCCAGCACCCGCTCGGCCTCCGCGGCCATCGCCGGAAAGTCCAGCCCGGGAACCAGATCCGGGGTCATCTCGGTCCAGGCGTTGACCGCCACCAGCGGCACCCGCCGGAACGAGGCCTCCTCGAACGCGAGCGCGACCGCGGCGTCCGACACCGGGGAGCCGTCGACCCCGACCACCACCGGGGCAGCCGCCGGGTTGGGCGCCGGCATGTCCTCGTCGTGGATGACCGCCACCGGGCACTGCGCGTGGTGCAGCAGCCCGGAACTGACCGAGCCGAGAAGCCGGCGGCGCAGCCAGCCGTGCCCGCGCGATCCGGCGACCAGCATGGTGGCGTGCTTGCTCATCTCGACCAGGGTGGGGATCACCGATCCGGTGACGATCTCGCCGCGCACCCGGGTGGGTCGGGCGTCGGCCTCGATCTCGTCGACGAGGTCCACCCCGGCCTGCACGAACTCGCGGCCCTGCTGCTCCTGCCACTGGGCGTAGCCGGGCGGCATCGGGGTCTCCGGGAAGGTCATCGCCACCGGCGAGGCCAGCACGTGCACCAGCGTGAGGTCCACGCCGCGGAGCCCGGCGGTGCGGGCCGCCCAGTCGACCGCCACCCGCGCCGACGGCGACCCGTCGACCGCGACCACAATCCCTCGGTGCTCTTCCGGCGCGGCCATGACGGTCTCCTCTCACCGGGCCACCGCGGCCCGGCCTGCTGTCCCCCAAGACATACCACGCCGCGGCGGGCCGATCCCGGCTGCCGGCCGGTTGTGGCATCGTCGTAGGTGCGCGTCGCGCGCCGAGGAGGTGGATGAGGTGCCGGTGATCATCGACCCGCGTCGCCACGACGGGGTGGTGTTCGACCCCGCTGCGGCCGGTCCCGATCTCGCGGCGCTCGTGGGGGAATTGCAGCGGACCCGGCTGGGCACCGCCGTCCTGGCGGACCACCCCGCCGAGGGCGCGGTGGCGTTCGACGTCTACGTCGACGGCACCCCCGAGGCCGCGGCCGACCGGCTGCGGGTGCGCCCGGATCGCGCGGTGGTGCTCACGACCAGCGAAGACGGTGTCGTCGCCGCCCGCCGCGGCGGGTTCGCGCTGGTGATCGGCCTGGACCGGGCGGGCGACGGGGCGGGGTTGCGCCGCGGCGGCGCCGATGCGGTGGTCACCGGCCTGGGCGAGATCGGCGTCCGGACCGGGGACCGGCGCATGTCGGGGCTGCCCGACGCGATGGCGGCGCTGGACCTGACCGAGGTGGTCACCGACCGGTCCCCGGCGGTGTTCTTCGACTTCGACGGCACCCTGTCCGACATCGTCGACGATCCCGACGCCGCTGCGCTCACCCCGGGCGCCGACGCCGCCCTGCGCGCGCTGGCCCGGGTCTGCCCGGTGGCGATCCTCAGCGGCCGCGACCTGGCCGATGTCACCGACCGGGTCGGGGTGCCCGACCTGTGGTACGCGGGCAGCCACGGCTTCGAGCTGGCCGGCCCCGACGGCGCCCGGCACCGCAACGACACCGCCGCCGAGGCGATCCCGGTGCTGGAGCGCGCCGCCGGCGCCCTGCGCGACCGGCTCGCCGAGGTTCCCGGCGCCGCCGTCGAGCACAAGACCTTCGCGGTCGCGGTGCACTACCGCAACGCCGCCCGCGACCGGGTCGCCGAGGTCACCTCCGCGGTACGCGCCGCCGGCCGCGACAGCGGGCTGCGGGTGACCACCGGGCGCGAGGTGATCGAACTGCGACCGGACATCGACTGGGACAAGGGCCGCACGCTGCGCTGGGTGACCGACCGGATGGCCGGCGCGGGCACCGACCGGTTGTTCCCGATCTTCCTCGGCGACGACATCACCGACGAGGACGCGTTCGACGCCGTCGCCGACGACGGGCTGGGCATCATCGTGCGCCACGGCGACGACGGTGACCGGGCCACCGCGGCGCGTTTCGCGCTCGACAGTCCCCGCCGGGCCCGGCAGTTCATCGAGCGGCTCGCGGCAGCGATCGCCGCCGCCGGCGGGCCGGCCGGCCGGCGCTGACCCGGCCCGTCAGGGCGCGCGGAAACAACCCCGCCGCTGGCGCGGTTGCACGCGGCGAGGGTCCGGCGCGAGGAAGGGTTGGCGATGAGTGTCGAGAACGCGGCGATCGGCAGCGAGTACGACGAGTTCCCCGAGCTGGAGGATCCCGACTTCCAGGACCTGGCCCGCACTCGGGTCCGCACGCTGATGCGGACGTTCATGCCCGCCGATCACCCGCCGGCGACCGAATACCTGCTGGAGGTCTGGATCGACGGGATGGCCACCGCGCTGCGCATGGCCCGCGACGAGTAGAACCCCCGAGCGCGGCTCAGCTGTCGCGGGTCTGCTCGAGGAAGCGGGCCACCTCGGTGCGCGCCCGGGCCCCCTCGGGGATCTTCTGCATCACCCAGTTGTGAAACATGCCGTCGTACTCGTGGACGTCCACCCGCACCCCGCGCCGGCTGCCGGCGTCGGCGACCCGGTGGGCGTCCGGGTTGAGGATGTCGCGGGTGCCGGTGAAGACCGCCATCGGCGGGAACCCGGCCAGATCCTGGTAGACCGGGCTGATCGCGGGGTTGTCGAGCGGTTCCGGCCCGGCGTACCAGTGCCCGGCCTGCCGCAGCCCGGCGACGCCGAGTTCGGGGTCGGCGGGGTCGATCTTCTCCGAGCGCGGATCGCTGACCCCCAAATCCAGCCAGGGTGAGAACAGCCCCAACCCGGTCGGCAGCCGCTGCCGATCGGTGCGCAGCGTGTCGACCAGGTCGAGGGTGAGGGCGCCGCCGGCCGAATCGCCGAAGACGAAGTGCGGGCCGTCGTAGTCGGCGAGGAACCGGTCGTAGACGGCGTGGATGCAGGCCCGGATGCGTTGATGCTCGGCGGTCGGGCACAGCGGATAGATCGGGAAGACGACCATGGCGCCGGTGTGCCGCACCAGCCACCGCATGAACCGCCAGTGATGGGCTTCGGGCTCCTCGACGAAGCCGCCGCCGTGGAAGTGCACGATGCGGTGGGTGGCCCCGTTATCCGAGCGCGGCGCGAAAATGTAGCAGCGCACCCCGCCGACCAGTTCGGCGTCGAACCGCACCCCGCGCCGCGCCCACCGCGGCGGCCGCGTCTTGCGGGGGTGTTGATGCTTCGCCAACTTGGCCCGCATGGTGCCCGGATCGGCGTAGAACCGTTTGCTGTGGCTGGCGCGCAGCGACGCCATCTCGCGACGGGCGGCAAAAGACACCATGCACCCCGAGTACCCCGGTTTCGGTTCGTCCCAACATCGAGTCGTTTGTCGGCCCGCAAACCGGGCACCCCTGCGCGCATGCCCCGCAATATTTTCGTGCTCGGTCTCAGCGAGCGCCAGCGCGGTGAGCTCGACACCGTGGCCGACGCGCAGGACCTGCGCTTCCACGGCCTGCTCGACCACGACCGGCTCATCGCCACCGAGCACTACGAGTTGGCGCCCCTGCTCGACGACGCCCGGGCCGAACTCGCCGGCTTCGACGGCAGCGTCGACGCGATCATCGCGCACTGGGACTTTCCCACCAGCGTGCTCGGGCCCGTCCTCGCCGCGGAGTACGACATCCCCTCCCCGAGCCTGCGCAGTGTGCTCGCCTGCGAACACAAATACTGGTCCCGGCTGATGCAGCGCGCGGCGGCGCCCGACTGCGTGCCCGGCTTCGCCGCCTTCGACCCGTTCGACGACGACGCGTTGGACGCCGTCCTGGACTCCGGCGAGCTGGACTTCCCGTTCTGGATCAAACCGATCAAATCGCATTCCTCCCAACTCGGTTTCGAGATCCACAACGCCGAGGAGTTCACCCGGGCGCTCGGCGAGATCCGGGCGGACATCGGCCGGTACGGCGAGGCCTTCGACGAGGCGCTGGCCATGGTGGAGTTGCCCGACGAGGTCGCGAAGGTGACCGGGACCTGGTGTCTGGCCGAGGAGATCATCGACGGTATCCAGGCCGCACCGGAAGGGTCGATGTATCGCGGTGAGTTCCTGGTGCACGGCTTGGTCGACATGCACAAGACCGCCGACGGCCACAGCTTCGACCGCCTTGACTATCCGGCCGCTTCGGTGAGCGAACCGGTGCAGCAGCGGATGATCGACGTGACCGAACGGCTCATGCGCCACACCGGATTCGACAACGGCTGCTTCAACGTCGAGTTCATGTGGGATCCCGACAGCGACCAGCTGTGGCTGATCGAGATCAACACCCGTATCTCCCAGTCGCACAGCAACCTGTTCGCCAAGGTCGACGGGATGTCCAACCACGAGTACGCGATCGACATCGCGCTGGGCAACCGGCCCCGCCCCGGTGCGCGCGCGGGCCGGTTCGGCGCCGCCGCCAAATGCACGATGGGCCATCGCGGCGACGGGGTGGTCGAGGCGGTGCCCGCCGATGCCGACATCGCCAAGGTCGCCGAACACTACCCGGACACCATCGTCGAACTCGCCGTAGCGCCCGGTGACCGGCTGTCCGAACTGCCCAACCAGGATCCCTACCGGTACGCGCTGGCCACCCTATACATGGGGGCGGCGGACTCCGAGGAACTCGCCGAAAACTTCGACCGCGCCCAGAAACTGCTGCCGTTCACGATCACCGACACGGCGAACACCTGACCGATCCCGCCCGGTGCGCAGGGGAGAAAGGAGGTTCCGATGCCCACCGCGGTGACATCGTTTCCGCACGACGTCCAGACGATCGAGAACGTCTTCATCACCATGGCCGACGGCTGCCGGCTGGCGGCCCGCATCTGGCTGCCCCGCGACGCGGAGCAGCGTCCGGTTCCGGCCGTGCTGGAGTATCTGCCGTACCGCAAACGCGACGGCACCCGGGAGCGCGACACCCTCAACCACCCGTATCTGGCCGGCCACGGCTACGCCTGCGTGCGGGTGGACATGCGCGGCAGCGGCGACTCCGACGGGCTGCTGACCGACGAATACCTGCCCGCCGAGCAGGACGACGGCTGTGACGTCATCGCCTGGATCGCCGAACAGCCCTGGTGTGACGGCAATGTCGGGATGATGGGCATCTCCTGGGGCGGTTTCAACAGCCTGCACGTGGCGGCGCGCCGGCCGCCCGCGCTCAAGGCGATCATCAGCGCCTCGGCCACCGACGACCTCTACGTCGACAACATGCACTACATGGGCGGCTGCCTGCTCTCGGACAACCTGTCGGAGGCGACGGTGATGTTCGCCAACAACAGTTTGCCGCCCGATCCCGAGATCGTCGGTGACCGCTGGCGCCAGATGTGGCTGGAACGGTTGGACGGCAGCGGGTTATGGGTGGAGAAGTGGCTGGAGCATCAGCATCGCGACGAGTACTGGAAACGCGCGTCGGTCGATGAGGACTACTCGGCGCTGCAGTGTCCGGTGCTGGCGGTCGGCGGCTGGGCGGACGGCTACACCAACGCGATCTTCCGGCTGCTGCAGCATCTCGAGGTGCCGCGCAAGGGACTGATCGGCCCGTGGGGCCACAAGTATCCGCATCTGGGCGTGCCGGGACCGGCGATCGGCTTCCTGCAGGAGGTGGTGCGCTGGTGGGATCACTGGCTCAAGGGCATCGACAACGGGGTCATGGACGAGCCGATGCTGCGCGCCTGGATGCAGGACAGCGTGGCGCCCCACCCCACTTACGCGGAACGCCCGGGCCGCTGGGTGGGGGTGCCCGGCTGGCCCAGCCCGCACACCGACGACCTCCGCTACACCCTCACCCCCCGCGGGCTGGCGGAGCGACCGGATGCGGAGCAGACGCCGGAGCGGTCGTTGACCATCAACTCCCCACTGAGCGTGGGTCTTTCCGGCGGCAAGTGGGCGTCGTATGCGGCCACCCCGGACCTGCCGACCGATCAGCGCGACAGCGACGGCGGCGCGCTGGTCTTCGACACCGAGCCGCTCACCGAGCCGCTCGAGGTGCTCGGCCTGCCCGAACTGGACCTGGAGATCACCGCCGACAAACCGGTCGCCATGGTCGCCGCGCGACTCTCCGACGTCGCACCCGACGGCGAGGCGACCCGGGTCACCTACGGCCTGCTCAACCTGACCCACCGGGACGGCAGCGCCGACCCGCAGCCGCTGACCCCCGGGCAGCGGTATCGGGTGCAGGTACCGCTCAACGGGATGGCGCAGGTGTTTCCCGCCGGTCACCGGCTGCGACTGTCGGTGTCGAGTTCGTACTTCCCGCTGGTGTGGCCGGCCCCCGAGGCGGCGACCCTCACCCTGTTCACCGGCCGCTGCAGCCTCCACGTGCCGGTGCGTCCGCGCCGCGACGACGCCGACGCGGCGCTGCCCGCGTTCGGCCCGCCGGAGGCGGCGCCGCCGCTGGCGGTGACACCGCTGGCGACCGGCGAGCATCACTGGCGGATCACCCGAGATCTGGCCAGCGGCATGACGACCCTGGAGATCGCCGACGATCACGGCGAGTTCGTCATCGACGAGACCGACACGGCGGTGCGGTCCAACACCACCGAGTGGTTCAGCTTCTGCGGCAACGACCCGACCTCGGTGCGCGGCGAAACCCGCACCCTGCGCGGCCTGCGGCGCGACGACTGGGATGTGGAGGTCGCCACGGTGACGGTATTGACCTGTACCGAGACGGATTTCGTGGTCACCGCGCAACTCGACGCCTACGAGACCGACGCCCGGCACGGCCGACGGCGGGTGTATGCGCAGAGTTGGACGCGCGAGATACCGCGCGATCTGGTCTGAGGGGCGGCGCTAGGCAGCTTGGGCGGTCCTCGGGAGTGTGCGCTGTCGCTACGCGGCGGGCGGATCGCCTCGGTCGAGTTTCTCGGCGATCCACACCTTGATCAGCGACTGGCGGGTGACGCCGAGTCGGGTGGCTTCCCGGTCAAGTTCTGCGATCATCCAGGCCGGAAAATCGACATTGACCCGTCGAGGTTCCTCACCGGGACGCCGCGCCCGCGCAGTGTCGAGCCGGGCACTCACGTCCTGACCGGCATCGAACCGTTCAGCGAAATCGCTAGCTTTCATAGATCGCCACCTCTTCGTCTCGGGACCGCCGCACCGAGATGATGCGCAACCCGGTCGTCGCGGTAGGTAACGACCGCCGACCAACATCGGTCAGCGATTCTGCCAATCACCATCCACTTCGACTCATCGCTCGTTCGCGCCGGAACCTCGATGCGGCGGAGGTCGCGCCAAATGTTCTGCGCCGCCACGAAGTCGATCCCGTGTTTGGTTTGGTTCGCCGCGCTTTTGCCCGGGTCGAACTCAAACTCTGGCATGTATAAAAACCATACCGTAATTACTCACAATGCGGCACCGGCCCACTTGACTGCGGCCATGAGTCGCCCAGACGCCAGTGCCGGGGCGCTACGGCGTGTACTCCGCGGCCCCGTCGTCGAGCACCACCCGGGCCTCCCCGCCGTCGGCGCCGGACGCCTCGGTGCGGAAGACCGCGCGGCCGGACTCGGTGCGCCAGATCGAGGTGGTCAGCGTCTCGCCGGGGAACACGGGCGAGGTGAACCGGGCGTCGATCGCGGTGACCTTGGTCGCGTCGCCGCCGCCGAGTTCGGCGACCAGGGCGCGACCGGCGAACCCGTAGGTGCACAGCCCGTGCAGGATCGGTTTGGGGAACCCGGCCAACGTCTGGGCGAACCAGGGGTCGCTGTGCAGCGGGTTGCGGTCCCCGGAGAGCCGGTAGAGCAGCGCCTGGTCCTCCCGGGTGGGGTAGGCGATCCGGGCGTCGGGCTCGCGGTCGGGGAACTCCGGTGCGGCCGGCCGCTGCCCGGGCTGCCCGCCGAAGCCGCCCGCGCCGCGGATGACCGCGGTGGCCAGCGTCTCCACCAGCACCTCGCCGGTGTCGGGATCGCTGCCGCGGGCCCGCATCACCACGATCGCGTTCTTGCCCTCGCCCTTGTCCTGGATGTCGGCGACCTCGGAGACCACGCTGAGCCGGCCGGACGGCGGCAGCGGCGCGAACAACCGGATCTGCTGGGAGCCGTGCAGAAGCTTGCTGAAGTCGAACTCGCCGATCTTGCCGACCGCGCCGAAACCGATGCAGCAGATGACCGCGTAGGTGGGCAGCACCTGCTGGGGGATGTCGTGGCTGTTCTCGGTGGTGAACGCCAGGTCGTCGACGCCGGCGCCGACCCCGAGCGCGTAGAGCATGGTGTCGCGCTCGGACCACTTCGTCAGCGTCGGCTCGGCGGTGGCCCCGATGGCGTTCGGATCGATCGGCATGAGCAAACCTCCCGGTCAAAAGCTGTTCATAGCGGTCTCGCGCTGGGTAGCGTGTCAACCGAACGCTACCCGGGAGGTCGAATCAGATGCGTGAACCCGGCCGTCGGAGCCTCCGCGGGATCGCCGCGCTGCTCGTCGCGGTGGGATTGCTCAGTGGCTGCTCGTCGGGCAACCATCCCCGCAACATCACCCTGACGTTCATCCGGCACGCCGAGTCCGAGGCCAACGCCGCCCAGATCATCGACACCACGGTGCCGGGGCCGTCGCTGTCGGAGAAGGGGATGGAGCAGGCGCTGGAGGGCGCCCGTCAGCTGGTCGACAACGGCTACGACGGCATCTACGCCTCGGCGATGCTGCGGTCCCAGCAGACCGCCGATCCGCTGTCGGCGGCGCTGGGCCGCCAGGTCGAGGTGCTGCCCGGCCTCAACGAGATCGACGCCGGCTGGTTCGAGGGCCGGTCGGACACCGTCGCGCAGGCGACCTACCTGCTGGCGCCGCTGGCCTGGCTGGACAGTGACCGCGACGCCACGATCCCCGGCTCGGTGAACGGCAACGAGTTCGACGACGCGTTCCGGGCGGCGGTGCGCAAGATCTACGTGCGCGGCGACGCCAAACCGGTGGCGTTCTCCCACGGGATCGCGATCGCGGTCTGGACGTTGATGAACGTCAGCAATCCGGCGAGCGATCTGGTGACCCGCCACCCGTTGCCCAACATGGGCCGGGTGGTGATCACCGGCAACCCGATCACCGGCTGGAAACTGATCGATTGGGACGGCGTCCGCGACTTCAGCTGACTATTGACCTTCCCGCGGGCAGCGACCACCATGTCCCCATGCGCTATGTCGTTACCGGCGGTACCGGGTTTATTGGCCGGCGGGTCGTGGCCCGACTGCTCCAGACCGATCCGCAGGCCCGCATCTGGGTCCTGGTGCGCCGGCCGTCGCTGAGCCGCTTCGAACAACTCGTTCGCGACCACTGGGACGAGCGGGTCCACGCCCTGGTCGGGGACCTCGCCGCCGCCGACCTGGGCCTGACCGACGCCGCCGTCACCGAGCTGGGTGCCGTCGACCACGTGGTGCACTGCGCGGCGATCTATGACATCACCGCTGAGGCCACCGACCAGCAGCGCACCAATGTCGCGGGCACCGAGGCGGTGATCGCGCTGGCCCGACGGCTGGACGCGACCCTGCACCACGTGTCCTCGATCGCGGTGGCCGGCACCTTCCGCGGCGAGTTCACCGAGGACGACCTCGACGTCGGCCAGGAGTTGCCCACCCCGTATCACCAGACCAAGTTCCAAGCCGAACTGGCGGTCCGGTCGGCCCCCGGCCTGCGCTACCGCATCTACCGCCCCGCGGTGGTGGTCGGCGACTCGCGCACCGGTGAGATGGACAAGATCGACGGGCCCTACTACTTCTTCCCGATGCTGGCCCGGCTGGCCGCGCTGCCCACGCTGACCCCGGTGCTGCTGCCCGATGTCGGGCGCACCAACATCGTGCCGGTCGACTACGTCGTCGACGCTCTGGTCGCGTTGCTGCGCGACGGCCCGGACTCCTGGGACGGGCGGACCTTCCACCTGACCGCGCCGGCGACGGTGAGTCTGCGTGACATCTACCGCGGGGTGGCCAAGGCGGCCGGGCTGCCGCCGCTGCGCGGCCGGCTGCCCGCGGTGGTGGCCGCACCGGTGCTGCAGGTGCGCGGCCGGGCCAAGGTGTGGCGCAACATGGTCGCCACCCAGCTGGGCATCCCGCCGGAGGTGCTCGACGTGGTCAGCCTGCGGCCGACCTTCATCGCCGAGGCGACCCGGGCCGCGCTGCGCCGGGCCGGGCACGCCGACCTGACGGTCCCGGCGTTCGGTGACTACGCACCGGCGCTGTGGCGGTACTGGGCCGCCCATCTCAACCCCGACCGGGCGCGCCGCGACGACCCCGGCGGGCCGCTGGTGGGCCGGCACGTGATCATCACCGGCGCCTCCAGCGGCATCGGGCGCGCCGCGGCGATCGCGGTCGCCGAGCGCGGCGCCACCGTGTTCGCCCTGGCCCGCGACGGCGCGGCGCTCGACGAGCTGGTCGGCGAGATCCGCGCGGCCGGCGGCCGGGCGCATGCGTTCAGCTGCGATGTCACCGACGCCGCCTCGGTGGAGACCACGATCAAAGACATCCTGGGCCGCTTCGACCACGTCGACTATCTGGTCAACAACGCCGGGCGTTCGATCCGCCGCTCGGTGGTCAATGCCACCGACCGCATGCACGACTACGAGCGGGTGATGGCGGTGAACTACTTCGGCGCGGTGCGCATGACCCTGGCGCTGCTGCCGCACTGGCGGGAGCGGCGATTCGGCCACGTGGTCAACGTCTCCAGCGCCGGGGTGTTGGCCCGCAGCCCCAAATACAGTGCCTACCTGCCGAGCAAGGCGGCGCTGGACGCGTTCGCCGAGGTGGTCTCGACCGAGACGCTCTCCGACCACATCACGTTCACCAACATCCACATGCCGCTGGTGGCCACCCCGATGATCGCCCCGTCGCGCCGGCTCAACCCGGTGCCCCCGATCAGCGCGGAGCACGCGGCCGCGATGGTGGTGCGCGCGCTGGTCGACAAGCCCGCCCGGATCGACACCCCGTCGGGGACGCTGGCCGAACTCGGCCACTACTTCACCCCGCGGCTGACCCGGCGGATCCTCCACCAGCTCTACCTGGGCTACCCCGATTCGCCGGCGGCCCGCGGGGAGGAACCGCGACCGGTCGACCCGCCGCGCCCGCCGGTGCGCCGGCGCCCGAAACGGCCGGTGCGGGCGGTCTCCCGGATGCGCGCACCGCGACCGGTCAAGCAGGTGGTGCGGATGGTGCCCGGCGTACATTGGTGAGCCGGGAGGCGATCGAATGGCGCGGTCGGCGGAGCACGACACCGACGAGACACTGGAGCAGCGCTGGAACCGGGTCCGTGACCGGGTCGCCGAGGCCTGCCGGTCTGCCGGCCGCGACCCGGCCGAGGTGCGAATCCTGCCGGTGAGCAAGACCTTCGGTCCGCCGGTGATCCGCGACGCGGTGGCGCTGGGGCTGCACCGCTTCGGCGAGAACAAGGTTCAGGAGATCCGGGAGAAGGCCGAACCGCTGGCCGACTGCGCCATCGACTGGGTGATGATCGGGCACCTGCAGACCAACAAGGCCAACCTGGTGGCCCGGCTGGCCAGCGAGGTGCAGTCGTTGGATCGGCCGAAACTGGCTGCGGCACTGGATCGTCGGCTGCAGCGGGAGGGCCGCGCCATCGACGTGCTGGTGCAGGTGAAGACCTCCGACGAGCCCAGCAAGTACGGGCTGCCGCCCGAGCAGCTGCCGGCCTTCCTCGAGCAGCTCGGCGAGTACCCCAGTCTGCGGGTGCGCGGCTTGATGACGTTGGCGGTGCACACCGCCGATCCCGACACCGTGCGGGCCTGTTTCCGCCGGCTGCGCGAGTTGCGCGACCGCGCGGCCGCCGACGGTCACGACCTGCCCGAGCTGTCGATGGGCATGAGCGGGGACTTCCCGCTGGCGATCGCCGAAGGCGCCACCCAGGTGCGCATCGGCACCGCGATCTTCGGGCCGCGCCCGTACCCGGACTCCTACTACTGGCCGGAACGCGGCGGTGCCCGCGGGTAGCCAGCCGGTGTTCCTCGACGCCGACACCGGCGTCGACGACGCGATGGCGCTGGTGTACCTGCTGGCCAGCGCGGAAGCCGACCTGGTCGGGGTCGCCGCCACCGCGGGCAACGTGGCGGTGGATCAGGTGTGCCGCAACAACCTCGACCTGCTGGCGTTCTGCGGGGCGGACGTCCCGGTGTCCCGCGGCGCGCAGGGTCCGCTGGCCGGGCCGTTGCCCACCGGCGCGGCCCACGGCGCGAGCGGGCTGGGCTATGCGCGCCTGCCGGCCGCGGCGACACCGCTCACCGGCCACGACGCCGCCACCGCCTGGGTGCGCGCCGCCCACACCCATCCGGGCCGGCTGATCGGGGTGGTCACCGGCCCGCTGACCAACCTGGCGCTGGCGGTGCGCGCCGAACCCGAGCTGCCGCGTCTGCTGCACCGGCTGGTCGTCATGGGCGGGGCCTACGGCCGTCCCGGCGAGCCGCCCGCGGCGGCCGAGTGGAACCTCAGCGTGGACCCGGAGGCGGCCGACGAGGTGCTCGCCGCGTGGGCGCCGGTGGCCCCGCCGATCCTGTGCGGGCTGGAGTTGACCGCGCAGATCACCATGACGCCAGCGCATTTCGCCCAGCTGGCCGAGGTGGCCGGCGCGCCGACCAACCCGCTGTTGGCGGTGCTCGAGGACGCCATGCGGTTCTACTTCGAGGCCCACCGCGACCGCGGGTACGGCTATCTGGCCCACCTGCACGACCCGCTGGCTGCGGCGGTGGCGCTGGATCCGGCGCTGATCGTCACCCGGCCGGCGACGGTGGCCGTCGAGCTGGCCGACACCGAGCGGCGCGGGGTCACGGCGGTCGACTGGTCCGGGCGGTGCGGCCGCGCCGCCAACGCCCGGATCGGGGTGCAGGTCGATCCGACGGTGTTCTTCGCCCGGTTCGTGCGCCGGGTCGGGGAGTTCGCCGCCCGGCTGACCTACTCATAGCTCCCCTCCAGATACCAGCGGCGCTGCCGGTAGCAGAGCAGCAGCGCGGGACCCGGCTCCGCGCGGCGCTCCAGCAGCACCTGGGCGCGGGCGGTGCGCCCGGCGCTGCGCTGCGGGTCCCACCAGCGTTCGTCCACCGGCCACGGCCCGGCCCACCAGCGCAGCGGGTCGTCGCGGCCGCGGGCGATCAGCCGGGCCGGGTCGGCGGAGAACAGGCCCCGGCTGGTCACCCGCACCGGGTTGCCGTGGCGGTCGACCAGCTCCACCGGGTCGTCGAGCAGCACCGTCGGCGCCGGCTCGGGCAGCCGGCCGGGCCAGGGCTGGCCGGGGTCGGCGTGCGGCACCGGCTCATCGCCCAGCGGGGTCAGCGTGATGCGCTCGCCCGGCCCGCGGCCCCCGGAGAGCACCGGCACCTGCACCGCCTCCGGGCCGAGCAGCCCCTGGACCCGCACCAGCGCCCGGCAGGCGCGCAGCCGGTCCTCCTCCCCGACCCCGCCCCACAGCGGCAGCTGCAGCGCCTCGGCGGAGATCACCTCGACCGGCTGCAGGCGCAGCTGGGTCACCGGCGCCACCCGCCGTCTGGTCAGCCAGCCGTCGAGCTGCCAGCGCACCCGGTCGGCGGTGGCGTCCTCGGTCAGCGGGTCGGCGCAGCGCCAGACCCGGCTCAGCTCGTCCCCGTCGGCGGTGCGGGCCCGGATCTCCAGCCTGGTGCAGCCCACCCCGGCCCCGGCCAGCGCCCGGTGCAGGGCGGCGGCCAGGGAGCGCCCGGCGAAGGCGGCGGCGTCGACCCGCTCCAGCGGCGGGTCGCAGTCCAGCACGGCGTCGAGTTCCGGTGGCGGTTCGCGTCCGGCCGGGCCGCGCTGCGGCTCGCCGCAGGCGAACCGGTGGGCGGTGATCGCGTCGGCGCCGAACCGGGAGGCCACGTCGGTGCGCGAGACCGCGGCGAACCGCCCGATGGTGCGAATCCCCATCCGCCACAACAGGTCCACCAGCTGGTCGCGGCCCGCGCCGGCCAGGCTGGGTTCGGCGCTCAGCTGCCGGATCGACAACCCGGCCAGGAACTCCGCGTCGCCACCCGCTGCCACCACCGCACCGGTCCGGGCGGCGAAGACGGCGGTCGCCAACTGATCGGCGATGCCGACCTGGCATTCCACCCCGGCGGCGGCCACCGCGTCGACCAGCCGCTCACCGGCCTGCTGCTCGGAGCCGAAGAACCGGGCGGCGCCGCGCACCGGCAGCACCAGCAAGCCCGGCCGCAACAGTTCGGCGCGGGGCACCAGATCGTCGACCGCCGCGATCACCGCCTCGAAGTGGCGGGCGTCGCGGTCGGTGTCGGCGGCCACCACGTGCAGCGCCGGGCACCGCGCCGAGGCCTCCCGGCGGCGCAGGCCGCGGCGCACCCCGGCGGCGCGGGCCGCCGCCGAACAGACGATCACCCGGTTGGCCAGGGTGACCGCGACCGGCGCGGCCGCGGCCAGCCCCGCCGCGGCGGCGGCCGCGACCGCCGGCCAATCCATGCACCACAACGCCAGTACCCGCGAACCCACGTCGCCTCCCCCACAGACCTCAGCCCGCCGCGGCGGTGGCCACGCCGATCCCCGCACCGGTGCGGCCGCGGCCCGCGCCCCGAACCGCGAGGCGCACCGCGCCGATGCGCCCGCAGCCGGGCCGGGCCCGCTCCCCCGCCCCGGCGGTGTCGTAGCCGCAGACCCGGGCGGTCAGCCGCAGCGTCGCCTCCGGCCAGTCCCCGCCGCTGACCAGCAGGGTGCAACCGCGGCTGCGGGCCCGGGCGGCCACCACCCGCGCCCGGGCCGGGGGCACGGTGACCCCGCCCAGGCCGAGCACCACCAGGTCCATGCCGTCGATGAGCACCGCGGCGATCTCCACCGGATCGGCGCCGGGGTCGGGGATCACCGCCAGCCGGCTCAGATCCGCTCCCATCTCCGCGGCCGCCAGCAGCCCGATGTCCGGCTGGCCGACGATGGCCGCGTGCGCACCGGCGGCCGTCGCCGCGGCCACCATGCTCACCGGCAACGACCGCGCCCCGCCCAGCACCGCCACCACCCCGCGCGGCAGCCCGGCGGGCAGTGTCTCGGCCAGCAGTTCCGGCACCGCCAGCACGCCCCCCGAGGCCGGCAGCACCTCCGCCTGCGGCGCGGCGCCGGCCCGGCCGCCGGTCGCCTTGCCGGTGATCGCGGCCATCCGTTGGCGCAGCTCGCGGAGCTGGTCAGCGCGGGTTGGCTGGTGTCGGTTCAGGGCAGCCGCCGCCGTCATCCCCCACCTCCAGAGCACTCAAATCAATCGAATGTGTGTTCGATACAGGCGAGTAAACACCGGCCCACCGACACCGTCAACCCGATGCTTTCGCTGCCGTATCACCCGACTCAGCGGCCCCACGAGTTTCGAAAAAAGCGGGAAATTTGCTCCCGGAAAACGCACCGGTAGCGCCGCTCCGCGCCACCGGTCCGGCGGCGCTACCGCACCCGTCAGCGGGCTCGCGCCGGCCCGGGCGGGGCGCTGCGGCTCATTCCCATTCGATGGTGCCGGGCGGCTTGCTGGTGACGTCCAGCACCACCCGGTTGACCTCGGGCACCTCGTTGGTGATCCGGGTGGAGATCCGTTCGAGCACCTCGTAGGGCACCCGGACCCAATCGGCGGTCATCGCGTCCTCGCTGGAGACCGGCCGCAGCACGACCGGATGCCCGTAGGTGCGGCTGTCGCCCTGCACCCCCACCGACCGCACGTCGGCCAGCAGCACCACCGGGCACTGCCAGATCTGCTGATCCAGCCCGGCCGCGGTCAGTTCCTCCCGGGCGATCACATCGGCGCGCCGCAGGGTGTCCAGCCGCTCCGCGGTGACCTCCCCGACGATCCGGATGCCCAGCCCAGGCCCCGGGAAGGGTTGGCGGGCCACGATCTCCTCGGGCAGCCCCAACTCCCGCCCGACCGCGCGCACCTCGTCTTTGAACAGCAGCCGCAACGGCTCGACCAGCGTGAACGCCAGGTCGTCGGGCAACCCCCCGACGTTGTGGTGGCTTTTGATGTTGGCGGTGCCCGCGCCGCCGCCGGACTCCACCACGTCGGGGTACAGCGTGCCCTGCACCAGGAACTCGATCTCGGCGCCCCCGGCGAGCGCCTCGCGCACCGCCCGCTCGAAGGCCCGGATGAACTGGCGGCCGATGATCTTGCGCTTGCCCTCCGGGTTGGTCACCCCGCTCAGCGCCGTCAGAAACGTCTCCGCCGCGTCGACGGTGACCAGCCGCGCCCCGGTGGCGGCGACGAAATCGCGTTGCACCTGGTCGCGCTCACCGGAACGCAACAGCCCGTGGTCGACGAACACGCAGGTCAACCGGTCGCCGATGGCCCGCTGCACCAGCGCGGCGGCCACCGCGGAGTCCACCCCGCCGGAGAGCCCGCAGATGGCGTGGCCGTCCCCGACCTGGGTCCGCACCTGCTCGACCAGCCCCTCCACGATGTTGGCGGTGGTCCACTCCGCGCCGATCCCGGCGAAGTCGTGCAGGAACCGGCTGAGCACCTGCTGGCCGTGCGGGGTGTGCAGCACCTCCGGGTGGTACTGCACCCCGGCCAGCCGCCGGGCGCGGTCCTCGAACGCGGCCACCGGGGCGCCGGCGGTGGCGGCCACCACCTCGAACCCGGCCGGAGCGGCGGTGACCGCGTCGCCGTGGCTCATCCACACCTGCTGGATCTCGGTGAGGCCCGAGTGCAGCTCGCCGCCGAGCACCCGCATCTCGGTGCGCCCGTATTCGCTGCCGCCGGTGCGCTCGACGGTGCCGCCCAGCGCCCGGGCCATCGCCTGGAAGCCGTAACAGATGCCGAATACCGGCACCCCCAACTCGAACAGCGCCGGGTCCAGTTGCGGCGCCCCCTCGGAGTAGACGCTGGCCGGCCCGCCGGAGAGCACGATCGCCCGCGGGTCGCGGGCCTTGATCTCCTCGACCGGGGTGGAATGGGCGATCACCTCGGAGAACACCCGGGCCTCCCGGATCCGCCGGGCGATCAACTGGGCGTATTGGGCGCCGAAATCGACGACCAGGACCGGGCGCGGCGAGGAGGCTGTCACGGACACGAAGTCTAACGGCGCGCGTCGCTGTGGTTCGACCGCCGTCGCGGTGGTTACCCCGGTGAGGTGAGCAGAAAACCCGAGGAGGTCCGCCGTGCTGGGACTACCTGATGCGGTGCGCGCCGTGCTGTTCGATCTCGACGGCGTGCTGACCGACACCGCCAGCGTGCACACCAAGGCGTGGACGGCGATGTTCGACGCCTACCTGAAGCAACGCGCCACCGAACGCGGCGAACAGTTCGTGCCGTTCGACCCGGTCGACGACTACCTGCGCTACGTCGACGGCAAGCGGCGCCACGACGGGGTGGCGTCGTTTCTGGCCAGCCGCGGCATCACCCTGCCCGACGGCGACCCCGACGACCCGCCCGACGCCGCGACCGTCTACGGGCTGGGCAACCGCAAGAACGCCGCGTTCCAGCAGACCCTGCAGTCCGAGGGGGTGAAGGTGTTCGACGGTTCCCGGCGCTACCTGCAGGCTGTCGCCGACGCCGGGCTCGCGGTGGCGGTGGTCTCCTCCAGCGCCAACACCCGCGAGGTGCTCGCGCTCACCGGGCTGGACCGCTTCGTCGCCGCCCGCGTCGACGGGGTGACCCTGCGCGAGGAGAAGCTGGCCGGCAAACCGGCGCCGGATTCGTTCCTGCGGGCCGCCGAACTGCTCGGCGTCGACCCCGCCGCCGCGGCGGTGTTCGAGGATGCGCTCTCCGGGGTGGCCGCGGGGCGGGCCGGCCGGTTCGGCTACGTGGTCGGGGTCAACCGCGGCGGCGCGGCCCACGCCGAGGACCTGCTGCACAACGGCGCCGACGTCGTCGTCAGCGACCTCGCCGACCTGTGCGAGGTCCGCCGGTGATCAGCGAGGAGACGTTTCCGATCGAGCCCTGGCATGTGCGGGAGACCGCCCTGGACCTGAACCTGCTGGCCCAATCCGAGTCGCTGTTCGCGCTGTCCAACGGCCATATCGGGCTGCGCGGCAACCTCGACGAGGGCGAACCGCACGGCCTGCCCGGCACCTACCTGAACTCCTTCTACGAGGTGCGGCCGCTGCCCTACGCCGAAGCCGGCTACGGCTACCCCGAGGCCGGCCAGACGGTCGTGGACGTCACCAACGGCAAACTGATGCGCCTGACCGTCGACGACGAGCCGTTCGACATCCGCTACGGCGCGCTGCTCGAACACGAGCGGGTACTCGACCTGCGCGCCGGGACACTGACCCGCCACGCCCACTGGCGGTCCCCGGCCGGCAGGCAGGTCAAGCTCACCTCGACGCGGCTGGTGTCGCTGGTGCAGCGCAGCATCGCCGCCATCGAGTACGTCGTGGAGGCCGTCGACGAGTTCGCCCGGATCACCGTGCAATCCGAGCTGGTCGCCAACGAGGATCAGCCGCAGACCTCCGGTGACCCGCGGGTTTCGGCGATCCTGGACAAGCCGTTGGAAGCGGTGGAATGGGAGGCCGAGGACCACCGCGCGCTGCTGATGCACCGCACCCGCGCCAGCGGGCTGATGATGGCCGCCGAGATGGATCACGACGTGGAGGTGCCCGGCCGGGTCGAGGTCGCCACGGTCGCCCGGGAGGATCTGGCCCGCACCAGCATCGTCTGCGGTCTGCGGCCGGGGCAGCGGCTGCGCATCGTCAAATATATCGCCTACGGCTGGTCGAGCCTGCGCTCCCGGCCCGCCCTGCGCGACCAGGTCGCCGCCGCCCTGACCGGCGCCCGCTACTGCGGCTGGGGCGGCCTGCTGGCCTCCCAGCGCGACTTCCTGGCCGACTTCTGGGACTGCGCGGACGTCGAGATCGACGGCGACTCGGCCATCCAGCAGGCGGTGCGGTTCGGGCTGTTCCACGTGCTGCAGGCCAGCGCCCGCGCGGAACGCCGCGCGATTCCCAGCAAGGGGCTGACCGGGACCGGCTATGACGGCCACACCTTCTGGGACAGCGAAGGATTCGTGCTGCCGGTGCTGACCTACACCGCTCCGCGCGCCGCCGCCGACGCGCTGCGGTGGCGGGCGGCCACGCTCGAGCCGGCGCGCCAGCGCGCCCGCGAGCTGGGGTTGCGCGGCGCCGCCTTTCCGTGGCGGACCATCCGCGGTCAGGAGTGTTCGGCCTACTGGCCGGCCGGCACCGCGGCCTGGCACATCAACGCCGACATCGCCGCCGCCTTCGAGCGCTACCGGGTGGTCACCGGCGATGGGTCGCTGGAGGCCGAATGCGGGCTGACCGTGCTGGTGGAGACCGCGCGGCTGTGGCTGTCGCTGGGACACCACGACCGGCACGGGGTGTGGCATCTCAACGGGGTCACCGGCCCCGACGAGTACACCGCGGTGGTGCGCGACAACATCTTCACCAACCTGATGGCCGCCCACGGCCTGCGGACCGCCGCCGAGGCGTGCAACCGCCATCCGCAGGCCGCCCACGAGCTGGGTGTCAGCACCGAGGAGGCGGCCGCCTGGCGCGACGCGGCGGACGCGGTCTATCTGCCCTACGACGAGGAGCTGGGCGTCCACCAGCAATCCGAGGGCTTCACCACGCTGGCGGAGTGGGATTTCGAGACCTACCACCGCTATCCGCTGCTGCTGCACGCGCCCTACGTGCGGCTGTATCCGGCGCAGGTGGTCAAGCAGGCCGACCTGGTGCTGGCGATGCAGTGGCAGAGCCACGCCTTCACCGACGAGCAGATCGCCCGCAACGTCGACTATTACGAGCGGCGCACGGTGCGCGACTCGTCGCTGTCGGCGGCGACCCAGGCGGTGATGTGCGCCCACGTCGGGCATCTGGAGTTGGCGCACGACTACGCCTTCGAGGCCGCGCTGATCGACCTGCGGGATCTGCACGACAACACCCGCGACGGGCTGCACATGGCGTCGCTGGCCGGGGCGTGGACCGCGCTGGTGGCCGGCTTCGGCGGCCTGCGCGACGACGAAGGCGTCCTCACCCTCAACCCGCACCTGCCCGACGGCATCGCCGGACTGCGGTTCGGGTTGCGCTGGCGCAACTTTCGGCTCAGCGTCGCCATCACCCACGACGAGGTGACCTACACGCTGCGCGACGGCTCCGACGGGCCGTTGGTGATCCGGCACGCCGGATCCGAGGTGGAACTGTCGACCGCCGAGCCGACGACGCTGCCGATCGAGCCGTGCGAGCCGCTATTGCCCACGCCGACCCAGCCGCCGGGCCGTCAACCGCTTCGCCGCCATATCCGGCGCGGCGGCGACGCGGTCAGCCCGTCGGGGTGATCGGCAGCCACCGCAGCCCGCCGGGCGCCGAGGCCGGCACCACCGGGTGGTTCGGCGCGACCGGGTGCAGCCGCCGGTACGGCTCCCCCTGCGTGGGCCGCAGATCCGCCTCGCCCTTGTTCGGCCACAGCGCCGCGGCCCGCTCGGCCTGCGCGGTGATCGACAGCGACGGGTTCACCCCGAGGTTCGCCGAGATCGACGTGCCGTCGACGACGTACAGGGTCGGGTAGTTGTACACCCGGTGGTAGGGGTCGATGACGCCGTGGTCGGCGTCCTTGCCGATCACCGCCCCGCCGAGGAAGTGCGCGGTCAGCGGGATGTTGAACAGCTCGCCCCAGGTGCCGCCGGCCACCCCGTCGATCTTGGCGGCGATGCGGCGGGTGACCTCGTTGCCGACCGGGATCCAGCTGGGGTTGGGCTCGCCGTGGCCCTGCTTGCTGGAATACCGGCGCCCGCCGAGCCGGCCGCGCCGGGTGAACGTGGTGATCGAGTTGTCCAGGTGCTGCATGACCAGCGCGATCACGGTCCGCTCGCTCCACTGTTTCGGGTTGAGCAGCCGCAGGATGTGCTTCGGGTCCTCCCGGGCCTGGTCGATCAGCTGCCGCCAGCGCGGCACGTCGGTGCCCTGCGGGCCGGCCCCGTCGGTCATCAGCGTCTGCAGCAGGCCCATCGCGTTGGAGCCCTTGCCGTAGCGGACCGGCTCGACGTGGGTGTCGGCGGTGGGGTGGATCGACGAGGTGATCGCCACCCCGTGGGTCAGGTCCAGTTCCGGGTTGACGTTCAATGTCGCTGCGCCGACGATGGATTCGGAGTTGGTGCGGGTCAGCACGCCGAGCTTGTCGGACAGCTTGGTCAACCTGCCGGTGTCGCGCATCTTGAACAGCAACCGCTGGGTGTTGTAGGTGCCGGCGGCCAGGATCAGATAGGTGGCGGTGTAAGTGCGCTTGCGGCGCCGGAGCCAGGACCCGGTGCGCACCGTGGTGACCTCCCACAGCCCGTCGGGGCGCTGCTCGAACCCGGTCACGGTGGTCATCGGGTGCACCTGCGCGCCGGCCGATTCGGCCAGCCCGAGGTAGTTCTTCACCAGGGTGTTCTTGGCGCCGTGGCGGCAGCCGGTCATGCATTCGCCGCATTCGATGCAGCCGGTGCGGGCCGGGCCGGCCCCGCCGAAGTAGGGGTCGGGCACCGTCTTGCCCGGGGTCTTCTCCCCGTCGGGGCCGAAGAACACCCCGACCGGGGTCGGCACGAAGGTCTCGCCGACGCCCATGTCGTCGGCGACCTCCTTGACGATGCGGTCGGCGTCGGTGAAGGTCGGGTTCCGCACCACCCCGAGCATCCGCTCCGCCTGCTCGTAGTGCGGGGACAGTTCGGCACGCCAGTCGGTGATATCGCGCCACTGCGGGTCGGCGAAGAACGGCTCCGGCGGGACGTAGAGGGTGTTGGCGTAGTTCAGCGATCCCCCGCCGACGCCCGCCCCGGCGAGCACCATGACGTTGTCGAGCAGGTGGATGCGCTGGATGCCGTAACAGCCCAGTTTGGGCGCCCACAGGAACTCGCGCAGGTGCCAGGAGTTCTTGGCGAACTCGTGGTCGGCGAAGCGGCGGCCGGCTTCCAGGATCCCGACCCGGTACCCCTTCTCGGTGAGCCGCAAGGCGCTGACACTGCCACCGAAACCCGAGCCGATGATGAGCACGTCGTAATCAGGCTGCATCGCCTCAGCTTACTGACCAGTACGGCGAAACTCTGCCGGTTGGTGCGGGCCGACCCGCGGGGCGCGGCCGGCGGTCCCTGATATCGACGTTCAATCGGTCTCATAGGCCGATTTTTCGGCCGATAGGGCCATCCGGACGTCGATTTCAGGGGCTATGGCTCTTCGGGCGGGGTGTCGGTCAGGATCCGACGGTCAGCCCGACCTTCTGGAATTCCTTGAGATCGCAGTAGCCGGCCTTGGCCATCGCCCGGCGCAGCCCACCGACCAGGTTCAGCGACCCGAACGGGTCGTCGGAGGGGCCGGAGAGCACCTGGTCGAGGGCGGGGCGCTCACCGAGCGCGATCTGCAGCAGCGCCCCGCGCGGCAGCGACGGGTGCGCGGCCGCCGACGGCCAGTACCAGCCGCCGCCGAGCGCCTCCTGGGATGCCGCCAGCGGGGTGCCGAGCATGACCGCGTCGGCGCCGCAGGCGATGGCTTTGGCCAGGTCGCCGGAGGTGTGGATGTCGCCGTCGGCGATCACGTGCACATACCGCCCGCCGGTTTCGTCGAGGTACTCGCGGCGCGCGGCGGCGGCGTCGGCGATCGCGGTCGCCATCGGCACGCTGATGCCCAGCACCTCATCGGAGGTGGTCGCCCCGGCGGTGGAGCCGTAGCCGACGATCACCCCGGCCGCCCCGGTGCGCATCAGGTGCAGGGCGGTGCGGTGGTCGAGCACCCCGCCGGCGACCACCGGGATGTCCAGTTCGGAGATGAAGGTCTTGAGGTTGAGCGGCTCGCCGTTGTTGGCCACCCGCTCCGCGGAGATCAGCGTGCCCTGGATGACCAGCAGCTCCACCCCGGCGGCGACCAGCGCCGGGGTGAGCGCAGCGGCGTTCTGCGGGCTGACCCGCACCGCGGTGGTCACCCCGGCCTCCCGGATCCGGGCCACCGCCGCGCCCAGCAGGTCGGGGTTCAGCGGGGCGGCGTGCAACTGCTGCAGCAGCCGCACCGCGGCGGTGGGTTCGGGCTCTTTGGCCGCGACCTCCAGCAGCTGGGCGATCTTGGCTTCCACGTCGGCGTGCCTGCCGATCAGCCCCTCCCCGTTGAGCACGCCGAGCCCGCCGAGCCGGCCCAGTTCGATGGCGAACTCCGGGGAGACCAGGGCGTCGGTGGGGTGGGTGAGCACCGGGATCTCGAAGCGGTAGGCGTCGAGCTGCCAGGCCGTGGAGACGTCCTGGGAGGACCGGGTGCGCCGGGACGGCACGATGTTGACGTCGGCGAGTTCGTAGGTGCGCCGCGCGTCACGGCCCAGGCCGATTTCAACCAGGTCACGCATGCGAGGTCCCCTTTGTATTACGGATCTTTGTACTACGGAGTATTACGGCTTGGACGGATCGGCTTCACGGATCGGACGGTGTCGCGCCTATCCGCGCGCGTAGTAGTTCGGCGCTTCGACGGTCATGGTGATGTCGTGCGGGTGGCTCTCCTTGAGCCCGGCCGCGGTGATCTGCACGAACTGGGCGCGCTGCAGCTGCTCGATCGTCGACGCCCCGGTGTAGCCCATGGCGGCGCGCAGACCGCCGGTGAGCTGGTGCACGACGGTGGACAGCGGCCCGCGGTAGGGCACCCGGCCCTCGATGCCCTCGGGGACCAGCTTGTCCTCCGAGAGCACGTCGTCCTGGAAATAGCGGTCCTTGGAGTAGGACTTGGCCGCCGCGCCGCCCGAGCCGCGGCCCTGCATCGCCCCGAGCGAACCCATGCCGCGGTAGCTTTTGAACTGCTTGCCGTTGACCAGGATCAGCTCGCCGGGCGACTCGGAGGTGCCGGCCAGCAGCGAGCCCAGCATGGCGGTGGAGGCCCCGGCGGCCAGCGCCTTGGCGACATCGCCGGAGTACTGCAGCCCGCCGTCGGCGATGACCGGAACCCCGGCCGGGCCGCAGGCGGCGACGGCTTCCAGGATCGCGGTGATCTGCGGGGCGCCCACCCCGGCCACCACCCGGGTGGTGCAGATCGAGCCGGGGCCCACCCCGACCTTCACCGCGTCGGCGCCGGCCGCGACCAGCGCGGCGGCCGCGGCGCGGGTGGCGATGTTGCCGCCGACGACCTCGACCCGCTCGCCGACCTCGGCTTTGAGCTTGCCGACCATGTCCAGCACGCGGCGGTTGTGGGCGTGGGCGGTGTCGACCACCAGCACGTCGACCCCGGCGTCGGTCAGGGTCATCGCCCGCACCCAGGCGTCGTCGCCGACACCGATGGCCGCCCCGACCAGCAGCCGGCCGTCGCTGTCCTTGGTGGCGTCCGGGTGCTGCTCGGTTTTGACGAAGTCCTTCACCGTGATCAGGCCGGTCAGCTTGCCGTGCCCGTCGACGATCGGCAGCTTCTCGATCTTGTGCCGGCGCAGCAGTCCCAGCGCCGCGTCGGCGGTGACGCCCTCCTGCGCGGTGATCAGCGGCGCCTTGGTCATCACCTCGGCGACCGGTGTGTTCTGGTCGACCTCGAAGCGCATGTCGCGGTTGGTGATGATGCCGACCAGGGCGCCGTCCTCGTCGACCACCGGCAGCCCGGAGATGTGGAAGCGGGCGCACAGCGCGTCGACCTCGGCCAGCGTGTTGTGCGGGCGGCAGGTGACCGGGTCGGTGACCATCCCGGCCTCCGAGCGCTTCACCGTCTCGACCTGGGCGGCCTGGGCGTCCACCGGCAGGTTGCGGTGCAGCACCCCCATGCCGCCGGCGCGGGCCATCGCGATCGCCATCCGGGATTCGGTGACGGTGTCCATCGCCGAGCTGACCAGCGGAACCTTCAGCCGGATCTTGCGGGTCAGCTGGCTGGAGGTGTCGGCGGCCGCGGGGATCACATCCGACGCGGCGGGCAGCAGCAGCACGTCGTCGAAGGTGAGCCCGAGGGTCGCGACCTTGTTCGGATCGTCGCCGCCGGTGGGCACCGGTGTGCCGGCATCGGTCAGTCGGGACGAGCCACTGGTCATCGATGGGCCTCCATAACCGTGCGGGGTGAGACCGCCATCCTAATGCGCCCGCGATGCGTTTTCCGCGGGCCCGTCCGCGGGCTGCGATTCTGTGGCCGCTGGCTTCCCGTCTGCCCGCTGCGTAGGGTGTAGGCGTGCGTGATCATCTGCCTCCGGGTCTGCCGCCGGACCCGTTTGCTGACGACCCGTATGATCCGTCCGCCGCGTTGGACGACATCGAGCCGGGCCAGCCCCTGGACCCGCACGAGCGGACGGCGGTCGAAGCCGATCTCGCCGATCTGGCGGTCTACGAGGCGCTGCTGGCCCCGAAGGGCATCCGCGGCCTGGTCGTCTGCTGCGACGACTGCCACGAGGACCACTACCACGACTGGGACATGCTGCGCGCGAACCTGCTGCAGTTGCTGGTCGACGGCACGGTGCGCCCGCACGAGCCGGCGTACGACCCGGAGCCCGACGCCTACGTCACCTGGGATTACTGCCGCGGCTACGCCGACGCCTCGCTCAACGAGGCGGCCTCGGAAACCGAGGGTTACCGCTAGCTAGGTTTCAGCTCTCCGCGCCGGCGTCGGTCGACTCGGTCCGGGTCGCGGCGTGCTCGCCGGTTTCCGGCGGGGCCTTCTGCTCCTGCTGCTCCTCGACCTCCGCGGCCGTGGTGGCCGGGGCTCTCCTCGCCGGAGCCGTCGTGGCCGGGTTTTCCGCTCGCGGGGTTTGAGCCGCCCCGGTGTCGGGGGTCTCGGGCGTCTCGGTCTCACGCCCGGTCGCCGGGTGGGTGGTAGCCGGTGCGGAGGCCGTGGGCGCCGTCGTGGTCGGGGCCGGAGTGGTGGCCGGCGGGGAAGTCGGGGTGGTCGTCGGGGCGTCGGTGGTCTCCGACGGCTCGGTGGGCGCGGCGGTTTCCGAGGTTTCCGACGGCTCCGCGGGCGACGTGGTCTCCGCGCCGGGTGTGGTGGACAGCGTCACCGAGGTGGTCGCCTCCCCCGGCGGCACGGCCGGGTCCGACTCCGGAGCCGGGGGCACGGTCGCCTCGGGGTCGCGGTGCTCGACCTTGACGTTGAGCTCGTTCCACTGGTCGAGCAGTTCCTGTTTGCGGCCGGCGTCGTTGACGTTTTGGACGGTGTCGCTGACCTCGGCGAGCTTGTCCTTGGCCAGATCCCACTGACCGTCGACGATCATCTGCTGGACCTTGGCGAACTCGGTCTGCGCGACCAGCGCGACCCGGTCGTCGCGCACCTGCTGCGGCTCGCCGAACAGCGTGCTGCGCAGGCCGTAGAGCGCATCGCCGGGCTGGGCGGTCGCCAGCACGGCGCCGAAGCCGCCCAGCCCCAGGACGGTGGCGGCCACCGTGCCGACCAGGGTCAGCCCGCGCCGCGAACGCGGCACGTGCGGCGGGTGGCGGCGGCCGCGTTCCAGGGCGGCGACGGCCTGGTTCTCCGCGACCAGCCCGGTCGCCGGTGGCCAGCGGGTCTCGTCGCGCCACCCGGCCAGCAGGTCGGCCAGCGCCCGGTCGGCGGGGTCGCCGGGCGGCGGCGGCTGGCCGGCGCCGAGCGCGTCGAGCAGTCGGTCGCTGCGGGCCACCGCATCCAGGTCGGGGGCGCGGCCGTCGTCAGCCATGCGCACCTCCGGTCGCCACGATCTCCGAGCGCAACCGGGTCAGCGCGCGGTGTTGGGCCACCCGGACCGCGCCGGGCGTGCTGCCGACCGCGGTCGCGGTCTCCTCGGCGCTCAGCCCGACCACGACCCGCAGGATCAGGATCTCCCGCTGCTTGTCCGGCAGCACCTGCAGCAGCCGGTTCATCCGCTCGGTGGCGTCGGCGTCGATCGCCCGCTGTTCGGGCCCGGCCGTAGCCGGTGCCGCCAGCTCCGGCACCGTCTCGGTGGCGTACGCGCGGTTGCGCGCTCCGGCGCGGTGAGCGTCGGCGACCTTGTGCGCCGCTATCCCGTAGACGAAGGCCAGGAAAGGCCGTCCCTGGTCCCGGTACCGGGGCAACGCGGTTATGGTGGCCAAGCAGACCTCCTGTGCCACGTCGTCAGCCGACAGACCGCTCCGCTCCCCGGCCCCGACGCGGGCTCGGCAGTACCGCACCACCAGGGGGCGGATGGTCTCCAATACTTCCCGGAGCGCATCCCGATCGCCGGCCACGGCCGCAGCCACGGCAGCGTCGAGATGGTCTCCATGAAGAGTCATCGACGGCGGCATCTCCAACGTTACGGACCGGCGGATGCCGGGCGGGTGGCAACTGTCCACGATAACGAGCCGGTACCGGTGATCAGTGGTTGCGCCACACCCCGCCGCCGTGCCGCACCCGCTCGGCGGCGTGGTCGCGCAGGTCACGCACCTGCTGCCGGGATCGCGACCCGCTGCCGATCTCGGCGAGCAGGCACCCCGCCGCCCACCGCAGCGGCATCAGCCCCAGCGCGTCGGCGGCGTCCAGGGCGGTGTCGGCGGAGCGCCGGGCCTCGTCGAGTCGCCCGGCGGTGCACAGCGCGGCCGCGGCCACCAGGTCGCTTTTGACACGGTGCCGGGCCAGGTCGGTGTCGGCGACGAGGTCCTGGGCGCGTCGGGCCAGCCTTATCGCGGCCGCGCCGTCGCCGGTGGCCATCGCCAGCTCCGCGCCCACCCAGGCCCGCCGGACCGGCAGGCGGGCCACCGGCGCGGCGGGCAGCCGGTCGGCGCGGGCCAACAGGGCGGCCGCGGCGGCGAAGCGGCCCACGCCGAGGGCGTCGGCGGCCAGCCCGACCAACGCGTCGGCGGCCGCTTCCGGGTCCTCGCCGGCGTGCAGCAGGGCGCGACCGTCGTAGCCGCGGGCGCGGGTGTGCCAGCCGAGTTGCCGCCAGTACGACGCCGCGGTGCTCAGGGCGAGTGACGCCAAGGGTCCGGGCGGCGCGGCGCGGTGCAGCGCCAGCAGGTCGGCGTGCGCGCTGGCGTAGCGACCCTGCCCGCCGGCGGCGACGGCGCGCAGCCACAGTTGATGCTCGGTGGCCGCCGCGGGCAACGGCCAGCGGCCGGGGTCCGCGCCGAATGCGGCGGCGGTCAATGTGTCCACGCTCATCGCCGCCATACTTTAGTAAATTGTTTGTGGTCGCCGTGTTACGGCCGCGTTAAGCGCCGGGTGCGGATTTTCTCCCGACGTTTCCCGCTCCGCAACATGCGGGCGGTACGGCGACAAATCCTCTGGGGGAACTGGACTTTGGTCCGGCATCTACGCCCGGGTCGGCCGGATGGCAAATGAACGGACGGTGAATTGTTTCGTCATCGCTGTTAACCCCACACTCTTGCCGGAAATTGACTCTTTTCCGGCGTGCTGTCTACGTTCAATTCGACGTTCGATTCGACGAGCGAAAGGGGTTTTCATGGCTGTGCCGGAACCGCATCTCAACCCCTACACCGACCTGTGGGATTGGCAGCTGCACGGCGCGTGCCGCGGCCTCGACTCGTCGGTGTTCTTCCACCCCGACGGCGAGCGGGGCACCGAGCGGCTGCTGCGCGAGCAACGCGCCAAGGCGATGTGCCGGTCCTGCCCCGTGCTGACCGAATGCCGGGCGCACGCCCTGCGCGTGGGTGAGCCCTACGGCATCTGGGGCGGGCTGTCGGAATCGGAGCGCGCGCAGATGCTGCGGCGCGTGGATCGCCGGCGGCGCACCGCCTGAGCGAGCCGGCGCCGGCGAATCACGCCGGTGCCGAGACACCCGCCCCGGGCCGGGGCATGATGAGCGCCGTGGGAACCACGGTGGTCGCCTCGCGTGCGACGGTAGCCAGCGCCGGCGTCGCCGGGTCGGTGGCCACCTCGACCAGCGCGGGAGTGGCCGGATCGATCGCCACCGCCGGCAGCGCGGGAGTCGCCGGATCGATCGCCACCGCTGGCAGCGCGGGAGTCGCCGGTAGCATCCTCACCGCGGCCTCGGCGGCGATCGCCGGAAGCATCGGGTGCGTCGGCTGTGCGCTCTGCCGACGCTGCGTGGCCTGCCTGGGCTGCTTCGGCTGCACCGGGTGCCTGGGCTGTGTGGGCTGCTACAACTGCTCGGGCCTGCGGTTCGCGGTCGGTCTGCGCGACGTGCACGCCTGAGTGGGCGGGAGGCCGCGGGCGCCGCGCCGTGGTGATTCCAGGTCCACCGGTAGCAGCGGTCTTCGAGCTAGACCCCACCCGCGGCTCAGCTTGCGCCGGCCGCGATCACCTGGTCCACCTCCGAGGCACGGTCGGCCAGCTCCGACCGGTTCTGGTCCAGCGCCTCGGCCTGTTCCTCGTCGGCTTTCATCAGCGCCTCGATGTCGGCGCCGGCCAGGTCGAGCACGCCCATGTCGGTGAAGGCCCGGCGGACCTTGTCGCCCCACAATCCGATGTCCTTGACGATCGGCACGATGCGGCTGAACAGGTGGGACCGGAACTGGCCCATCACCGGCGAGTTGTCGACCCACTCCGCGCACGTTTTCACGTCGAGGTCGAGGGTCTCGAACACCTCCTCGCCGCGGAACCGGTCGCGCATCAGGTAGCAGGCGTCGACGACGAACTCTTCGCGCTCGGCGCGCTCGGTGTCGGTCAGCGCGGCGTAGTAGTCCTTCAGCGAGATCCGGCCGAATGCGACGTGGCGCGCCTCGTCCTGCATGACGTAGGCGAGCACCTGCTTGGCCAGCGAGCCCGGCGGCGCCAGGTCGCGCAGCACCCCGAAGGCCGCCAGGGCGAGCCCTTCGATGAGGACCTGCATGCCCAAATAAGGCATGTCCCAGCGGGAGTCGCGCAGGGTGTCATCGAGCAGCGCCGTCAGGTTGGTGTTGATCGGGTAGACCAGGCCGACCTTCTCCTGCAGGAACCGCGCGAAGGTCTCGACGTGCCGGGCTTCGTCCATGGTCTGGGTGGCCGCGTAGAACTTCGCGTCCAGATCCGGCACCACCTCGACGATCTTGGCCGCGCAGACCATCGCGCCCTGTTCGCCGTGCAGAAACTGGGAGAATTGCCAGGCCTGCGAGTGCTGCCGCATCTCGGCGCGGCGGGCATCGTCGGCGGCCTCCCAGATCGGGCTGCCGAACAGCGGATGCATCTCGTCGGGCAACCCGATCGGGTTCATCGGGTCGACGTCTTGGGTCCAGTCGATCCGCGACTGCGCATCCCACTGCTTGTCCTTGCCCTTCTGATACAGCGACAGGAGCCGGGCGCGCCCCTCGTCGTACTCCCAGGTGAAGTGGGCGTCACCGGTGCAGGGGACCTGCCACGAGTAGGGCGCGGGCACCTCGGTGTACTTGTCCCTCGTGGTCATAGCGGCCGCCTCTCTGCGGTGTGACCAGGTGGTCTGCTGTCAATCTCCGCCGGTCAGGCGGCGGTGTCAACCCTGAGATGGTGACGATTCCGCGTCGACTCAGCGGGGAGGCGGACAAGAAAAGCACCCCCCGGCCGGGAGGTCCGAGGGGTGCTTTCCGACGGAATCGCTCAGTGCGCGTGACCGTGATGCCCGTGCCCGTCGTCCTCCTCGGCGGGTTTGTCGACCACCGCGGTCTCGGTGGTCAGCACCATCCGCGCCACCGAGGCGGCGTTCTCCAGCGCCGAGCGGGTCACCTTGACCGGGTCGATGATGCCCGCGCCGGCAAGGTCGCCGTACTCCAGCGTCGCGGCGTTGAAGCCCTGCCCGACCGGCAGCTCCACGACCTTGGCGGTCACCACCTGGCCGTCCAGACCGGCGTTGGTGGCGATCCAGTGCAGCGGCGCGGCCAGCGCGGCCGAGACGATGTCGACGCCGAGCGCTTCGTCGCCGGAGAGTTCGGCACGAACTTTCTCCAGCGCCGAACGGGTCTGCAGCAGGGCCGCACCGCCACCGGCGATGATGCCCTCCTCGACCGCGGCCTTGGCGGCGGCGACGGCGTCGTCGACAGCAGCCTTCTTGGCCTTCAGCTCAGTTTCGGTCGCCGCACCGACCTTGATGACCGCGACACCGCCGGCCAGCTTGGCCAGCCGCTCTTCGAGCTTCTCGCGGTCCCAGTCGGAGTCGGTGGCCTCGATCTCGGCGCGCAGCTGCTTGGCGCGGTCGGCGACCGCCTCGTCGCTGCCGCCGCCGTCGACGATGACCGTGTCGTCCTTGCCGACCACGACCCGGCGGGCACTGCCGAGCACCTCCAGGCCGACCTCCCGCAGCAGCAACCCGACGTCCGGGTTGACCACCTGGGCGCCGGTGACCACCGCGAGGTCCTCCAGGAAGGCCTTGCGCCGGTCCCCGAAGTAGGGGGCCTTGACCGCGACGGCCTTGAGGGTCTTGCGGATGGAGTTGACGACCAGGGTCGACAGCGCCTCACCCTCGACGTCCTCGGCGATGATCAGCAGCGGTTTGCCGGCTTCGGCGACCTTCTCCAGCAGCGGCAGCAGGTCGGGCAGCGAGCTGATCTTGTCGCGGTGCAGCAGGATCAGGGCGTCCTCGAGAACGGCTTCCTGCAGGTCGAAGTCGGTGACGAAGTAGGCCGACAGGTAGCCCTTGTCGAAGCCGACCCCGTCGGTGATCTCCAGCTCGGTCTGCAGCGTCGAGGACTCCTCCACGCTGACCACCCCGTCGCCGCCGACCTTGCTCATCGCCTCGCCGACCAGCCGGCCGACCTCGGCGTCCCGCGAGGACACCGTGGCGACCTCGGCGATCCCGGCCTTCTCCGAGACCGGCGTGGCCGCGGCCAGCAGCGCCTCGGAGACCGCTTCGGCGCCCTTGGCGATGCCGGTGCCCAGCGCGATCGGGTTGGCGCCGGCCGCGACGTTGCGCAGCCCGGCCTTGACCAGCGCCTGCGCCAGCACCGTGGCGGTGGTGGTGCCGTCCCCGGTGACGTCGTTGGTCTTAGTGGCCACCGACTTGAGCAACTGGGCGCCCAAGTCCTCGAAGGGGTCCTCCAGATCGATCTCGCGGGCGATGGTCACACCGTCGTTGGTGACCGTCGGGCCACCGAACGCCTTGTCCAACACCACGAACCGCCCCCGCGGACCCAGGGTGACCCGGACCGCGTCGGCGAGTTGGTCGACGCCGGCCTCCAGGGCACGGCGTGCGGTTTCGTCGTACTCAATTAGCTTGCTCATGGCCTTTTCCTTTAACGCGGTCCGCCCCGGAAATCACCCGCGCGTGCGCGGGGATCGCCGGGGCGGAGCACGGTTTTACTTGGAGACGACAGCCAGCACGTCGCGGGCCGACAGGATCAGGTACTCCTCGTTGTTGTACTTGATCTCGGTGCCGCCGTACTTGCTGTAGATGACGACATCGCCCTCGGAGACGTCCAGCGGAATCCGCTTGGCGCCGTTCTCGTCCCAGCGGCCGGGGCCGACGGCGACGACGGTGCCTTCCTGCGGCTTCTCCTTGGCCGTGTCCGGGATGACCAGACCGGACGCGGTCGTGGTCTCGGCCTCGTTGGCCTGAACGAGGATCTTGTCCTCGAGTGGCTTGATGTTCACGCTCGCCACGATTGGAGCCCTCCACTTGATCAGCGTGTGGGTGCGAGGCGGATCCCCGCACCCGTCGGAATTAGGTGTTGCGGCATTCGTCCGGGTCCCCACACCGTCGTCGCGGGTGCCGGCACAGAAACCGTTCGACTGCCACCTAGCACTCTATACATGAGAGTGCTAGCACTCAAGAGAGGGCCGTGCTTTACCGGGATTGCTCCAGCGGGATTGCTCTGGCGCGATTGCTCCAGCGCGATTCAGCCGGGACCGATATCCGAGCTGCCGGCGCAGCGCTCCTCCCCGACGCTGACATGTCGACCAGTACGGCTAGCGGCCACCCGATTGCCGCGGGGTCACCGAAGAGGCTTCGGGATCAGGGACCGTCGTCCCCGCCGTCGCCGTTGCCGTCTTCGTTGTCGTTGTTGTCGTTGTTGTCGCCGCCGCCGGTTTCGTGGAGGAGTTTTTCGGGGTGGTGGTAGCGGTTGGTGCGGGGTTGGCCGCGGTCGAGGTGGGGTGG
>NZ_LZLJ01000028.1 GCF_001668625.1 Mycobacterium sp. 1274756.6
ATCGGTGAGGGCGGCAGGCCGACCCGGGCGGAGCCGTTTATCGGCGGGGACGAGGTGAACATCAAGCGGCGCGGGGCAGGCGGTGGTGGTGGCTCGGGATGCGGTGTCGGGCGCCGATGTTGGTGGGGGTGTGGGGGATCGGCAGTTGGTGGGGTATGTGGTTCTGGATGAGCAGATGATGTTGGTTCGGGACCGTGAGCGTGAAGCGCGGTTGGTGGGGCAGTGGCAAGACGTTTATGAGGGTTTGTATGGGCAGGGGGAGTTCGGTTCGGATTCTGCGGGTTCGTCGGCGGTGTTGGGGGAGGATTTCGGGGGGTGGAACAGTAGTTTTACCGGTGAGCCGATTGCGTTGGAGCAGATGGTTCAGTGGCGCTCGGCTGCGGTGGCGCGCGTTAGTGGGTTGAGGCCGCAGCGGGTGTTGGAGATCGGGGTGGGGTCGGGGTTGTTGTTGGCTCCGTTGGCGCCGCAGTGCAGTGAGTATTGGGGTACTGATTTTTCGGCGGCGACGATTCGGGCGTTGCAGGTGGGGGTGGCTGGCCAGTCGTGGGCGGATCGGGTGCGGTTGCGGGTGCAGCCGGCCGATGTGGTCGAGGGGTTGCCGGCGGGGTATTTCGATGTGGTGGTGCTTAATTCGGTGATCCAGTACTTCCCGAGTGCGGGTTATCTGCTGGATGTGTTGGCCGAGGCGGTGCGGTTGCTGGCTCCGGGTGGGTCGGTGTTCGTCGGGGATGTGCGCAATCTGTCGTTGCTGGCGGCGTTTACTGCCGCGGTGGTGTGTGCCGATAGTGATGGGCAGGATTCGGCGGTCGGGGTGCGGGAGCGGGTGCACCGGGAGATGCTGGCTGAGCAGGAATTATTGTTGGCGCCGGAGTTTTTCGCGGCGTTGCCCGCCCAGATCCCCGACATCGCCGCGGTGGATCTCCGGCTTAAGGATATGGGCGCGATCAACGAGCTCAGCGGTTACCGCTATGAGGTGGTGTTGCACAAGGCGCCGGTGCAAACGCATTCGGCGGCAGAGCTGCCTACTGAGCCCTGGCAGCGCTTTGCCACGTTATCTGAAGTGGGGCAGTATCTGCGCGACCGGCAGCCGGCCGGGTTGCGGGTCACTGGGGTGCCGTATGCGGGAACGTGGCCGGATGTGGCATTGATGCAGGGGTTGGCCGGTGCTGAGGGGCGGGTCAGTCTGGCTGAAGTGCAGGCCGGCATCGACGCGGTGGAGATGGTGTCGGTGCGCCAATGCCGACTTCTCGGTGAGCAAGCCGGCTACGCCACCGCAGTCACCTGGTCACCCACCGCCGGCCTGATCGATGTGATCTTCACCGCGAGTGAGGAATCGGAGGCCGACGGCGCAGCGCTGGTATGGACCGATCTGTACTGCCCGGCTGCGGAGCCAGGCTCGTTGGCCGGGTATGTCAACGACCCGGCAGCAGTCGAGCGGGTGGCCGAGTTGCGCACATTCGTTAGCGAGAAGTTGCCCGACTACATGGTGCCCGCAGCGATCATGATCCTTGACAAGCTGCCGTTGACCGTCAACGGCAAACTGGACCGCCGGGCGTTGCCGTCCCCGGAGTTCAGCAGCGCCGCGGCCTACCGTCAACCTCGAGACCGCACAGAAGAGAAGTTGGTCGCACTGTTCAGCGAGGTTTTGGGGGTCAACCGGGTCGGGATCGATGACAGTTTCTTCGATCTGGGTGGGCACTCCCTTTCCGCGATCCGTCTGCTGGCACGGATTCGGGTGGAACTGGGTGCCGAGGTGCCGATCCGGGTGATGTTTGATGCGCCCACTGTGGCGCAGTTGGCTGAGTGGATCACCACCCACGGTGGGCAGCGGGCCGGCGTGGCGTTGACGGCGCAGCCGCGCCCGCAGGTCATCCCACTGTCGTATGCCCAGCAGCGGTTGTGGTTCTTGGAGCAGTTGCAGGGGCCCTCGGCGATCTACAACATGCCGGTGGCGTTACGGCTGTGCGGCAACCTCGATACCGAGGCATTCGGTCACGCACTGGCCGATGTGGTGGGCCGCCACGAGAGCCTGCGCACAATTTTCACTGCGACCGGCGGGGTCGCTCAACAGGTGGTGCTGCCGGCCGAGCAGGCGGACTTCGGCTGGCAGATCATCGACGCCGCCGGCTGGACCGCTGAACAACTCGCCGACGCCGTCGGCGCGACCGTGGGGCATCACTTCGACCTGGCAACCCAAATTCCCCTGCACGCCAAACTGTTCCGAATCGGCGCGCAAGAGTACGTGTTGGTGGCGGTGATGCACCACATCGCCGGTGACGGGTCCTCCATCGCGCCGTTGCTCCGCGATCTCGGGGTGGCCTATGCCGCCCGATGCGCCGACCAGCCCCCCGGCTGGGCGCCATTAGCGGTGCAGTACGCCGATTACACGCTGTGGCAACAACAATGGCTCGGCGAGGAAACCGATCCCGACAGTCGCCTATCGGCACAATTGGCCTACTGGCAACAAGCCCTGGCCGGCCTGCCCGAACAACTGAAACTGCCCACCGACCGGCCCTACCCCCCCACCGCCGACCACCACGGCGCCGCGGTGAGTATCCACTGGCCAGCACAGCTACAGCAACAGATCAACGCGGTAGCCCGCGCCCACGATGCGACCAGTTTCATGGTGGTCCAAGCCGGACTGGCGGTGCTGCTGGCAAAAATGAGCGCCTGCACCGATATCCCCATCGGTTTCCCGATCGCCGGCCGCCAAGACCCTGCCCTCGATGAACTCATCGGCTTCTTCGTCAACACTCTAGTACTGCGCATCGACGTCTCCGGCGACCCCACCATCGCCGAACTGCTCACCCAAATCCGCCAAACAAGCCTCACCGCCTACGAAAACCAAGACGTGCCCTTCGAAGTCCTCGTCGACCACCTCAACCCCACCCGATCGCTAAGCCACCACCCCCTGATCCAAGTCATGCTGGCCTGGCAGAACTTCACCGGACAAACCAGTCTCGACACCACCGCCGCCGCCACCCTCGGCGACATCACGGTCACCCCCCTAACCACCGACACCCACACCGCCCGCATGGACCTCATGCTCTCCCTCGAAGAACGCTGGACCCCCACCGGCACCCCCGACGGAATCCACGGCCTCATCGAATACCGCACCGACATCTTCGACGCCCAAACGATCGAGACCTTCGTTCGTCGACTGCAACGCGTGCTAACGGTCATCACAGCTACAGAGGGGGGCCAGCAATGACCACCGATCAGAACCAGCGGCTCTCATCGTTGGACTTTTGGGACGAAGACGAACACACACAACTCTTCGAATGGGGCAATCGCTCGGCATTAGCTGAGCCGTTGGGTGCGTCGGCAACGATTCCGGGGTTGTTTGGGGTGCAGGTGGCCCGGGCGCCGGGGGCGGTGGCGTTGCGGTGTGGGGGTGTGTCGTGGACGTATCAGCAGTTGGATGAGGCGTCGAATC
>NZ_LZLJ01000029.1 GCF_001668625.1 Mycobacterium sp. 1274756.6
GCCCACCCCGGACTATCCGGCGCAGAGCCGCTACGCATTCGCGCCGGGGGTCACCTGCGTGACGACGCCGGCGGGGGCGGTGCTGCTCAACCCGCCGCGCAGCGAGAAGTTGACCGGGTTGCCCGCCGGCCAGCTCGCCGTGCTGAAAACGTTGAACCTCGGGGCGGCGACCCGGCCGCAGCTGTCGTCTGCGGCCGACCCCGCCGCGGTGGGCGCGTTGCTCGACCGGCTCGTCGCCGACGGCTGGCTGGCGGTCGAGGTCTGCGACGACGACGGCCGGCGCTACCGCGTCGAGCCGTTCGACCAGCCGACGCCACCGGCTCCGGTGAGCGCGGAGCCGGTGCTGTCGCGGTTCGCGGTGCTGCACCGCGACCGGCACGGGTTCGTGTTGGAGCATCCACTGGGCTGGTGTGACATCCGCATCGCCGATCGCCGGCTGCTGATGCTGCTCGACGGCGGAGGCGACGCCGGGGTCCCGCCGGCGCTGGCCGCCCGGTTCCTCGCCGACCTGCACCGGGGCGGCTTTCTGGTGCCCGACGACGGCGCGGACACCGAGCTGGCGTCGGCCGGGTGGAGCACCCCGGATCTGTGGTTTCACCGGCGCAGCACCCTCGGGTCGCGCACCCTGACCTGGGAGCGGTTCGGTCCGACCAAATGGGCCAAGGACCGGTTCGCGCAGCCGCCCGCGCGTCGCCCGGCCTATCCGGGGACTCCGGTGCACCTGCCCACCCCCGACCTGGCGACGGCGCGAGCCGCTGACCCGCCGCTGACCGCGGTGCTCGAGGATCGGGTGTCCACCCGGGATTTCGACGAGGCCGCGCCGATCACCGTCGACCAGCTCGCCGAGCTGCTGTACCGCAGCGCCCGGACCCGCGGCACTCAGTCCGTCGGGCCCGGTGAGGAGCTGGTGTCGCGGCCGTACCCGTCCGCCGGCGGCGTCTATGAGCTCGAGCTGTATCCGGTGGTGCGCCGGGTCGCCGGCCTGGCCGCGGGCATGTACCACTACGACTCGTTCGACCATGTGCTGCGCCCGGTGGCCGACGGCGAGTCGAAAGCCGTGCAGCAGTTGCTCAAACCGGCCGCGGCGACGCTGGCCGGCGGCGCGCAGCCGCAGGTGCTGCTGGTCGTGGCCGCGCGGGCCGGGCGGCTGATGTGGACCTATGAGCAGATCGGGTACGCGCTGATCCTCAAGGACGTCGGGGCGCTCATGCAGACGGTCTATCTGGTCGGTGCGGCCATGGGGCTGGGGGTGTGCGCGCAGGGGTATGCGGACACGGCGAGCTTCGCCGCGGCGACCGGGGCGGCGGAGTTGGTGGAGTCGGCGGTGGGCAGCATCGTCGTCGGGGCCGCCCGGTGATCAGCCGCCGGCCAGGACCTCCTCGTCGGTGAGCGCGGCCACCTCCAGGTAGATCCGGGCGACCGCGGCCAGCCGCTCCGGCGTGCCGCGGTCGGCTTCGCGCCGGCGCAGCCGATCGGCCAGCCCGGCGACGGTGCGCCCGGCGAACAGGTCGGCGACCACCGCGTGCTCGGTCTGCAGCCAGTCGCGCACCCGGGCGATGACGGTGGTCGCCAGCACCGAGTCGCCGCCCAGGGCGAAGAAGTCCTGGCTGACCCCGACCGACGGCACGTCGAGCACCTCGGCGACCAGGCCGGCCAGCGCGGCCTCGATGTCGTCGGCCGGCGCCGTCTCGGGGGTCTGGTCAAAGTCGGCGGCCAGCAGCGCGCTCACCGCGCGGCGGTCGAGTTTCCCGTTGGGGGTCAACGGCATCCGATCCAGCGGCACGATGCGGTCGGGCACCATGTAGGACGGCACCAGGTCGGCGACGGTCGCGGTGATCGCGGCGGTGTCGGCGGGGCCGTCGTGGCCGGCGGGCTCGACGGTCACCGCGGCCACCAGTCGGGGCGCGGCGGAGCCGACGACCGCGGCGACCGCGGCGCGCACGCCGGGTGCGGCGCGCAGGGCGGTCTCGACCTCGCCGAGTTCGACCCGGTAGCCGCGCAGCTGCACCTGGTTGTCGGCGCGGCCGAGGAACTCCAGGGTGCCGTCCGGCCAGTAGCGGGCCAGGTCGCCGGTGCGGTACCAGCGCAGCCCGTCGTGCTCGACGAAGCGCTGCGCGGTGCGCTGCGGGTCGTTGCGGTAGCCGGCCGCCACGTTGACCCCGCCCACCCATAGTTCGCCGGGCACCCAGTCGGGGCAGTCCCGGCCGGCCGGTGAGACCACCCGGCAGCAGGTGTTGCGCAACGGCGTTCCGAACGGCACCGTCGTCCAGTGCGGCGGTGGTTCGTCGGCCACCTCGCAGATGGTGTTGTGGATGGCGGCTTCGGTCGCCCCGCCGAGGCCGGCGAACCGGCAGCCGGGCACCTGGCGGGCCAGCCGGCGGGCCAGGTCGGCGCCCACCCAGTCCCCGCCCAGGAGCACCGCCCGCAGCGAGTCTCCGAGCCGGTCGCCGCCGAGTTCGAGCAGCATGTCGAGCAGGCTGGGCACGCAGTTGAGCACCGAGACCCGGTGGGCGCGCAGCAGTTCCACCCAACTGGTGGGGGCGGCCTGCTGCTCGGAGTCGAGCACCACCACGGCGCCGCCGGCGGCGAACATGCCGAAGATGTCATAGATCGACAGGTCGAACTCCAACGCCGACAGGGCCAGGGTGCGGTCGGTCGCGCCGATGCCGAACCAGTCGTTGAGCGCGTCGATGGTGTTCATCGCCCCGTTGTGGCGGCACTCGACGCCCTTGGGTTCGCCGGTGGAGCCGGAGGTGTAGATCACGTAGGCGATCTCGTCGGGGTGCGACGGCGCCGGGGCGGGCAGCGGCGGGTGTGTGCGGGCCTGCGCGATGTCGAGTACCGGCAGGCCGCTGCCCATCCCGGCGCGCGGGTCGGTGCCTGCGGTGAGCACGGCGACGGCGTCGGCGCTGGCGAGGATCTTGTCGCGCCGGGTGGCCGGTTGGTCCACGCCGACCGGGACATAGCCGGCGCCGGCGGTGAGCACCGCGAGCGCGGCGAGCACCTGGTCGGGGCCCTTGGGCAGGTGCACCGCGACCGTGTCGCCGGGGCGTACGCCGCGGGTGTGCAACGCTGCGGCCACCGCCAGCGCTTGAACAGCCAGTTCCCGGTAGCTCCATCCGCCGGTGTCGGCGCCCAGCCCCCAGCGCACGGCGGGGGCGTCGGGGTGGGTTGCGGCGTGGTCGAAGAAACCGGTGTGCAGGCAGCGGCCGCCGGCCGGGCCGGTGGTGGCGTTGACCGCGGCGCGGGTGCGGGCCTGTTCGGCGGGCAGGCGCACGGCGGCCTCGGCGGCCCAGCCGGCGTCGCCGTCGGCGAGGCGCTGTACCGCGGCGGTGAACCGGGCGAACATCGCCTCGATCAGTCCGGGCGGGAACATCGCCGCGCGCACATCCCAGTTCAGCAGCAGCCCGCCGCGCACTTCGGTGATCTGGGCGTCGAGCAGCACCTGCGGGCCCTGGGAGACGATCCAGACCGGCTCGCCGAACGTGTCGAGCACGGTGTCGGCGAACAGTTCGCCCAGATCGAGTGCGCTGGTGAACACGATCGGTGCCAGCACCGGCGCGCCGTGGTGGCGGCCCAGGTCGCGCAGCACATCCAGCCCCGGGTAGCCGCCGTGGGCGGCGCTGTCGTACATGCGGTGTTGCAGTTCCCGGGCCCGGTCGGTCACCGCTACCGGCTCGGTGACGTCGACGTCGAGCAGCACCGAGGCGGTGAAGTCGCCGATCACCCGGTCGACGTCGGGGTGCAGCGGTTCGCGTTGGAACAGCGGGATGTTGAGCAGGAAGCGGGGTTGGGCCGACCAGCCGCCGATGGTGTCGGCGAAGACCGCGGCCACCGCCATGGCCGGGGTGATGCCGCGGGCGTGGGCGGCGGCGGTGAGCCGCTGTTTCGCCACCGGTGGCAGCCAGTGGTCGTGGCGAACGGTGCGGTGGGCGGCGTTCGGGTCGCCGACCGCCACGACCGGCAGGTCCGGGGCGCCGGGCAGCTCGGCCAGCCGACGCTGCCACCAGTTCCGGTCGCGCTCCCGGGTGCGCGGGTCGGTGCGCCGTTCGGCCAGGTAGCGCCGGTAGGTGTAGCCGGGGGCGGCCGGCGCCGCACCGCGGTAGCGGTCGGCCAGTTCGGCCACCAGGACCCGGTAGCTCAGGGCGTCGGCGGCCAGCATGTCGACGTCGATGTGCAGCCGGGCCCGGTTTGCGCCGAAGCGGGTCAGCGTGACGTCGAGGACTTCGCCGTCCTCGACGGCCAGCCGCTGGTGGGTTTTGCGGTCGCGGATCTCGGTGAGTGCGGCCTCGACGGTGTCGGCCGGCCCGTCGCGCAGGTCGACGGTGTGGAAGACGGGGCGGGTGGGTGCGGGCAGGGTCTGTTGGGTGCCGTCGGGCAGGAATCGGGTGCGCAGCATGGGGTGGGCGGCGACCAGGTCGGCCACGGCGCGGTCGAGGCGGTGCGGGTCGAGGTCGGCGCCGTCGAATTCGACGTAGAGGTGGGCGGCCACCCCGCCGAGGTGTTGTTCGGCGGAGCGGCCGATCCAGTAGGCGTGCTGCATGCCGGCCAGCGAGAACGGGGTGTCCTCGTCGGCGGGTTCGGCGGGTTCGGCGGCCGGCGCGGTCTGCTGGGCCGGTGCCGCACTGCGCAACAGCGCCGCCCAGGCGGCGATGGTCGGGGTGGCGGCCAGTTCGGCGAAGGTGATGGTGACGCCGTGTTTGCGCCAGCCGCCGGCCATCGCCATGATGGCGATCGAGTTCAGTCCGGCCTGGATCAGGTCGTCGTCATCGGCCAACGCTGTTGGCGCGCAGCCCAGTTGGTCGGCGACGGCGCCGCGGATGTCGTCCTTGCTGAGTGGGCTCATGCTGATCTCCCCTCCCGGTCCAGCGCGGCTGCCAGAGCCGCGATGCTGCGCTGCCAGAACGTGGTGAGCACGTCGATGTCGGCGGAGGTGAACAGGGCGTCGCTCCACAGCCAGGTGGCGCTCAGTTGCGGGCCGTCGGGGGTGCCGTGCACGGCGACGCTGAGATAGACGGCGAACCGCAACGGCAGCTCCGGTTCGGGGTCGACGGGCAGGGCGGCCATCTCCGGTCCGGTCAGCACCGACCAGGGCTGGTCGCTGATGCCGGCCAGGTCCAGCCGGCCCAGGTAGCTGAACATCAGCTGCGGTTCGGGTCGGGCCGCCAGGTCGGGGTCGCCGGTTCCGCCGGTGGCGTAGCGCAGCAGCCCGTAGTCCAGGCCGTCGTGGGGTAGCTGCCGCAGGTGGTCGCCGACCCCGGCGAGCAGGCGGGCGGCGGTGTGCGGGTCTTCGGCACCCTGTTCGGCGGTGACGGCTTCGGTTCCCGCGCCCAGCCGGACCGGGTAGGCGCTGGTGAACCAGCCCACCGTGTTGGTGGTGTCGGCGTCCAGAACCGTGTCGGCCCGGCCGTGGCTGTCCAAGGCGATGAGCGCGCCGGTGCGCGGGTCCTCGCCGCGATGCCGGCGCCAGCTCGCGATCGTCATCGCGGTTGCCGCCAGCAGGAATTCGTGCAGGGTGTCGTCACGGCCGAGCGCGGCCAGCACCTCCTCGGTGCGTTCGGTGGAGGTGACGGTGGTGGCCGGTTGCAGGGTGGCCCAGCGGTCCCGGGCGGGGTCCAGCGCCCGGTGCCCCAGCGGCGGATCGGGTGCGGCGAGCTGGTCCAGCCAGTAGTCGCGTTCGGCGACGACGTCGGCGGTGTCGGCTCGTTGCCGCATCAGCTGCGACCAGCGTCGGTAGTCGGTGGCTTCCGGCAGGGTCGTCGGGGTGGTGCCGGACTGCCGAAGCTGCCACGCCTCGGCGAGGTCGGTGGCGATGATGTGCCAAGACACCACGTCGACGACCAGGTGATGGGCGGTGAGCAGCAGGATCTCCTGCGGCCCGGAGAGCCACACGGCGCGCACCATCGCACCGGCCCGCGGGTCGATCCGGTCGTTGGCGCGGCGGGCGGTCGCGGTGATCGTGGCGGCCAGGTCGGCGTTCGGGTCGACCGGCAGCCGGCTGATGAGGTCACCGGCGCGGACGGCGCCCACGTCGCGGGTGAGGAGCCGGGGCCCGTCGGCGGTGTCGACCAGGGTGGAGCGCAGGGCGGGGTGCCCGTCGAGCAGCGCCTGCAGGGTCTGCTGCAGCGCCGGCAGGTCGATGTCGCGGGGCAGGCGCAGCAGCAGGGTGTTGGTGAACCGGCGGTAGTGGCCGTATTCGAAGAGCCACGACACGATGGGCAGCGGCGGGACCGGGCCGTGGTCGGGTTGGTCGGTGCCGTCCGCCGCCGTGGGCGCGGCCGCGGCGGTGTCGATCGCTGCGGCGAGTTGGCGGATCGTCGTCGCGCTGAACAGGGTTCTTGGGGTCACGGCCAGCCCGTGGCGTTGGGCCTTGCGGACCAGGGCGATCGCCACGATGCTGTCGAGGCCGAAGGCGAAGAGGTCGTCGTCGAGGTGCGGGACGGCCCCGTTGAACTGCTCGGCGACGATCTCGGCGAGCAGGCGTTCGGTGCCGGTGCCGGCGACGGCCCCCCCGGCCCCCGCGAACGCGTCCCGCGCCAGCGTCTCCAGCGCGGTGGTGTCGACCTTGCCGTTGGTGGTCACCGGCAGCTGCGGCAGCGCCAGGATCCGGGCCGGGATCATGTAGCCGGGCAGCCGGTCTCGCAGCGCTGCCCGCAGGTCGGCGAGGCGGTCGTCGTCGTGGTCGCCGGCGGCGAAGGCCACCAGCACCGGCCCGGCGGCGCGGGCGAGCACCACCACGGCGGCGTCGTGGACGCCGGGCAGGTCGCGCAGCGCGGCCTCCACGTCGCCGATCTCGACCCGGTACCCGCGGATCTTGACCTGGCTGTCGCCGCGGCCCAGGTAGCCGAAGCCGCCGTGCGGCAGCCGCCGGACCAGATCCCCGGTGCGATACATGCGTCGGCCCGGCCGGTACGGGTCGGCGACGAAGCTCGCCGCCGTCATGCCGGGCTGGCCGATGTAGCCGCGGGTGAGCTGGCCACCGGCCAGGTACAGCTCCCCCACCACCCCGGTGGGCACCGGACGCAGCCACGGGTCCAGCACGTAGCAGCCGGTTCCGGTGTTGGCGGTGCCGATCGTGGGGGTCGGGAACCGGTGCACCGCCGCGACCACCGCCTCGACGGTGGTCTCGGTCGGGCCGTAGCAGTTGTAGACGGCCAGCGGTGCGAGTCCGCGCAGCTGGTTCCAGAGGGCGGCGTCAATGGCCTCGCCGCCCAGGGCCAGCACCGACAGGTTGTGGTCGAGCAGTCCGGCGGCGCGCAGCTGGCCGAACATCGACGGGGTGGTGTCGATCATGTCGATGGCGTGGTCGGCGATGCCGGCCACCAGGCGGTCGGCGTCGCGCATCGCCTCGTCGTCGAACAGGTGGACCGCGTGTCCGTCCAGCAGGCCGACCAGCGGTTGCCAGGAGGCGTCGAAACCGAAGGTCCACGCGTGGGCGATGCGTAGCGCGCGGCCGAGGCGGTGCCGCGCCGGGCGGTAAACGCGCTCCCGGTGGTCGGCGAAGTAGGACAGCAGTGCGGCGTTGGTGCCGATGACGCCTTTGGGTTCGCCGGTGGAGCCGGAGGTGAAGATGACGTAGGCGGCCTGATCCCGGTGGCGCAAGACGTCCGGTGCTTCGGCGGGGTGGCGCGCGATCCGCTCGGCGACGGCACTGTCATCGACGTCGAGGGTGGGCAGGCCGGGCACGGCCGGCGCCGTCCCGCGCGCGGTGACCAGCAGGGCCGGGCGGGCCTGCCGCAGCATCGCGGCGATGCGATCGGGTGGCAGCGCGACATCGACCGGGAGGTAGGCGCCGCCCGCGGCGAGCACCGCCAGGATCGCGATGACCAGCTGCGGGGATCGCGGAAGCGCGAGCGCGACAACGTCTTCGGGTCCGACGCCGCGGCCGGCGAACTCGACGGCGAGCCGGGCGGCGCGGTCGTGCAGGTCGGCGTAGCTGTAGCGCTCGGCACCGAAGGTCACCGCCGCCGCGTCGGGGGTGGCGGCGGCCTGCCGCGCGAAGGCCTGCCAGACCGTTTCCGTGCCGATCGGATGCGCTTGCCAGTCGGCGTGCTCGGCGTGTTCGGCGGCGGTGAGGACGTCGAGCGCGTCGGGACCGGCATCGCCGATGTCGGGCAGTTGGCGCAGCACGGCGAGCAGTCGCTCGCCGGTCTCGTCGCCGGGCAGGTGCGGCACCGCGTCGGGGATGACTTCGATGACCACGATCAGTTCGTCACCGCTGAGATGGGCGACGACGGTCAGCGGGTAGTGGGTGAGGCTCTCCATCTCGATCGGGGTGAAGGTGGCGCCGTCGGGTGTGGTGACGGTTTTGACCGCGTCGCCGATCGGGGCGTTCTCGAAGACGAAGAGGCTGTCGAACAGGGCGCCCCGGCCGTGTGCGCGTTGGATCTCGGCCAGGCTCAGATACCCCAGATCGCGCATGGCGGAGGCGTCACGTTGGACCCGGGCGGCTTGCTCGACCACCGGGGCGGTCGGGTCGAGTTCGTAGGCGACCGGGACGCTGTTGATGAACAGCCCGACCATGCTCTCGACACCGGCGAGGCTCTCCGGCCGGCCGGAGACGATCGTGCCGAACACCAGGTCGCGTCGGCCGGTCAGCCGACTCAGCAGCACCATCCAGCCGAACAGGACCGCGGTGTTCAGGCTCAGGCCGTGGCCGCTGGCCCAGTCGCGGAGCCGTCCGGTCTCGGTGGCGGAAAGCCGCAGCGGCGACTTCTGCGGAATCCCGCCGACGGGGGCGCTCTCCGCCAGCATCAACGGCGCGGCTGTCCCGCCGAGGTAGCGGGTCCAGCTGACCAGGGCGGCGGCGGTGTCCTGGCGCGCCAGCCAACTGATGTAGTCGCGGTACGGCCGTGGCGTCGGAAGTTGCTCGGCGGAGCCGCCGGCGCGGTACACCGCCAGCATCTCGGTGAAGAAGACGGCCAGGGACCATCCGTCCATCAAGATGTGGTGGGCGGTGAAGATCAGCCGTCGTCGTGGCGTGTCCGGTGCCGCGGCGATCACGATCCGCAGTGCCGGGCCGCGGCTGAGATCGAAGGGACGTCGCCGCTCCGCCTCGGCGATCGCCTCGAAGTCGCTTGCCGGCGCGGTGGTCTCGGTCCACGGGACGACCGTCTCGGCGGGGATGATCTGGACCGGGCGGGGCACGTCGCGGTCCCAGAACGCGGCCCGCAGGTTGGGGTGGCGTTGCAGCATCAACTCGGCGCTGGTGTGCAGCAGGTCCGCGTCGACCGGGCCGTCGATGTCGACGAGCAGTTGCATGGTGTAGAGGTCGAGGCCGTCTTCGGCCAACCGGTAGAGGGCGAACAGCCCGTCCTGCAGCGGGCTCAGCGCCAGGACGTCCTCGATCTGGGCCGTGGTCACCGGGTGTCGGTCTCCTGCGAATGCTGTTGCCAGGACGTGGTGAGCGCGGCCAGCGCGTCGGGTGCCAGCCCCGAGGCGCTCATCGGTTCGCTCGCCGGTGCGGCGTCGGCCGAAGCGCCGGAGCCGGTTGCTTCTTCGGCGTCGATGGCGGCCGCGAGTTCGGCGATCGTCAGGTGTTCGAAGACCATCGCGGGGGTCATCCGCAGGCCATGGGCTGCGGCGCGTGCTGCCCACTGCACGGAGATGACGCTGTCGCCACCGAGCGCGAAGAAGTTGTCACCGCGATCGATGTCGGCGTCGGGGATCTCCAGCAGCTCCGCCAGCAGTTCGATCAGCGTCCGGGTGGTCTCCTCCGACCCGTCGGCGCGGGGACGTTCCGCCGGTTCGGTGGTCGCCGGTCGGCTCCGCAGGCGCTCCATCGTTGCCGGTAGGAGCAGCTGCAGGTCGGCCAGCGAGCGGTCCGGTTCCGCCACGATCGAGTCGAGTACGGCGGTCCACGCCTGGGCGATCTCGGCGACGGTCCGGGCTCGGTAGAGATCGGCGTTGCCGACGACGCGGCCGTCGAGTTGGCCCTCGGGCGTGGCGGTCAGTGCGACGGTCAGGTCCAGCAGCGCCCGGTCGAACTCCATCGGCATGGCCGTCACGGTGGTCCCGGCGGTCACTGTGCGTGGCGCCGCCGCCCAGTCCTCGCCCCGGAACTGGATCGCAGCCTGAAACAGTGGGTGGTCCCGGGCCGCGGTGCGCGGCGGGTTGAGCGCCTCGACCACTCGCTCGGTGGGCACCTCCTGGTGTGCGATCGCGTCCAGGACCACCTCGCGGCCGCGCAGCAGGGCGTCGCGCACTGTCGGGTCACCGCTCAGATCGTTACGGAGCACCACGACGTTGGCGCACGGCCCGACCAGGTTCGTGGTGGCCGGGTCCAGGCGCGCCGCCACCGGGCTGCCCACCGCGATGTCGGTGCCGCCGCCGAGCGCGTGCAGCAGGATCGCCAACGCTCCCTGGTACACCATGAACTCGGTGACCCCGATGCGCTCGGCAAATTCGGTGAGGGTGGCGCGTCGTTCGGCGGTGACGCTGAACGGTGCGATCTCGGCGTGCCGGTGCAAGACGGGCGGGCGGGCCCGGTCGTGGGCGAGCGGAATCTCGTCGGGGAGCCCCGCCAGGACGGTGCGCCAGTGCGCGAGTTGCGCTTCGGCCCAACTGCTGTCCGCCGATCGGTGCTGCCAGGTCGCGTAATCGGCGAACTGCGGTGGCGGTCCGGTGTCGTCGAGCCGGCGCGGTTCCTCGCCGAGCAGCCGCGACCGGTAGGCGGTGAGCAGGTCATCGACGATCACACCGAGCGAGGCGTGGTCCACCACGATGTGATGGGCCAGCAACAGCACGGCGTGGTCTTCGGTATCGAGTTGCAGCACGGTGGCGTCGAGCAGCGGCCCCGCGTCCAGGGCGAAGCGGTGGCCACGCAGTCGGGTGACTGTTGACTCCAGATCATCGGCGGAGATGCGGTGGAGCGGCAGTTCGATCCGCAGGCTGGGCTGCACCTGCTGGTAGGGGACGCCGTCACGGAGCACGAAGTTGGTGCGCAGCGCCTCGTGCCGGGCGACGACGTCGTTGAGTGCCCCGGTCAGCGCGGCGGTGTCCAGTGGTCCGCTGAAGCGCAAGACCAGTGCGACGTTGAGGATCTCATCGGGTCCGCGCATCTGTTCCTGGAACCACAGCGCGGCCTGCGAATACGACAGTGGCGGATGATCGGGGCGCACCGTTTCGGCCAGCGGCGGCCGCTGCGCCGGGTCCGGTTGCCCGACCGGTGCTTCCGGCGTATCCAGCTCATCGAGGTCGATGTCGAACTCGGCCCGGAACTGCTCGACGAGCCGGGCCGCCAATCCCGCGGGCGTGGGTGTGTCGAAGACGGTGCGCACCGGTAATTCCAGGCCGAATTCAGCTCGGATCTGGGCCACCAGCCGGGCCGCCAGCAGCGAATGCCCGCCCAGTTCGAAGAAGGAGTCGTGCGCTCCGACCTCTCCGCCGTCGAATAGGTTGCCGAACAGGGCGCAGATGCGTCGTTCGGTCGCCGTGACGGGTGCGCGGTACTCGGCGGCCGCCGACCGGGTCGGGGCGGGAAGTGCTTCGCGGTCGAGCTTGCCGTGCACGGTCAACGGGATCTGCGGGATGATCGCGAACGCGCTCGGCACCATGTACGCCGGTAGCTGCGTGGCGACGTGGTCCCGCAGTTCGTCGACGTCGAGTTGGCCGGCCGGTACCAGGTAGGCGACCAACTGGGGGCTCGGCCCGGTGCCGTCGGTGACCACCATGCAGCGCTCGACCGCCGGGTGGCTGGCGAGCACCGCCTCGATCTCCCCCAGTTCGATCCGGTAGCCGCGCAGTTTGACCTGCTCGTCGGCGCGGCCCACGAACTCCAATTCACCGCTGCGGTTGCGCCGCACCAGGTCTCCGGTGCGGTAGAGGCGCGCACCGGGCCGAAACGGGTCGGCGATGAAACGCTGGGCGGTCAGATCGGCCCGACCGAGGTAGCCGCGGGCCAGTTGATTGCCGCCGAGGTAGAGCTCACCGACCACGTCTGGCGGGGTGGGTTGCAGTTGGGCGTCCAGCACGTAGGCGTCGACGTTGCGGTTGGGTGTTCCGATCGGCACCACCGTGTGCCCGGCCGGATAGGTGACCGGCTTGTGGGTCGAGCAGACCACCGCCTCGGTGGGGCCGTAGTGGTTGCGCAAGGCGGCCGGGAACCGGCGGGTGAAGTCGTCGGCGACCGTCCCGGGCAGCGCCTCCCCGCCGACCGGCACCTGGCGCAGTTGCCGCCAGCGATCCGCTTGCGGCAACTGCAGCAGCGTGGTCAGCATCGCCGGGACCATGTGCAGGACGGTGACGCCATGGCGTTCGATCAGCTCGGCGATGTAGTCGACGTCGGTGGCCCGGCCCGGTTCGGGCACCACCAGCCGCGCACCGAGGGCCAACGTGAGGAACAGATCGGCCAGCGAGGCATCGAAGCTCACCGAGGAGGATTGCAGCATCCGGTCGTCGCTGGTCATCTGCCATTCGGCGAGGAAACCGTCGATGTGTTCGGCGATCGCTTCGTGCGCGACGGCAACGCCTTTCGGCCGTCCCGTCGACCCGGAGGTGTAGATCACGTAGGCCAGGTTGGCCGGGCGCAGCGGACGTACCCGCTCGGCGTCGCTCAGCGGCGTATCGGGCAGCTCGGCTGCGGCCGCCTCGGCCGCGGCGAGTCCTTCCCGGGAGATCACCATGTACGGATCGGTGTCGGCGATCAGGTAGTCGATGCGCGCGTCGGGGTAGGCCGGGTCGATCGGCAAATAGGCGGCGCCGGCCTTCCACACCGCCAGCACCGCCACGACGAACTCCACCGATCCGTTCAGCTGTAGCCCGATGATGTTTTCCGGACCGGCGCCCTTGCCGATCAGCCAGCGCGCCAACCGATTGGCTCGGCGGTGCAGCTCGGCGTAGGTCAGTTGCTCCCGGTCGGAGACGACCGCAAGCGCCTCGGGTCGTGTCGACGCCGTCGCTTCCAACAGCTCCACCATCGTGGTGGCCGCGGTCGGCGCCTGGGTGCCGCGGGACCGGTGCAGGAACTCCTGCCACTCGGGCGGGCTCAACAGATCGAGGCCGGCGACGCGTCGGTTCGGTGCGTGCAGTGCGGCGTCGAGCAGGACCGCGTAGTGCTCGAGGAGCTGGTCGACCAGCGGATCAGACAGCATGTCGCTCTGATATTCGAACTCCAGGCGGGTCCGGCCGGCCTCCTGCGCCACCGCCAGCGCCAACGGCAGTTGCGCTGTGGGCGCGCCCAGCCGCAGCGGTCGGACGTCGATACCGGCGAAGTCGAAACCGTCTGCGCCGCCGCGCATGCTGAATCCGAGGCGGGTCACCTGGTCCAGCCCGTCACGGCCGGCGGCCCGGTCGGGGTTGATCTCCTGGACCACCCGTTCGATGCCGACGGCCTGGTGGGCGAAGCCGGCCGCGCAGATTTCGCGGGTCGAGTCCACCAGCTCGGCGAATGTGGCGTCGGGCCCGGCTGGCAGCCTGAGCAGCACGGTGTTGCCGAAGTAGCCGATCGCGCCGGTCGACGTTGCGGAGCGGTCGACGACCGGTACGGCGATCACCAGGTCGTGCGCGCCGCTGTAGCGACGCATGAGTGCGCCGAAGGCGGTGAGGAACACCATGAACGGCGTCGCCGCGTGTTCGCGCGCGTAGCTCTCGATCCGCGCCAGCAGATCGGCCGGGACCTCCCGGGAGCGTTGCCGAGCCCGGCGGGACGGGGCGTGGACGGCCGGTCCCGGCAGTTCGGGCGGTTCGGGGAGCGGCAGCAGGGCGGAGCGCCAGTAATCGACGTCGGCTCGACTGGGTTCGAGTGCCGGGCTCAGGACCGTCGCCGCGATGTAGTCGGCAGCTTCTTCGTCGCGGGGTGCGCCGCGGTAGGCGGCGTTGACCTCGGCGAAAAACACCGGCCAGCTGTCGTCGTCCCAGCAGATGTGGTGCACCACGAGGACGAGGGTGTGGTCGTCGTCCCCGGTCCGGATCAGGGTCGCCCGGATCGGTACATCGGCGGCCGGGTCGAAGGGCCGGGCGAATTCGGCGTGCGCCAGCGCGTCGATCCGGTCGGCTTGTTCGGTCGCCGGTAGGTCGGTCAGGTCGTGTCGCCGCCAGGTCACTTCCGCCTCGGCGTCGACCTGTTGGAACGGTTCGCCGGCGTCGTCGGCTCCGTAGCGGGTGCGCAGCACACTGTGCCGCGCCACCAGGGAGTTCAATGCGGCGTGCAACCGGTCCGGCGCCAGGGGCCCGGTCAGCCGGTAGGCGATGCAGATGTTCAGGGTGGTGTCGGTGGGGTCCAACGTCTGCAGAAACCACATGCGCCGCTGGCCGGGCGAAAGGGGGTAGCGGTGACCGGTGTGGACGGCCCGGCGCTCGGGTGATTGCTTTGGCGTCAAACCGCTTTCGGCGATGCGCTGTTTCAGCAGCGCGCGCCGGCGGGCCGCCACCGTGTCGGCTTCGACTGCCATTGTTGCCTTGCTCCTACCGTTGGATGACCGCAGCGCGGAATCGGCCTCAGCCTAGGTTAGGCTAACCAACCCGAGGGCGGCGGGCCAGCAGGGGCGCACCGCGGCGGGAGCGACCGGGAAAGGGTATGGGATGGATGTGGTGCAGACTCGTCGCGGCCGCCTGGACCATCCGCACTGCTCCGGCGTCTTCACGTTGCGCGCCGTCGACCTCGATCGCGACCTGGCCACCCTCCACACCTGGATGAACGATCCGGTGGTCGCTCAGTACTGGCTGATGGCCTGGTCGATCGAGCGGATCGCCGGCTATCTGCGCGATCAGCAAGCCAGCGCCCATTCCTGGCCGTTCGTCGGCGAACTGGACGGGATAGCGGTGAGCTACTGGGAGCTTTACCGCGCCGATCTCGATCAACTCGCCCAGCACTATCCCGCCCGCGACCACGATGTCGGGTTTCACATGCTCGTCGGCCCCGCCGCCTACCGCGGCCACGGACTGGCCGGGGCGTTGATGCGGATCGTCGCCGGCTGGCAACTCGACGCCGAGCCCCGGGCGACCCGGGTGGTCACCGAGCCCGATGCCCGGAACCGGCGGGTGATCAGGATGTTGGAAGTGGCCGGTTTTCACCGCGCTGCGACGCTGGATCTGCCCACGAAGCAGGCCGCCCTGATGGTGCGCGATCGCGACGACAGCCCCGGTAAGACCGACTCGAATTTATGTTAGCCTTCGCTAAGTTCTGCGGCGGGTCGGCGCAGCCGCGCGATAGCCAAGCGAAAGGTCATGGGGCATGACACGCACGTTGGGCTGGATCAGACAGTTCCACAAGCCGGAGACTGCGGGAGCGCCGCAGCTGCTCGTCTTTCCGCACGCCGGAGCGGGGGCCTCGGCGTACCGGGCGTTCTCCAAGGCGTTGAGCCGGGCGTTCGATGTGGCGGTGTTCCAATACCCCGGCCGCCAGGACCGGGCCGGCGAACCGCTTCTGGACTCGTTGCCGGCGATCGCTGCCGGCGCTTTCGGTGCATTCGCCGACTCCGCTCACCATCGCGGAACGCCGGTGACGACCTTCGGCCACAGCATGGGCGGCTGGGTCTCGTTCGAGTTCGCCCGGTTGGCTCAGGCGCGGGGCGTCGAGATCAGCCACCTGAACGTCTCCGCGTCCGTCGCCCCGCATCTGGCCGAGACCAAGCCGCCGCACCCCAGTGACGACGAGGGGTTGCTGGCTCATCTGGGCGCCCTGGAGGGCACCGACTCGGCGGTGTTCGCCAACCCCGAGCTGATGAAGTTCGCGCTTCCGGTGCTGCGAGCGGACTTCGCCGCATGCGACGCCTACCGCTGCGACGCCGACGTCACCATCGGCGCACCGGTGCGGGCGCTGGGCGGCGAGAAGGACCCCGTGGTGAGCCTGGCCGACCTGTACGGCTGGGCACAGCACACCGACGATGTGGAGGTGACCATGTTCGACGGCGGCCATTTCTTCGTCGACGAGCATCTCGACGCCATCACCGACCTGCTGACCTCGGCCACGCTGCCGCAGCACATCAACCGATGAGCCAACCCGATCCCGTCGTCATCGCCGGAATGGCGGTCGAGGCACCCGGTGGTATCGACACACCCGAGGCGCTGTGGTCGGCACTGATCGATTCGCGGGAACTGCTCTCACCGTTCCCGCGTGACCGGGGCTGGCCGGTCGAGGATCTGCTGTCGGTGTCGGAGATCGACGGCTGGGGGCCGGTCAGTGACTCCGGCGGATTCCTCACCGACGCTGCCGAATTCGACCCGGCGCTGTTCGGCATCACCCACCGCGAGGCGTTGGTGATGCACCCGCAACAGCGGGTCGCGATGCGGGTGGCCTGGAAAGCGCTGGAGAACAGCGGCATCAACCCCGAGAGCCTCGCCGGGGAGTTCGTCGGCTGCTTCATCGGCATGTCGCCGATGGAGTACGGTCCGCGTGCCGCGGTAGCCGACGCCTTCAGCGGCCACCGTATCGCCAGTTTGGGCCAGCTCGGAGCGGCGGCGCGGATCTCCCACAGCCTCGGTCTCACCGGACCCTCGATCAGCCTCGACACCGCTTGCGCCTCCGGATTGACGGCCGTGCAGCTGGCGGCCAACGCGGTGGCTACCGACGAATGCGAGTGGGCACTGGCCGGCGGAGTGTGTGTGATGGGGTCACCGGGCGCGTTCTACGAATTCGCCCGGCTCAACGCGCTCTCCGACGACGGACGCTGCCGCGCCTACTCCGACGACGCGAGCGGCACGGTCTGGGGCGAAGGCGCCGGCGTGGTCATTGTCGAACGCGAATCGCGCGCCCGACAACTCGGTCACCCGATCTATGGGCGGATCTTGGCCATCCGTACCAACCACAACGGCAAGGGCAAACCGATCCTGGTGCCCCGGGTCCGAGCCCAGGAGCAGGTCATCCGCAAAACCCTGGACGCCGCCGGGATCGACCCGGGCGAAATCGGCATGATCGAGGGCCACGGCACCGGCACTCGCGCCGGCGACCCGGTGGAACTACTGGCGTTGTTCAAAACCTATGGTGCGGCCGGGTCCTCGGCTCGGATCGGTTCGCTCAAGTCGAACATGGGTCACCCGCAAGCCGCGTCGGGGATCCTCGGGCTGATCAAACTGCTGCTGGCCGGAGCGCATGGCCAGATTCCGCCGACACTGTTCGCCGACAAGCCCACCACGTTGCTGGACTGGGAACTCACCGCGTTGCGGCTCGCGGACAAGGTTCACGAGTGGCAACCGACCCGCGGCGTCCGCTACGGCGCAGCGTCGTCGTTCGGTGCGGGCGGCGCCAACGCCCACGCCGTGATCGCCATGCCGGTTCACGAGGACATCAATCATGGGTGATTACCGACTTCCCAACGGCGCTAGCGCGGTTCTGCTCTCCTCAGACGATCCGGATCTGCTGCCGGCTGAGGCGGGTAGCGTCCTGAGCTACCTGCGCGCCCACCCGGAGGTGACCCCGGCCGCGGTGGCCGCGATGCTGTTCCGGACGCGCAGCCCGCGCAGACACCGGGCACTGGTGATGGCCACCGAGCGGGCGGAACTGGTCTCCGCACTGCACGCCCTCGCCGGGGGGCACACTCATCCGTCGGTGATCACCGGCGCTACGCCGGCGGCACCGCGCACCACCGGTTTCGTCTTTCCCGGCCAGGGCGGCCAGCGGCCCGGCATGGGCAGGTTGTTCTACGAGCTGGCCCCGGAGTTCCGCGCCGAAGCGGACCGTTGCGCCGATGCCTTCCGCGACGAAACCGGTGTGTCGCCGCTGGACTACCTGCTCGACCCCGACCACCCCGACGATGACACCGCAACCATCGCGCAGCCGGCACTGTTCACCCAGATGTGCGGGTTGGCGGCGCTGTGGCGATCGTTCGGCGTCAGCCCGGATGCGGTGATCGGTCACAGTCAAGGCGAGATCGCCGCGGCCTACACGGCCGGGCTGGTCGACCTGTCCGACGCGGTCCGCGTCGTCGCCGTGCGCTCCCGGCTCACCGAGTCGGCCGGTGCCTATGCGATGGCCATCCTCGGTGCCGGCCGCGACCACTGCGAAGAGCTGCTCGCCCGCACCACGGGGTGGGCCGAACTCGCGGTGATCAACTCCCCCACCGCCACCGGGATCTCCGGGGATCGCGCGACGGTCCGGGCCGTGGTCGACACCTGCGTGGAGCGGGGGACGTTCGCGCGCATGATCGGCGTCCGTTACCCGGCCCACACCAGCATGATGGGCGGTTTGCGCGATTCGGTTCTGGCCGAACTGGGCCGGTGCCTGCGGCGGCTGTCCTTCGCCGATGGCGACATCCCGTGCTTCGGGGCGACGTTGGGCGCACCGGTGACGACCGACCTTCCGGTCGACCACTACTGGTTCTGGAATCTGCGGAATGTGGTGCGCTTCGACAAGGCGGTCGCGTCGGCGGTGCAGCACGGCGTCGACACGTTCATCGAGTTGGCTGCCCATCCCACCCTGCAGTGGGCACTTCAGGACAACCTCGCCGCCGCAGCCGCGGAGCGCGACCCGCTCGTGCTGGGCACGTCGGAGCTCGACGCCGAGGATCTGGGGGTCTTCACCGCACAGCTGGCCCGGGTCGCCGTGACCGATCCGAACTATCGGTGGGAGCGGCTGCGCAGCGACGACGATGTCGCCTATCCGCTCCTGCCCGGGTTCCCCAACACCGTCATGACGTCGACCAAACTCTGGCTTCCGTACGACGAGGTGCTGCCGGCACGCCGGACCAAATCCGCACCCACGACGACCCCGGCACCGGCGGAGCCCGCGACGAATGTGACCCCGCCGGAGGCACCGACGGTACGGCTGCTGGCCGAGCACTGGGTGCCGCTGACCCGGCGTCGGCTGCTGGCCCCGCGAAGCATCGGCATCGTCGATGACGGGGACGCCAATCGGGGGTTGGTCGACGCGCTGGGGGACGCGGCCGGCGCCCTGGGCGCCCGCGTCTGCCGCCTCTCCGAGGACGGGTCCGACGCCGCAGCCATCGACACGCTGGTCATCTTTGCTCCGCCCGGCACCCACACCGAGCCGGCCGCCGCCTGCGCCGCCGTCACCCGATTCTTCGGCGACCGCGTGTGGTGGCCCGGCCTCGGCGACGGAATCCAGGACTGCTGGCTGGTGACGGTGGGCGGTGAATCGGTGGAAGCCGGCTCCGTCGCCGACGTGACGCACGCCGCGATCAGCGCGGGCTTCCGCAGCATCGGCGCGGAGCACCCCGGGGTGCGCTTCCGCCACCTGGACCTCGCCTCGGACACCTCCCCCGCGACCTCGGCAATCATGGCCGCGCTGCACACTGCCGAGGAGTCCGAACTGGCGCTGCGGGGCGAGGTCGTCTACGCCAAACGGGTGGCCGAAGTCGCCGATCCACCAACATCGGTGGCACCGCCGCCCGAGCACGTGGTGATCATCGGCGGCACCGGCAATGTGGGGTTGGAGTTCTGCGATCACTATGCCCGTGCCGGCGCCCGCCGCATCACCCTGGTCAACCGATCCGGCGAGACGACCGAACTGGCCGCTCGGCTCGACGCGCTGCGCGCCGGCGGCGACGCCCAGATCACCGTCCACGCCTGCGATGTCACCGATCCGCGGGCGGTGGCCGAACTCTCCGACCAATACCGCGACAGCCCAGCAGCGCTGATCGTGCATGCGGCCGTGCACTATTCCGGCGCCGAGCTCGATGCGCTCACCGCCACCGACGTCGAAACCGCGTTGCAACCCAAGGTGCTCGGCATCGCGCGGGTGCTCGACTCCTTCCCGCGAACCGATGGGTGCCAGGTTCTGCTCTGTTCGTCGATCGCCGCATCGGTTGGCGGGCGCGGCATGATCCTCTATGCCGCCGCCAACCGCATGCTCGATGCGCTGGCCGGGCAATGGCGCGCCGCCGGGTTGGACTGCATCGCCGTGCAGTGGGGACTGTGGAGCACGCTGACCATGGACCGCACCGCACAGCACAAGGTGTCGAGCACCGGGCTGGCGCCGATGAGCTCAGCTGACGCACTCCGCGCCGGGCTCACGTTCGGGGTGGGAAACACCGTGGTGGCGGCCTTCGATCTGCAGCGCGCTCGCAGCACGCTGGCGACCTGTGGCAGAGAGTCGCTGCTGCACGAGCTGGGCCACAGCGCCCCGGCGCCGGCACCGCAGGGCGCGGACAACGGGGAGCCGGTTTCCCCGCAACCCGACCTCAAGCACCACCTGACCACCCTGTTCGCCGGCACCATCGGCGTCGACTCGGCCGACGGCATCGACGTCGACACCCCGCTGGTGGCGTTGGGCCTGGACTCGTTGCAGGCCTTGGAGTTCCGCCGTCGGGTCCACGCCGAGTTCGACCATGACCTGGCGGTCGCCGACCTGCTGGGCGGGGCGTCGATCACCGACGTGCTCGCCCAGCTGAGCGGCTAGTCGCGCAGACGGTCAGTCGCCCGCCATCGCCGCCCGCAGGCTCGCCGGGCGCAGGTCGGTCCAGTGTTCCTCGACGTAGGCCAGCGCCTCGGCGCGTGCCACCGGACCCAGCACCGAGCGCCAGCCGTCGGGCACGGCGGCGAATTCCGGCCACAGGCAGTGCTGGTCCTCGTCATTGACCAGGACGTGGAAGTCGGCGGTGTCGTCATCAAACGGATTGGTACTCATCGTCTCTCTCCACGGATGGCTGCGGCGCGGGGATCTCCGCACCGAGGATGCGATCGGAAAGCAGGCCCAGACAGCTCAGGTTGGGGAAACCCGGGCCCTGGTTGAGTCCGGCGAGGTTGGGCAGGAAGAGCTTCGGGGCGACCCCGGTCAGCGCCAGGTCGTGGCCGACGGCGTCCTCCAGGGCGGCGCCGGTGAGCGGCGCGCCCAGCTGGGCCTGCATCCGGTCGCGAGCGGCGGGGGTGAATAGCGACAGGAACCACAGCGGGTCGGCACCCGAGCCGTCGATCACCAGGTCGAAGCCGTGCAGGCTGTTGTCGTGGCCGGCGTCGCCGCAGTGCAGCGTGACCCAGATCCGTTCGTCGTGGTCGACCAGGTTGATCACCCGCCCACGCAGATGGTGGATGCGCTCGTCGGCGAGCAGCGACTCCTGCACCCGCGCGGAGAACACCCCGCGGTCGGTGCGCGCGATGCAGTCCCGGCGTTCGGTCCGGGACAGGCTGTGCCACCGGTCCGGATCGGAGAACAGCGAGTTCTCGAAGAACCCCTCCCCGCGGGTGTACAGGGTGGGCTGCGGCGAGATCGCGGTGACCGACGAGACCCGGTGGTGGAACAGCTCGTTGAGGATCGACGCGGCGGTCTCCCCGCCGCCGATCACCGCGACGCTGTCGACGCTGATCCGCTCCGGCGCGGCGGCGCGCTGCCAGAACTCGGCGATCGACAGCACCCGGGGGTTGCCGGTGAGCATCGAATGCCGGGACTGCCCCGGTCCGGTGACCAGCAGGGCGTCGGCGCTCAATCGGGAAGTGCGGGTGCGCAACTGCCAGCGCGGCCCGTCGATGTCGGCCGCCACGAGTTCGCCGCGCACCACGTTGAGCCCGGCCGTGGTGGCCACCCAGCGCAGGTACTTCGCCCACGCGTGGTGGCTGGGTGCGGGCCGGCCCCGGTCGACCCAGCCGACGAACTGGTCGGTGGCGATCAGATAGGACTGCCAACTCCACTGCATCAGCCGGGCGTCGAGCTCGGCGTTGCGGCCGGGCACCAACGCCGACCGGTAGGGGAAGCCGATGTCCTTCTCCGGGCTGGTGCCCAGGCGCTGGCGGCCGTCGGTCCAGCCGCCCTCAGGGCGCCAGTTGGCGGCCACCCCGGTGCGCTCGATGGCGACCACATCCACGGTGTCGATGCCCATCTGCCGCAGGATCGCGGCCTTGGCCGCCACCGCCACCGCTTTGACGCCGGCGCCCACCACGGCGAGGGTGCCGCTCATCGGGTGGCGGCCCGGCCGTCGAGAGTCTCGCTCACCATCACCCTCCGTAGTTAGCGCAGGCTGCCCTAATTTTCTGTACGCTACACGATGCCCCGCCGCCCGCACACCACGCCCTCGAGGAGTTCCGCCGTGTCCACGTCCAGTCCCGGATCCCCCGCCACACCAGCGGCGATGCCCGGGTTCGTGCCGTTCGCCGCGCACCGGGCCGCCCGCTACCGGGCCGCGGGATATTGGGTCGGTCAGCGGGTCGACTCGCTGCTGCGCCGGGCCGCGGCGACCTGGCCCGAGCGGGTCGCGGTCACCGGCGCCGGCGGCACGCACACCTACGGCGAGCTGGACCGCCTGGTGGACCGGGTCGCCGGCGGGCTCAACGCACTCGGCATCGCCCCGGGCGATCGAATCCTGGTGCAACTGCCCAACTCCGCGGGTTTCGCCGTCGGGCTGTTCGCGCTGCTGCGCGCGGGCGCCGTTCCGGTGCTCTGCCTGCCGGGCCACCGCGACGCCGAACTGTCCCACTTCGCCGAACGCAGCGGCGCCGTCGGCGCGCTCATCGCCGAGGACATCGGCGGCTACGATCCGCGCCCCACGGCCGCAAAGCTGCAGGATGGCCACCCCCGCCTGCGCCACGTGGTGGTCGACGGCGCCGCGGGCCGGTTCCGGTCACTGGCCGACCTGCCGGCCGGTGCCCTGCCGGCTCTGTCCGGCCGGACCGAGGAGCCCGCCCTGCTGCTGGCCTCCGGCGGCACCACCGGCTTGCCGAAACTGATCCCGCGCACCCACGACGACTACGTCTACAACGCCACCGCCAGCGCCGCCCTGTGCGGCCTGACCGCCGAGGACGTCTACCTGGTGGCGTTGCCGGCCGCGCACAACTTCCCGCTGGCCTGCCCCGGCCTGCTCGGCGCGACCGCGGTGGGCGCGACCACCGTGTTCGCCGCCGACCCCAGCCCGGAGGCCGCGTTCGACGTCATCGCGCGCCACCGGGTCACCGTCACCGCGCTGGTGCCCGCCCTGGCGAACCTGTGGGCCCAGGCCTGCGCCTGGGAGCCGGTCCCGCCCGCTTCGCTGCGGCTGCTGCAGGTGGGCGGCGCCAAGCTCGGCGCCGAGGACGCCCGACGGATCCGGGCCGCGCTCACCCCCGGCCTGCAGCAGGTCTTCGGCATGGCCGAGGGGCTGCTGAACTTCACCCGCCCCGACGACCCGGCGGAGGTCGTGGAGCACACCCAGGGCCGGCCGCTGTGCGCGGACGACGAGGTGCGCGTCGTCGACGAGGCGGGCACCGAGGTGGGTCCCGACCAAGACGGCGAACTGCTGGTCCGCGGCCCCTACACGCTCAACGGCTATTTCGCCGATGACGCCGCCAACGCGCTGTCGTTCACCGCAGACGGGTTCTTCCGCACCGGCGATCGGGTGCGGCGCCGATCCGACGGCAACCTGGAGGTCACCGGCCGGGTCAAAGACGTCATCCTGCGCGGCGGTGAGAGCGTGCCCGCCCTCGCCGTGGAGGAGCAGCTGCTGGCCCACCCGGCGATCCAGGCGGCCGCCGTGGTGGGGTTGCCCGACCCGCACCTCGGGGAGAAGATCTGTGCCGCGGTGATCGCGGCCGGCGCGCCGCCGAACCTGGCCGAGCTCAACGGTTATCTCGTCGATCGCGGCAGCGCCACCCACGTGCGGCTCGACGCCCTGGTCGCGCTGCCGCACCTGCCGATGACCGCGGTGGGCAAGGTGGACAAGAAGACGCTGGTGCGGCAGCTGACCGCCCCCGACGCCCCAAATCCTGCCATTGACTAATGTTGTCACCATTTGCCGTTGACTGTTTGGGTGTTCTCCTGGCGGTCTCCGCAACGCAGTCGGGGCAGATCCAGGACCGCCACAACGCGCGGCTGCAGCGCCGGCTGACCAAGACCACCTGGATGTCGGGCTGCCGCAGCTGGTATCTGACCGCAGACGGCTACAACGCGGCGATGTACTCCGGCTTCGCCACCCAGTATCTTCGATAGATGCGCAGTTTCCGGTTGGCCGACTACCACGCGGTGCCGCGGCAGGACACCGTCGTCGCGACCGCCTGATGGCTACCGAGCGACGACCCGAGGCAGGCACCGTGGCCGGTGTCCTGGCTAACCTCCGCCGGGCACCGCAGCGGGTGCGCCGGCACTCCCGCGACGTGATCGAGACCGCGGTGGCCCAGCTCTTCGACGCCGCGGTGCGCCAACCCGTCTCGGTCGGGTCCGGGGAGTACCGGATCGATGAGCTGGCCCAGCTGTCGGGCACCACCACCCGCAATATTCGCGTCTATCGCGACCGTGGGCTGCTGCCCCCGCCGCGCCGGGTCGGGCGGGTGGCGCTCTACAACGACACCCATCTGACCCGGCTGCGCCTGATCACCTCGATGCTCGACCGCGGCTACAACATCGCCCACGTCACGGAGATGCTCAACGCCTGGGAGAACGGCAAGGACCTCGCCGACGTGCTGGGGCTGGAAACCGCCATCGCCGGATCGTGGACCACCGAGCGTCCCGAGACGATGCCGGTCGACCACGTCGTCGGGCTCATCGGCGACCGGGCCGGCGTCGACCGGTTGGCGGAGCTGGGCGTGCTGCGCGTCGACGGGGACACCGCGACCGTCGCCCGTCCGAAGCTGATCGAGGCGTTCGGTGAGATCGGCGGCTACGGTATACCGCTCGAGACGTTGATCGATCTGTACGCGCAGACCCTGCCGCACATCGACGCGATCAGCGACATGCTGGTGCGCGCCGGCGCCGAGCACGTCGTCGAGCGCATCAAGCCCGGCGAGCCGCTGCCGGCCGACACCGAGATCGCCGCCCTGATCACCATGCTGGTGCGGTTCCGCACGCAGGCGGTGGCATCGGTCACCGCCACCCTCGCCTCGTCGATCGAAGCGACGATCGAGACGATGGTCGGCAACATGCTCTCCGACTACTTGGCCAATTCCCCTGCCGCCGAGGCGAACTAGGTCGTCAGCGGCACCAGGTACGGCGCGACGGTGGCCAGCTTCTCCCGGGTCTCCTCGAACTCGCGGTCCGGGCGCGAATCGGCGATGATGCCCGCGCCGGCCCGCAGCCAGGTCCGCCCGTCCCGCTCATAGGCCGCGCGCAGGGTCAGCGCCGCGTCCAGGCCGCCCTCGCCGTCGAACATCACCACCGCCCCGGAGTAGAGCCCGCGCGACGAATCGTCCAACCGCATGATCGCCTCCACCGCATCGCCTTTGGGGATGCCCGAAGCCGTGACGGCCGGGAAGAAGGCCTCCAGCGCATCCATCCGGGTGCGCGCCGGGTCCAACTCGGCGCGCACCGTGGAGCCGAGGTGCTGCACACTGCCGCGTTCCCGCACGGTCATGAAGTCGGTGACCACCGCGGACCCCGGCCGGGCGACCTCATTCATCTCGGCGATCGAGGTCCGCACCGAGATGGCGTGTTCGACGATCTCCTTGGCGTTGGATTCCAGCTCCGCGCGGGCGCGACGGTCGTTGGCCGCGCCCCGCCCCAGCGCGCGGGTGCCGGCCAGCGGCTCGGTGAGCACCACCCCGCCCGGCCGCACCGCGGCGACCAGTTCGGGGCTGTAGCCGACCGCCCTGGTACCGCCCAGCCGCAGCAGGAACGACCGCGCCGGGGTGTTGTTGCGCCGGGCCAGCCGGTAGGTGGCCGGAAAGTCCAGCCGAAACGGCACGTCGACGCTGCGGGAGACGATGACCTTCTCGTAGCGGCCCGCGACGATCTCGTCGATCGCCGTCCGCACCCGGTCGTGGTAGCCGCTGGTGTCGGCGCTGGTGTCCACCGGCGCCGGCGCGGGCACCGCGACCGGGCCCGCCGCGAGGACCTGCCGCAACACCGCCTCGCAGCGCGGGTCGCCGTCGACGACCTCGACGGTGGCGGCGGTAACGACGATCCGGGTGCGCGGCCAGAACACCCGCGCCAGCGGCGTGCCCGGCGCGAGCCGGTCGGCCAGCCCGAAGCGGTGCGCGGTGAACTCGAACGCCACCCAGCCGAACGCCGGCCCGGCCTCCAGCAGGAGCCGGTCGACGGCCTCGCCGAGGGCCGCCCCGGGGCGGCCGGCCCAGCGTTGCCGGGTCGTGGTGCCGCCGCGGACGACGCGCAGCTCGTCGCTGTCCAACTCGACCGCGGCGTGCACACCGATCGCCAGCGTCCAGGTGCCGTCGCGCTCGTAGAGTTGGTAGTCCTCGTCGTCGCGTTCGGGCAGCGCCGCGGCGAGCTCGGCGGCCAGGTCGGCCGGGTCGACTCCGTCGGGAAGCGGGATGGCCGCCGACCCGGCGGCCGGGATCTGAACACCAACCTCGGTCACAGCTAGTAAATGTAGCCTAACCTATCCTCGGATGGGTCCCCGGGCCTGCGGCCGGGCGCCCGGCGGGCCGGCTCAGAGCGCCGAGGCCGCCTGGATCAGCTGCGTGGCCGACGACCGGGACAGCTCCCACCCACCTTGGTTGACGAAGGTGAGGTTCATGGTGCGGGCCGCCATCTTCGGGCCCGAGACCGTCACGTCGGCGGCCGCCGTCCCCGGGCCGGCCGGCACGATGTTGGCCACACTGAACGACAGCGGCAGCTGCCCCTTGCGGGCCGCCTTCTGCAGCTTGCGATCGGCCACCGTGCTCTCGACGCCTCCGATGCCGCCTTCGATCAGGTTGCTCTTGTTGGCGAACGGCACCGCCGGGTCGGCGAGGCTGGTCAGCACCCCGGTCAGCTGGTCCGCGGTCGGCAGCGACACCGCGGGCTCCAACGGCAGCGGCGCACCGACGGTGGTCAGCTGAATCTGCGCGGCGGGCGCGGCGCCGACGACGCCGGTGACCCCCAGGGCGGCGGCTCCGAGCGCGGCGACGGCGGCGGCACCGGTGGCAAGCGATTTCACGGTCACGTTGGGTCCTTTCGCTGGCGTGCCGGCGGTGGGATTGCCGGCCGACACTGCTGATGTCGCGCGGACCGCCCGCGGCGTTACAGCGCGCCGGTCGGGCCGGCCGAGGGGAACCGGGGTGGACGCTTCTCCCGCAGCGCCGTGTAGCCCTCGACCACGTCGGGTCCCATGAAGGTCAGCATCTCGTAGGCGGCGGACTGTTCGAAGATTGGTCCGGCGGTGCGCAGCCAGCCGTTGAGGGCGCGTTTGGTCAGCCGGATCGCCTGCTGCGCGCCGGAGCCGAGGGCGTCGGCGATGCGCAACGCCTCGTCGAGGACCTCGTCGCGGGGCAGCGCCTTGGCCACCATGCCGGCGCGCTCGGCCTCGGTGCCGGTGATCATCTCGCCGGTGAGCAGGTAGTAGCGGGCTTTGGCCATGCCGGCCAGCAGCGGCCAGATGATCGCGGCGTGGTCGCCGGCGGCCACCCCGAGCTTGACGTGGCCGTCGCCGATCTTGGCGTCCTCGGCGGCGATGGCGATGTCGGCGAGCAGGGCCACCACCGTGCCCGCCCCGACGGCGACGCCGTTGATCGCCGAGACGATCGGTTTGTCGCAGTTGACCATGTTGTAGACCAACTCGCCCATCTCGGTGAGCATGTGCGAGACCCGCTCGTAGTCGCCGGCCATCCGCTCCACCATCGCCAAATCGCCGCCGGCGGAGAACGCCTTGCCCGCACCGGTGATCACCGCGACCCGGGTGTCGGCGTCGGCGGCCACCTCGGTCCAGACCCGGGCCAGCTCACCGTGCAGTTCCTCGTCGGCGGCGTTGTACTTCTCCGGACGGTTCATCGTGATCAGCAGGACGCCGTTGTCGCGTCGGGCGAACGTCAATTGTCGGTAGTCGGAGAACCCCACCCGATCACCCTAAAACACCGGCCGGGGCCTGTTCGGGGTTAGCCGAGCAGGTCGCGGACCAGCCCGTCGGCCAGCAGCCGGCCGCGCGGGGTGAGCACCAGGCGCGGTCCTTCGGTGACCAGCAGCCCGGCGGCCACCGCCGTGTCGGCCCGGGCCCGTTCGGCGGCGTCGAGACGCTCGCGGTCCAGCCCGCGGCGCAGCCGCAGCCCCAACATCACCTCCTCGGTGTGCCGGGCCTCGTCGGTGAGGGTTTCGAACCCGCCGACCGGCAGCCGCCCGTCGGCGATGGCCTGCGCATAGGCGTTGGGGTGCTTGACGTTCCACCACCGCACGTCGCCGACGAATCCGTGCGCACCCGGGCCCGCGCCCCACCACTGCCCGCCGTCCCAGTAGCCCAGGTTGTGCCGGCACTCACCGCCCGGCCGGGCCCAGTTCGACACCTCGTACCAGCCGTATCCGGCGGCCCCGAGCCGGGCGTCGACCAGCTCGTAGCGTGCGGCGAGCACATCGTCGTCGGGGGCGGGCAGCTCACCGCGCCGGATCCGGCGGGCCAGCGCGGTGCCTTCCTCGACGATCAGCCCGTAGGCCGACACGTGGTCGACCTCGGCTTCGATCGCGGTCTCCACCGAGGCGAGCAGGTCCTCGTCAGTCTCCCCCGGCGTGCCGTAGATCAAATCCAGGCTGACATGGTCGAACCCGGCGGCACGCGCCTCCCCGGCGGCCGCGGCGGCCCGGCCCGGCGAGTGCACCCGGTCGAGCACCGCCAGCACCCGCGGCGCCACCGACTGCATGCCCAGCGAGATCCGGGTGTAGCCGGCCGCGCGCAGGGTTGCGAAGAACTCCGGGGAGGTGGACTCCGGGTTGGCCTCGGTGGTCACCTCCGCGTCGCCGGCCAGCGGGAAGGCGGCCCGCACGGCGTCGAGCATGACCCGCATCCGGTCACCGCCGAGCAGCGACGGGGTGCCGCCGCCGACGAACACCGTGTCCACCGTCGGGCGGTCCAGCAGGGCGCCCGCCCACTGCAGTTCGGTGGCCAGGGCGGCCAGCCAGGCGTCGGGGTTCACCCCGCCGAGTTCGGCCGGGGTGTAGGTGTTGAAGTCGCAGTAGCCGCAGCGGGTCAGACAGAACGGCACATGCAGGTACAGCCCGAGCGGGGTGTCGGGACGCAGCCGTGGCTCCGGCAGGTCGCGCAGTTCGGGGCGAACCGTCATGGCACCCGATCCTCCCACGTCCGGCGGTGGCGCCGGCGCGCGCGCACCCCGCCCGGCACGGCTGCTCCGTGGGCGGAGTTTTACTCACCGTGAGCAGAATTCCGGCCCGGTTAGAAGGTTTTTGCTGCGGCATGGCACAATGACGAACGTGACCGTCGCGCCCCACCCTTCGTTTGATGTAGCCCTGGTGGCACGCCGGCACGTCGACTTCAAACGCGTCTGCAGCTGTTGTTGTCTGCCTTGACGTCGTAGACCCGCCCACTGTTACCCAGCTGGCCGCCGGATCTGCGCGACCGGGCAGCCAGCGCTGACCTGCGCGATCCCAGCCGGCTCCTGTCCCCGAGGAGACCGATGACCACCGCAGAAAAACCCCGCAAGGCCCGGCCCACCAAGACCCGCGACGAGGGTCAGTGGGCACTCGGCAGCGTCGACCCGCTCAACCCCAACGAGGAACTCAAACGCGACGACCCCGCGCTGAACGTGCGCGCCCGCATCCTCGACACCTACTCCAAGCAGGGCTTCGACTCCATCGACAAGACCGACCTGCGCGGCCGGTTCCGCTGGATGGGGCTGTACACCCAGCGCGCCCAGGGCTACGACGGCACCTGGACCGGCGACGAGAACGCCGACCTGCTGGAAGCCCCGTATTTCATGATGCGGGTCCGCTGCGACGGCAAGGCGATGTCGGCGCAGGCGGTGCGCACGCTGGGCGAGATCTCCACCGAGTTCGCCCGTGACACCGCCGACATCTCCGACCGGATGAACCTGCAGTACCACTGGATCGAGATCGAGGACGTTCCGGAGATCTGGGACCGGCTGGCCGCGGTGGGCCTGCAGACCACCGAGGCGTGCGGCGACTGCCCGCGCGGCATGCTCGGCTCGCCGCTGGCCGGCGAGTCCCTCGACGAGGTGCTCGACCCGTCGCCGGCGCTCGATGAGATCGTGCGCCGCTACATCGACAACCCGGAGTACGCCAACCTGCCCCGCAAGTACAAGACGGCGATCTCGGGCCTGCAGGACGTCGCGCACGAGGTCAACGACATCTCGTTCATCGGTGTCAACCACCCCGAGCACGGACCCGGACTGGACCTGTGGGTCGGTGGCGGGCTCTCCACCAACCCGATGTTGGCCCAGCGGCTCGGCGCCTGGGTGCCGCTCGATGAGGTTCCCGACGTGTGGGAGGCCGTCACCCGACTGTTCCGCGACTACGGCTATCGGCGACTGCGGTCCAAGGCCCGGCTGAAATTCCTGGTCAAGGACTGGGGTGTGGAGAAATTCCGCGACGTGCTCGAGACGGAGTTTCTGGGCCGCAAGCTGATCGACGGCCCCGCACCGGCTCAGCCGACCGCCCCGATCGACCACGTCGGGGTGCAGCGGATGAAGAACGGCCGCAACGCGGTCGGTGTCGCGCCGGTCTCCGGGCGGGTGTCGGGCACCATCTTGACCCGGGTGGCGGAGTTGATGGAGCAGGTCGGCTCCGACCGGGCCCGGTTCACGCCGTACCAGAAGCTGATCATCCTCGACGTGCCCGACGACAAGCTCGACGGTCTGCTCGCCGACCTCGAGGCGCTCGGGCTGCCCGCCAACCCGTCCCCGTGGCGGCGAAACCTGATGGCCTGCACCGGCCTGGAGTTCTGCAAGCTGTCGTTCGTGGAGACCCGGGTGCGTTCCCAGGGCCTGGTGCCGGAGCTGGAGGATCGTCTGGCGGATCTCAACGCGCTGCTCGATGTGCCGATCACGGTCAACATCAACGGCTGCCCCAACTCGTGCGCCCGGGTCCAGGTGGCCGACATCGGGTTCAAGGGCCAGATGATCGACGACGGTCAGGGCAACCCGGTGCCCGGTTTCCAGGTGCACCTCGGCGGCAGCCTCGGCGCCGACAGCGGCTTCGGGCGCAAGCTGCGCCAGCACAAGGTGGCCGACACCGAGCTCGGCGATTACATCGAGCGGCTGGTGCGCACCTTCATCAAGCAGCGCAACGACGGGGAACGGTTCGCGCAGTGGGTGGTCCGCGCCGACGAGGACGACCTGCGATGAGCGCCCGCAGCGAGGAGCAGCTGCGCGAGCTGGCAGCGCGCGGCGCCGCCGAGCTCGACGGCGCCGACGCGGCGGAGCTGCTGCGGTGGACCGATGCGCATTTCGCCGGGCGCAACGGCGCCGCCTGCGACTATGTGGTGGCCTCCAACATGGCCGACGCGGTGCTGGTGGATCTGGCCGCCAAGGTGCGCCCCGGGGTTCCGGTGTTGTTCTTGGACACCGGGTATCACTTCGCCGAGACGCTGGGCACCCGCGACGCGGTCGAGGCGGTCTACGACGTGCGGATCCTCAACGTCACGCCCGAGCAGACCGTGGCCGAGCAGGACGCCGCCCTGGGCAAGGACCTGTTCGCCCGCAACCCCGGGGAATGCTGCCGGCTGCGCAAGGTCGAGCCGTTGACCAAGGCGCTGCGCGGATTCGGCGCCTGGGTGACCGGGATCCGGCGGGTGGAGGCCCCCACCCGGGCCAACGCGCCGCTGATCAGCTTCGACGAACAGTTCAAGCTGGTGAAGGTCAACCCGCTCGCCGCGTGGAGCGACGAGGACGTCGCCGCCTACATCGACGAGCACAATGTGCTGGTCAACCCGCTGGTCGAGGAGGGCTATCCGTCGATCGGATGCGCCCCGTGCACCGCCAAACCGGCCGAGGGCGCCGACCCGCGCAGCGGCCGCTGGCAGGGCAGCGCCAAGATCGAGTGCGGGCTGCACGCCTCGTGACCACCGTCATCCTGACCGCGCACGGCAGCGCGGACCCGCGCTCGCCGGCCAACACCCGGGCGATCGCCGGCCATCTGCGCCGGGTGGCCCCGGAACTCGATGTGCGGGTGGCGTTTTGCGAGCAGAACACCCCCAACCTGGCGGATGCGCTGCACGACCTGCCCGATCCGCGCGGCGAGGTCGTCGTCGCACCGCTGCTGCTGGCCGCGGCCTACCATGCCCGCATCGACATCCCCGCCCTCATCGGGGAGGCCGGCGTGGCGGTGCGCCAGGCCGCGGTGCTCGGCGAGGACGAGCGTCTCGTGCAGGTGATGCGGCAGCGGCTGGGCGCGGTCGGCGTGTCCCGGTTCGACGCCGGCCTGGGGGTGCTGGTGGCCGCCGTCGGCTCCTCGAAGCCGGAGGCGAACGCACGCGCCGCGCGGGTCGCCGCGATGCTCGCCCGCGGCACCCGGTGGGCCGGCGCCGAGGTCTGTTTCGCCACCGGGGCGCAACCGTCGCTGGCGGAGGCCACCGAGCGGCTGCGGCAGCGCGGGGCCACCCGCATCGCCGTCGCCCCGTGGTTTCTGGCGCACGGGCGCCTCACCGACCGGGTCGCCGGCTACGCCCGCGACGCCGGGATGGTGATGGCCGAACCGCTGGGGGCGCACCGGCTGGTGGCCGCCGCCGTGCTCGACCGGATCGAGGACGCGCTGGCCGACGTGGTCGCCGCCTGAGCCGCTAGGTGTGATGTCCGGAGAGGTTGTCCCGCCCGTTGGCGGTGAGTCGCCCTGACAGGTGAGGGCCTCCGGTTGTGAAGTGG
>NZ_LZLJ01000030.1 GCF_001668625.1 Mycobacterium sp. 1274756.6
AGATCACCCATCCAATCTGGTCGGGTGGCCTACTTTTCGACCGGCGCGACTGGCCTAGTTTTCAACCGGCGTCAACACTCCTCACTGACGCAGTCATCGGAACCGCGGGCCTCGCGGTAAGCGCGCAGCTGCCGGCGGATCTGTTCGATGTCGCTCTCGAGCTCCCAGGACTTGTCGGCGGTGTAAGCCATGAACAGCGCCCCGCATACCCGGGTGCCGAGAAAGAGTTCTTCTTTGAAGTCGGGGGCGAACTCCGTTAACCGAGGGTCGTCAAGGCCGTGCCAATAGTCGACGCCACCGCGGGGCAGGTCATAGGACTCGCGCATCCACCACGACAACAGGGCAAGCGCTTCGCGGGCGCGGAGGCTGAGCACGTCGTCTTCGGTGGCGGCTCGGAGTTCACGGCACACCGCCGTCGTCAACACCAGACGCTGGGCGTAATGGGCGCGCACCGCAAAACTGTTCACGGCGTTGGGATCTGACGAACTGACCAACCGAAACATCGCGACTACCTCTTCCTGCCGGGGGCCGGCCTCTCATTCGTAAGTTTCGGGCGAAACGGCTGGGGTTGTGTGCGAAGGGCGTCATGAGTCCTTGCCGGGCGACGAGTTCTGATCCGGCGCATGGTCGTGCCGACACGTCGCGCACCAGACAGCCGCTTCTCGCTCGTCGGCCTTGGCCTGTGCGCGCTGATGAGCCACCTGCGCCGTCGCCTGTCGGACCCGCTCGGCCCAGACCCAGCCGGGGTCCCGCGGCAACAGACTCGGGCGTCGGCGGTGCATGGTGAACCGGCACAAATGCGAGTACCTCTTGGCCAACTGCTCAGGAGTTAGAACACGCCCGACAACACTCGCGGCGCGGCGTGGGGCCACATAGGAGGAGTGGCCAGCGGTTGATCGATGCTGACCCGGATTCGCGTTCGCCATGCTCGATCCCGAGATGATCGGGCCTCCGAAAGCGGAGGCGCTCTTGTCGACACCGGTTGATGTCGACCGCTTCGTCATCCGAGCCACCCACGAGCGTGGGGTTGGCGTGCCGCCCAGTCGGAGCTTGGCGACGGCAACTCATGAAGCACCCGCAGTATAGCCCCGGCACCGACACTGACCCGCCGACGAGCACCAGCGAGTACCCGAATGCCCGCACCTGGCTGTGCGTGGTGTCTCAGAAGCCCGAGTGCCGCGGTAAAGCCGTAGCGCAGCGCCTCGCTCCGGTGGGTGGAGCCGATGACGGGAATCGAACCCGCGTTCTCAGCTTGGGAAGCTGATGTTCTACCATTGAACTACATCGGCGCTGGTCACTGGGAAGGCTAGCATCACGTCGCGACTGCGCCGCACACCGCGCCCCCGGGCTCGTTCAACCCCCTGCCGCTACGCTCATCACGTGCTGCTCTCCGATCGCGATCTGCGCGCCGAAATCGCCGCCGGACGCCTGGGCATCGACCCGCTCGACGACACCTTGGTGCAGCCGTCCAGCATCGACGTCCGTCTCGACAGCCTGTTCCGGGTCTTCAACAACACGCGCTACACCCACATCGACCCGGCGCGGCAGCAAGATGACCTGACCAGCCTGGTCGAAACCGTCGACGGCGAACCGTTCGTGCTGCACCCCGGCGAGTTCGTGCTGGGCTCCACCCTGGAGTTGGTGAGTCTGCCCGACGACCTCGCCGGCCGGCTGGAGGGCAAGTCCTCGCTCGGTCGACTCGGATTGTTGACCCACTCCACCGCGGGCTTCATCGACCCCGGCTTCAGCGGCCACATCACCCTGGAGCTCTCCAACGTGGCCAACCTGCCGATCACGCTCTGGCCGGGCATGAAGATCGGCCAACTGTGTCTGCTGCGGCTGACCAGTCCCGCCGAGCATCCCTACGGCAGTGCCCGCGTCGGCTCGAAATATCAGGGCCAGCGTGGTCCCACCCCGTCGCGGTCCTACCAGAACTTCGTCAGCGCCCAGCCGCGCCAAGACCCGCCCCGCGAGTGAGGAACTCCGCGGCGAGTGAACCGTCATGGCGGCGAACCGCGGAAACCGCTACCTGGGGCTTCACTCGCGGTTGTGAGGGATTTCACGGGCCCGCGCCGCGGCGGGCACGGCGCCACCGAACCCGCTCGACCTGCGTAAACCCCGGATCGGGCGTGTTCCGGGGGCGCGGCGGCGAAGCGTACAGTTGATACAAGGGCTGGCGTAATTCAGCCCCATGCGCACGACCCGGTGGCGGCACATCGGCGGGGACAGCCGGTTAACCGTCGCCCAGACCGGGAACCATAAACACCTGCAAACGAGCGATGGCATTGGAGGGGTCGTGGACATCGCGATGGGCGTCTCGATAGCGTCGCCCACCGTCTGCATGGTCTTGACCGGAGGAGAGAGCGCCGACGGGACCACCATCGAGCACGAGACGTTCGACGTCCCGGCCGGTGAAGCGGTTTCTGACCAAGTGGTGACCGCTATCCGTCAGGCGCGGCGCGGCGCGGCCGCGGCGGGCCATCGAATCTCGTCGGTTGGTGTGGCGTTCAGCGACCCGATCGAAGGCGACCTGCTGCGCGACGCCCTCGCCCGCCAGCAGGTCGATGACGTCATGGTCGTCTCGGCGTTTCTCGCCGCGGTGGCGTTGACGCAGTCGGCGGGCAGTGCTCTCGGCGACGCGCACACCGCGCTGCTGTACGTGACACCGACCAGCGCGACAGTGGCCACCGTCAACTCGGCCGACGGCGCGATCGCCGACGTGCACCGGCATCGGTTGGGTGAGGGAGAACTCGCAGACGAACTCGCTGAGCTGGTCTCCTGCGTCGAAGACGTGCCCGAACCGCCCGGCGGGGTGTTCGTCGTGGGTTCGGGGGTTGCGCTCGCAGCCGTCAAATCACGCCTCGAGGAAGCGACGTCGTTGCCGGTGAGCTTCCCCGGCGAGCCGGAGTTGGCGCTGGCGCGCGGCGCCGGATTGGCCAGCGCGCACGCTCCGCTATTCGCCTCCTCCACCCAGGCGATGGCTTGGGCGCAGGACCTCGGCACCGGGGCGGTGGACCTGGAGGCGCTACGGGCAGCCGCCGTACCGAGCCCGGTGGGCGGCACCGGCATCGACTACGGCGCGACGAGCGACAACGCGGCGCTGGCCTACAGCGCGTTGCCCGACAACGACTACCCCGACCTGCCGGTCGCCGAAGGAGCAGGCGAGCGACTGGACTCCGCCCAGCTCGATTTCCACAGCCACGACCAGGAATCGCGAAACCCGGTGGTGCTGGCGGTCAGCGGTGCGGCGGCGGTGGCGATGATCGCCATCGCGGCTCTCGTCGTCTCGGTGGTCGCCGGGGACGGATCGTCGAAGACACCGCCGCCGCGCACCGGCGCGCACGCGGTGCCCAGCCAGGAGGCGGCACCCCCGAAACCGGAGGCGCCGCCGTCGCCGAAACCCGAGGCGCCGCCGCCGGCCCCCGAAGCGCCTGCACCG
>NZ_LZLJ01000031.1 GCF_001668625.1 Mycobacterium sp. 1274756.6
ACGGTCATCGATATCGCCGACCCGGTGATCGCTGATCAACCGGCCACCGTGCTGCCATTCGGGCCGGCGGCCGACGATATCGCCTATGTCATTTACACCTCAGGCACCACCGGCAGACCGAAGGGCGTGGCCGTCACCCACCGCAATGTGACGCGGTTGTTTGACGGGTTTGATGGTGGTGTCACGTTGGGGGCTAGCCAGACGTGGGCAGCGTGCTCGTCGTTGGCGTTTGACTATTCGGTGTGGGAGGTGTGGGGAGCGTTGCTGCACGGGGGCCGGCTGGTGGTGGTGCCCGAGCAGGTGAGGCATTCGGCCCAGGACTTGCAGGAGTTGCTTGTCGCCGAGCAGGTCACTGTGTTGAGCCAAACTCCATCGGCCATTGCCGCATTGTCGCCGAAGGGTTTGGAGTCGACGGCGTTGATGGTGGCTGCTGAACCGTGCCCGGTTGAGGTGGTGGATCGGTGGGCTCCGGGGCGGGTGATGCTTAACGGCTATGGGCCCACGGAAACGACGGTCTTCGCCACGGTGAGTGCGCCGTTGTCGCCGGGTTCGTCGGTGGTGCC
>NZ_LZLJ01000032.1 GCF_001668625.1 Mycobacterium sp. 1274756.6
AGGTCGGCGCTTAGGGCGTCGAAGACTTCGACGACCTCTTCCCGGCTACTCGAACGCATGTTCGAATTATAGCGCGCTCGGGCGACATCGCGCACCCCAAAACCGGCCTGAAACAGCCACCAAAATCATTGGGACGCAAGTGATTACTGAGCCGAAACACCCGTCACTGCAGCCCCAACAGTGCGTTCTCCACCACCTCGGCCAGCGCCGGGTGAATCCAGTACTGCCCCCGCGCCATCTCCCGGGCGGGCAAGTCGAAACTCATCGCCTGCAGCAGCGGCTGAATCAACGACGACGCCGCCGGACCCATCAGATGCGCACCCAGCAGCCGCCCGGTGCCGCGCTCGGCGACCAGCTTGACGATCCCGGTGGTGTCCTCCATCGCCCAGCCGTAGGCCACGTCGCCGTAGTCCTGCACCTTCACCGAGATGTCCAGCCCGCGGGCCCGCGCCTCGGTCTCGGTCAGCCCCGCCCAGGCCACCTGCGGGTGGGTGAACACCGCCGCGGGCACGAACCGGTGATCGGCGGCGGTCATCGCCGCGGTGTCGTCCCAGTCGCGGAGCAGGTTGTCGGCCACCACCCGGGCCTCGTGGTTGGCGACGTGCTTGAGTTCGTAGGCCGAGGAGACGTCACCGAGCGCGAACACTCCGCGCGCGGTGGTGCGCTGGTACTCGTCGACCGAGACCCGCCCGGAGTGCACCTCCACCCCGGCGACCTCGGCGTTGAGCAGGTCCCCGTTGGGCCGGCGCCCGGTGGCCACCAGCAGCATGTCGGCGGCGAGCACCGACCCGTCGTCGAGGGTCAGTTCGACGCCGCCGGCGACGTCGCGGCCGTCGACCACGCTGCAGTGGTTGCGCACTTCCCACTGATCGGCGGCGATGCGGGTGAACGCCTCGGTGAGGGTGGGGTCGAGGTGACGCAGCATGGCGCCGCTGCGCAGCAGCAGGGTGACCCGCACCCCGAAGGCGGAGAAGATGTGCGCGAATTCCGCGGCGATGAACCCGCCCCCGACGATCACCAGGTGCTCCGGCAGCTCCGGGATCCGCATGATGGTGTCGCTGGTCTGGTAGCTGACCCCGCTGTCGGCGATGGCCGCCGGCACGGTGGCCCGCGACCCGGCGCCGAGCACCACCCGGGTGGCCCGGAACTCCTCCCCACCCGCGGTGCGCAGCAGATAGCCGTCGCCCTCGTCGGGGCCCGCGAAGCGGGTGTGGGTGTCGTAGACGTCGATGGCCGGGTCGCTGCGCCGGTAGTTCTCCCCGCCCTCGGCGATCGGGTCGATGCGCCCGAAGATGCGGGAGACCATGTCGCCCCAGCGCACCCCGGTCAGGGTCGCGTCGACGCCGTACCGGCCCGCCTCGGTGACGGTGCGGGCCACGTCGGCGGCGTAGACGAACATTTTGGTGGGGATGCAGCCGACGTTGAGGCACGTGCCGCCGAAGCGGCCCTGCTCGCAGATCGCCACCCGCTTGCCGGCGTACCGCTCGTCGAGAATCGAGTTGGCCGACCCGGTGCCGATGATGGCGAGATCGTAGGTTTGCATCGTCGTACCAGCTTAGGTGGCCAACCCAGCGGCCCGAGGCCGGGGCGCAACCCGTCGCGATAATCTAAAGGCCGGTACCGAACCGCCCGACTTCTAAGGACAGTGGTGTCAGACCCGAAGGAAGCCCGAACCGAGAAGACCGACGTCGTGCTGGTTGGCGCGGGGATCATGAGCGCCACGCTGGGCGTGCTGCTGCGGCAGCTGCAGCCGGACTGGTCGATCACCCTGATCGAGCGCCTCGACGGGGCGGCCGCCGAAAGCAGCGACCCGTGGAACAACGCCGGCACCGGGCACTCCGCACTGTGCGAGCTCAACTACACCCCCGAGCTGCCCGACGGCTCCATCGACATCACCAAGGCGGTGACGGTCAACGAGCAGTTCCAGGTCACCCGGCAGTTCTGGGCGTACGCGGTGGAGAACAACATCCTCACCGACGTCCGCAACTTCTTGAACCCGATCCCGCACGTCAGCTTCGTGCACGGCGCCGACCGGGTGGACTACCTGCGGCGGCGCCGCGAGGCGTTGGCCGCCAACCCGCTGTTCGCCGCCACCGAGTTCATCGACGACCCCGACGAGTTCGCCCGCCGGCTGCCGCTGATGGCCGCCGGACGCGACTTCTCCGAGCCGGTCGCCCTGAACTGGTCCACCGACGGCACCGACGTGGACTTCGGCGCGCTGTCCCGCCAGCTCATCGCCTACGGGGTCAACAGCGGCATCAGCGCGCTCTTCGGCCACGAGGTCCGCAACCTGTCCCGGCAGTCCGACGGCAGCTGGGCGGTCAAGGTCCGCAACCGCCGCACCCGCGCCACCCGCACCATCAACGCCAAGTTCGTCTTCGTCGGCGCCGGCGGCCAGGCGCTGCCGCTGCTGCAGAAGGCCGGCGTCAAGGCCGCCCGCGGCTTCGCCGGGTTCCCGGTCGGCGGCAAGTTCATCCGCACCGGCAACCCGGAGCTGACCGCCGGGCACCAGGCCAAGGTCTACGGGTTCCCGCCGCTGGGGGCGCCGCCGATGTCGGCGCCGCACCTGGACACCCGGGTCATCGCCGGCAAGCCGTTCCTGCTGTTCGGCCCGTTCGCCGGCTGGACCCCGAAGTTCTTGAAGCAGGGGCATTTCACCGACCTGCCCAAGTCGATCAAGGCCAACAACCTGATCCAGATGGCCAGCATCGGGGTCAGCGAGCTGAGCCTGGTGAACTACCTGGTCAGCCAGTTGGTGCTCAGCGACGCCGACCGGGTGGATGCGCTGCGCGAGTTCGCGCCCACCGCCCGCGACGGCGACTGGGAGACCATCGAGGCCGGCCAGCGGGTGCAGGTCATCCGCCCCGACGGGCTCAAGGGGGTGCTGGAGTTCGGCACCACCACCCTCGTCGACGACGAACGCACGATGGCCGGGCTGCTCGGCGCCTCCCCGGGCGCGTCCACCGCGGTGCCGGCCATGCTCGACGTGCTGGAGCGCTGCTTCCCAGAGCGCTTCCCGGGCTGGCTGCCCACCCTGAAGGAGATGGTGCCGTCGCTGGGCACCAAGCTCTCCGACGAGCCCGCGCTGTTCGAGGAAGTCTGGTCCTGGGGCACCAAGGTGCTCGGGTTGCAGGCTGACGGCGTTTCACCGTGACAGCCGAGCAGACCGGCCCGAAACCGTACCCGTTCAGCGCGATCGTCGGCCACGACCGGCTGCGCCTGGCGCTGATCCTCTGCGCGGTGCGCCCCGAGATCGGCGGCGTGCTCATCCGCGGCGAGAAGGGCACCGCGAAGTCCACCGCCGTGCGGGGGCTGGCCGCGCTGCTGGCCGCCCTGCCCGGCACCACCGGCGCCACCGCCCGGCTGGTCGAGCTGCCGATCGGGGCCACCGAGGACCGGGTGGTGGGTTCGCTGGACCTGCAGAAGGTGCTGCGCGACGGCGAGCACGCCTTCTCCCCGGGCCTGCTGGCCCGCGCCCACGGCGGGGTGCTGTACGTCGACGAGGTCAACCTGCTGCACGACCACCTGGTCGACGTGCTGCTCGACGCCGCCGCGATGGGCCGGGTGCACATCGAACGCGACGGCATCTCGCACTCGCACGAGGCCCGCTTCGTGCTCATCGGCACGATGAACCCCGAGGAGGGCGAGCTGCGCCCGCAGCTGCTGGACCGCTTCGGGCTCACCGTGGAGGTGTACGCCTCCCGCGACGTCGACGTGCGCACCCAGGTGGTGCGCCAGCGGATGGCCTATGAGGCCGACCCCGACGGGTTCGCCGACCGCTACGCCGCCGACGACATCGACCTGGCGCGCCGGATCGCCGCCGCCCGCGGCCGGGTCGACGACGTGGAGCTGCCCGACCTCGAACTGCGCCGCATCGCCGCGCTGTGCGCCGCCTTCGACGTCGACGGGATGCGCGCCGACCTGGTGGTGGCCCGCACCGCGGTGGCCCACGCCGCGTGGCGCGGGGCGGACAGCGTCGCCGAGGAGGACGTGCGGGTGGCCGCCGAGCTGGCGTTGCCGCACCGCCGCCGCCGCGACCCCTTCGACGACCCGGGCATCGACCCCGAACAGCTCGACGAGGCGCTGTCCCAGGCCGGCGCCGACGCCGAGAACCCCGACCCCGACCCGGACTCGGATCCGGACCCGCCCGGGGGCGGCCAGCCCGGTGACTCGGAAACCGAACCCGCGCAACAGGATTCCGGGTCGCAGTCCGCGGTGTCGAGCCGCCCGCCGGGCCGCAGCGCGCCGCCCACCCAACTGTTCCGCACCCGCGCGCTCACCGTGCCCGGGGTGGGGGAGGGCGTGCCGGGGCGACGCTCCCGCGCCCGCAACAGCACCGGGATGAAGGTCCGGGCCGCCGAGCCCGGCGCGCCCGGCCACGGGCTGCACCTGTTCGCCACCGTGCTGGCCGCCGCGGAGAACGCCGGCGGCCCGGGCCGGCTGCGGCCGGGCGCGGCGGATCTGCGCCGCGCGGTGCGGGAGGGCCGCGAGGGCAACCTGGTGATCTTCCTGGTCGACGCGTCCGGGTCGATGGCGGCCCGCGACCGGATGGCCGCGGTCAGCGGGGCGGCGCTGTCCCTGCTGCGCGACGCCTACCAGCGCCGCGACAAGGTCGCGGTGATCACCTTCCGCGGCCGCCAGGCCGACCTGCTGCTGCCGCCCACCTCCTCGGCGCACATCGCCGGGCGACGGCTGGCCCAGTTCGACACCGGCGGCAAAACCCCGCTGGCCGAAGGGCTGATCACCGCCCGCGACCTGGTCGCCCGGGAACGGGTCCGCGACCCCGCGCGCCGGCCGCTGGTGGTGGTGCTCACCGACGGCCGGGCCACCGGCGGCCCGGATCCGCTGGGCCGCAGCGCCACCGCCGCGGCCCGGCTGGTCGCGCAGGGCGCGGCCGCGGTGGTGGTGGACTGCGAGACGTCGTTCGTGCGCCTCGGTCTGGCCGACCGGCTCGCCGGCCAACTGGGCGCACCGCTGGTGCGGCTGGAACAGCTGCGCGCCGATCAGCTGACCATGGCCGTGCGCAGCGCGGCCTGACCGTCGAGGAGGAACCGCGATGCCGCAGGGACAGCCGCTGGTGGTGCCCGACGACGGGCTGAGCACCAAGCAGCGCCGCAACGCCCCGCTGCTGGCCGTGCACACCGGCCCGGGCAAGGGCAAGTCGACCGCCGCGTTCGGAATGGCGTTGCGGGCCTGGAACGCCGGGCTGAGCGTCGGGGTGTTCCAGTTCGTCAAGAGCGCGAAGTGGAAGGTCGGCGAGGAGGCCGTCTTCCGCCGGCTCGGCGATCTGCACGACGAGCACGGCGTTGGCGCCGCGGTGCAGTGGCACAAGATGGGCTCGGGCTGGTCCTGGTCGCGCAAACCCGGCAGCGCGGACGACCACGCCGCGGCCGCCGCCGAGGGCTGGGCCGAGGTGGCCCGCCGCCTCGATGCGCAGGAACACGACTTCTACGTGCTCGACGAGTTCACCTATCCGCTCAAGTGGGGCTGGGTCGACGTCGACGAGGTGGTGGCCACCCTGCTGGCCCGCCCCGGCAAACAGCACGTGGTGATCACCGGACGCGACGCCCCCGAACCGCTGACGGCCGCCGCCGACCTGGTCACCGAGATGACCAAGGTCAAACATCCGATGGACGCCGGGCGCAAGGGCCAGAAGGGCATCGAATGGTGAGGCCGGTCCGCGCCGCGACCGGCCCGCGGTAGGGCGGGGCA
>NZ_LZLJ01000033.1 GCF_001668625.1 Mycobacterium sp. 1274756.6
AGCCGCCGGCCGACCTCGAATTGCTTGCCGGGCAGGGTGCGGGCGACCATCCGCAGGTTGACGGTGTCGAGCTGGATGCTCTCCACCCCCATCAGCGTCGGTTTGCCCGACAGCAGATCGTGCAGCGGTGTGTCCTTCTCCACGGCGCGTTCGCACACGCCGTGCAGCACGTCGTTGACCACACTGAGATCGGCGCTGGTCGGCACCGGGATGTCGACGACCGCCCGCGCCCAGTCCTTGGACATGTTCAGCGATTCGACGATCTGCCCGTTGGGGACGGTATAGACCTCGCCGTCGGCGGTGCGCAGCTTGGTCACCCGCAAGGTGACGTCCTCGACGGTGCCTTCGGCGATCGCCGTGGAGGTCAACTCCAGGCGCACCAGGTCACCGAAGCCGTACTGGCGCTCCAGGATCAGAAAGAAGCCGCTGAGCAGGTCTTGCACCAGCTTCTGGGCGCCGAAACCGAGGGCACCGCCGAGCACCGCGGCCGGGGCGGCCAGCGATCCGATCGGCACGTCGACGATGTCGGTGATCTTGACCGCGACCACCACGAACAACAGCACGATGGCGCCCCAGGAGACCACCGCGGCCAGCGCCTGCCGGTGTTTGGACTCCTCGGAGCGCACCAGCGCGTCGCCGCTTTGGAACTCCTCCTCGAAGCGGCGCGCGATCCGGCGGGCGGCCCAGTTGATGAACCGCGCGGCCAGCACCGCACCGAGCACCAGCAGCGTGATCCGCAGGCCCTTGTCGAGGATCCAGACGCCGATCTCGCCGTGCCAGAACCGCTGCCAACTCTGCTCCAGCGGCAGGGCCACGTAGTCGGTGCCGGTCATGCGCGCCGCTCAGTCCTCGTCGGGCCGGTTGCGCCAGCGGATCCCGGACTCGAGGAAGCCGTCGATGTCGCCGTCGAGCACCGCGCTGGGGTTGCCGACCTCGTGTTCGGTGCGCAGGTCCTTGACCATCTGATAGGGGTGCAGCACATAGGAGCGCATCTGGTTGCCCCAGGAGCTGCCGCCGTCGCCCTTGAGCGCGTCGAGTTCGGCGCGCTCCTCGGATCGCTTGCGCTCCAACAGCTTCGCTTGCAGCACGCGCATCGCCGCCACCTTGTTCTGCAGCTGCGACTTCTCGTTCTGACAGGTGACGACGATCCCGGTGGGCACGTGGGTCAGCCGCACCGCCGAGTCGGTGGTGTTGACCGACTGCCCGCCCGGCCCGCTGGAGCGGTATACGTCGACGCGCACGTCGCTTTCGGGGATCTCGATGTGGTCGGTGGTCTCCACCACCGGGAGCACCTCCACCTCGGCGAACGAGGTCTGTCTGCGGCTCTGGTTGTCGAATGGGCTGATCCGCACCAGCCGGTGGGTGCCCTGCTCCACCGACAGCGTCCCGTAGGCGAACGGGGCGTGCACCGCGAAGGTGGCGCTTTTGATGCCGGCTTCCTCGGCGTAGGAGGTGTCGAACACCTCGACCGGGTAGTTGTGCTTCTCCGCCCACCGGATGTACATGCGCATCAGCATCTCGGCCCAGTCGGCGGCGTCGACGCCCCCGGCTCCGGCCCGGATGTTGACCAGCGCCTCGCGTTCGTCGTAGTCCCCGGAGAGCAGGGTGCGCACCTCCATCGCCTCGATGTCGGCGCGCAGGGCACGCAGTTCGGCGTCGGCCTCGGCGCGGGCGTCCTCACCTGCGGTGCCGGTCTCCTCGGCAGCCAGCTCGTAGAGCACCGGCAGATCGTCCAGCCGGCCGCGCAACTCCTCCACCCGGCGCAGCTCCCCCTGAGATTGGGAGAGCTGACTGGTGACCCGTTGGGCGTTGGCCTGGTCGTCCCAGAGGTTGGGGTCGGAGGCCTCCTGTTCGAGCTGGGTGATCCGCCCACGCAGCCCCTCGACGTCGAGCACCCGCTCCACGGTGGTGAGGGTGACGTCGAGGGCGGCGATGTCGGATTGCCGGTCGGTTTCCACGGGTCCCCAGGTTACCGGCGTAACCGGCCACGCCCCGCCGGGTCGGGGCTAGCATCGAAGGAAGCCGTTAGATGCATCACACGGCTACCACGCGGCAGCCCTCGCGTGCCGTGGCCGGCGACGACAGAAAGCGGGAGAATGCGCCCCTACCATGTGGCCATCGTCGGTTCGGGTCCGTCCGGGTTCTTCGCCGCGGCCTCGCTGCTGAAGCTCGACGACACCGACGTGCGCGTCGACATGTTGGAGATGCTGCCCACGCCGTGGGGCCTGGTGCGCTCCGGCGTCGCCCCCGACCACCCGAAGATCAAGTCGATCAGCGCGCAGTTCGACAAGATCGCCGAGGACGACCGGTTCCGGTTCTTCGGCAACGTGCGCATCGGCGACCATGTGCATCCCGACGAGCTGGCCGAACGCTACGACGCGGTGATCTACGCGATCGGCGCCCAGTCCGACCGCCACCTGGGAATCCCCGGCGAGGACCTGCCGGGCAGTGTGGCCGCCGTCGACTTCGTCGGCTGGTACAACGCCCACCCGCATTACCACGACAAGACCCCGGACCTGTCCTGCCACCGCGCGGTGGTGGTCGGCAACGGCAACGTGGCGTTGGACGTGGCGCGCATCCTGGTCACCGATCCCGCCGAGCTGCGCACCACCGACATCGCCGATCACGCGCTGGATCTGCTGGGGCCGTGCGATATCCAGGAGGTGGTGATCATCGGGCGGCGCGGGCCGCTGCAGGCCACGTTCACCAGCCCGGAGCTGCGGGAGCTGGGCACGCTCAAGGGGCTGGCCAACGTCGACGTCGTCATCGACGAGGCCGAGTTCGACGGCATCACCGACGCCGACATCGAGGCGGCGGGCAAACACCCCAAGCAGAATCTGAAGGTGCTGCGCAGCTACGTCGGCGCCGAACAGACCCCGGGCAACCGGCGGATCGTGTTCCGGTTCCGCACCTCCCCGATCGAGATCCGCGGTGAGGGACAGGTGCAGGAGATCGTGCTGGGCCGCAACGAACTGGTCACCGGCGAGGACGGGCGGGTGGCGGCCAGGGACACCGGTGAGCGCGAGGTGTTGCCGGCCGAACTGGTGGTGCGGTCGGTCGGCTACCGCGGGGTGCCGACCCCGGGGCTGCCGTTCGACGAACGCTCCGGGACCATTCCGCACACCGACGGGCGCATCGAGGGCACCCGCAACCAGTACGTGGTCGGGTGGATCAAGCGCGGACCGTCGGGGGTGATCGGCTCCAACAAGAGCGACTCGGCGGCCACGGTCGCGACCGTGGCGGCCGACCTGGCGGCCGCCGACATCGACACCGGCGGCGAGGAGCGCAGTACGGAGTTGATGGAGTGGCTGGCGTCGCGGCAGCCGAAGCTGGTGACCAACGACCACTGGCGTGCGATCGACGCCCACGAGCGCTCCACCGGTGAGCCGCACGGTCGCCCGCGGGTCAAGCTGGTTGACGTGGCCGAGATGCTGAAGATCGCCCACGGGTGACGCGTCCGGCGAGTTAGTTCGAGGCGCCCGGCTCTGGCGGCGTTCCCTCCGCCGTCAACGGCGGTGCGGCCAGCAGCGCGCGCAGGTGGCGGCGAAGGTAATCGTCATCGGCCGGTTCGCCCGTGACGAGCATCCGGTAGTACAGCGGCGCGTAGACCTGCTCGAGCAGCAGCGCGACATCGGTGTTCGCGGCGAGATCGCCGGCCGCGACACCGGCGCGCAGTCGGGCCATCCCCGCTTCGGTTCGTGGCGCGATGACGCCGGTGAGTAATTGATCGGCCAGTTCGCGGTCGTGGTGGGCGGCGTCGAACACCCCGATGAGGGCTGCGCGACGCTCGGTGGAGAACATGTACTCCGCGGCCACCGTCATTTGGTTGAGCAGGTCGTCGAACAAGTTCCCGGTATCGGGATACACGCCCGCCGGCGCCGATACGTCCCGCAACGCGTCCAACAGCAATGCGCCCTTCGATGGCCACCAGCGGTAGATGGTCTGCTTCCCGACCTCGGCGCGGCGTGCGATGGCCTCGATTCGCAGCGCCTCATAGCCCACTTCGCGGCACAACTCCAGCGCCGCCCGCAGGATCGCCTGCTGCGAGCGTTCGCTGCGCCGGTACTGATTCCCCCAGGTCATGGCCGCACCATATCGTCGCGGCCGGACAATATGCCCCGGTTGCGCGGCTTGCCTGCGGCCGCGGGCTCCCGCCTTGACGGACGGCTTGAAGCCGACCCGCTCCGCAAACTTTGTTACTCGCCGGTATTGACCATGCTCGGTACGAGACGTACCGTCTTGAGCTATCTGCTCAGCTTCTAGTAAGGGATTTCAAAGGAGAAGATTCGTGCACATAGCTGTTCGTCCTTATGCCGCGGCGGGCGTCGCCCTCGCCGGAGCTGGCCTGATCGCCGCTACGCCAGTGGTGACTGCGCTACCTGAGAGTCACCTGGTTGACATTCAGCTGACGGCGCTGAGCGATCTGGACCCGATCAGCCCCGTCATCGACCTGTTCGGCAATACCTTCGGCAATATCGCCGCGATCGGCGAGGGTGTGCTCGACAACGGCGCCCCGGCGTTGACCCAGTTCCTGACGAATCAACTGGGCTACGGCACGACGCTGTTGGGTGGGCTGCAGGGCGCGGTGACCGGGACGCTGGCGTTTTTTCTCGACGATCAGCCGGGACTCAATTTGGGCTATTTCCTCGACGGCATGATCGAGGCGATCAGCGGCGGCGATTTCCTGGGCGCGGGGTCGACATTTGACTCCGGAATGATGACCCTGCTGTTCAGCGCGGCGCTACCTCTCCTGCCCGCCGCTCAGATTCCCGGCGAGATCGTGCAGAACCTCGCGAACGTCGTCGGCGACGTGGGAAGTGGTCTCACCGGCTCGCTGCTGGCCGGCGGCATCAGCGCCTTGTCGCCGGTCTTCGCGACCGTTCAGGCGATCTTCGCCAGCATGCAAGCCATCTCCGATGCCGCCGGACCGCTAGAGAGCCTCGGCGCGCTGATCAACACCCCGACGACACTGGCTGATGCCTTCCTCAATGGCTGGGACAACATGGGGGCCATCACCCCCGGCTTGTTCACCCCCCTCTTGCCAGGTGGGGCCGGGATCGGCCCGTTGGCCTTCCTCGCCGAAGGGATTCCGCAGATCATCGCCGGCGCCCTCGGCGGAGACGCGACAGGCGGGCTCACCGGGTTCATGTCGGAATTCGCCGACACGGCGATGGCGGTGCCCGAGCAACTGGTGAACTCGATCACCGGCACGCTGGGCAACCTCTTCGACGCTGGCACCTTCACCAACCTCTTCGACATCGGCGCCCTCACCACCGGCATGACCGACCTGTTCAACATCGGCGACTTCGCCGGCCTGACCGACCTGTTCACCATGTTCGACCCGATGGCGTTCATCGAGCCGCTGTTGGCGATGCTGACCTCCTTCTAACCACACCACCGTCTTCGGGCCCCCGGCAACGACGCCGGGGGCCCGAATTCGTCGTGGCCCCATGCGGTTCCGAAAGGCCCTGCCCCGAGCAGGTGTTTTTGACTAGGTTGGAGGGTAAGACCAGCTCCACCGACCGTTGAGGGGGTCCAGTCATGGCCAGCTCCAAGGACAGTTTCGGCGCACGCGATCAGCTCACCGTCGACGACACCACCTACGAGATCTATCGACTGGACCGCGTCGAGGGTTCGGCGCGCCTGCCCTACAGCCTCAAGGTGCTGCTGGAGAACCTGCTGCGCAACGAGGACGGCCGGATGGTCACCGACGAGCAGGTGCGCGCGCTGGCCGACTGGGATCCCGCGGCCGCGCACGGCCGGGAGGTGGCGTTCACCCCGGCCCGGGTGCTGATGCAGGACTTCACCGGCGTGCCGTGTGTGGTGGACCTGGTCGCGATGCGCGACGCCATCACCGAGTTGGGCGGTGACACCGAGGCCATCAACCCGCTGTGTCCCACCGAGTTGGTGATCGACCACTCGGTGATCGCCGACGTCTTCGGTCGCGCCGACGCGTTCAAGGTCAACGTGGAACTGGAATACCAGCGCAACTCCGAGCGCTACCAGTTGCTGCGCTGGGGCCAGCAGGCCTTCCGCGACTTCTCGGTGGTGCCGCCGGGCACCGGCATCTGCCACCAGGTGAACCTGGAGTACCTCGCCCGGGTGGTGTTCACCCGCGACGGCGACAATGGCAAGCAGGCCTACCCGGACACCCTGGTGGGCACCGACAGCCACACCCCGATGGTCAACGGGCTCGGGGTGCTCGGCTGGGGCGTCGGCGGTATCGAGGCCGAGGCCGCCATGCTCGGCCAGCCGCTGTCGATGCTGATCCCGCCGGTGGTGGGGCTGAAACTCACCGGGGAGATGCAGCCCGGCACCACCGCCACCGACCTGGTGCTCACCGTCGCCGAACTGCTGCGCAGCACCGGGGTGGTCGGCAAGTTCGTCGAACTGTTCGGGCCCGGTGTGGCCAACGTCCCGCTGGCCAACCGCGCCACCATCGGCAACATGAGCCCCGAATACGGCGCTACCTGTGCGATCTTCCCGGTCGATCAGGTCACCCTGGATTACCTGCGGCTGACCGGACGCTCCGAGCACCAGATCAAACTGGTGGAGGCCTACACCAAAGAACAGGGCATGTGGCACGACCCCGACCACGAGCCGGACTACTCCCAGGTCATCGAGTTGGACCTGGCGACCGTCGAACCCTCCATCGCCGGACCCAAACGCCCGCAGGATCGCATCCCGCTGCGCGCCGCCCCGCAGGCGGTCTCCGCGCTGCTCGCCGGGGCGGAGACCACCGCCCAGGCGCTGTCCGAACTCGACGAGGCCTCGGCGGACTCCTTCCCGGCCAGCGACCCGATCGCCTTCGGCGAAGTCAGCCAGCCCGCGGGCCGGCCGCGCACCGTGCGGTTCGACGGCAAAGAGCACGAGTGGCCGTCGTCGCCGACCAAGGTGGAGCTGTCCGACGGCACCAATTTCGAACTCGACAACGGCGACGTGGTGATCGCCGCGATCACCTCGTGCACCAACACGTCGAACCCGTCGGTGATGGTGGGGGCGGCGCTGCTGGCCAAGAACGCCGTCGAAAAAGGCCTGAGCCGCAAGCCGTGGGTGAAGACCACCCTGGCCCCGGGGTCGCGGGTGGTCACCGACTACTACGAAAAGGCCGGGCTCACCGCCTATTTGGACAAGCTCGGCTTCAACCTGGTCGGCTACGGCTGCACCACCTGCATCGGTAACTCCGGACCGCTGATCCCCGAGGTGAGCAAGGCCGTCGACGAGAACGACCTGACGGTGTGCTCGATGCTGTCGGGTAACCGCAACTTCGAGGGCCGCATCCACCCGGAGACCAAGATGAACTTCCTGGCCTCCCCACCGCTGGTGGTCGCCTACGCGCTAGCCGGCAGCCTGCACGTCGACCTGCTCAAGGACCCGCTGGGCACCGGCAGCGACGGCGAACCGGTCTACCTGCGCGACATCTGGCCGTCGGAGGCCGACGTCGCCGCGATCATCGACGACAACCTGCAAGCCGAGATGTTCACCAAGAGCTACGGCGACGTGTTCACCGGCGACGACCACTGGCGCAACCTCGACGTGCCCAACAGCGACACCTTCCAGTGGGATCCGGACTCCACCTATGTGCGTCAGCCGCCGTACTTCGACGGCATGACCCGCGAACCGCAGCCATTGACCGACATCACCGGGGCGCGGGTGCTGGCGAAACTGGGTGACTCGGTGACCACCGACCACATCAGCCCGGCCGGCTCGATCCGGGCGGACTCCCCGGCCGGAAAGTACCTGTCCGAGCACGGCATCGAGCGCAAGGACTTCAACTCCTACGGTTCCCGGCGCGGCAACCACGAGGTGATGATCCGCGGCACGTTCGCCAACATCCGGTTGCGCAACCAGCTGGCACCCGACACCGAGGGCGGGTTCACCCGCGACTTCACCCAGGATGGCGGGCCGGTGACCACGATCTACGACGCCTCGGTGAACTACCTGGCCGCGGGCACCCCGCTGGTGGTCCTGGCCGGTAAGGAGTACGGCAGCGGCTCGTCGCGGGACTGGGCGGCCAAGGGCACCATCCTGCTCGGGGTGCAGGCGGTGATCGCCGAATCCTACGAGCGCATCCACCGGTCCAACCTGATCGGCATGGGGGTGCTGCCGCTGCAGTACCCCGAAGGTGAGAACGCCGAGTCCCTCGGCCTCACCGGCGAGGAGACCTTCGACATCACCGGGGTGACGGCCCTGGCCGACGACATCCCCGACACCGTGCACGTCAAGGCCGGCGACACCGAGTTCGACGCGGTGGTGCGTATCGACACCCCCGGCGAGGCGGACTACTACCGCCACGGCGGGATCATGCAGTACGTGCTGCGCCAACTGCTCGACTGAGTCGCGGGCACCCGATCAGGAACGGAGACATTCATGGCCGATGACATCTACCCCGCCGCCACCGCCGACATCTACAACCGCCGCAAGGAACTGACGCCCAAGGCGAACGAGGCGTTCGAGGCGTTCTCCAAGGCGGTCTTCGCCGAGGGCGCCCTGGATGAGAAGACCAAGCAGCTGATTGCGGTCGCGGTCGCCCATGTGACCCAGTGCCCGTACTGCATCCAGGGCCACACCAAACTCGCCCACCGCAAAGGCGCGTCCGACGAGCAGATCATGGAAGCCATCTGGGTGGCGGCCGAGATGCGCGCCGGCGGCGCCTACGCGCACTCCACGCTGGCGCTCACCGAGCTGAACAAGCTGCACTGATCCCCGGCGCCCGCACGCCGCGCCCCGCGATGCCGCCCGGTGGGGCCCTGCCCGAAGTGAAGACCCCTCCCTAGGACGGCGAGTCGACCTACTGGCGACACGTCGGCGAAGCATCACTTCGGGCAGGTACCGGTTTTGCCGGTCCGTCAATTATGGCCCGGTTGCCGCCGCTAGACCAGAGGACCAAGGTCCTTTCATTCAACTCGCAGTCCGGCGGTTCACCGCGGGCGCATGCTCCTCGACATCGTCCCCGGCGCATTGCTGCCTGGGCTAACCTGATGAGCATGGCGCGAAGGAAGATTCGGTTGGATTGGCCGGTGCTGCGCCAACTGCGCACCGGGGACCTCCTGGGCCGCGGTCCGGCGGCCACCTCGGCGCGCACCCGCGCCATCGCGCCCCGCACCGCCACCGCCGATCGAGTGGTGCAAAGCGTCTGCCCGTACTGTGCGGTCGGCTGCGGGCAGCGGGTTTTCGTCAAAGACGAGAAGGTCATCGGCATCGAGGGCGACCCCGACTCGCCGATCTCACGGGGCCGGCTCTGCCCGAAGGGCGCCGCCAGCGAGCAGCTGGTCAACTCCCCCGGCCGCCAGATCCGCGTGCTCTACCGCGCCCCCGGCGCCGAGGACTGGCAGCCGATGGACCGCGACACCGCGATCGACATGATCGCCGACCGGTTCATCGAATCACGGCGGCGCACCTGGCAGGACGTCGACGATCGAGGCCGGCCGCTGTACCGCACGATGGGTATCGCCGCGCTAGGCGGGGCGACCCTCGACAACGAAGAGAATTATCTGATCAAGAAACTCTTCACCGCCGCCGGCGCCATCCAGATCGAGAACCAAGCCCGGATTTGACACTCCGCCACGGTTCCCGGTCTGGGAACCTCGTTCGGGCGAGGCGGCGCCACCCAGAGCCTGCAAGACATGGCCAACGCCGACTGCATCGTCATCCAGGGCTCCAACATGGCCGAATGCCACCCGGTCGGCTTCCAGTGGGTCGAGGAGGCCCGCGCCCGCGGCGCCACCATCATCCACGTCGACCCGCGGTTCACCCGCACCTCGGCGGTGTGCGACAAGCACATCCCGATCCGGGCCGGCTCCGATGTGGCGCTGCTCGGTGCCCTGATCAACTACGTACTCACCCACGATCTGTGGTTCCGCGACTATGTGCTGGCCTACACCAACGCCGCCACCCTGATCGACGAAAACTACCGCGACACCGAGGACCTGGGCGGTCTGTTCTCCGGGTTCGACGCCGACACCGGTGCCTACGATCCGGCGACGTGGTCCTACGCCGCGCGCGGCGGCGGCCGCGTGGACTCCCCCGCCGGCGGGCACGAGCACGGCGCGCACGCCTCGGCGCGCGGAGCCGGTGACGTGCACGGCAGCGGCGGCCCGCCCCTGGCACATCCGCAGGTCCACCGCGACGACACCCTGACCGATCCGCGCACGGTGTTCCAGATCCTCAAGCGCCACTACGCCCGCTACACCCCGCAGATGGTCGCCGAGGTGTGCGGTATCGCCGAAAGCGATTTCGAGTACCTGGCGCGGGCCATGACCGCCAACTCCGGGCGGGAGCGCACCACCTGCTTCGCCTACGCCGTCGGCTGGACCCAGCACAGCTTCGGCGCCCAATACATTCGCACCGCCACCATCCTGCAGTTGCTGCTGGGCAACATCGGGCGGCCCGGCGGCGGGATCATGGCGCTGCGCGGACACGCCAGCATCCAGGGCTCCACCGACATCCCCACCCTGTTCGACCTGCTGCCCGGCTACCTGCCGATGCCGATGGCCGGCACCCACGACACCCTGGCCGACTACGTCAACGCGGTGGGATCCAAAGCCCAGAAAGGGTATTGGGCCGACGCCGACGCCTACACGATCAGTCTGCTCAAGGCGTGGTGGGGCGAGGCCGCCCACCCCGGCAACGACTTCGGCTACCACTACCTGCCGCGGCTCACCGGTGCGCACGGCACCTACCAGACCGTGACCGGGATGCTCGCCGGCGAGGTGGAGGGCTATTTTCTGCTCGGTCAGAACCCGGCGGTCGGGTCGGCCAACGGACGGATGCAGCGCCTGGGGATGGCGCAGCTGAAATGGCTGGTGGTACGTGATCTCAACCTGATCGAGTCGGCCACCTGGTGGAAGGACGGCCCGGAGATCGAGTCCGGGGAGCTGCGGGCCGCCGACATCGACACCGAGGTGTTCTTCCTGCCCGCGGCCACCCACGTCGAGAAGTCGGGCACCTTCACCCAGACCCAGCGGCTGCTGCAATGGCGCCACCAGGCGGTGACCCCACCCGGCGACTGCCAAAGCGAGCTGGAGTTCTTCGTCGACCTGGGCAACCGCATCCGGGCCAAGCTGGCCGGTTCCACCGATCCGCGGGACCGGCCGCTGTTGGATCTGACCTGGGACTACCCGGTCGACGAGCACGGCGAGCCCGACCCCGAGGCGGTCTTGGCCGAGATCAACGGCCGCCACCTCAGCGGCCCGGCGGCCGGGGCGCCGCTGACGTCGTACACCGAGCTGCGCGCCGACGGCTCCACCGCGGCGGGCTGCTGGATCTACACCGGGGTGTATGCCGACGGGATCAACCACGCCGCCCGACGGGTGCCACGCGGCGGGCCGAGCCCCAGCCAGTCGGAGTGGGGCTGGGCGTGGCCGGCCGACCGGCGGATCCTGTACAACCGCGCCTCCGCGGATCCGGCCGGTCGCCCGTGGAGCGAACGCAAGCGCTACATCTGGTGGGACGAGACCAGCCGCCGCTGGGTCGGCCACGACGAACCCGACTTCGTCGTCGACCGCGCTCCCGACGCCCGGCCCGACCCGACCGTCGGCGGGCCCGCCGCCCTGGCCGGCGACGACCCGTTCGTCATGCAGGCCGACGGCAAGGCGTGGCTGTTCGCCCCCACCGGGCTGGTCGACGGCCCGCTGCCCACCCACTACGAGCCGCCGGAATCGCCGGTGCCCAACCCGCTGTACCCGCAGCAGCAAAGCCCGGCCCGGGTGCTGTTCCCGCGCCGGGACAACCTCGCCGCGCCCAGCGGTACCGATCCCGCCGCCGCGGTCTACCCGTACGTGTTCACCACCTACCGGCTGACCGAGCACCACACCGCCGGCGGGATGAGCCGCTGGCTGCCCTACCTGTCGGAGCTGCAACCGGAGATGTTCTGCGAGGTCTCCCCGCAACTGGCCGCCGAGCGTGGCCTCGAACCCTACGGCTGGGCCACGATCATCTCGCCGCGCGCGGCGATCGAAGCCCGGGTGCTCGTCACCGAGCGGATGGCGCCGCTGCGGCTCGGTGACCGCACCGTGCACCAGATCGGGCTGCCCTACCACTGGGGGGTCGGCGGGGACGCGGTGGTCAGCGGGGACGCCGCCAACGACCTGCTCGGCATCACCCTCGACCCCAACGTGCACATCCAGGAGTCCAAGGCCGGCCTGTGCGACATCCGGCCCGGCCGCCGCCCGCGCGGCCCGCGACTGCTGGAACTGGTCGCCGAGTATCAGTCCCGTGCCGGGGTGACGGTGGCGACCGGCCAGGAGCGGGTCACCAGCGAGGAGGAGAGCTGATGGGTCAGCTGACCGGGCCCACCGATCCCAGCGCGGATGCGCGCTGGCCCGAACCCCGGCCACGCAAGGCGTTTTTCACCGACACCTCGATCTGTATCGGCTGCAAGGCCTGCGAGGTGGCCTGCAAGCAGTGGAACGGCCTGCCCCGCGACGGCGAGTTGGAGCTGCTGGGTTCCTCCTATGACAACACCGGCGCGTTGGGCGCCAACACCTGGCGCCACGTCGCCTTCGTCGAGCAGACCCAGGACCGGATCACCCAGGCCCGCGACGCCGGGCGCGCCCTGACCGACCTGGGCATGCCGCGCATCGGCGGCCCCGCCGAAGCCGAGACACCCGACGACACCAGCCCGCCGGACACCCCGGAGTTCCGCTGGCTGATGGCCTCCGACGTGTGCAAGCACTGCACCCACGCCGGCTGTCTGGATGTCTGCCCCACCGGGTCGCTGTTCCGCACCGAGTTCGGCACCGTGGTGGTCCAAGACGACGTCTGCAACGGCTGCGGCAACTGTGTGGCGGCCTGCCCGTTCGGGGTGATCGAACGCCGCCCCGACGGGGTGGCCGCCCCGAAAACCGAACGGGGACCGCAACATCGCGAGACCGGCATCGCGCAGAAATGCACGATGTGTTACGACCGGCTCGTCGACGGCGAGCAGCCGGCCTGCGCGCAGACCTGCCCCACCGAGTCGATCCGGTTCGGCGACCGCGACGAGATGCTGGCCCGGGCCCGCGCCCGGGTAGCCGAGTTGCACGCCCAGGGCCTGACCGAGGCCCGGTTGTACGGCGCCAACGACCACGACGGCGTCGGCGGAACCGGATCGATCTTCCTGCTGCTCGACGAGCCGGAGGTGTACGGGCTGCCGCCGGATCCGCGGGTGCCCACCGCGGACCTGCCGGCGATGTTCACCCGGTCACTGTGGGCGGCGGCCGGCATGGCCGGCGCCGCGGTGGTGGCGTTCTGGCGGGGGCGCTCGTGAGCGGGCCATTCGGCGAACGCGCGGCGGGAACCCGGCGTCGCCGTCGCGGCGGGGGCCGTCGGGAGACACCGATGGTGCCCGACGTGCAGTTCAGTTCCTACTATGGACGTCCGGTGGTCAAGCCGCCGCCGTGGGACGAAAAGATCGCCGCCTACCTGTTTTTCGGGGGCGTGGCCGGCGGGTCGGCGGTGCTGGGTGCCGGTGCGCAGCTCACCGGCCGGGCCGCGCTGCGACGCAATTCCCGGCTGGCCGCGCTGGCCGCGACGGGCCTCGGCGCGCTCGCGCTCATCGCCGACCTGGGACGCCCGGAACGCTTCCTCAACATGCTACGCATCGTGAAGCCGACCTCACCGATGAACCTGGGCTCCTGGTTGCTCTCGGCGTTCGGCGCCGGCGCGGCAGTGGCGGCCGGCGCCGAGGTGGACCGGCTCACCGGGGGCCGGCTGCCGCTGGGCCGGCTGCGCCCGGTGCTGCACGCCGCGGCGCCCGCGGCGGGCTTGGAGGCCGCGGTGCTGGCTCCGCCGCTGGCGGTCTACACCGCGGTCCTGTTGGGCGACACCGCGGTGCCGACCTGGAACGCCGCGCACCGGGACCTGCCGTTCGTGTTCGCCGGCTCGGCGAGCCTGGCCGCAGGCGGGCTGGCGATGATCACCACCCCGGTTGACCAAGCCGGCCCGGCACGACGGTTCGCGCTGCTGGGGGTGATCGCCGATCTGGTGGCCAGCCGGGTGATGGAGCGTCGGATGGACCCGGTGACGGTCGAGCCGCTGCAGCAGGGCCGACCCGGCCGTCAGCTGCGGTGGGCGCAGCGCCTGGTCGTCGCGGGCGGGATCGGTACGGCGCTGGGCGGGCGGTACCGGCCGGTGGCCGCGGCGTCGGGTCTGGCGTTGCTGGCCGGGTCGGCGCTGACCCGGCTGGGTATTTTCGAGGCCGGCATCGCCTCGGCGAAGGACCCGCGCTACACGGTCGAGCCGCAGAAGCGTCGCCTGGACGCCCGCCGCGCGGCCGGGGTCGTCGACGACGCGATCACCACGGTGGACTAGGTTTCTTCGGCCGCGGTCTGCGCCGCGAGGATCTGGTTCGCCCCCACCAACAGTGCGGCGGCCCGGTCGAGCAGTGACTCTTTGCTCATCCCGGGTGGACGGTCGATCGCGATGCGCAAGGCGAGTTGGAGCACCGTGCCCATGCCCAGGTAGATGATCTCGTCGGCATCGGCCGAGTCCAGCTGCGGGTAGTGCTGCAACAGCGTCAGCCGGGCCAGATGGTGGAGGTGCTCTTCGATGCCGGGCAACACGTTGCTCTGGCTGCCCATCGGCAGGTCGTTGATGACCGCGCCCATCACGCCGCGGTGCTCTTCGAGCGCGTCGACCAGCACCGCGAGGACGTGGCGGGCGCCGGCTGTCACCTCCATCGACAGCGCTTCCGCCAACGCGGCCACCAACCGGCGCATGATGTCCTCTTCGGCGTGGCCGCGCAGCGCGAGGACGATCGCGTCTTTGTCGGCGAAGTAGCGGTAGACCGTTCCGATGCTGAGATGGGCTTCCTCAGCGATCCGGTTCGTCGACAGACCCTGATATCCGTCCCGGTCCAAAAGTTGAGCAGATGCGGCAAGGATCTCCTCGATCGTGCGCTGCGCACGAATCTGCTGCGGAATGCTCCGTGATGACCTGGCCATACGCGGGGACCTCGCCGAAAAGTCTGCTCGCCGAAAAGTGAGTGGAAGTCGAGCTGAGTTCAACTCTAGCCTGGATTGTGAGGTAGCGCACACACGCTGCTCGACAGAAAGGCGCGACGATGGCCCCGTTCGACCGTCTGCTCCCCTCCGTCAACCCCATCGACGAACTCGCTCGCCTGGTGCTGCCCCTCGACGACGGTTCGGCGGTCGACCTCTCACCGATCTGGACGGAACTTCGCCGACGACCCACCGCCGTGCTCAACCCGATGGACCTGTTCTTCGAGATCCAGCGGCCGGAGTATTTCAAGAAGGCCCGCTTCGCCGGCCCACTCGGCGATCCCGGCTGGTTCGGACCCGACAGTGCCGCCTGGTACGTCCACACCCACACCCCGTCGATCGTCGTCGGCATGGTCAACACCGCGATCATCGACATCCTGCACCAGGACATTCAGTACGCGGTATATGACCACTCCAAGCTGGTCGGCCGGCGCCCCGACGGCACCGTGCGGTCCGGCACCTTCTCCAAAGACGGTCTGATGGTGCGGGCCGGCCACACGTTCTCCTTCTTCACCGGGGTGGTCTACGGCTCCACCGAGACCGCCGAATCGCTGTGCCAGACCGTCAAAGCCATGCACCATCGGGTCAAGGGCATCCGACCGGACGGCAAACCCTACGACGCCGACGAACCGGAGTTCTTCCGCTGGACCTACGCCAGCGTGGTCGACGGACTGGCCGGTGCGCACCGGCGCTATCACCCGAAACCGTTGCGGGGCCGGGACTTGGACCAGTTCTACCGGGAGTACGCCCGAATCGGGGAGGCCCTCGGCGGCACCGACCTACCGCGGAGCAGGGCGGAGTGCCGCCGGGTGCTCACCGAATCCCCGTCGGCCAAGGAAGTGGGTCTCAACGCCGACAACATCAAGTACCTGCAGCTGCTCAACCCGCCGGGCATCACCCCGTTGCGCCCCTTCTACGGCCTGGCCTATTGGGTGATCATGGACATGATGCCCGAACCGGTGCAGGCCGCGGTCGATTTCCAGCAGCCCAATCTGCTGGTGCGCCAGGCGTATCGGCACACCGCGCGCGCCGTGCTCAACGCACCGCGGCTGCTCGGTGAGATCCGCGAGGTGGAGGCCGCTCGCCGCCGCGTCGCCGTGCCACCGCGGCCTCGCGCCGTCTCCGACAAGGCCGCGTCATGACCGCGACCCGCACCGCACCGGTGACTCCGCATCCCTACGACTACTGCTATCGCTCCGGGATGCCGCTGCGGCCGCCGCCGCCGCGACTGCGGCCCGATCCGGCATGGTCGAAGCTGTCGGTCTTCGACGCCGTCCGGCCGGCACGCCCCACGCCGCGGCAACGAAGCCTGCTCGACCTGTTCATCGACCACTACTGGCAGGGCGATGAGCTCATGGACGCGGTCGTCGAGCGCTTCCGCACGATCGGGATGAAGCGCGGACGACAGCTGCTCGAGCAGGCCCTCGATGAGGGCATCGCGGCGGTGGCCGACCCGCCCGCGGAGCTGGTAGACCTGTTCGCCGCGCTGGATCAGCCGCCCGACTGGCATGACCCGAGGGATTGGGAGCGCGGCCGGCGGCTCTGGATCGACTGCTCGCTGGCCGGCAAGCTCGGGATGGGCATCCAGGACGCGATAGGGACGTTCGTCGGCGCCGAGGTGTCCTCGGCGACCGGAGCGACCAAGCGGTTCGTCAACGCGCCCCGCGTTCGCAACCTGGAGACCATGAAATGGTTCCATGCCGTCACCAAGCCGGGGATGCTCGACCGCTACGGCCCGGAGTTCAAGGACACGGTGCGGGTGCGGCTGATGCACGCCCAGGTGCGCATGGGGCTGCGACGAGCTTGGGGCGACGAGCATTTCACCCGGCACGGCAACCCCATCTCCACCAGCACCACCATGGGTGCCGCGGTCACGATGGGGCTGTTGCCGATGCTGACCGACCACAACCACGGCCGCACCAAGTCGGTGCGCGACCTCGACGCCGTGATGCGTTACTGGGCCTACATCGCCTACCTGTTGGGGGTGGCACCCGAGATCATCCCGACCACCGCCGAGGACGGCATCCTGCTGGCCGACTACATGGCCTCCACCGCCGGCGGGCCGACCTCGGGCACCGAGACCATGACCCGCGCGGCCGCCGATAACCTCGCGGCCGCCCGCGGCGTGCCCGGTGCGGTTGCGCGCGCCGCCGTGGCGCCGGTGCTCGGCGCCGTCGCCTACTACAGCGGCGAACCGTTGGCCCGCGCCTTGGTCGCCGCGACGCCCTATCGGGATGTGCCGCTGCAGCCGTGGACGACGCTGGCCGGTGTGGCCGTCCATGCCAACGTCAAGCTCCGGATGCTGCTGGATATGGTTCCCGGCGCGGGGCTGCGCCGCGTGATCCGGGCCCGGCACAGCGATCGGTGGTGGGCGGTGAACGTCCAGATCGCCGAAGTGCTGGCCCGCCGCGGCGGTGTCACCGACACCCGCTACCGCCACCACGACGCCACCGCGGGCGCCGCGAACGGCTGCCCGATGCACTGAGTGTGCAGCGCACAACGGACACCGCGCCGAAGCGTCAGCCGTCGGTCTTGCGCAGCGCCGAGCCCTTGTGCATCGCGACGTGATCGGTTTTGTCGCTTTTGATCTCGTACTGCGGGTCTTCGGGGCTGCAGCGGCGCATGTGCCCCTTGTACTCCACGTCCTTGGTGTGCACCTTGGTGACGGTGCCGCTGACGTGGCCCGCCTCGGAGTTCCACGTGACGTGGTCGCCGACTTTGAATTCACTCATGCCCGCACCTCGATTCCGTTGCCGGCCACCAGCTCTCCGATCACCGGGTGGCCGGGTAGTTCGCCGGCGACCAGCAGCCCGCCGGAGGTCTGCGCATCGGCCAGCAGCAGCAGGTCGTCCTCGGTGACACCGGCGCCGACCCGCAGCTGCGGGCGCACCCAATCCAGGTTACGGCGCGTGCCACCGGAGACGAACCCCGCGCGCAGCGATTCGCGCGCCCCGGCGAGCACCGGCACCGCCGAGGCCTGCAGCACCGCGCCCACCCCCGACGCGCGGCACAGTTTGTGCAGGTGCCCGAGCAGCCCGAAACCGGTGACGTCGGTGGCCGCCTCGATCCCGGCGGCCAGCGCCGCGCCGGCCGCTTCCCGGTTGAGGGTGACCATGTTGGCCACCGCTTCGGCGAACACCTGCCCGGTCTGTTTGTGCCGGTTGTTGAGCACGCCCACCCCGATCGGCTTGGTGAGCGTCACCGGCACGCCGGGCTTGCCGGCGTCGTTGCGCAACAGCCGGTCCGGATCGGCGACCCCGGTCACCGCCATCCCGTACTTGGGTTCGGGGTCGTCGACGGTGTGCCCGCCGAGCACCGGGCAGCCGGCCTCGGCGGCCACCGCCAGCCCGCCGCGCAGCACCTCCCGCAGCACCTCGAACGGCAACACCTCGCGCGGCCAGCCGACCAGGTTGATCGCCACCACGGGCCGCCCGCCCATCGCGTAGATGTCGGAGAGCGCGTTGGCGGCGGCGATGCGGCCCCAGTCGAACGGGTCATCGACGACCGGGGTGAAGAAGTCCGCGGTGGACAGCACCGCCAGATCCGGCCCCACCCGCACCGCGGCGGCGTCGTCGCCGTCGTCGAGGCCGACCAGGATGTCGGCGCCGGCCTGGCCGGTCAGCCCGCGCACCGCGTCCTCCAACTCCCCGGGCGGGATCTTGCAGGCGCAGCCGCCGCCGTGGGCATAGCCGGTGAGCCGCAGCGCGCCGTCGTTCCCGCTCACCGGCGGGGCCGCGTCGGCGCTCGCTGGCGGGGCCTCGTCGGCACTCACTGGCGCTCCTTTCGTCGGGGACTGCCGTGCACTGTAACCGCGGGCTCCGGGGCGGGTGCGCTGCCCGCGGCACCGGATGCGGCGTTGACTAGGTTGGGCGCGGAGGCGTTTGGGTTCCTGGTGGTCCCCCCGGTCTTCAAAACCGGTGAGGCCGAGTAGCTCGGTCTGGCGGGTTCGATTCCCGTCCGCCTCCGCCAGCCCTACCGAGGGGGAACGATCGTGACCCAGACCGATCCACGGCGGCGGATCCCGCGCACCGATCAGCTGCTCGCCTCCCCGGCCGTCGAGCGGGCCCGCGCCCGCCTCGGCGAGCACGTGGTGGCCGCCGTGGTCCGCGCCGTACAGCAGCGCGCCCGCCGCGGCGAACTGGCTCCGAAGGCGGTGGCCGCGGAGGTGGCCGCGGCGCTGGCCGACCGCAGCGCGGCCACGCTGCGCCCGGTGCTCAACGCCACCGGGGTGGTGGTGCACACCAACCTGGGTCGCGCCCCGCTGTCGGCGGCCGCCGTCGACGCGCTGGTCGCCGCCAGCGGGTATGTCGACGTCGAACTCGACCTGGCGACCGGGTCGCGGTCGCGGCGCGGCCTGGCCGCCCGGGCCGCGCTGCTGGCCGCCTGCCCCGCCGCCGGTGACGCGCTGGTGGTCAACAACGGCGCCGCCGCGCTGGTGTTGGCCACCACCGCGTTGGCGGCGGGCAAGGAGGTGGTGGTCAGCCGCGGTGAGCTCATCGAGATCGGCGCCGGATTCCGGCTGCCGGATCTGATCACCGCCACCGGCGCGCGGCTGCGCGAGGTCGGCACCACCAACCGCACCCACCCCGACGACTACGCCGCCGCGCTCGGCCCGCACACCGGCTGTGTGCTCAAGGTGCACACCAGCAACTACCGGGTGGAGGGCTTCACCGCCGCGGTCGACGTCGACGAACTGGCCGCGCTGGCCGGGCACCACGGTGTGCCGCTGGTGGTGGATCTGGGCAGCGGCCTGCTGGCCCCCGACCCGGCGCTGCCCGAGGAGCCGGATGCCGCGACCGCGCTGGCGGCCGGCGCCGACGTGGTCACCGCCAGCGGCGACAAACTGCTCGGCGGGCCGCAGGCCGGGCTGATCCTGGGTGCCGCCGACCCGGTGGCGGTGCTGGCCCGCCACCCGCTGGCCCGCGCGGTGCGCGCCGACAAACTCACCCTGGCCGCGCTGGAGGCCACCGTCGCCGGGCCCACCCCGCCGGTCACCGCGGCGCTGCACGCCGACCCCGCCCGGCTGCGAGCCCGCACCGAAGCGCTGGCCGCGGCGGTCGGCGCCGATGTCGTGGCCCACGACGGGCGGGTCGGCGGCGGCGGTGCGCCCGGCGTGCCCCTGCCAGGCTGGGCGGTGGCGCTGCCGGCCGCCACCGCGGCGGCGTTGCGCACCGGCGACCCCGCCGTGCTGCCCCGGGTCAGCGACGGCCGCTGCCTGCTGGACCTGCGCTGCATCCCCGAAGCCGACGACGAGCGGCTGACCGCCGCGGTGCGCGCCGCGTTGGCCGGAGAACCCGGTTGAGCGACGACGCCGTGACCGGATATGTCGTCGCCACCGCCGGGCACGTCGACCACGGCAAGACCACTCTGGTCGAAGCGCTCACCGGCATGCAGCCCGACCGGTGGGCCGAGGAGCGCAGCCGCGGACTCACCCTCGACCTGGGCTTCGCCTGGACCCGGCTGCCCTCGGGACGCGACGTGGCGTTCGTCGACGTGCCGGGCCACCAACGGTTTCTGGCCAACACGCTGGCCGGGCTGGGCCCCGCCCCGGTGGTGTGTTTCGTGGTGGCCGCCGACGAGGGCTGGTGCGCCCAGTCCGACGATCACCGCGACGCGATCGCCGCGCTGGACATCGCGCACGGACTGCTGGTGGTCTCCCGCACCGACCGGGCCTCCCCCGAGCGGGCCGCGGCCGTGCTGGCGCAGGCCCGCACCGAACTGGCCGGCACCGGCCTGGCCGACGCCCCCGCGGTGCGCGTCTCGGCGCTCACCGGCGCCGGGCTCGACGCCCTGCGCGCCGCCCTGGACGGGGTGCTGGGCGCGCTGCCCGCACCTGGCGCCGAGGAGCGGCTGCGGCTGTGGGTGGACCGCTCGTTCACGATCGCCGGGGCGGGCACCGTGGTGACCGGCACGCTGGCCGCCGGCACCGTGCACCGCGGCGACCGTCTCGAACTGTGCGGCCCGGGCGGCTCCCACCCGGTGGAAGTGCGCGGGCTGCAGCGCGGCGGACACCCGCGGTCGACGGTCACGCCGACCGCGCGGGTCGCGCTGAACCTGCGCGGAATCCCCGCCGGCGAGATCCGTCGCGGCGACGCCCTGCTCACCCCCGACGCCTGGCCGCTGACCCGCACCCTCGACGTGCGGCGCTGCACCGGGATCGCGTTCACCGACGCGCCGGCCCACCTCACCGTGCACGCCGGGACCGCCGCGGTGCCGGCCCGGCTGCGCCCGCTGGGCGCCGATCACGCCCGGCTGACCCTGGATCGGCCGCTGCCGCTGGTCTTCGGTGACCGGCTGGTGCTGCGCCAGCCGGGCGCGCCGCGGCTGCTCGGCGGCGCCCGGGTGCTCGACGCCGACCCGCCGGATCTGGTGCGGCGCGGCGACGCGGCCCGGCGCGCGACGGCGCTGGCCGCGCTGCCGGCGGGTGGGGACATCACGGCCGAGGTCGCCCGGCGCGGGGCGGTGCGCGCCGCCCACCTGCGCCGGCTCGGGCTGACCGGCGACCCGGGCCCCGAGGTGCGGGCGGTGCGCGGCTGGTGGGTGCATGCCGAGAGCCACCGGCGCTGGCGGCAACGCCTGGTCGAAGCGGTCGAAGAACAGCACCGGCGTAACCCGTTGGCGCCCGGGCTTTCCCGCGGCGCGGCGGCTGACCTGCTCGGTCTGCCCGACCCCGCCCTGCTCGACACCGTCATCGAAGGAACCGCCCTGCAGCACCGCGGTGGGCACATCCGCGCGCCCGGGCACGACGATCTGGGCCCGGCCGAACCGGCGATCGCGGACCTGGAAGCCCGGCTGGCCGCCGACCCGTTCCACGCACCCGAGGCCCACGACCTGGCCGCGTTGCGGCTGGGTGCCCGCGAACTGGCCGCCGCGGAAAACGCCGGCCGGTTGCTGCGACTCGGCGGCGGGGTGGTGCTGTTGCCCACCGCGCCCGCTCTGGCGATGCGCCGGCTGGCGGCGCTGCCGCAGCCCTTCACCACCAGCGCGGCACGCCGCGCGTTGGAGACCTCCCGGCGGGTCGCCATCCCCCTGCTGGAGCACCTCGACCGGCGGGGCTGGACGCGGCGCACCGACACCGCGCACCGCGAAGTGGTGCGCTGACCACCTTTTCGCGCCCGGCGCGACCGGTCCGTGCCCCCGCGCGGGCGGGGAGGACCACCGTGGTGCAGCTGTTGATGGCCGTGTCGGTGATCAACGTCTGGAACCGGGTGGCGGTGGCCACCCGCCAGCGGCTGCCGGACACCAGCGGTTAGCGCTCCTCCCGGTCGTCGCGATAGGCTTGGTAGGCGGTGGTGTACTCCATCACCCGGGCCACCTCGGCCACGAAATCCTCGTCGTAGCCGGCCCGCCGCAGCAGGTGGAAGCCCATCTCCATGCCCGAGCTGATGCCGCCGGCGGTGACGATCCGGCCCGCGTCGACCACCCGCGCGCGGCTGACCCGGCAGGCGGGGGCGAGCGCGGCCAGCCGGTCGATCGGCACCAGCCCCGCCGGGCCGGCTTCGGCCCGGTCGGGTTCCTTGCGGCTGGTCGCCGCGATGTCGTCGAGCAGCCCGAGGCGACGCTACTCACCAGCGTGTGCACCGGCTCGTGGATCTATGCGCGGATGGGGCTGCTCGACG
>NZ_LZLJ01000034.1 GCF_001668625.1 Mycobacterium sp. 1274756.6
CCGCCGCCCTCACCGCTGGAGACCGCGGTGCCGTCGGGCAGGGTGGCCGCGGTGTGGTTGGCGTTCCAGCCGATGACCAAGGCGTTGGGCGCCGTGCCGTACTGGAAACCGCGCTCGAGCAACGCGGCCTCCTCGTTCGCGGTGTGGAACCGGTCGCCGAAGGCCGGGCGGCCGGCGGCGGTGTTGGCCACCCAGGACACCAGACCCGAGCAGTCGGTGCCAGCCGGGCTGTCACCACCGGGCACGTAAGGGGTGCCCGCCACCTGATTGATCAGCGACATAATCGAAGCGAGGACAAACACAGCGCGAGACATTAACAATCAGAATTTGCCGTTCACCAATTACTGTGGTGGCACTCACATTGAACGGATAAAATGCTCTGGACTACATCTGCAGCCATTCGTATTGTCGAAAAATTGTCGTAACCGCAGGTAGAGCGCTGTTTTTTGACGTTTCCTTGAATTTGTCTGCCTGTCCCACTCCGGGCGCCGGAATTACCGGGCGATAACAACGGCGTCGCGTCGCGGCCTCATCGGAAACACTGTCAGCTATGCCCGTCCGGCGTCAACGGCGCGCCAATAGCCAGGCTTCGCCGTCGCCCTCGCCGGCCGCGATCGGGTGCAGCGCGGAGAAGGCGGCGGCCAGCTCACCGCGAACGGCGCGATGCCGCCCCGGCCGCCCGCCGACTTCACTGAGCACTGCGACCGCCAGCAGGCCACCGGGTTCCAGGCGTTCGATGATCTGCGCATCCAGCCGGCGGTCCCGAAACCGGTGACACACCACCACCGACACCGCCGGCCCGGGCGGCAGGCCGGCGTCGAGGTCCACGACGTCGAAATAGCAGGCGTCCTCGACGCCACTGGCCGCGGCGAGCGCTCGAGCCTGATCGATGGCCACCGGCGAGACGTCCAAGCCCCAGACCTTCAGCCCTCGGCGCGCCAGCCACACCGCGGCCGTCCCCGCTCCGCAGGCCAGATCCAGCGCTCGTCCGGTGGTCGGAAACACCTCGGCATGGGCGGCGAACACCCGCGGCGGCCCCGCCTCGACAGGCGACGGCGCGGGCCGGGCGGCGTATTTCTCGTCCCAGCGGAGCCGGTCGTGCTGACTCATCGTCGCCGCCGTCACCGCGGGCGCGGCGCGTACATGATGACGCCCACACCGAGCAGACAGATGAGCGCGCCCGCCACGTCCCAGCGGTCCGGCCGGAATCCGTCCAGGGCCATCCCCCAGGCCAGCGACCCCGCGACGAACACACCGCCATAGGCCGCCAGAATCCTGCCGAAATGCGCATCGGGCTGCATCGTGGCGACGAAACCGTAGGCGCCCAACGCGATCACGCCCAGACCGATCCAGAGCCACCCGCGGTGTTCACGGACGCCCTGCCAGACCAGCCAGGCACCGCCGATCTCGAACAGAGCGGCCACCGCGAACAGGGCCACCGATTTCGCCACCAGCATCGGCCCATTGTCGCAAGCCGCCGCCACCCGGTCCGCCGGGCGATGCGAGGACACCGAAATGTCGGCGAACGCCGATAAACTCCCCCACTACGAGAAAGGCTCGCCATGACGACGCTGACCTTGGGCAGTTACCCGGCCAAAAAGTGTGCTCGCCGCACGCACAACGAGCATGTGCCCGGCGACGCCGTCGTCCTCGACGTGTCGGCGGACATTCTCGCGCTGCGTGAACGGGGCCGAGCCTTCGAAGCCGAGATCGTCGAGGAGATCCGGCGCTGCCACGGCGCCTCCCCCGATGTCGTGATCCTCGATGACGCGTCGCCGGACGCCGCCGTCGAGGCGATGGACCGGGGGGTGGCGGTAATCGTCGGGGCGCGTCTACCGGACGTCAACGCCCGCTCCGGCGCCCCCGATGTCCTCGTCCGGCACGACGGTGGCTACCTGCCGGTCGACATCAAGAACCACCAGACGATCACTGCCTCCAGCCGCGGAAAAGCGGCCTCCCAACCCGGTGTGGAGGTCTCGTCATTGACCGAACCCGCTCGGCGTCTCCGGTACTCCGGGTACACCAACCGAGCCAACTCCTGGCGCGATGATGTGATGCAGCTGGCCCACTACACCCGGATGCTGCAGGATTTGGGCTGGCACGCCGGTCCGGTCGCAGCCGGCATCATCGGCACCTCCGATCTGGCTGCGCTGATCGGGTCCGGCCTCGGAATCACCTGGTACGACCTGGATGCCGAGGAGATCGAGACCTACTCGTCCTCCAGTCCGGCCCGACGGCGGAAGCGGTCACCGCTGCAGCGCTACGACCACGAGTTCGCATTTCGACAGCGAGTCGCGGCGGCCGCACGCAGCGGCGGCGAACTCGCCCGCCCGTATCGGATCGCCGAATGCGCAACCTGTGAGTGGTTCGACCACTGTGCACAGGTCGTCGGGGCTGAGGACGCCTCGTTCGCGACCGAGACCGGCCATCTCACCGTGCGTCAGTGGCAGTACCTCTACACCCGATACGGCGACGGAGGCCGGTTGAGTGTCGAACAGTTGGCGCGGGTCGACCCGGGCGGCATCGCCGAGGAATTCGTCGAGCAGTCGGTGAGCACCCGCAGCCCGCTGGACCGGTTGTCGGCGACGATCCGTCGCGCGGACATGCGGGCCCGTGGGGTGGACATCGAGGAGCTGGACGGGTCGACGCCCGAGGTCCCCGCCGCGGACATCGAGATCGATTTCGACATCGAGTGGGACACCGAGGACCGGATCTACCAGTGGGGGTTGCGGATCCGCGAAGGCCAGGATGAGACGACGGCGCGCTACGAGCCGATCGTGTCGTTCGAACCGCTCGACGAGGACGCCGAGGCGGTGTTGGCCGATCGATTCGCACGCCGCATCGCGGCGCTGCGCACCGAAGCCGACCGCCGCGGCAAATCCGTGCGCGTCTTTCACTGGTCGCATCCGGAGATCAGCCGAACCGGGCGGTTCCCAGCCGTGCGCTCAGCCCTCGACGGCATCACCGAGGACTTGTACGGCTGGTTCAACACCCACTATTTCTGCCGAACATCCTCCTCCCTCAAGAAGGTGGCAGGACTCTTCGGCTTCCAATGGGATGTCGACGACGCAGGCGGTTTGGCCTCGATGCATTGGATCGACGTGGCGCGCGCCGGTGGAGCCGACGCCGAAGCGGCCCGGCAATGGTGTCTGCGCTACAACCGCTGCGACGTCGCCGCGCAGGCGGTGATCCGCGACGCGCTGCGTGGCCGGAGGTTCGCGGTGCGTTCCTGACCGGCGCGTAACCGGCGGGCCCGCTCGGCTATTCGTCGCCGCGGGCCACCGGTCGGCCCGGCTCGGAGCTCCATTGCGACCAGGAACCGGGAAACAGCGCCGCGTGGCGGCCCAGGGCGGCGATCGCCGCGATCGGCACGGTCGCGCTGACTCCCGAACCGCAGTAGACGCCGACTTGGCCGTGGCGGTTGATGTCGCGGTCGGCGAGCAAGGCGTTGAGGGAGTCCTCGTCGAGGAAGGTGCCGTCCTCGGCCAGCACCGCCGCGAACGGCAGGTTCTTGGCGCCGGGGATGTGTCCGGCGACCGCATCGGCCGGTTCGTTGTCACCGCGATAACGCTCGGCCGGCCGGGCGTCCAGTAGCGTCATCACCCCGTCGGCGGCCTGCTGGGCGGTCACGGTGAGTCGATCGCCGGCGTAGAGGTCGTCTTGGGACACCGTCACATCGCCCGGCTTGGGGTGTACCGCACCGGTGTCGATCCGGCCGCCGGCGGCACGCCACGCGTCCAGCCCGCCATCGAGGATCCGCACGTCGGTCAGCCCGGCCGCGGTCAACACCCACCACGCGCGGCCCGAGCCGACCCGGTTCCAGTCGTCGTAGACCACGACCGGCACGCCCTGCCGGACGCCCCAGCGGCGGGCGGCCTCTTGCAGGTCGCCGCCCCGCGGGAGTGGGTGGCGTCCGCGCCCGGCCAACTCGGCGTCGCTGAGGTCGTCCTCCAACGACACGTATACCGCGCCCGGGATGTGGCCCTCCGCGTGGGCCGCGGAGCCGTCGGGCTGGTCCAACCGCCATCGCACGTCGAGGATCGTGACCGGCGCGTCGGCGTCGAGCAATTCGGCCAACTCCGTCGCGCTGATGAGCACGTCTTCGCGTCCGGGCATCGGGCCTCCTCGGTCTCGGCAGCGCACCGTCGCTGCACCGGTTGCGAGCCTACCGAGGGCGTCGGGGGGACTCCGGCGACGCCGGGCCGCCGGGTGCGGTGAGTGACCTCACTGTTTGGGCTCGTACCACTTCAGCTCGATCTCGACCTCGTACTCGATGCTGCTGCCCTTGTCTTCGCGTTCGATCTCGAACTCGCGCTCGAGCTGATCGGGCACGCTGAGACTGCCTCCGGTGCCATAGGTGATGGTGCCGCCGGCGTCCAGCTCGTCGGCGAGGCGCCGCAGTTCGGCGGCGACATCGGCGCGGGTGAGCAGACGTTCTTCCTTGTGGATCTTCTCTTCAGCCATAACCCAATCTAACCGATGGCCTCGACGGGATGACCGAAGCTGCTGGTAGAAGCCGGATTTCGGTTTTCGGCTACCCCCGGGTAGCGCCGCGGACGACCGCTAGGCACAGCTCGGTGCAGTGCGCCGCCAACTCGGTGGCGCTCTCCCGGGGGTTCTCCAGCCATGCCGTGATCAGCTGGTTGGTGCCGCCGACGATGAACATCGCGTTACGGCGCAACAAGGCCGGATCCGGCGCGTCACCGGTGAGCACATCCGGCGCTCGCGCCACGATCACGTCGGTGACGATCGTCAGGATCCGGGCGCGATGCTCCGCCAGCCCGGCGACACCGCCGACATCACCGGCGGCGATGCGGTGGATGTGCGGGTCGGCCTCGATGAGATTGAGCAGAGCGGTCAGCGCGGACCGCAGCTTGTCCGCCACGGTGCCCGGCTCGGCGAGCCCGGCGGTGGTCATCGCCTCGAGCATCTGGTCGCGCACTTCGTCGGCAACCGCGAACAGCAACGCGGCCCGGTCGGCGAACTGCTCGTAGAAGTACCGCGGGATGAGCCCGGCCGCGTTGCAGACGCCCCGGACGGTCACGTCGTTGATCCCCGACTCGCCCCAGATCGTGCGCGCCGCGGACACCAGTTTGGCGCGCCGCTCGGCGAGGCGGTCGGCGGCGCTGACCCCGCCGTAGTGGCGAACCACCCCAACCCGCTTCATTGACAGCCCCCGGCCAGGCTGCCTAAGTTCTGATCACGCACGTGTTCCAAAATAGCTCGCGCCGACCAAGGGGACCGATGAACCCGCCATTTCCCAGCCGTCATCCCGATCGGCCGCGCCCGGTACCGGCCCCGGTGCGCGCGTTCGCGCTGCTGTCGGGCATCGGCAAGCCGACTCCGACGCAATGGGAGCGACTCGGTGCGCGGTTGACCGTCGGCGACGAGCCGATGGACGACCTGGTCGAGTGGATGTCGGCGACCGGCAGCAAGCAGGTGCGGCCGCTGTTCGATCGAGCCTTGAGCGACGGCATCGCCAGCGTGCCCGAGGCACCGGAGCCGCTGCGGGAATTCTTCGCCCACATCGAATCCACCCCGTCCTGGGTCGACCCCGACCTGCTGCGGCGCGGCCAACGGGCCCTGCGCCGCGGCGGCGCGGACGGCATGTACATCGCCCGGGACGTGTCGTTCCTGGGTGGTTACCAGTTCGCCAGCTTCAACCAGACCCTGCTGCGCACCGGCGTGCTGGAGAAGGGCTCCAACAAGCGGTTCGCCGAGACCATGCAGTGGGCGATGGACGTGATGGTCGAAGACGGACTGTTGCCCGGCGGGGTCGGCTACCAGGCCACCGTGCGCGTGCGGCTCATCCATTCGTTTGTGCGCCGTCATGTCGCGGCGATGCCCGACTGGCGCAACGAGGTGTGGGGTCTGCCGATCAACCAGACCGATATGGCCGCCACCATGGTGGGGGCGCTGATCGCCCCGGTGGTGGGCATGCTCGGGATGGGCATCATCACCTCCCGCGCCGACCTGGCTGCCGTGGCGCATCTGACCCGCTACGTCGGGTGGCTGATGGGCATCGAAGAGGAATGGCTGCCCCGCAGTTTCCGCGACAGCATCCGCATCCTCTTTCACACGCTGACCGCGCTCTCCACCCCCGACGAAACCTCCAGGCAACTCGCCGTTCCCATGGCCGAAGACCCGCTGGAATGGCATTACGGCATCTTTTCCGGCCTGCGTCGCAGGCTCGCCAAGGCACAGCACCTCTCGATCACCAGCGGCTTCCTCGGCCCCAACACCATGCGCGATCTCGGGCTGCCGGCGTTTGTGCCGCCGTGGTACCAGCTGGTGCGTCTCCCGCTCAACCTCGCCCGCAGCGCCGACGCGTTGCTGCTTCCCGGTGGCATGGATCGGGCGGTGGCGCGTGGTCGCCGTGAACACGACGCGCTGATGCGCACCATGATGGGCGATGACCAGGTCGCCATCGGCGCGTCCGCAACGCACGGCAAGGTCGCGTAGGAACCGCGGCGTCAACGCCGGGGCGGACAGCTTCCGTGCGGTCCCCGGGCGACACATCGGCTCAATTCGCCGGTCTGGTCATAGATACACCACAGGAAGAATTCGTCGTTGATCTTGTTGATGCCGCCGTCGGCTTTGGCGGTGGCCGTTCCGTCGTCGATGACGACGGTCTCGTCTTGCACTGTCGCCTGATAACCGGCCCCGGTCAGCCGCTCGCAGGCCTCCTGGGCCGTCTCGGCTCCGGCGATGGCGGCCACATACCCGTCGATATCCACGTCGACCTCCTGCATCCCTAACGGTCACGTCAATCACCGCAACGCGTTTCAGCGCGGATAACGTCCCGCTTTCGCCGGCTTTCACGCTGCGCTGCCGCACTTTTCACCACGGCTCGGCGGCCGGCTGGGGCGACTACGATCGGTGCCATGCTGCCCAAGACCCGGCCCGCGCTTTTCACTGCGCTGGGCCCGCGTCTGATGCGGTGGTATTCCCGAACCAACGTGGCCTTGTATCGCGCCACCGGCGGCCGGGTGGGCGGTCACGAACTGGGCAAACCGGTGTGTTTGTTGACCACGACCGGACGCAAGACCGGGTTGGCGCGCACCAACGCGCTGGTCTATCTGGCCGACGGGGACCGCGTGCTGTTGGTGCCCGCACAGGGCGGGCTGCCGACCCACCCGATGTGGCTGCTCAACCTGCGCGCTGATCCGCGGGTACAGGTGCAGATCGGCCCGGAAGTCCGCGCGATGCGGGCGCGGGAGGCCGACGACGCCGAGCGCGCCGAGCTGTGGCCGCGGGTGACCGCACTGAATCCCCGGTGGGCGAGGTTCCAATCGTGGACCGACCGGGTCATCCCGGTGGTGATCTGTGAGCCGGTGCCGACGGCGCGGGAGTGAGCGTCCGGGTCACCCGGGCCTACATCCTCCCCGGCGCCCACGCGCGTTGACGGCCGTTCGTCGCGTTCGGCGAGGAGCCAAATCGGTTGTGGCAGGATCAGGCTGCCGGCCACGTCGAACGGACCGGCGCGGGCTCCGGAGGTGTGCCTCAATTGAGTGCCAACGACAAGCGCGTCCTGCGTCAACTCGCCTTGATCATGGGCACGGTCCTGCTCTTGATTCTCGCCGCGGTCGGTGGGTTGGACTCCACTGTGTGGCTGGTGTTCGTCCTGGTCGCTCTGGCCGCGCAGATCACCTTGCTGGGCCAGGCGGTGTTGAGCGGCCGCAAGCCCGACGATCGCCGCAGAGGTTGACCACGAACGCAGTCCCCGCCGCACCTCGCATTGTCCTGCGTCGGCGCGGCAGACTGACCGGATGGACACCTTCGAGTACGCGCCCGGCCGGCTCATGGACTTCTTCGGTGACCCCGGCCGACCGACGGTCCTGCTCTGGCACGGCAGGCAGACCGATGCCCGCACCGCTGTGCGGCCGCTGGCAGCCATGATCGCCGGCCACGGGCTGGCCGTGGCCGTGCCGGACTGGAATTCCCACGCCGACGACGGCGGACGTGCCGATCTGCTGCGGTCACTCGATGCCGCGCGAACACGTGCGCCCGAGCCCGACGACCTGGTCCTGGTCGGCTGGTCGATGGGCGGGGCCGCCGCAGCCGGATTGGCCCCCCACGCCGCCGAATACGGCGTTGGGTTCGCCCACGTGGTGTGTCTTGCCGGTGCGTTCGTCATCGCAGACCCGATCACGGGTAGCCAACCGGGCGCCGAGTTGCCGACCGGCGCGAAGTCGCCGCCGTTCACCTTGCTACACGGCGTCTTTGACACCGTTGTCCCGGCGGAGGTCAGCCGACAGTTCGCCGCCGCCCTCGACCGCGCCGACTGGCCGGTGGAGTTGGTCGAGCTGGCGGCCGACCACGGCTCGATCGCCGGTGCCGTCTATGACCCGGTGGCGGACCGGTATTCGGCTGCGGAGGACGACGACACCGTGGCGGTTGCGGCCGAGGTCGCGGCGCGGATCGCCGCGGTGGCGCACAATCACCCCTGACCGCGGTGAAACGGCTTCCCGAGGTGGCCACCATGACGGGACGAAGCCAACAGCGCCGTGACAAAAGTTCGAGTCGAACCACCCGATCGAGCCCCGAGAAACCACCCAGCGAATCACTGGCGAACGCCACCCGGCTCGCCCCACCTCCGCCGCCGCCCTTGGGGGCTACGCGTTCGGTAAAGTGCTGGGATGGGACCGGGTGTGTTGACGGCGAACACTCCGGATCTCCCCCTACCGAGCGAATCGTTTGACGGTCCCCGGAAAACCGCGTCCGATCGCCCGACGCGAGCCGGGCGGCGCCGATGAGCGGCCATCTCGACACCCGACTCGGCCGCAGGTCGCGGGTGGCGGCCTGGGCGCTGTGGGATTGCGGCGCGACCGGCGTGAACGCGGTCGTCATCACCTTCGTGTTCGCGGTGTATCTGACCGACAGCGTTGGAGCCGACCTGCCCGGGCCCGCCACTCCGGCGAGTTGGCTCGGTCGGGCCCTGACGATCGCCGGGTTGGGTGTCGCACTGCTCGCCCCGGCAACCGGTGTCTGGGTGAACGCACCGCGACGTCGCCGGATGGCACTGACCGTCCTCACCGGCCTGGTCGTCACGATGACAGCGACGATGAGTTTGATCCGGGCCGACTACCACTACCTGGGTTGGGGGCTGGTGCTGCTCGCCTGCACGGCGGCGTGTAGCGATTTGGCGACCGTCCCGTACAACGCCATGCTGCGGCAGGTGTCGACACCCGAGACGTCCGGGCGCATCTCCGGGCTGGGATCGGGCGCCGGATTCGTCGGCAGTGTGCTGCTTCTGTTGATCGTGTATTTCGGCTTCATCGAGGGCGACGGTGACACCCGCGGCTTCCTGGGCATCACGACACAGGACGGCGCCAACGTGCGCGCCTCGATGGTGCTCGCGGCGGCGTGGCTGGCGGTGTTCGCGTGGCCGCTGCTGGCGTCGGTGCGCGGCACGGCTGACAGCGAATACCGTGCGCGGATCGGGTTTTTCGGATCCTATCGTGCCCTCTGGGGTGAGGTGCGCTCCGAGTGGCGCCGCGACCACAACGTGGTCTATTACCTGGTGGCCAGCGCCGTGTTCCGAGATGGCATGACCGGAGTTTTCGCCTTCGGGGCGGTTCTGGGAGTCAGCGTCTATGGGCTCTCGCAAGCCGACGTGCTGGTGTTCGGAGTCTGCGCCAGCATGGTCGCCGCGATCGGCGCGGTGCTCGGCGGTCTGCTCGATGACCGGCTGGGTTCCAAGCTCGTCATCGCCGGGTCGCTCGCCGCGATGATCGCCACCGGTCTGGTGCTGCTGGCGGCATCCGGCCCGTCCGCGTTCTGGGTCTGCGGTCTGCTGCTGTGCTTGTTCGTCGGGCCCACCCTCGCGTCCGCGCGAGCCCTGATGATGCGGTTCTCCGCCGAAGGGAAGGAAGGCGTCGCGTTCGGCCTCTACACCACCGCCGGACGGGCGGCGTCGTTCCTAGCGCCGTGGATGTTCTTCACCTTCGTCGACCTGTTCGATTCCGACCGGGCCGGCTTAGCCGGGCTCTGCGTGGTCCTGGCAGCGGGCCTGACGTTGATGCTGACCACCGTCCGGGTGCCGGCCAGGGCACACTAGCGTGTGGATCACGTTGTTGGCCATGGCGATTGCGGTCAGCCTGGAGCCGTTCCGGGTCGGCATGACGGTCCTGATGATCAACCGGCCCCGCCCTGAACTGCAGCTCCTGGCCTTTCTCGCGGGCGGGTTCGCGATGGGCACCACGGTCGGGATGATCGCGTTGTTCGTCTTGCGACCGGCCGCGCAGTCGGTGCATTTCACCCTGCCGCGAGTGCAGGTGATCGTCGGGGCACTGCTCCTGCTCAACGCCGCAGTGGTCGCCACCGGCGTGGTGGGGCGCCGCACGGCGGGAGCCAGCGGCGCGGTCGCACAGCGATTCGAACCGCTGCTCACCCGGGTCCGACAGCTACTCAACAGCCGCTCGCTGTGGACGGCCGGTGTCGCGGGCCTCGGTATCGCGCTACCGTCCGTGGACTACCTGGCGGCACTAGCCCTCATCGCCGCTTCGGGTGCCGCTGCCACCGTGCAAACCGGTGCCGTGCTGCTGTTCAACACGGTGGCTTTCGGGTTCGTGGAGATCCCGCTGCTCTTGCATCTGGTCGCCCCGGACCGCACCCGCGCCGCGCTGGCAGCACTGCAGCGTTGGATGCAGACCAGGCGTCGCCGCGCGCTCACCGTCTTGTTGGCCACGGTCGGCTGCGTGCTGATCGTCGCCGGTCTGGCCGGCCTGTAGCCCCGCAGCGCCCGGTCACTCCGTGGCGCCGGGTGCCACCGCGTCCTCATCCGCCGGGCCGGCCGATGCGGCCTGTGCCGACGGTGTGTCCGGCTGTTCAGACGCTGATTCCGGTGCTTCCGGTGCTTCCGCGTCGGGTAGCTGGTTCACCAGATATTCGGCCAGTCCCCCGATCGTCGGGTAGTCGAATACCGCGGTCGCATTGATCGTGAACGCCCCGCCGAATTGACTGTGCAACCGGTTGCGCAGCTCGATCGCCATCAACGAGTCGGTGCCCAGATCCAGGAACCGGCTCGTCGCGGCGGGCGGTTGCGCCAGCCGCAGGAAGGTCTGCACCTCGCTCTGCAGGAACTCGGTCACGAACCCGGCCCGCTGCGGTACCGGGATCTCCTGCAGGCGCTTCAGCAATTCGCTATCCCCGGTCGCCTCCCCGACCGCACTGGGCAGCACGAGATCCAGGATGGGCGGACGGGAACTGCCCAGCACCTTCGCCGCCCGCTGCCAGTTCGCCTTGATCACGGCGGCCTGGGCATTCCCGCTGGCGACGACCTCGGCGAGGGCCGCCAGTGCCGCGGACGGCTCCAGCGGAACCAGCCCTTGCGCCCCGATATTGGTCTTGGCGGTCTCCGACGACGCCATCCCACCCTGGGCCCACGGTCCGAAGTTGATTCCGGTGGCCGGTAGGCCGCGCGCTTGCCGTTGCGCGACCAACCCGTCGAGGAACGCGTTGGCCGTCGCGTAGTTCGACTGCCCGGGCGAACCGAACAAGCTGGACACCGACGAGGACACGATGAAGAAGTCCAGGTCGTCATCGGCGGTGAGCCGGTCCAGATGGCAGGCACCGTACGCTTTGGGCGCCAACGACGTCCGGAATCGCTCGACGTTCTGCTGGGACAGCAACGCGTCGTCGAGCACACCGGCCAGGTGCACCACTCCGGCCAGCGGCGGAAGCTCCGCACGGGCCTTGGCCAACAGCTCCGCCGCCTCGGATTCGTCGCCGACGTCGGCGGGGTACACGTGTATGCGGCACCGATAACGGTCGGTGATCTCGTCGATCACCCGTTGCGCCTCGGCGTCGGGTTCTCCGCGGCTGGTCAGCACGAGGTCACCCGCACCTCGCTGGGCCAGATACGCCGCGGTGTGCAACCCGATCGCTCCGAGGCCGCCGGTGATCAGATAGCTCCGATCCGCTCTCGGCTGTAGTGGATTCGGGATCTGCAGAACGATCTTCCCGATGTGGCGGGCCTGCTGCATGCGGCGGAACGCGGCCCGCGCTTCGGTCAACGGATAGATCTCCGCGGGCAGCGGCTTCCACTCGCCGCGTTCCATTCCCTCCGACACCTCGGTCAGTAGCCGTTTGATGTGCTCGGGACGCTGCAGGGTGGTCACATCCAAGGCGACGATCTCGTAGGCGATGTCGGGGCGGGCTGCGGCCATCTGCTCGGGGGTCCAGATGTCCCGCTTGGCGATCTCGGCGAACCGGCCGTTCTGTGCGGTAGCCCGCACGGTCGCCTCCAGGAATCCCTCGTTGGTCAGGCTGTTGAGGACTACGTCAACACCGGTGCCTTCGGTGTCAGCCAGGATCTGGTCCGCGAAGTCCGTGGTCCGCGAGTCGTACACGTACTGCACACCCATCTTGCGCAGGGTGTCGCGTTTGTAGGTGCTGGCGGTTGCGAAGACGATGGCACCGTGCTGCTGAGCCATCTGGATCGCGGCCAATCCCACACCGCCGCTGGCGGCATGGATCAGCACCCGGTCACCCGGTTGCAGTTTCGCCCAATCGAACGCCAGCCGCGCGGTGAGCGCCGCTGCCGGGATAGTGGCCGCCGCGACCGGGTTCAGCCCCTCGGGCACCGGCGCCAGCAATTGGGCCGGCACGTTGAACCGGGTGGAGAACGCCCCCTGCATGAAGCCGTAGACGCGCTGACCGACCTCCAAGCCGGTGACGCCGTCACCCAATTCGGTGACGACGCCGCAGAAATCGCCTCCGATCGGTCCGGGATCACCCGGGTAGAGGCCGAGTACGTTGAGCACGTCGCGGAAGTTCAGGCCGGCGGCCTCCACCCGGACCTGCACGTAGCCCTCGTCGGGCGGAGGTACCTCGGTCTCGACCAGCCGCAGGTTGTCGATCGCGCCGCGCTCGGTCGGCGCCAACACGTAATCGGTGGAGCGCGGCACCGTCGGATGGCCGCTGCGCGCCCACGGCACCAGCCGGGAGGCCAACAGCTTCCCCCGACGGAAGGCGAGTTCGGGCTCGTCGACCGGTGCGGCCAGCAGGTCGGCTACGGCCCGTGCCACCTCCGGCGATCGATCGCAGTCGAGCAGTCTGCACCGCAGCCCGGGCTCCTCGTTGATCACCGTGCGCCCCAGCCCCCACAATGCCGACTGTGCGGGATCGACTGGCTCGCCGGACTCGGTGGCCGCGGCCTGCTCGGTGACGATCCACAGGCCGCCGGGCAGTCGCACCTTGCCGGCCTGCACGGCGTGGACGGCGCCGAGCAGGTTCGCGACCTCCGCCTCGATCCGCGCGGCGACGTCGGCGGCCGATTCGTCGGCTCCGGCCGCGGCGCATCGCCATACGACACCGGCGAACGGCATGCCGCGGTCCTGGGCCCGGTCGAGCAGCTCGCCCAGCGGCTCGGTGTCGGCGGCCGGTTGGACCGGGATACAGCCCGGGACCCTCGCCGCCAGCTCGTCGAAGCCGGCGATCAGCCAGGTGCCGCTGATCTCGCCGGTCTCGCCGTCGGGCAACGGCACTTCGTGCCAGCCCAGGGTGTAAAGCAACCGGGCGCTGTCGCCGCCCAGACCGCGCAGCAGCGCCTCGCGGGGCGCCCGTTTGACGGTGAACTCCCGGATCCCGCCCAACGGACTGCCGTCCCGGTCCAGGAAGTCGAGGTCGAAGACCTGCGTCTCGCTGTCGAGCGCGCTGGTGTGCCACCGCGCTCGACAGTAGAACCGGCGCGGCATCCGCGCCCGCAGGCTCACCTGCCCGTACCGCAGCGGGAGGAACAGATCGTTGACGCCCTGCTCGGCCGCGAGCATCGCCGGAAACGCCGGGAAGGCCACGCCGGTGCACAGGTCCATCAACACCGGGTGCATCGGTTCCGAGCCGAGTTGCTCGGCGAGCTCCTCGCCGACGGTGATGTCGCCGATCGCCTCCCCCTCGCCGAGCCACAGCGATTTGAGCGAGCCCGACCACGTCGGGCCCCACGCCAACTCCATGTCGGCGAAGACCTCGAACAGCTCCTGGGGGCGCATCCGACTCATCCGCTCGGTGGCGGTGTCGATCGGGTCCACCGGCTCCGCGGCCGGATCCTCGGCGGCGGCTCCGGCGCTGACGGTGCCATCGGCGTTCAACGACCAATCGGTGCCGCGTTCACCGTAGGGGCGGCTGTGCACCCGGAAGCTCCACTCGCCCTCGGTCTCCGACGGATGCAGGGTCAGCTGGACCTCACGAGAGCTCTTCTCGGGAAGGATGATCGGCTCGTAGAAGAAGACGTCCTTCACCCGCGCCGGCGGACCGACCGCGGCCAGGGCCATCGCCGCATACGTCGCCCCGGGTACGACGACGGTGCCGTAGATGACGTGGTCGGCGAGCCACGGCTGCGATCTGACCGACAGCCGGCTGGTGTAGACCACCTCCCCGGAGGCCAGATCCTTTGCGCTGCCCAGGATCGACGACACCACGTCACCCTGGATTCCGGAGCCGGCGATGCCGGAGGTCTTGGGCCAGAAGCGCCGGCGCTGGAAGGGATAAGTGGGCATGACGAGCCGGTGCCGCGGCCCGCCGGCCAGGGCGGCGAAGTCGGGCAGATGACCGCTGACGTAGGCGGTGGCCAGCGCATCGGCGACCTGACGCCGATCGTCGGTGCCCTTGCGCAGCGAGACGATCGCCCGCGGCGCGGCGAGATGCTCCGGCCAGATCTGGACCGCCGCCCCGATCAACACGGGCTGTGGCCCGATCTCCATCAACACCGAACAACCCAGTGCGGCAACGGTTCGCACGCTCTCGACGAATTGCACCGGCTGGCGGGAATGCCGACGCCAGTAGCCCGCGTCGATCGGGGTCTGCGCCGTGAGCACCGCCCCGGTGCGGTTGCACACCAGCGGCAACGTCGGAAGCTCGAACCGCAACTCCGCCGCGCAGGACTCGAATTCGTCCAACACCGGGTCCAGTAGCTCCGAATGGAACGCGTGGCTGGTCTCCAGCCAGGTGCAGCGGATCGCGTCGGCCTCGAATCGGTCGACGATCTGCTCCAGATCCTCTCCCCGACCGGAGAGCACGGTGTTCGGACCGTTGTAGGCGGCGACCGAGACCCGCGGGAACTCGGCGGCGATCTCCTCGACGTGCTTGGCGTCGGTGAACACCGCCACCATCCGCCCTCCTTCGGGGAGGCTGCCGAACAGCCGCCCGCGCTCGGCGATCAGGCGGATGCCGTCTTCGAGGCTGAAGACCCCGGCCACGCAGGCCGCCGCGTACTGGCCCACGCTGTGGCCGAGGACGACGTCCGGTTCGATACCCCACGACTGCCAGAGCCGAGCCAGGCCCATCTCGACGGCGAACAGGGCCGGCTGTGCGTAGGAGGTGTCCCGCAGGCGTTCGTCGGCCGCTCGATCGGTGGCGAACATCACCTCCAGCAGCGGTACCGGCAGCAGGTCGCGGAGAGTGTCCGCGCACCGGGTGACGGTCTCGGCGAACACCGGTTCGGTGTCGAACAACTCCCGCGCCATCCCGGGATATTGGCTGCCCTGGCCGGTGAACAACCAGGCCGTCGTCGGATGGTTGGCGTGTTCGCCGCGCACGATGCCCGGCCGCAGCCGGTTTTCGGCCAGGTCGGCCAGGCCGTCTCGTGCGCTCTGCACCGAATCCACCACCAACGCCGCGCGATGTTCGAAGTGCGAACGGCCTACTCCTGCGGTCAGGCAGACATCGGCGAGGTCGACATCGGGGTTCTCGGCCAACCACGCCTCATAACGACCGACCACCGCGGTCAGCGCCTCCGCTGAGCGGGCGGAGAGCGTCAGCACGTTGACCCCGTGACCTGGCCGCTCCGCGCCGCGACCCTGGGTCGGGGCGGCGTCGTCTTCGGTCGATTCGGTTACGCCGCTGCGGTGGGCCGACCCGGTCGGATCGCCCGGCTGAACCTGGGTCTGCGTGTCGGGGACCGCCACGCTCGGAGCCTCTTCGACCAGCACATGGGCGTTCGTGCCGGTGAACCCGAACGAGCTCACCCCGGCTCGGCGCACCCGGCCGTTGGGAGACCACGGCAGCGCCGTGTCGACGACGCGCACCGGCAGCGAATCCCACGGGATGTGCGGTGAGGGGGTGTCGAAGTGCAGGCTCTGCGGCAGCGTGTTGTGCTGCAGCGACAACACGACCTTGATCAGACCGGCGGCGCCGGAGGCCGATTCGAGGTGACCGACGTTGGTCTTCACCGCCCCCAGCAGCAACGGCCGGTCCGCCTCCCGTGCCCCGCCGAAGGCGGCCGCGGCGGCTTGCACCTCGATGGGATCCCCCAACGGGGTGCCCGTTCCGTGCGCCTCCAGGTAGTCGACGTCGCCGCCGGACAGGCCGGCCCGAGCCAGCACCGATCCGATAAGGCGCTGCTGGGCACCGCCGTTGGGGACCGTCAAACCGCTGGAGGCGCCGTCCTGGTTGACTCCACTGGCGGGGATCACCGCCAGGACGCGATCGTCGTCGCGCTGGGCGTCGCTGAGCCGCTTGAGCACCAGCATGCCGCAGCCCTCACTGCGCACGTAGCCGTCGGCGGAGGCGTCGAAGGTCTTGCACTGGCCGACCGGCGACAGCATCCGTGCGCGGGAGGCGGCGATGAACGTGACCGGACTCAGCAGGACGTTCACCCCGCCCGCCAAGGCCATGTCGCAGTCCCCGGCGTGCAACGCCTGGCAGGCCTCATGGACCGCGACCAGCGCCGAACTGCACGCGGTGTCGACCGCCACCGCCGGTCCTTCGAACCCGAGCGCGAAAGCGACCCGGCCGGAGATGGCGTTGACGGCGTTGCCGGTGATGAAGTAGGGCTCGATCTTGTCGACGGACTCCGACGACAGCAGGTGTGCATACTCGTTGGCGCCCACACCGGCGAAGATGCCGGTCCGGCTGCCGCGGAGACCGGCAGGGGCGTAGCCGGCGCGTTCGAGGCCTTCCCAGACCGTCTCGAGCATCAGTCGCTGCTGGGGTTCGATCCAGCCGGCTTCCCGCGGGGAGATACCGAAGAATTCCGGATCGAATCCGTCGACGGCGTCGAGGAATCCGCCGCGACGCGTGTAGGTCTTGCCCGCGGTCTCGGGATCCGGGTCGAAGAACTCGTCGATATCGAAACGATCCTCCGGAATCTCGCGGATCGCGTTGCCGCCGGCGGCCAACAGTTCCCAGAATGCTTCGGGGTCGGCTGCGCCGGGGAACCGGCAGGAGACCGCGATGATCGCGATCGGCTCGTCGGTGCGGGTCGGCGCCGCGCCGGCCGGACGCGACCCCGTTCCGTCGACCGTGGCGGCCTCGTCCAGGCCGAGCACCTCGCCGAGCAGATACCGGGCCGCATCGGAGAGCCGGGGGTGGTCCATGACCAGGGTCACCGGGATGTTCCGGCCCAGCCCCTGCTCGATCCGCTGCCGCAATTCGACGGCCATCAACGAGTCCATGCCCAGGTCGAAGAACCCGGCGTCCTCGTGGATCTCGGCCGGGTCCACCCGGGTCACGTCGGCGACCGTGTCCCGCAGGTAATCGCTGAGCAGACGCTTCCGTTGCTGCACGGGGGCGTTGCCGAGCCGCTCGACGAAGGCCGTCTTCCCCGACGAGGTCACCGCCGCGGCCGCGTCGGCTTCCCGGGTGGGCACTTCGCGTTCCAACTCGGCCAGGAAGGCCCGCCGGCCCGCCTGCTGGTAGAGCGGCAGGAACCGTGCCCAATCGATTCGGGCGATGACCCCCTGCGCGGGGCCCCGACCCGAACCCGCCACGACCTCGGCGAGGCCGGCGAGCGCGTCGGCGGGCCCGAGCGTCTTGACGCCGCGCTGATCCAAGCGCGCCCGCGACTCCGGGTCGGCCATACCCGTCGACCACGGCCCGAAGTTCACGCTGACGCCGGCGGTCCCCCGCTGGCGCAGCCGCCAGGCCATCCCGTCGAGGAAGGCGTTGGCCGCACCGTAGGCGGTCTGCCCGAATCCGCCCCACACCGAGGCGATCGAGGAGATGTTGATGAAGAAATCGAGGTTCCGCTCCGCGGTGGCCTCACTCAGGTGCCAAGCACCCCAGACCTTCCCGGCGAAGACGCGATTGACCTCGTCGTCGGTCAGGTCACTCAACGGGGTGGTGCCGAGTTCGCCCGCCGCGTGGATGATGCCCGCCAGCGGCGGCAGCTCGGCCTGCACGGCGGCGAGTACGCGGCTGACATCGTCGGCGTCGGCGACGTCGGCGCCGATGACACGGATATCGCAGCCGTACTGTTCACTCAGTGCATCGATGCGCCGCCGGACCTCGTCGCCGGGGCCACGCCGGCCGGTCAGCACCAGGTGCTTGGCGCCCTGTGCCGCCAGGTGGCCGACGATTTCCATCCCGATGGAGCCGAGACCGCCGGTCACCAGATAGGTTGCGTCGTCACGCAACGGCAGCGGCGTGCCGCTGGGCGGCTCGGCGCTCCGGACCAGCCGGGGGACGAAGGTTTCGGACCCGCGCAGCGCCAACTGGTCTTCCCGGCTGCCGGAGCCGGCCCGCGCGGCGATCCGGGCGAGCAGCGTCGACCATTCCTCAGCGGAGCCGGCCGTGAGGTCGGCCAGGCCGCCCCAGAGGTGCGGCATCTCCAGCGCTGCGGCACGACCGAAGCCCCACAGGCAACTCTGATCCGGTGACACCGGGTCGGTGTCGAGGACCCGTTGTGCTCCACGGGTCACCAGCCAGATCGGTCGGCGCAGTTCGGCAGCGGCCGCGGCGCGGAACAGCCGTCGGGTTCCCGTCAGGATCTGATGCTGCATCCGCGACAGCGACCGGGTGGCGGGCTCGGCTTCCGGCCCCAGCGCGGCCACGTGGACCACGCGCAGCTCCGTCCCCGACGTCGACTCCGCTTCCACTGCGGCGCGCAACTCCTCGGCGAGCTGTTCCTCGTCGACCTCGGTCAACGGCAATCCGACGATCCGGCACGGCTCCCCGCGCTCGGCGAGCGCAGCGGCCAGGGGCTTGACGGCGTCGGTGCCGTCCCCGATGAGAAGCCAGGCGGTCTGTCCGCCGGTTTCCGCGTTTGCGATCGGAGTGGTGGACTTCTCCCACCGGATCTCGTAGCGGCCGTCGGCGATGGACTGAGTTGTCCGCTGCCGATTGTGTTGGGCCGCAAGCTTGGCCAGCACGCTCACCGTCCGGCCGTCCCCGTCCGGTCCGTCGAGCAGCGCGGCAAGCTCCTCGATCCGTCCGTCTTCGAGCAGCGCGACGGCTCGGGTGCGGGCGGGCACGTTCTGCAACGCGTTGGGCTGTTCACGATTGTCGCGATACCAGTACTGGCGGTGTTCGAACGGATAGGTGGGCAGGTCCACTTTGCATGCGGACTGCCGGGCGGCCGCTGCGAAGTCGGGGAGACTGCCTGCGGTGTAGGCCGCGGCCAGAGCCTCGATGATCTGCCGATCGTCGGCGGTGTTCCGGCGCAGCGAAGCGATCGCCTGCGGCGCGGTAGCCGGATCGGGCCACGCCCGCAGCGCTGCGGCCGTGAGGACCGGTTGTGGGCCGATCTCCAGTAGCACTTTGCAGTTCAGTTCCGCCAGGGTGCGCACGCTCTTGGCGAACTCCACCGGCTGGCGTGCGTGCCGGCGCCAGTAGGCGCCGTCGAGCTGCACGCTCCGGCCGAGGGCGGCTCCGGTGCGGTTGTCGATCAGCATGCACCGCGGCGTCTGAAAGGTGAATCCGTCGGCGTAGGACTCGAATTCGTCGAGGATCGGATCGAGCAACGACGAGTGGAAGGCGTGGCTGGTGTCCAGCCAATCGCAGCGCACCCCGTCGGCGCCCAGTGCGGCGACCGCCTTCTCCAGATCCGATGCGGGGCCGGACAGCACGGTGTTGGCGCCGTTGTAGGCGGCGACGGAGAGCGACGGGAACTCGTCGGCCAGACTCTCGACCCGCTCGGCGGCGGCGAACACCGCGGCCATCCGCCCGCCTGCGGGAAGACTGCCGAAGAGTCGACCGCGTTCGGCGATCAGTCGGGAGCCGTCCTCCAGGCTGAACACTCCCGCGACGCAGGCCGCTGAATACTGGCCCACGCTGTGGCCCAGCACCACGTCGGGCTCCAGCCCCCACGACTGCCAGAGCCGTGCCAACCCCATCTCAACCGCGTAGAGGGCGGGCTGGGCGTAGGCGGTGTTCCGCAGGGTTTCCTCGCCATCCGGTCCGGCCGTATCGAAGATCACGTCCAGTAGCGGCTTTTCGAGCACATCGGAGATCGCTGCCGCGCACCGTTTCACGGTGTCGGCGAAGACCGGTTCGGTGTCGAACAACGCCCGGGCCATGCCGGGGTATTGACTGCCCTGACCGGTGAACAGCCACGCGGTCTTCGGCGTGCCGTGGGACTCCGCGCGGACCAGACCGGGCGCGGGACGCTCATCGGCGAGCGCGCCGAGCAGGTCGACCGCGGACTGCCTGCCATTGACCACCAGCGCGGCTCGATGCTCCAAGTGGGCGCGCCCCGCCCCTGCGGTGAGACACACGTCGGCCAGGGTGGCCGCGGGATGCTCCCCCATCCAGTGCCGGTAGTCGGCGGCGAGCCGGGCCAACGCGGCCGGGGTGCGCGCCGACAGCGGCAAGATATCGAACCGCGGGCTCGTCGGCTCCTCAGCCAGGTCCGGCGCCACGACCGACCGCCCGGCTGCGACCGGAGCCTCTTCGATGATGACGTGGGCGTTGGTCCCGGCGAATCCGAAGGAGCTGACCCCCGCGATCCGTGGCCGCTGCCCGTCGCGTTTCCAGGGGGTGGCCTCCTTGACGACCCGCACCGCGAGCCGGTCCCACGGGATGTGCGGCGAGGGGTTCTCGAAGTTGAGGTGCCGCGGGATCAGCTCGTTCTCCAGGGCCAGCACGACCTTGAGAACCCCGGCGATCCCCGCGGCCGCCTCCAGATGCCCGATGTTGGTCTTCACCGACCCCATCAGCAGCGGTTCGTCGGGCGCACGCCCGGTTCCGAGCACCGCGCCGGCGGCCTGCACCTCGATCGGGTCGCCCAGCGACGTCCCGGTGCCGTGCGCTTCCAGGTACCCCACGTCGTGGGGTTGCAGGCCGGCGCGCCGAAGCGCATCGGCGATGACCCGCTGCTGGGCGACGCCGTTGGGCACCGTCAGCCCCCCGGATGCGCCGTCCTGGTTGACGGCGCTGCCGCGGATCACGGCCCGGATGTGGTCACCGTCGCGGATCGCGTCTTCGAGACGTTTGAGGACCACCACGCCGCAGCCCTCACCTCGGACGTAGCCGTCCGCGGCTGCGTCGAAGGTCTTGCACCGGCCGTCCGGGGCGAGCATGTGGGCCTGCGAGAACGTGATCATCGTCGCCGGGGTCAACAGAACGTTGGCACCGCCGGCCAGCGCAAGGTCGCATTCACCCGCGCCCAGGGCTTGGCACGCCTGGTGGATAGCGACCAGCGACGAACTGCACGCGGTGTCGACCGCGACGGCGGGGCCCTGCAGCCCCAGGCGGAAACTGATCCGCCCCGCGGCCGCCGCATTCGACGTCCCGATCGCCATATAGGCCTCGATCTCCGGGTAGGTCAGTTCGTCGGAGGCCATCCCCAGGTAGTCGTGGGTGGCAAGGCCGACAAAAACGCCGGTGTTGCTCCCGGCCAGCGACGTCGGTGCGATACCCGCATGCTCCACGGCGCGCCATGCGGTCTCCAGCAGCAACCGGTGCTGTGGGTCCAGCAGCCGGGCCTCGCGCACCGAGATCCCGAAAAACGGTGCATCGAATCCGGTGACGTCCTCGACGAATCCGGCCCGCCGGGTCGCCACCTTGCCCGGGGCGCCGGGTTCCGGGTCGAAGAATTCATCGACATCCCAGCGGTCCGGCGGCACCTCGGAGACCGCATCCCGACAGTCCCGCAATACCCCCCAGAAGGCGTCCGCGTCCGCTGCCTCGGGAAAGCGCGCCCCGTAGCCGATGATGGCAAACCTCGAGGCCGCCTCACAGAAATTCTCGTGAGATTCCATATCGTCGTCCTCCCCGGGCGGGACTCGAATGCCTCCGCCAGAACGCAGCAAACCCGTTGCGACTCAACGGTCACCGCTCGGCAATGTTGCACGATCACACGTAGTATGCACGCAGAAGTACCCCGCGACGCAACTGTCGCCTAGCATTCTCCAAGGGGCGTGCGGGTTATCGGTAGGTGTAGTCGTGCGGCCGCCGGTGACGAGCCGGCCGAACTACCAGCCGGGGGACGGGAAGGTGCAGCGCCGTGCGCATTGGCGAAGTCACGATCGGCACGCTTGACGAATGGTCGTTGCGGCCGGGTTCGGTCACCTCGTGGCACCCCGTGCCCGCCGCGGCGGAGAAGGCCCGGCGCGCACCGGTGAGCTCGGTGCCGGTCAGTTACATGCAGCAGCAGCACCTGCGCAACTACTGTGAGCGGACCGCCGCGGGATTGACCTTCTCCCGGCAGATCATCGCCAGCTGCGAAGTCACCGGCGAATGCGACGTCGACGCGATGGACCGTGCTGTCAACGAATATCTGCGCCGCCACGACACGTTCCGGAGTTGGTTCGAACAAACCGAATCCGGAGAGTTCGTCCGGCATGCGTTCGAGGATCCCGAAGATATCGAGTTCGGGCCGATCGACCACGGCTACCTGACCGAAGACGAGGTTCGCAGCCACGTCGTGTCGATCCCCTCTCCGCTGGAGTGGGGTTGCTTCACCTTCGGGATTATCCAGAACGAGGGTCGCTTCACCTTCTTCGCCGCCATGGATCACGTGCACGGCGATGCGACACTGATCGGGACCACGATGGTCGAAGCCAACGGAATGTATTCGGCGTTGAGCGGGAGCGGACAGTCCCTCACCCTTCCCGATGCCGGCAGTTTTGATCAGTTCTGTATTCGCGAGCGTGAATACGCGGCCGAACTGACAGTGGATTCTCCCGAGGTTCGCGATTGGATCGAATTCGCCGAGAACAACAGTGGCGGCTTCCCCGAATTTCCGCTGCCGTTGGGTGATCCGCTGAAGTCGACCGGCAGCGATATGACATCGGCGATGCTGATGGACCCGGCCCAGACCGAACAATTCGAATCCGCCTGCGCAGCGGCCGGTGCACGTTTTGTCGGCGGTTTGTTCGCCTGCCTGGCCTTGGTCGAACACGAGTTCACCGGGGCTCTCACGTACTACGGCCTCACCCCGAGGGATTCTCGCAAGGCCGATGACAATTTCATGACTCAGGGCTGGTTCACCGGGTTGATCCCGATCGTCGTCCCGATCGCGGCGACCACTTTCAACGAAGCGGCTTGGGCGGCGCAAACCTCGTTCGATTCCGCGCTGGATATGGCGAAGGTGCCGTATTACCGCGCCCGTGAATTAGCGCCGTGGCTGGACTGGCCGAAACCCAATTTTCCGGTGTCGAATTTCTTCCACGGCGGCGCCGCTCCGCTCAACGCCATTCTCGCCGCGGCTGACATGGGACTTGCCGAGAACATCGGAATTTACCCCGACGGGCGATACTCCTATCAGCTGACGATTTACATTTTCCGATACGGGGAGGGCACGACCATGGCGATCATGCATCCCGATAATCCGGTCGCGGTGAAGTCCGTCGTCCGGTACATGGACGCGGTGCGCTCGGTGTGTACACAGGTCGCCCGCAGCGGGAGTTGGGGGCGGCTCGCATAGCCGGGGTCCGCAGCCGGATGCGCAACCTTCTCCGTCGGGTGACGTCGCGAGGCGGCGGTGAGTTCGCCATGCGTCCGCTCGCCGGCGTGGTGGTGCGGTGGCCCTGGGCGGTGATCGCGGTCTGGATCATGATGGCGGTCGCTCTGCCGTTGGCGGTCCCCTCTCTGACCGAGATGTCGGAGCGCCATCCGCTCGCCATCCTGCCCAACGACGCGCCGTCGAGTGTCACCGCACGCAAAATGGCGGAGGCGTTCGGCGAATCCGGCAGTGACGACCTGCTGATCGTGGCGTTGGTCAACGAGGACGGGCTGACCAAAGCCGACGAGGAGACCTACCGCCACCTGGTCAAGGTCCTCGGCGACGACCTCACCGACGTCGAGACGGTGCAGGATTTCATCGGGACACCGCAGCTGCGTCAATTTCTGACCAGCGAAGACGACACGACCTGGGTGTTGCCGGTGGGCCTGGTCGGCGAGTTGGGCACGCCGCGGTCCTTCGAATCGTTCAACCGGGTCTCCGAGGTCATCCGGCAGGCCGTCGGTGACAGTTCGCTGACCGTGCACCTCACCGGTCCCGCGGCCACCGTCGCGGATCTCACCGTCGCCGGGCAACGCGATCGCATGCCGATCGAGATCGCGATCGCGGTTCTGGTGCTCACCGTGTTGCTCGTGGTTTACCGGAACCTGATCACGATGTTCCTCCCGCTGATCACGATCGGGTCGTCGCTGTTGATCGCGCAGGCCGCGGTGGCCGGCTACTCCCTGCTGACCGGATCGGGGGTCTCCAACCAGTCCATCGTCTTCCTGAGCGCGATCATGGCCGGCGCCGGAACCGACTACGCGGTCTTCCTGATCAGCAGATATCACGACTATCTCCGCGCCGGCGCCGACTTCGACGAGGCGGTGAAGGCGGCGATGATCTCGATCGGGAAGGTCATCACCGCATCCGCCGCGACCGTCGGGATCACCTTCTTGCTGCTGGGCTTCGCCAAGATGGGCGTGTTCCAAACGGTCGGGATCTCCTCGGCGATCGGCATCGGCATCGCCTATCTCGCCGGGCTGACGCTGTTGCCCGCGATCCTGACCCTTGCCGGACCGCGCGGATGGGTCAAGCCGCGCCGCGAACTGACCGCCCGGCTCTGGCGGCGTGCCGGCGTCCGCATCGTGCGGCGACCGGTGATCAATCTGGTTGCCAGCGCACTCATCCTGGCGTTGTTGGCCGGCTCCGCGATCTTCGCGCACTACAACTACGACGACCGCAAAAGTGTGGCGGCGTCGGCGCCGAGCTCTATCGGCTACGCCGCATTGGAACGCCATTTCCCGATCAGCCAGTCCATCCCCGAATACATCCTGATCCAGTCACCGCGTGACCTGCGCGCGCCGCGCGCCCTGGCCGACCTCGAACAGCTGGCCTCCCGGGTAGCTCAGTTGCCGGACATCGCACGGGTCAGCGGCATCACCCGGCCATTGGGGGAGGTGCCCCCGGAGTTCCGGGCCACGTATCAGGCGGGGTTGGTCGGCGACCGGCTGGCCGACGGCTCCGGTCAGATCAAGGAGCGCGGCGGCGACCTGAACCGGCTGAAGGACGGAGCGGGTACGCTCGCCGACAGCCTCGCCGACGTCCGCAACCAGGTCAACAAAATCGTTCCTAGCCTCGAGAATCTCGTCACCACGTTCTCCTCAGCCAGAACCGCTTACGGCGGCGATCAATTGGTGCGTGACGTCGACACTGCCGCCAAGCTCGTCGACAGCATCAACCTGCTCGGCAACTCCATGGGCATCAACTTCTCCGCCGTCAAGGACATGTTCCTGTGGATCGGGCCGGTGTTGGCGGCGCTGCAGGGCAACGCGGTCTGCGATGCGAATCCCTCCTGCCGTGCCACCCGCGCGCAGTTCGAGCGCCTCACCGTCGCCCACGACAACGGCAGCCTCGACCAGATCAACGATGCGGCTCGCCAGTTGCAGGACTTCGGCGGCGGGCAGACCCTCTCCGCGACGGTGAAACGGCTCAACGCTGCGTTGGCCGACGTCGCCGAAGCCGCCCGATCGATGGGGCTGAACGAGCCGGGTGGCGCGCAGGGCGCCCTCACTGACCTCAAGGAGAACGCCAACCGACTGGCCGACGGCAGCAAAGAAGTCGCCGGCGGAGTCGACGAACTGGTCAGCCAGGTCAAGGCGATCGCCGCTGGCCTCAACGAGGCCGCCGCGTTCCTGTTGACGATGCGCAGCGAGGCGGCGAGCCCCTCGGCCGCGGGGTTCAACATCCCGCAGGAAGCGTTGGGGCTGCCGGAGTTTCAGGAGGCCGCCAAGGCGTTCATCTCACCGGATGGCCACACGGTGCGCTATCTGGTGCAGACCAACCTCAACCCGTTCAGCGCCGAGGCGATGGATCAAGTCGACCGGATCAGCGACATCGCCGCCGGCGCCCAACCGAACACCACGCTCGCCGACGCCACGATCTCGATGGGCGGCTACCCCGCCGCGTTGCGCGATACCCGCGACTACTACCAGCACGACATCCGGTACATCATCATCGCCACCCTCATCGTCGTCCTGCTCACCTTGATGCTGCTGTTGCGTGCGGTCGTCGCTCCGCTGTATCTCGTTGGCTCCGTGGTGGTCTCGTTCTTCGCCGCGCTCGGGATCGGCGTACTGACGTTCCAGTTCCTCTTCGATCAGCAATTGCACTGGAGCGTGCCACCGTTAGCGTTCGTGGTGTTGGTCGCGGTCGGAGCCGACTACAACATGCTCTTGATCTCGCGACTGCGGGACGAGTCTCCGCGCAGCGTCCGGTTGGGCGTCATCCGCACGCTGAGTTCGACCGGCGGCGTCATCACCGCCGCGGGCTTGATCTTCGCCGCGTCGATGGCCGGCCTGCTGTTCTCCAGCATCGGCGTCGTCGTCCAAGGCGGATTCGTCATCGGAGTGGGCATCCTGTTGGACACCTTCGTGGTGCGCACCATCACCGTGCCCGCCATCGCGACGCTGGTGGGGCGGGCGAACTGGTGGCCGTCGCGAGTGGGTGCCAGACGCTCACCACCAGCGGAGATCACGGCGCCCAGCGACGTCATCGAAGAACCGGCCGGTACGGACGAGTGAGGTAGACCGCCATGTACATCTATGGAAAACTTGGCAAGAGCCAGACATCAGGGGGCGGGATGAAGAAGTTCCTCTCGGGGTTCGCTGTGCTGATAACGGCTGGTACCACAGGGTGTTTCGGCATCGGGTCGGCACGCGCCGACGATCCGCCCCCTCCGCCACCGGCCGATCCCGGCACCGCGTACGCCTTGGGTGGAGCTCATGTGCTGGGCATCCCCTACGACGAGTACATCCGTCGGACCGGGGAGCACTGGTTCCCCAACATGAAGCGGGTGAAGGTCGACTACCCGGCTGGTCAGGTTCAGGGGCACACCCTTGAGCGGTTCTTCCCCGGGATCGGTCCGATCGGTGAGGAGATCCATCCCGGCCTCGGGCTCGACGGCCCCAGCATCGGTGAGTCCGTCGTCGTCGGCGAAGACAACCTCGACGCCGCCATCCGCGCCGGCGGCCCCGGCACGGCGATGGGACTGTCGGAGGGCGCACTCGTGCTCGACGCGGTGAAAGCGCGGCTGGCCAACGATCCGACCGCGCCGCCGCCGGACCAACTGAATTTCGCGACGTTCGGCGATCCGCTGGCCAAGCACCCCTTCGGCGAGGGCTTCCTGACCCAGGTATTCCCCCCGGGCAGCGTCGTGCCGTTCATGGACTACCCGATGCCGCAACCGGTGGAGAGCCAGTACGACACCTACCAGTTCGTCTCCGCCTACGACAGCATCGCCGATTTCCCGGACCGGCCGGACAACTTGTTCGCCCTGGCCAACTCGATCGCGGGTCTGGCAACCGGTCACACCGCCGTCGCGTTCACCGACCCGAGCATGGTGCCCGCACAGAACATCAGGACGACGGTGAACTCCCGGGGCGGTAAGACGACGACGTACATGATTCCCGAGCAACATCTCCCGCTGGTCTTCCCCTTCAAATACCTCGGGTACGACGAGGACACCCTGAACCGACTCGATGCGATCCTGATGCCGCGGGTGAACGCAGGCTATTCGCGCAACGACGATCCGGCGACCGCCCCGGTGCAAGTGGATCCGGCGCACGGCTTCGACCCGATCGAAGTCACCGCACCGGCCAACGCGGCGACATTCGGTGGCGGTGGCGCCGGTGGCGACGACCCGATCTCCGAGCTCATCGACAGCGTCATGTCGCTCATGACTCCCGGCGCCCCGTGACCCCGACCGCAACGGATTCGATGACGGCGACGACGATTAATCAGTCATCCATTCTCTCGATCCTGCATGGCCGCGCGAGCTTGCGGCCTAATGACATCGCGTTCACCTTCACCGATTACGAGAAGGATCACGCGGGAGTTGCCGAGGATCTCACCTGGTCCCAGCTGTCGCGCCGCACGATGGCGTTGGCAGGCCAGCTCAGCGGTTACGCATCGCCGGGGGACCGCGCGGTGATCCTGGCTCCGCAGAGCCTGTCGTACATTCTGGCGTTCCTGGGTGCCATGCAGGCCGGGTTGATCGCGGTGCCGTTGCCGCTGCCGAATCGCGGGTCGAGCCATGAGCGGGTGAGCGCGGTCTTGGCCGACACCTCCCCCGCTGTCATCCTCACCACCTCGGCGGCCACCGCTGACGTCCGCGACTATGTCGCCGAAGCGGGTCTGGACACCGCGCCGACGGTGATCGAGGTCGACGCGCTGAACCTGGACGGCGGCGCCGCGGAGTCGAACCTCCTGGTCGCCGACACCCCACACATCGCATACCTGCAGTACAGCTCGGGATCGACCCGGGCGCCGACCGGGGTGATGATCTCCCATCGCAACCTGCAGGTGAATTTCGATCAGTTGATGCGCTGCCTCTTCGCCGACTCCGGCATCACCGTCCCCCCCACCGCCACGATGGTGTCGTGGTTGCCCTTCTACCACGACATGGGCCTGGTGCTGGGTGTCTGCGCGCCCATCCTGGGCGGATTCCGCGGTCAGCTGTCCAGCCCGGTGGCGTTCCTGGAACGGCCGGCGCGGTGGATGCGGGCGTTGGCCGAGAACCCGGCCGCGTTCTCCGGCGCACCCAACTTCGCCTTCGACCTCGCCGTGCGCAGCACCAGCGACAGCGACCTCGCCGGACTCGACCTCGGCGGAGTCCTGGGCGTCATCAGTGGCGCCGAACGAGTCGAGCAGGCAACCCTGCGGCGGTTCGCGGATCGGTTCGCCGACTTCAACTTTCGCGATGTCATGTTGAGGCCGTCCTACGGCCTGGCGGAAGCGACCGTCTTCGTCACGAGCGGCACCTGGTGTGAATCCACGCCGCCGGCCCGATTCGACATCGACGAGTTATCCGCCGGGCGTGTGCAACGGTCTCCGGGCGGATCGGGCACCGCGCTGGTTCGCTACCGGCTGCCGCACTCCCCTTTGCTGCGGATCGTCGACAGCGACTCCCATCGCGAGTGCCCGCCGGACGTCGTCGGTGAGATCTGGGTGCGCGGCGACAATGTCGCCGACGGCTACTGGGGTGCCGGCCCGGAGAAGCAGCGCTGCTTCAACGCCGTTCTGCGCGATCCGACACCGGGCACTCCGGCGGACTCCTGGCTGCGCACCGGGGATCTGGGGTTCGTCTCCGACGGTGCGTTGTTCATCGTCGGCCGCATCAAGGACCTGTTGATCATTCGCGGCCGCAACCACTACCCCGAGGACATCGAAGCGACTGTTCAACGGATCACTCGCGGCCGGGTCGCCGCGGTCTCGGTCCCGATGGGCGGGACCGAGGAGCTGGTCACGGTGATCGAAGTGAAGCAGCCGGCGGGTTCCGCGCCGGAGGCGATGAGCCGGTTCGCCGGGGTCAAGTCCGAGGTCACCTCCGCGATATCCACCGCGCACGGCCTGAACGTCCGCGACATGGTGCTGGTGGCGCCCGGCTCGATCCCGACCACGACGAGCGGCAAGATCCGGCGCTCCGCCTGCGTCGAGCATTACCGGCAGAACCAGTTCACCCGCTTGGACGGCGAGTAGGCGTTCGGGCCGCGGGCCCGCTCGCGCGAGATCAGCCGGGCCGGTAGGGCCGGAGACGGTTCCCGGGATTTCCCGGAAACCGTCTCTGAGCTGCCGTGTTATCTGTCGGGCTGACAGGATTTGAACCTGCGACCACTTGACCCCCAGTCAAGTGCGCTACCAAACTGCGCCACAGCCCGGTGCCGCCCACTTGCGCCGGCGGCAGGTCGAAAGCCTACCGCAACCGCCCCGGAGCCAAGGAATCAGCGCACCCTCGGGCCGCATGCCCACGGCCGGCCCGTCCCGGTGACCGCGTAGGCTCGCCGTCGGTGGCCGTCCCGGCCGCGCAGCGTGACGAACACGAGGAAATCGCCCCATGGAGATCCCCTTCGCCGACGCGGTGCGTGACGCGGTCGCTCGGCGCCGGACGCCGCGCGAGATCGACGAGGAGGTCGACCACAGCGCCCACGTCGGGGCGGAGGTGGTCGAGGACGACCTCGACGTCACCGACGCCGCGCTGCTGTTGCAGAAGCTGGAGAACCGGCTGGTCCGCCACCACCTGCGCCACCCCGACGTGCTCGCCGACGAGGACCTGCGCAAGCTGCGCTACCTGCTCAACTTCGCCCGGCTGGCCGATTTCGAGCCCGGCGCGGCCGGCCCGGGCGGCACCCGCGGCCGCGGCGACGTCTCGGTCGGTGAGGAGCTGGCGCCCTGGCGCAGCAAGGTTGCTGACGCGCTGTTCGGGCCGCTGCGCGAAGAGCGCGACCCGGTCACCGCGCTGACCACCGCGCGGGAGGCGCTGGCCGCGCTCCGCGACGAGCAGGACGAGCAGCGAACCCAGCTGGCCGAGCGGCACGGCGACGAGTTCTCCCTCGCCGAACTCGACGCCGAGGTCGGCTACAAGAAGCTGGTCACGGTGCTCGGCGGAGGCGGCGGCGCCGGCTTCGTCTACATCGGCGGGATGCAGCGCGTGCTGGAAGCCGGCTACATGCCCGACTACCTCATCGGCTCCTCGTTCGGCGCGGTGCTCAGCGCGGTGGTCAGCCGCACCCTGCCGATACCGATCGACGACTACGTCGCCTGGGCCAAAACCGTGACCTTCCGCGCGATCCTCGGCCCGGAAACCCTGCGCCGCCGGCACGGGCTGACCGGCCTGTTCTCGCTGCGCTTCGACGACTTCGCCGACGCGATGTTCCGCCGCGAGGACGGCGAACGGATGCGCATGTCCGACGTCGCCATCCCCTACGACGCGGTGGTCGCCGGGGTGCGCCGCCAACCGTTCGCCGCGCTGCCGTCGCGATACCGCCAGCAGCGGCGCGCCGCGCTGCAGCTGCGCTCGCTGCCCTACCTGCCGATCGGGATCGGCCCGCAGGTGGCCGCCCGGCTGTGGCAGACGGCTGCGTTCATCGACCCCCGGGTCACCAAACCGATCGTCATCGGCGGGGAGAACCCGGACTACGACATCAACGTCGTCGACGCGGCATCGTTCTCCTCGGCGATCCCCGGCGTGCTGCACCACGAGTCCCGTGACCCGGCCATGTGGCCGCTGCTCGACGCCCTGTTGGAGGACAACGAGGCCGGCGCCCTGGTCGACGGCGGCGCGGCCAGCAACGTGCCGGTCGAACTGGCCTGGAAGCGGGTCCGCGACGGCCGGCTGGGCACCCGCAACGCCGCCTACCTGGCCTTCGACTGCTTCCACCCGCAGTGGGATCCCAAGCACCTGTGGCTGGTCCCGATCACCCAGGCGATCCAGTTGCAGATGGTGCGCAACGCCCCCTACGCCGACCACCTGGTGCGGTTCACCCCGACGCTCTCCCCCGCCAACCTGGCCCCGTCGGTCGCCTCGATCGAGCGTGCCTGCCAATGGGGCCGCAACAGCGTCGATCACGCGGTCCCGGTGGTGACCACGCTGCTCGAACCGACCTGGTGGGAAGGCGACCAGCCCGCCGCGCCCGGCCTGGCGGAGCCGGAGCACGCGAAATCGGTGGCCGCGTCGATGCAGTCGGTGATGGCCGCCATTCAGGCGCCGACCAACCGGTTCCGGCGGTGGCGCCAGCGCCGGGTGATGTGACGCGGTCGCGCAGCAGCCGTCAGCGCGCCTTGCGCTTCTCGCGCACCCGCACGTTGACCCGGATCGGGCTGCCCTCGAAGCCGAAGGTCTCCCGCAGCCGCCGTTCCAGAAACCGGCGGTAGCCGGCCTCCAAGAACCCGGTGGTGAACAGCACGAAGGTCGGTGGGCGGGCAGTGGCCTGGGTGGCGAACAGGATCCGCGGCTGCTTGCCGCCGCGCACCGGCGGCGGTGTGGCCGCCACCACCTCCTTGAGGAAGGTGTTGAGCCGACCGGTCGGGACCCGGGTGTCCCAGGACTCCAGCGCCGTCTCCAACGCGGGCACCAACTTCTGCAGGGCGCGCCCGGTCTTGGCGGAGATGTTGACCCGCAGTGCCCAGCCCAATTGCACCAGCTCACGGTCGATCTCGCGCTCGAGGGTGTAGCGGCGGTCCTCATCGACCAGGTCCCACTTGTTGAACGCCAGCACCAGCGCGCGGCCGGCGTCGCTGACCATCGACAGCACCCGCTGGTCCTGTTCGGTCAGCGGCTGGGAAGCGTCGATCAACACCACCGCCACCTCCGCGGCATCGATCGCACCGTGGGTGCGCACCGACGCGTAGAACTCGTGGCCGCTGGCGTGCCGCACCTTGCGGCGCAGCCCCGCGGTGTCGATGAACCGCCACACCTTGCCGCCCAGCTCGATCAGCGAGTCCACCGGGTCCACGGTGGTGCCGGCGACGTCGTGCACCACCGACCGCTCGTCACCGGCAAGCTTGTTGAGCAGGGAACTCTTGCCCACGTTGGGTTTTCCGACCAGCGCCACCCGCCGCGGCCCGCCGCCGCCACCGGCGGTCTCGGCGACTTCGGGCAACGCGGCGACCACCTCGTCGAGCAGGTCGGCCACTCCGCGACCGTGGATGGCGCTGATCGCCCACGGCTGCCCCAGCCCCAGCGACCACAGCGCGGCCGCGTCGGCCTCCCCCTTCTCGCTGTCGACCTTGTTGGCGGCCAGGAACACCGGCTTGCCGGCCCGGCGCAGGATCCGCGCGGCCGCCTCGTCGCCGGCGGTGGCGCCGACCACCGAATCCACCACCAGGATCACCGCGTCCGCGGTGCGCATCGCCACCGACGCCTGTTCGGCCACCAGTTGTTGCAGCCCCTTGGCGTCGGGCTCCCAGCCGCCGGTGTCCTGCACGACGAACCGGCGCCCGGTCCACGTCGCGTCGTAGGAGACGCGGTCGCGGGTCACCCCGGGCAGGTCCTGAACGACGGCTTCGCGCCGCCCCAGAATGCGGTTGACCAGCGTGGATTTGCCGACGTTGGGCCGGCCCACCACGGCGACCACCGGCGGGGGTCCGCCCTGGTCGATCTCGTCGTCGAACCCGGGGCCCTCCCCCAGCTCCCAGTCGCTCTCGTCGCTCCAGGTGCCGTCGAACTCCGAGGTGCTCATGGCCGAACTCCGTTGGCTTGGTTGACCAGGTCCAGCAGATGCTCGATCACCTGGGTTTGGGTCATGTCGCTGGTGTCGACGATCACCGCGTCATCGGCGGGCCGCATGGGTGCGGTGCTGCGGGTCGCGTCCAGGTGGTCGCGGCGCCGGACGTCGGCGAGGACGCCGGGATAGTCGTCGGCCAATCCCGCCGCGATGTTCTGGTCGTTGCGGCGGCGGGCCCGGGTTTCGGCCGAGGCGGTCAGGAACACCTTGCAGTGCGCATCGGGCAGCACCACGGTGCCGATGTCGCGGCCCTCCACGACCACCGCACCCGGACCGCCGGCCAGTTGCCGCTGCAGCGCCACCAGCCGGTCGCGCACCGCCGGCACCGCGGAGACCGCCGACACCACCGCGGTGACCGCACCGCCGCGGATCTCTTCCGAAACATCTTCGCCGGCAAGATAACAGCGGTCGGTGTCCACATCGGCACCCACCGAGATGTCCGCGGCGGCCACCGTGGCGGCGACGGCGTCGGCGTCGGCGGGGTCCACCCCGGCCCGCAGGACGGCCAGCGCCGCGATCCGGTACATCGCGCCGGTGTCCAGGAAGCGTGCCTGCAGCGCACGCGCCAACCCGCGCGACACGGTGGATTTGCCGGTTCCGGCGGGCCCGTCGATGGCGACGGTGATGTCGTTTTCCGGGCTCACAGTCCCACCGCCTTGTACAGTTCACCGATCTCGTTGCGGCGCAACGGCCGTAGGCTTCCGGGACGCTGGTCGCCGAGTGACACCGTCCCGATGTCGGTGCGCACCAGCTCCTGCACCGGGTGGCCGACCTCGGCCAGCAGCCGGCGCACGATGCGGTTGCGGCCCTCGTGCAGGATCACTCGCACCAGCGATTTCCCGGCGACGGCGTCGACCACCGCGAAGTGGTCCACCCGGGCCATCCCGTCGTCGAGTTCGATTCCGGCGCGCAGCTTCTTGCCCACCCCCCGCGGTACCGTCCCGGCGACGGTGGCCAGGTAGGTCTTGGGGACCTCGAACGACGGGTGCATCAGCCGGTGGGCCAATTCCCCGTCGTTGGTCAAAAGGATCAGCCCCTCGGTGTCGGCGTCGAGCCGGCCGACGTGGAACAGGTTCTTGGAGCCGCGCACCCGGTGTTCCACCAGATCCCCGATGCAGGGCCGGCCCCGGTCGTCGCTCATGGTCGACAACATGCCGCGCGGCTTGTTCAACGCCAGATAGACAAGCGAGTCGTCGACGCTGACCCGGGTGCCGTCGACCCGGATCACCGCCGTCGCCGGGTCCACCCGGGTGCCCAGCTCGGTCACCACGTCACCGTCGACCTCGACCCGGCCGTCGCGGATCATCTTCTCCGCCACCCGCCGCGACGCCACCCCGGCTTGTGAGAGCACCTTCTGCAGGCGCACCGGCTCGGTCATTTGTCCACGTCGAACTGGAGTGCGGGATCGGGCTGCTGCGCACCGTCGAGTTTGAGGAAACGCGGCTCGCTGTCGAGGGATTCGCTCAGATCGTCGATGGTGTCGACGTCGGGCAGCAGCGGCGCGATGTCGGGCAGGTCCGCCAGCGACGACAACCCGAGCCGCTCCAGGAACAGCTCGGTGGTCGCGAACGTGACGGCGCCGGTGTCGCTGTCGGCGCCGGCTTCGGTGATCAGTCCGCGCGCCAGCAGCGTGCGCATCACCGCGTCACAGTTGACCCCGCGCACCGCGCTGACCCGGGCGCGGGTCACCGGCTGGCGGTAGGCCACCACCGCCAGGGTCTCCAGCGCCGCGCGGGTCAGCTTGGAGCGGGCACCGTCGAGCAGCAGCCGTTCGACATAGGGCGCGTGCCGGGCGCGGGTGTAGAACCGCCAGCCGCCGCCGGCTTCGCGCAGTTCGATGCCGCTGTCGCGGCCGGTGAGCTCCTCGCCCATCGCCTGCAGCTTGGCGGCGATCCGGTAGGCGGGTTGTTCGGTGACCGCGGCCAACGCGTCGACGGTGATCGGGGTGTCGACCACCAGCAGCAGCGCCTCGAGCACCGCGCCGAGTTCGCCGTCTTCGAGTTCGGGGGCGTTGGCCACGTCGATGCCCAGCCCGCTGCCGGCCGTCTCCTCGGGGTCCTCAGGCGGTGCCTCGTCGCCGGTGGGGGCGCCGTTCAGCTCGCGGATGTCCTCCGCGTCGCCCGTCGCCGCCCCGCCGTTCCCGGTGTCGCCGGGGATCGTCATCTGCGCCACTCCTTGATCACGGCGCCGCTCGCGCTGCTCATGATTGATCCTTCAGCAGCTCATCGCCGGTCGGCCGTTCGCCGGTCCACGAAATCTGGAGCACTCCAAGCGGTTCTGCCTGGTCGAATGCTACCGCCCGGGCTCGATACAGTTCGAGCAGCGCCAGGAAACGCCCCACGATCTCGATCGGGGCGGCACAGTCGGCGACCAGCTCTCCGAAGGACGCCCAGGTGTCGGTGCCGCGCTCTTCGAGCATGGTCAGCAGCCGCTGCGCCTGCTCGGGCACCGACACCGTCAACTCGTGCAGGTGCCCGGTGGCCACCGTCGGCACCGGGCGCGGGGTGAAGGCCGCCGCGGCGATCTGGGCGAATCGCTCGGCGTCGACGCCCAGCATCACCTCGGGCAGCAGGTCAGCGAAGCGGTCCTCCAGCGACACCGCCCGCGGGTAGCTGCGCAGCGCCGCCGCCTCGAGTTCGGCGAACATCTGCGCGACGTGTTTGAACGCCCGGTACTGCAGCAGCCGCGCGAACAGCAGGTCGCGCACTTCCAGCAGCGCCAGGTCCTCCTCGTCGTCGACCTGGCCGGCCGGCAGCAGCCGGGCGGCCTTGAGGTCGAGCAGGGTGGCGGCGACCACCAGGAACGCGGTGGTCTCCTCCAGCCCCAACTGCGCGCCGATCTCGCGGGTGTAGCCGATGAAGTCGTCGGTGACCTGGTGCAACGCGACCTCGGTGACATCCAGGCGGTGCGCGAAGATCAGCTGCAGCAGCAGGTCGAACGGACCCTCGAAATTGGTCAGCCGGACCTGGAAGCCGTGTTGGGTGGCGGCGGTCTCGGCGGTCTCGCTGCTACTCACGCGCCGAATCGGTCGATGACCTCGCGGGCCAGCGCGCGGTAGGCCTCGGCGCCGCCGGATTTCGGCGCCCAGGTGGTGATGGGCTCGCCGGCGACGGTGGTCTCCGGGAACCGGACGGTGCGGGTGATGACGGTGTCGAAGACCAGGTCGCCGAAGCGCTCCACCACCCGGGCCATCACCTCCCGGGAGTTGATCGTGCGCGGGTCGAACCGGGTGACCAGGATGCCGCTGATGTCGAGCTTCGGGTTGAGCCGGTCGCGCACCTTCTCCACGGTGTCGGTGAGCAGCGCCAGCCCGCGCAGCGAGAAGTACTCGCACTCGGTGGGGATGAGCACCCCGTCGGCGCAGGCCAGCCCGTTGACGGTCAACAGCCCCAGCGACGGCTGGCAGTCGATCAGCACGTAGTCGTAGCGATCGAGCACCGGGTGCAGCGCGCGTCCGAGGGACTGTTCCCGGCCGACCTCGTTGACCAGCTGGATCTCGGCGGCCGACAGGTCGATGTTGCTCGGGACCAGGTCGACGTTTTTGATCCGGGTGCTCAACAGCACATCGTCGATGGACACCCGCGGCTCCACCAGCAGGTTGTGCACGGTGCGTTCCAGCTCGTAGTGCGGCACACCCAACCCGGCCGACAGCGCGCCCTGCGGGTCCAGATCGACCAGCAGCACCCGGCGGCCGTACTCGGCGAGCGCGGCACCGAGGTTGATCGTCGAGGTGGTCTTGCCCACCCCGCCCTTTTGGTTGCACATCGCGATCACGGTGGCCGGGCCGTGGGAGGTGCGCGGCTGCGGCTCCGGAATCGCCCGGGGTGGGCGGCCGGTCAGGCCCACGGTCGGGCCGCTGTCGGCGGTGTCGGTCATGCCCAGCCGTCACTCATCACACGAGCTGGGGCAAAGGCGCGGGCGCACATCAGCCCGAGTCTAACGGGTGGGTCCCGTCGGTAATCGCGAAAGCCGGGGTCGGGCATAGGGTGGGGTGATATGAGTCTGAAACGACGTCTGCCGTTCCTGCGCTGGTCGGTGCTGCGGATGCTGCCCGGTACCCGCAACATCGGCACCACCGGCCAGATCGGGGATGGCCGTGAAGCCGCGGCCGTCGACTACGTGCTGGCCCACGCGCGCGCCGGCGACCTCGACCACGTGCTGAGCACCATCGACCGGTTCGCCTACGACAAGTCGATGTTGATGAACATCGGCGACGAGAAGGGCCGGCTGCTCGACGCGGCGGTGCGCCGCGCCGACCCGAAGCTGGCCTTGGAGCTGGGCACCTATGTCGGCTACGGGGCGCTGCGCATCGCCCGGGCGGCGCCGGCGGCCCGGGTGGTCTCGGTGGAGTTAGCCGAGGCCAACGCCGCCAACGCCCGCCGGATCTGGGCGCACGCCGGGGTCGCCGACCGGGTCACGTGTGTGGTCGGGACCATCGGTGACGGCGGGCGCACCCTCGACGTGCTCGCCGAGCGGCACGGCTTCACCGCCGGGTCGCTGGACTTCTTGTTCCTCGATCACGTCAAGGACGCCTACCGGCCCGACCTGCAGCACATCCTGGAGCGGGGCTGGCTGCACCGCGGCTCGATCGTGGTCGCCGACAACGTGCTGGTGCCCGGCGCCCCGCAGTACCGCGCCTACATGCGCGAGCAGCAGGACGTCCTGTTCGACACCGTCGAACACAAAACCCACGCCGAGTACCAGACCCTGATCCCCGACCTGGTGCTCGAATCGGAGTTCCTGGGCTGAAATCAAGCGGTGCCGGCCGGCGGGCGGTCGCTCCCGGCGCCGTCGCCGCGGACCAGCAACCGTTTCATGATGCCTTCGGCGGCAGGCGGGCCGCCCCCCAACGACCCGCCTCGCGCCCCCGTCCGAAAGTTTCATCCCACGCCGAACCCAGCGCGTAGAGCAATCGATTACCCGAATCTCGCGGGCCGGCTACCGCCGCGGTGGTCTCGCCGCGATCACCGGGCACGCGGGTGGGCCCCGGCCCACACCTCGCGCAGTGCGTGCACGGTGACCAGCGTGTAGATCTGGGTGGTGGTCACCGAGGCGTGGCCGAGCAGTTCCTGGACCACCCGCACGTCGGCGCCGCCGTCGAGCAGATGGGTGGCAAACGAGTGCCGCAGGGTGTGCGGTGAGACCGCGGCGGTCAGCCCGGCGCGTTCGGCGGCGTCGTGCAGCACCTGCCAGGCGCTCTGCCGCGACAACCGCCCGCCGCGCGCGTTGAGGAACACCGCCGGGGTGCCGCGTCCGCGGCGGGCCAGCTCGGGGCGGCCCCGCACCAGGAAGGCGTCCAGGGCGGCCACCGCGGGCCGGCCGATGGGCACCAGGCGTTGTTTTCCGCCCTTGCCGTGCAGCAGGACCGACCGGTCGTGGGTGTCGATGTCGTCGACGTCGAGGCCGACCGCCTCGGAGATGCGCGCCCCGGTGGAATACAGCAGTTCCAGCAGGGCGCGGTTGCGCAGGGTGAGCGGCCCGTCGGAGGGGCTGTCCCCGCCGGCGGCCTCCAACAGGGCCAGCACCTCATCGACGGTGAGGCTTTTGGGCAGCCGGCGTCCGGCCGCCGGTGGGCGCACCGTGCGCGCCACGTCGAGTTCGGTGACCCCCTCGGCGGCGGCGAACCGGTGCAGCCCGCGCACCGCGATCAGGGCGCGGCCGGCCGACACCGCGGAGAGCGGCGCGAGGCCGGCGTCGTCGTCGCCGCGCTGCAACGCCACCACGAATTCGCTGACGTCGTTCTCGGTGACCTGGCCCAGGTCGTCGATGCCGCGGGCGCTCAGGTACTGCCCGTAGCGGCGCAGGTCGCGCCGGTAGGAGCTGAGGGTGTTGGCGGCCACGCCCCGCTCGATCGCCAGGTGGTCGAGGTAGCCGTCGAGTTGGGTGGTCAGGGCCGACGACGCGGCCTGCACGGTGGTCACGGCCGGTCCTGGCGGGCCCGGAAGGCGTGCGGCCGATCCACCCAGGGCGCGTCCAGCGGGCGTGGGGTGGCCGCGCCGTGGCGCACCGTGTGGGCGGCCAGGATGCCGGCGACCGCGATGGCGTTGACGATCTCGCCGGACAGCACCCGATTCAGCGCGTCGGCCAGCGGAAACCATCGCAGTTGCAGGTCGGCTTCCTCGTCGTGCGCCTCCGGGCGGTCGACCTCGGTCAGCCCGGTGGCCAGAAACACCCGCACCGACTCGTCGCTGAATCCCGGTGTCGAGTCCAGGTCGACGAGCACCTGCCAGGTCTCGGCCGCCAGCCCGGCCTCCTCGTGCAGTTCGCGGGCGGCGGTGCGGTGGGGTTCCTCCCCGGCCGTGTCGAGCAGCCCGGCCGGCAGTTCCCACAGCCGCCGGCCGATGGCCTGGCGGTACTGGTAGATCATCGGGATGTTGTCGTGGTCGTCGAGGGCGACCACGGCGACCGCACCGTAGTGTTCGACCACCTCGCGGGCGGCGATCTTGCCGCCGGGCATCCGCACCCGGTCGGTGCGCAGCGCGAAGATCTTGCCCCGGTGCAGCAGCTGCGAGGAGACGGTCTCGAATTCGTGGTCAGCCACGGGCTGCGGACTGGTGGACGGGATCGGGCAGGTGTTGCTCGGCGCCGTTGGCGTGGTGTTCGGGGATCTCCACCGGCAGCCGCTCGGCGGCCTTGTAGTCGATGGCGGCGCCGACGAAGGCCACGAACAGCGGATGCGGTCGGGTCGGCCGGCTCTTGAGCTCGGGGTGCGCCTGGGTGCCGACCAGGAACGGGTGCAGGTCGGCGTCGTACTCGACGAACTCCACCAGGTGGCCGTCGGGCGACGTGCCGGAGAAGACCAGCCCGCTTTCGGCGATCCGGTCCCGGTAGGCGTTGTTGACCTCGTAGCGGTGCCGGTGCCGCTCGGACACCTCGGTGGCCTGGTACGCCTGGGCCACAACGGAATCCGCTTTCAGCACCGCCGGGTAGGCGCCGAGTCGCATGGTGCCGCCGAGGTCGGCCTCGCCGGCGACGGCGTCCTCCTGGTCGGCCATCGTGGAGATGACCGGGTCGGGGGTGTCGGGGTCGAACTCCGCGGAGTTGGCCTCGGTGATGCCCACCGAGCGGGCCGCCTCGATCACGATGCACTGCAGCCCCAGGCAGAGTCCCAGCAGCGGGATGCGCCGGGTGCGGGCGTAGCTGATCGCGCCGAGCTTGCCCTCGATCCCCCGGATGCCGAACCCGCCGGGGATCAGCACGCCGTCGACGTCGCCGAGCATCGCGGCCGCGCCCTCCGGCGAGGCGCAGCTGTCGGAGGCCACCCAGCGGATCTCGACCTTGGTGCGGTGTTTGAACCCGCCGGCGCGCAGCGCCTCGGCCACCGAGAGGTAGGCGTCGGAGAGTTCGATGTATTTACCCACCAAGGCGATTCGGACCGATTCGTGAGAGTCGTGGACCCGGCTGAGCAGGTCGTCCCACTCGGTCCAGTCGACGTCGCGGAACGGCAGGTTCATCCGGCGGACCACGTAGGCGTCGAGTTCCTCACGGTGCAGCACCTTGGGGATGTCGTAGATCGACGGCGCGTCCGGGGTGGAGATGACGCCGTCGATGTCGACGTCGCACATCAACGCGATCTTCTCTTTGAGCGGTTCGGGGACCTCGCGGTCGCAGCGCAGGATCAGCGCGTCGGGAGTGATCCCGATGCTGCGCAACGCGGCCACCGAGTGCTGGGTCGGTTTGGTCTTGAGCTCCCCGGACGGCGCGAGATAGGGCACCAGCGACACGTGCAGAAAGAAGCAGTGGTCGCGCCCGACGTCGTGGCGCACCTGGCGGGCGGCCTCCAGGAACGGCTGGGATTCGATGTCGCCGACGGTGCCGCCGATCTCGGTGATGACCACATCGGGGCGGTTGCCGTCGCGGTCGGGTTCCCCCATCGCCAGGATGCGGCTTTTGATCTCGTCGGTGATGTGCGGGATCACCTGGACGGTGTCGCCGAGGTATTCGCCGCGGCGCTCCTTAGCGATCACCGTCGAGTAGACCTGCCCGGTGGTGACGTTCGCCGAGCTGGACAGGTCGCGGTCCAGAAACCGTTCGTAGTGGCCGACATCGAGGTCGGTCTCCGCGCCGTCCTCGGTGACGAAGACCTCGCCGTGCTGGAACGGGTTCATCGTGCCGGGGTCGACGTTGAGATACGGGTCGAGCTTCTGCATCGTGACGTGCAGTCCGCGGGCGATGAGCAGCTGACCGAGGCTGCTGGCGGTCAAACCCTTGCCCAGCGACGACGCGACGCCGCCGGTGACGAAGAGATAGTTGGTGGCGGTGTAGGGGTGCTTGCGCAATGCTGGCAACAGCCACCTCCGTGACGACGCGCAGGGCGAGATCTAGCTTGTGCTAGTGGGGCCTGCCGACCCACGGAATCTCACCTTAACACCCGCTGGGACGCGACGGTGTTGACACGCCCGGCCGCCCTACTGCGCGACGGTGACCGCGGTGGCGCCCGGCCCGATCCCGTACTGGCCGGGGTGCCCGCCGGCGATCAGATCGCCCAGCCCCAGCACCGCGGTGATCCGACCGGATTCGGTGTCGATGTCATCGACGGTGCTGATCACCGCGGCGGTCCCGGCATCGGCGCGGGCCACCGCGACCGCGGCGGTCCCAGCCGCCGATCCGTCCCGCCCGGCGAGCACGGTGCCCGATCCGTGCGGCGCCAGCGCGGCGGCGAACCGGGCCACCGTGGTGCCCTGGTTGCCGGCGTCCTCGCCCAAACCGCCCCCGGTGACCACCAGGGCGGTGTCGGCGGCGCCGAGCCGCTGGTCGCCGTAGGTGAGGAATCCGGTGTCGCGCAGGGCGGCGAGCACGGTCTCGCGTTGGTCGTCGTCGGCGGGTTTGCGGGCCGGGTCCCGGTTGATCAGCAGCGCGATGCCCAGCAGGTCACCGGCCTGCGAGCCCTGGTCGACCAGGGCGGGGTTGAGCTGGGCGCCTGCGGGCAGCACCGAGGCGGTCACCACCGAGCGCAGTTTCTCCGCGGAGTCGGCGTCGACGAACTCCTGGGTCAGTGACACCGTCCCGGTGACCGTGCCGCCGGCCAGCCCGGTGATGCGCGTGACCGCCGCCACGTCGCCCTGGTCCGCGTCGGGGGTGGTGAAGACGACCACCGACTTGCCCGCCAGAGCGTCGCGCACGATGCGCCCGGCAACCACGGAGTTGAAACCGTCGATGGCGCTGAGCTTTTCGTTCAGCGCGTTCTTCTCGTCGTTGAGTTCACTGATCTGAGCGCGCAGGTCCTTCTTCTCGGCGCGGATGCCGGAGAGCATCGAGTCGGACAGCAGCCCGGAACCGAGCACGACCCCGACCGCCAGCGCGAGGAACACCGCGGCCAGCGAAATCGCATGGTGGCGTAGAGATATCACCGCAGGCCCCTAGGTCAGAAAGCCCTGCACCCACAGCGAGAAGCGGTTCCAGTAGTCCAGGATCCAGTCCAGGACCGTGACGTCGGTGCGCGAGACCCACAACGCCACGATGACCGCGATCAGCATGGTGAACACCAGCAGCGCGATCGCGCCCGCCGAGACCCGGTTGCGGTACAAGGTGGCGACCGCTTTGGCGTCGACCAGTTTCTCCTCGACTTTGAGCCGGGTGAGGAACATCGACGGGTTGCTGTGCTGGCGGCTGCGGTCGAAGAACTCCTCGATGCTGGCGCTGTGCCCGGCGGTGACCAGCAGCGCCGCGCCGTGGTGGTCGGTGAGCAGCAACGCGAGGTCCATCGCCGAGCCGGCCGCCGGGAAGGTCATCGCCCCGACGCCGAGGTCCTGGATGCGCTCCAAGCCGGGCGCGTGACCGTCGGCGTCGGCGGGCAGCACCACCTGGGCGCCGCACTTGAGCACCTCGGTGCTGATCTGGTCGGGATCGCCCACGATCAACTGCGGCCGGTAGCCGCATTTGCGCAGCACGTCGGCGCCGGCGCCGACGCCCAGCAGGATCGGCTGGTACTCCTTGATGAATGGTTTGAGCAGCTTGAGGTCGTCGGCGGCCGACGGTTCGTCGCCGACGAGCACCACGTGGCGGCGCCGCAGGTTGATGTCGATGTCCGGGATGCCGATGCCGTCGATGAGCAGCGGGCTCTCGCTGCGGATGAACTCGATCGTGTTGCCTGCGAAGGCCTCCAGGTGGGCGACCAGCCCCGACTTGGCCTCGTGCATCATCTCGGCGATGTCGTGGTCCGCGCGTTCGACACCGCGCGCCAGCCGCCGGTCCCCGGTGTAGACACCGCCGTCGTGGAGCCGGATCTTGGCGCCGTCCTTGACCTTCTTGAACACCTCGGGTCCGGTCTCGTCGATGAGGGCTACCCCGTTGGCGACCAGCACCTCCGGGCCCTGATTGGGGTAGCGGCCCGAGATCGACGGCGCGGCGTTGACGACGGCGAGGACCTGCGCGTCGACCAGCGCGTCGGCGGTGATGCGGTCGAGGTCCTGGGCGTCGATGACGGCGATGTCGCCCGGGCAGAGCCGCCGCAGGAGCCGGTCGAGGTCGCGGTCGACCCGTGCAGTGCCCACAACACCGGGTCGCGAACTGTTACGGGAGAGCAGCGCTGACATCCTCATGCGGCGATTCTGGCGGTCATCGCCCGCCGAATCGGGGAGGCGCGCCGTAACAGGGGCCTCAAGAGTGATATCGCGTCACATCCGTCACAGGCTTGGTGGGTCGGTTTGCGGGGCGGGCTACCGGTCGGCGGTGTCCTTACCTCCGGGGGTGTCCTTGCGGGCGGCGGCGAGCAGTTCTCGGGCATGGGCGCGGCCGCTGTCGGATTCGCCGAGCCCGGCCAGCATCCGCGCCAACTCGGCGACCCGTTCCTCGTCGTCGAGGCGCCGGACGCTGCTGGCGCCCTCGGCGCCGGTCCCCTCGACGGTCAGGTGCACGTCGGCGTAGGCGGCCACCTGCGGCAGATGGGTGACGACGATGACCTGATGGGTGCGGGCCAGCCGGGCCAGGCGCCGACCGATCTGGACCGCGGCCCGCCCGCCGACACCGGCGTCGACCTCGTCGAAGACCATCGTGGTCCCGGCTGAGCGCGCGGTCGCGGTGGCCAGCACCACCTCCAGGGCCAGCATGACCCGGGAGAGCTCGCCGCCGGAGGCGCTTTTGGCCAGCGGCAGCACCGTGGTGCCGCGATGGGCGGTGAACCCGAATTCCACCTGGTCGATGCCGTCGGCGCCGGCGGCGACCACCTCCCCCGACGGCAGGGTCAGCGCGCCCGGGTCGTGGTCGGCGGCCGGCTGCGGGCTGACCGTGACGGTGAACTCGGCGTCGGCCATCGCCAGGCCGGTGAGTTCGGCGGTGATCGCCTCGGCGAGTGCGCCGGCGGCGCCGCGCCGCGCGTCGCTGAGTTGGACCGCTGCCGCGGCGACCTTCTCGCCCAGCTGCGCCACCCGCTGCTGCAGGGCGCTGACCGCCTCGTCGGAGACGTCGAGTTGGGCCAGCCGCTCCCGGGCCTGGCCGGCCCAGCCCAGCACCCCGTCGATGTCGGCGGCGTACTTGCGGGTCAGGGTGCGCAGTTCGGCCTGGCGGGCCAGTTTGGTCTCCAGGGTGCTGGCGTCACCGGGCAGGTCGGCCAGGTAGGCGCCGAGTTCGGTGGCGGCGTCGCCGACGACGGTCAGCGCACCGCCGAGTTGGTCGGCCAGCGCGCTGAGCGCGGTATCCCCGGCGGCTTCCAGCGCGGTTTTCGCCCGGCCGAGCAGGGCGGTGGCCGAGCGCTGGTCGGCCGGGAAATCGGCGTCGTCGGCGCCGGTCAGCGCCGCGCGGGCGGCGGCGGCGGCCTCGCGCAGGGTGTCGAGTTCGGAAAGCCGGCGGATATCGGTGCTCAGCGCGTCGTCTTCGCCCGGCTGCGGGTCGACGGTGTCGATCTCCTCCAGCGCGAAGGCCAGCCGGTCGGCTTCCTGGGCGAGGTCGCGGGCCCGGTCCCGGCGTTCGGTCAGGTCGCGGCGCGCCGCCAGCCAGCTGTCGCGCAGTTTGCGGTACTCCTCCAGCCGGGCGGTCACCCCGGCGAAGCGGTCCAGCGCGCCGCGCTGCTCGTCGGGGCGCAGCAGCCGCAACTGGTCGTTCTGGCCGTGCAGGGTGAGCAGGCCGGTGGTGAAGGCGCTCAGCGACTTGGCGGGGACGCTGCGGCCGCCGAGGTAGGCGCGGGAGCGGCCGTCCCGGCCGACCGAGCGCAGCGTGATCACGCTGCCGTCCTCGTCGCGGTCGGCGCCGGAGGCCTCCAGCAGGTCCGCGGCGGTGGTGGCGGTCGTCTCGTCGAGTTCCTCGGTGCTGAAGCGGCCCTCGACCAGGGCGCGGTCGGCGCCGGAGCGGACCCGGTTGGCGTCGGCGCGGGCCCCGCCGAGCAGGTGCAGCCCGGTCACCACCATCGTCTTGCCGGTGCCGGTCTCGCCGGTGAGCACGGTCAGACCGCGGCCGAACTCGGCGGTCGCGGCGCTGATGGCGCCGAGCGATTCGATGCGGATCTCGGTGAGCACGCGGCCCCGCCGTTACTGCCCGCGCCAGCCGGTGACCGGCAACCGGAACTTGCGGACGAGGCGGTCGGTGAACGGGGCGCTGTCCAGCCGGGCCCATTTCACCGGGATCGCGCCGCTGGTCACCTCCAGCCGGCCCCCGGCCGGCACCAGCATTTCCCGGCGGCCGTCGCAGAAGACCAGCGCATCGTGGCCGTTGGCCTCCAGTTCGATGGCGATGGCGGCGTGCGGGCTGGTCACCATGGGCCGGGCGAACAGGGCGTGCGCATTGTTGGGGACGACCAGGATGGCGTCGAGATCCGGCCACAGCAGCGGCCCGCCCGCGGAGAAGGCGTAGGCGGTGGACCCGGTCGGGGTGGAGATCAGCACGCCGTCGCAGCCGAACGTCGACACCGGCCGGGCGTCGACCTCCACGATGACGCCGAGCACCCCGAGCCGGGGCCCCTTTTCCAGGCTGGCCTCGTTGAGCGCCCAGCCGCGGTGGATGATCTCGCCGTCGGCGCGCACCGCCACGTCCAGGGTCATGCGGTCCTCGACCCGGTAGTCGCGGGCGATGACGTGGTCGAGCACGGTGTCGATGGCTTCGGCTTCGGCCTCGGCGAGGAATCCGATCCGGCCCAGGTTGACCCCCAGCACCGGGATGCCGGCGTTGTGGGCCAGTTCGGCGGCGCGCAGGAAGGTGCCGTCCCCGCCGAGGACGAGCACCAGTTCGCAGTCCTCGGCCGCGCTGTCGTCGGCGTCGACGACCTCGATCTCCACCCCCATGGCCCGCATGTCGTCGGGCGCCAGGTGCAGCGAGCCGCGGTCAACGGCCTCCGCGGTGAGCACCCGCAGCGCGATCCCGTGCTCGCCGAGGACCTTCTCCACTCGCCGCGCGGTGTCGGTGGCCTCCTCCCGGCCGGTGTGGATGACCAACAAGATGGTGCGTTCCGCGCTCATTGCGGTCCCTCCGCGACAGCTCGCTGCACGGCCGCGGCCAGATCCGCCCCGGCCAACGGCCGGTCGGTGCGGGCGCGCAGCCGCAGGAAATATTCGACGTTGCCCGACGGGCCGGGCAGGGGGCTGGCGGTGACGCCGACGGTGTGCCAGCCGCGCTGCTGGGCGTGACCGGCGACGGCGAGCACCGCCTCGGCGCGCTGCTCGGGTGCATGCACCACGCCCCCGGCGCCGACCTGGCCCTTGCCCACCTCGAATTGCGGTTTCACCATGGGCACGATATCGGCGTCGGGAGCGGCGCAGGCGATGAGTGCGGGCAGCACCGTGGCCAGCGAGATGAACGACAGGTCGGCGACCACCAGGTCCACGGCGCCGCCGGTTTGCTCGGCGGTCAGGTTGCGCACGTTGGTCCGTTCCAGCACCGTCACCCGCGCGTCGGAGCGCAGCGGCCAGGCCAGCTGCCCGTAGCCGACGTCGACGGCGACGACTTCGCGTGCCCCGCGGTCCAGCAGCACTTCGGTGAATCCGCCGGTCGAGGCGCCGGCGTCCAGGCAGCGTTTGCCATTCACGTCGATGGCGAAGGCGTCCAGGGCGCCGATGAGCTTGTGCGCGCCGCGCGAGACCCAGCCGCGTTCGCCGTCGGTGGCGATGGTCAGCTGCGCGGTCAGGTCGACCGCGGTGGCCGCCTTGACCGCGGGCATGCCGTCGATGCTGACCTTGCCCGCGCTGATCAACTCGGCGGCCTGCTGGCGGGAGCGGGCCAGTCCGCGGCGGACCAGTTCGACATCAACGCGGCTGCGTCGTGCCACGGGACACTCAGCCCTTCTCCACCGATTCCAGGGCGTGCACCAGGACGTCGTGGGCCTCGGAGAGGCGGCGCGCGATGTCGTCGAGGTCGGCGTCGATCGGCGCGGAGCCGTCCGCGTCGACCTGCGGGAGCGGGGCGAGCAACGCATCGATCTGGGCACGGATCTGGTCGGGTTCGGTCGTCATGACGGCTCTCACGCTAGTCGATCCGGATCGTTGAGCAGCGACCAGCGCTGCAGGGCGTCGTGTGCCGCGGCGTCACCGGCGGCGATGGTCGCCGTCCCGGCGTCGAGTCCGGCGTCCCAGACCGCGCGGGCCACGGCCCGCACCACGGCCAGCGGGTCGGGGTCCTCGGCGTCGGAGTCGGCCGCGGTGACGGTCACCACGGTGTCTTCGACGGCGATCCGCCAGGCCGGGTGGGCGGCGATCGCCAGGTCGGAACTGGCGCGGTGCAGGCAGCGTAGATCCGCCGCGAGGTAGGTGGGCCGTTCGCCGGGGATGGCGTGCACGGCGTCGCGGGCGGTGTTGACGCCGGTGAGCACCATCAGGCTGGGCAGTCCGGTGTTGTTGGCGCCGGCGATGTCGGTGTCGAGGCGGTCGCCGACCACCAGGGGGGTGGTGAACTCGCCGCGCTTCAGGGCGTCTTTCATCAGCGGCGGTGCGGGTTTGCCCGCCACGTCGGGTTCGGTGTCGGTGGCGGCCCGCAACGCCGCGACCATCGCGCCGTTGCCGGGTAACAGGCCCCGCTCCGACGGCAGGGTGCGGTCGACGTTGGTGGCCAGCCAGTGGGCGCCGGCCCGGACCGCCAGTGCGGCTTCGGCCAGCTGCGGCCAGCCGGTCGTCGGGGAGTGGCCCTGCACGACCGCGACCGGGTCGTCCTCGAAACGGCGGACCGGCCGCAGCCCCACCTCGGTGATTTCGGCGGCCAGCGAGTCGGTGCCGACGATGAGCACCGGGGAGCCGGGCGGCAGCCGGGTGGCCAGTAGCCGCGCGGCGGTCTGGGCGCTGGTGACGACGTCGGCGTCGGCCGCGTGGAAGCCCAGCTCGCGCAGGTGGGCGGCGACCTCCGCGGCGGTCCGGGAGGCGTTGTTGGTGATGAACAGGGTGCGCCCGGCGGCGCGGTCCAGGGCGTCGACGGCGCCTTCGGTGGGCTGGTGGCCGCGAAACACCGTCCCGTCGAGGTCGAGCATCAGGCAGTCGTATTCGTCAGCGAGGGTTCCCATCTCAGGCCAGCTCACTGATTCGGTCTTCGGCGTCGGTGACGCCGTCGGTGTCCGCGGCGGCCGACCGGAGGAACCATTGCAGCGCTTCGTCGCGGCGGTCGAGTGCGAGCAGGGTGTCGGCGTAGGCATAGAACAGTCGCGCCGCGGTGGGCCCGGTGCGGTCGGGATCCAGCTGCGGGGTCGACAACAGCGTCAGCGCGGCGTCGAGCTGGCCGAGGTCGGCGCGGGCGCCGGCGGCGACGATGCGCAGTTCGTCGGCGTCGTCGCCCTCGAGTTGGGCGGCTTCGGGTCCGCGGGCCAGGTCGATGGCGCGTTGGGGGCGGCCGAGGCCGCGTTCGCAGTCGGCGATGACCGGCAGCAGCGCTGATTTGCTGCCCATCCGGCGCGCGGCGCGCAACTCGGCCAGCGCCTGCGCCCAGTCGCCGCAGTGGTAGGCCGCGATCCCGACGGCTTCGCGAACCGCGGCGATGCGTGCCGCCCGGGCGCGTGCGGCGCGGGCATGTTCGAGGGCGGCGTGCGGGTCCTCGTCGAGCAGCGTGCCGGCCACGACCAGGTGCCGGGCCACCGCGTCGGCGGTGAAGCGGTCCAGCGTGGACAGTTCGCGCCGGATCTCCGGGGCCAACTGCTTGGCCTCCACGTCCTCGGGGATCGGTGGGCCGGCCGGCGCGGGCCGGGTATCGGGGTCGGCGCCGGCCTGGGGTTGGGTGCGGGGGGCGCGGCCGGGGCCGGAGGAGCGTGGTGCCTGCCGCTTGGGGCGTGGGCCGCGCCGGGGGCCGTCCGCCGCCGGGCCCGGCCGGCGTTCGCCGCCGTTGCGTTCGGTCACCATTGCCGCCTTTCGCGTCGTGTTCCGCGCCGACGGGTAACGGGTACGGGCCGCCGGCGCCGACTCAATTGCGTCGGGCCGCCGCGCCATTTCCGATATCGCATTGCGTTATCGGCGTATCCGGGTCGGGCGACCCGTGCCATTCTTGTTTTTTATACACCTGTGCCCCCCAACAAAAGTGGGGGGCACAGGTGGTGTGTGTGTTCGGCGGTGTCCTACTTTTCCACCCGGGTTGGGTAGTATCATCGGCGCTGGCAGGCTTAGCTTCCGGGTT
>NZ_LZLJ01000035.1 GCF_001668625.1 Mycobacterium sp. 1274756.6
CTCGGCCGGGTCGATCACGTCGTCGATCTCGAAGGCGCGGGCGACGTTGAACGCGGTGACGTGCTCCTGGTCGCCCGCGCGGTGCTGGCCGCGACGCTGGCGGCGGCCGGGCCCGACGGGTTCACCGGCAGCGGACGCGTCGTCGACACCTGGTAGCGCCCAACCCGATTGCGCAACCGCCGGTAAACGCACGGCGGCCGCAATACGCTAACGGCATGTCAGCCGCTCTGCGTAGTCCGAAGGTCGTCGTCCTCGGCGGTGGGTCCTGGGGCACCACCGTCGCCTCCATCTGCGCGCGGCGCGGACCGACGCTGCAGTGGGTGCGGTCGGCCGAGACGGCCGCGGACATCAACACCAACCGCCGCAACGCCCGCTACCTCGGCGACGAGGTGGTGCTGTCGGAGACGCTGCGCGCCACCACCGACTTCTCCGAGGCCGCCCAGAGCGCCGACGTGATCGTGATGGGGGTGCCCTCGCACGGCTTCCGCGGCGTGCTCACCGAGCTGGCCGCCGAACTGCGGCCCTGGGTGCCGGTGGTGTCGCTGGTCAAGGGCCTCGAGCAGGGCACCAACCTGCGGATGTCGCAGATCGTCGAGGAGGTGCTGCCCGGGCACCCGGCCGGCATCCTGGCCGGGCCCAACATCGCCCGGGAGGTGGCCGAGGGGTTCGCCGCCGCGGCGGTGCTGGCCATGCCCGACCAGCACCTCGCCGCCAACCTGGGGAACCTGTTCCGCACCAAGCGGTTCCGCACCTACACCACCGACGATGTGGTCGGGGTGGAGATGGCCGGGGCGCTCAAGAACGTCTACGCGATCGCGGTGGGCATGGGTTACTCGCTGGGGATCGGGGAGAACACCCGCGCGATGGTGATGGCCCGCGCGGTGCGGGAGATGTCCAAGCTCGGGGAGGCGATGGGCGGGCAGCGCGACACCTTCGCCGGGCTGGCTGGGATGGGCGATCTCATCGTCACCTGCACCAGCAAACGCAGCCGCAACCGGCACGTCGGCGAGCAGCTCGGCTCCGGCAAGACTGTCGAGGAGATCATCGCCGCGATGAACCAGGTCGCCGAGGGCGTGAAGGCCGCCAGCGTGGTCATGGAGTTCGCCAACGAATACGGGCTGAACATGCCGATTGCGCGGGAGGTCGACGGCGTGGTCAACCACGGCTCCACAGTCGAGCAGGCCTACCGCGGGCTGATCGCCGAAACCCCCGGCCATGAGGTGCACGGCAGCGGGTTCTGACCGCTCACCGGCCCCGCAGCGGCAGCCGGACCCGAAATGCGGTGCGTCCGCCGCCGGACTCGGCGGCCACCACGCCGCGGTGCGCCTCGATGATGGCGGCCACGATGGGCAACCCCAGCCCGCTGCCCTTGGCGGTCCGGGACCGGGACACGTCGGCCTGTACGAACCGGTCGAACAGGTGCGGCAACAGCTCGGCATCGATGTCGGGCCCGTCGTCGGTGACGGTGAGCTCGACCCAGCCGCCGTCGACGACCACGGCGGTGTGGACCGTCACCCCGGCCGGGGTGTGCAGCCGGGCGTTGGACAACAGGTTGGAGACCAACTGGTGGATCCGGTGGCGGTCCCCGCGAATCCACACCGGTTCGTCGGGAAGGCCGGTGGTCCAGGTGTGCTCGGGGCCGGTCACCGCCGCGTCGTGGACCGCGTCGATCACCAGATCGCCCAGGTCGATGTCCTCGGTGCGCAGATCCTGCCCCTCATCGAGTCGGGAGAGCAGCAACAAGTCCTCCACCAACATCACCATCCGGTGGGCTTCGGCCTCGATGCGGGCCAGGGAGTATTCGCTGTTGGGCGGCAGTTGCGCGCTGTCCTGGCGGGTCAGTTCGGCATAGCCCTGGATCACCGCCAGCGGCGTGCGCAGTTCGTGGCTGACGTCGGCGAGGAACCGCCGCATCCGCCGGTCGGCGGCGGCCAGGTCGGCCAGCGCCGCGTCGACGTTGTCCAGCAGGCGGTTCAGGGTGGAGCCCACGATGCCGACCTCTTCGGGGTCGGTGGGCTCCACCGGCACCCGGGCGGTGATCCGCCGGTCCGGGTCGGCCAGCGGCAGCGCCGCCACATCCGCGGCGGTGGCCGCGACCCGGCGCAACGGCCGCAGTGCGTAGCCGACGACCAGGATCGCCCCCAGCGCGGTCGCGGCCAACGCGATCAGGAAGATCACGACGGTGACGACGACTTTGACCGCCAGCAGCTGGTCGGACGATTTCAGCGACACCGCCGACACCAGCCGGTGGCCGTCGACGGTGCGGCTCTGCACCCGGTAGGAGCCGTCCGAGTCGAGACCGACCGTGCGCGCCGGTCCGTCCACCCAGTGCTGGGCTTCCAGTGCGGCGATCACCGCCGGTTCGGCGGGCTGAGCCGCCCCGTCGGAGAACACCGCCGATCCCAGCACCCGATCCCCGTCGAGCACCGCGATCAGGTTGCCCGGGGCCTGCCCGACGAAGTGGGTCAGCTGTTCGGGGGTGGCCTGCCCGCGGTTGTCGGCGTAGGCGTGACTGAAGGCGGCCAACGACCGGGCAAGCTCGGCGTCGGTGATCGCGGTGACGCTGCTGCGCAGACTCAGCACCGAGAACAGCCCCACTGCCAGCAGGGCGGTGCTGACCACCGCGCACACCCCGATGACCAGTTGCGAGCGAAGCGAACGGGGCCGCCACCACGGCGCGGCGCGGGTCATCGCGGGGGCCGTAGCAGGTAGCCGACCCCGCGGACGGTGTGGATCATCGGCTCCCGCTCGGCGTCGATCTTCTTGCGCAGATAGGAGATGTACAGGTCGACGATGCCGGTCCGGCCGTTGAAACCGTAATTCCAGACCTGTTCGAGAATCTCGGTACGGCTCAACGCCCGGTTCGGGTTTCGCATCATGAACCGCAGAAGATCGAATTCTGTTGCCGTGAGTGCGATCTCGACATCGTTCCGGCTGACCTCTCGGCTGGCGCTGACCAGAATCAACTCACCGACCGTGAGTACCTCGTCGGCCGGGGTCGCCATCCGGTCGGACCGGCGCAGCAGTCCGCGCAGGCGCGCCACCAACTCTTCGAGGCTGAACGGCTTGGTCATGTAGTCGTCGGCGCCGGCCGTCAGGCCCGCGACCCGGTCCATCACCGAATCGCGGGCGGTGAGAAACAAGATCGGCGTGTAGGTTTCGGCTTCGCGCACCCGCGCCAGCACTCTGAGCCCGTCGATGTCGGGCAGCATGATGTCGAGCACCAGCACATCCGGTCCGATGTCGGCCATCTTCCGGAACGCGTCCTGGCCGTCGTGGGCGACGTCGACCTGCCACCCCTCGTAGCGCAGTGCGCGTTCGACCAGATTGGTCAACTCCGGTTCGTCATCGACGAGCAATACCCGGATCGGCGAGCCGTCGGCGCGCCGCATCGGAGGCAACTGACCCAGGATCGCCTGCCGTGGGCCCGGAACGTACCCACCCTGCGTCGTCGCCATGACCACATTCTGCGGTGACGAAACCTCCAACTGCCATTTCGTTCACGAAGAATTCACGTTCGGCGGTCGAGATGTGGCCGTCGTCACCACTTCCATATGAGTTTTCTATGCAACTGGATTCCCGGTTTGCGGCTGCGGATTCGCATTGCCTAACGTCGCACCCGAAATCCCGCATAAAGGGTTGGCTTGCAATCGAATTCATATACGCTCGGGAGCATCTCATTCAGACACTGAACGATCCGGTCGCGACAATCGGTCGGCCCACGTCTCCCCCCGATCGGCTGCGCCCGATCCTTCGCTATGACCTGCCCGCCTCGCTGGTCGTCTTCCTGGTGGCCTTACCGCTGTCGCTGGGAATCGCCATCGCCTCCGACGCCCCGGTGCTGGCCGGCCTGATCTCCGCCATCGTCGGCGGTGTGGTGGGCGGCGCACTGGGCGGCTCGGTCGTGCAGGTCAGCGGCCCGGCCGCCGGCCTGACCGTGATCGTCGCGGGCCTGGTCGCCGAGTTCGGTTGGGCGGTCACCTGTGCGATCACCGCGGCGGCCGGCGTGGTGCAGGTGCTGTTCGGGTTGAGCCGGGTGGCCCGGTTCGCGCTGGCCATCTCCCCGGTCGTGGTTCAGGCGATGCTCGCCGGCATCGGGATCACAATCGCCTTGCAGCAGGCGCATGTGCTGCTCGGGGGGTGGTCGCGCAGCTCGGCGTGGGAGAACCTGACCGCGCTGCCCGCTCAGCTCGCTTCGGTCGAGGTCGCCAGCCTGGTGCTGGGGGCGCTGGTCATCGCCACCATGCTCGGGTGGCGGTGGGTGCCGGGCCGGCTGGGGCAGTTGCCGAGTCCGCTGGTCGCCGTCGTCGGGGTGACCTTGCTGTCGGTGCTGGTGCCGCTGGACGTCGCGCGGATCCGGCTCGACGGCTCGCTGCTGGACGCCGTGCAGCTACCGAGCCTGCCCGACGGGCAGTGGGGCGCGGTGGCGGTCGGGGTGATGACCGTCGCCCTGATCGCCAGCATCGAGAGCCTGCTGTCGGCGGTCGCCGTCGACCGGATGCACACCGGCCCGCGCACCAATGTCGATCGTGAACTGGTGGGTCAGGGGTCTGCGAACATCGCGGCCGGGATGCTCGGCGGGTTGCCGATCACCGGGGTGATCGTGCGCAGCGCGACCAACGTGGGCGCGGGCGCGCGCTCCCGCGCTTCGACGATTCTGCACGGCTGCTGGGTGCTGCTGTTCGCGCTGCCGTTCTGCGCGCTGATCGAGCGGGTTCCGACCGCGGCGCTGGCGGGGCTGTTGATCGTCATCGGGCTGCGGCTGGTCAAGCCCGCCGAGATCCGCTCCGCCGAGCGGACCGGCAACATGTCGGTCTATCTGGTCACCGTGTTCGGGGTGGTGTTCGTCAACCTGCTCGCCGGGGTGGTGATCGGCCTGGTGTTGGCGATCACGCTGACCGGCTGGCGGGTGGTGCGCGTCCGGGTCACCGCAGAGCCCGTCGGCGACGAGCGCTGGCTGGTGCGGATCGAAGGCGCGTGCACCTTTTTGTCGCTGCCCCGGCTCACCGCGGTGCTGGGCGCACTGCCCGCCGGCAGCACGGTCACACTGGAGCTGTCGGTGATCTTCATCGACCACGCCGCGCAGGAGGCGATCGCCGACTGGCAGCGGCAGCACGCCGCGCTGGGCGGCACCGTCCGCCGCGCCGACCGTGCCGGGGTGGCGGTCAGTCGGTTTCGATGCTGATGTGTAGCCGCTTGCCGCACGCCTCGGCAAGCCGCTTGAGGGTGTCGATGCCCGGCGTGCGCGACCCGCTCTCGTAGGAGGCGATCGCCGACTGGCTCGTCCCCATCGCGTCGGCCAGATCCGATTGGGTCAGGCCGGCGCCGGCGCGGGTGACGTAGACCAGCTGGCCGAGGTTGGTCGACCAGCCGGCGTCGCGATACGCCGAGTCGTAGAATTCCGGTTCGGGCTGGGTCATGACGACCCCCTTTATCGTCGACGGCACACAATACCGCCAGCATATCTAGTTAGATATATTTTGGCTAGGGTTTCTCCGTTAAATACCCTGCTCAGCGCCGCTTGCGCCCGGGCTCGGGTAGCTGCGCGTCGCGAATGCAGAATGAGGTAGCAAAAACGCGGAATCCACCGCCCAGGAATGTGCATTCGCGAACAATTTCGTCGATCGTGCGGTAATGGCGCGATCCGCACCCCACACCGCAGCCGCCCAAAACCGTCGGCGCCGCCGCCGGGTTACGAGCGCGCCATCTCCTCGAGGCGGCGGATCCGGTCGGCGATCGGCGGGTGGGTGGAGAACATGGCGCCGAGGCGCTCGCCGGCGCGGAACGGGTTGGCGATCATCAGGTGCGACTGGTTGGCGAACTCCGGCTCCGGCGGCAGCGGCGCGGCCTGCACCCCCGCGGAGATCTTGCGCAACGCGGAGGCCAGGGCGAGCGGGTCACCAGTGAGCTCCGCACCGGACTGGTCGGCCTGGTACTCGCGGGACCGGGAGACCGCCATCTTGACGACGGTGGCCGCGATCGGGCCGAGCAGCGACACCAGCAGCAGCCCGAACGGGTTGGAGCCTTCCCGGTTGCCGCCGAACATCCCGGCGAACATCGCCATGTTGGCCAGACCGGTGATGATCGAGGCCAGCGCCCCGGCCACACACGAGATCAGGATGTCGCGGTTGTAGACGTGGGAGAGCTCGTGGCCGAGCACCGCGCGCAGCTCCCGCTCGTCGAGGATGTCGAGGATCCCGGTGGTGCAGCACACCGCGGCGTTGCGCGGGTTGCGTCCGGTGGCGAACGCGTTGGGGGCGTTGGTGTCGCTGATGTACAGCCGCGGCATGGGCTGGTGGGCGACGGTGGCCAGCTCCCGCACGATCTTGTACATGACCGGGGCCTGCACCTCGGTGACCGGCTGGGCGCGCATCGCGCGCAGCGCCAGCTTGTCGCTGTTGAAGTAGGAGTAGAAGTTCATGCCGACGGCGAGGAGCACCGCGATCCACATCGCGGTACGGCCGAACATCGATCCGACGGCGACGATCAGCCCGGACATCACCACCAGCAGGGCGAACGTTTTGAACGTGTTGTGGTGTGGATGCCAGGTCATCGGCTGCCTCCTTGCGAACCTTCCGCTGGGTTAACGCGGTCGGGGGCGCGGAGGTTCCGTGGCTCAACCGTGGCGGGTCACCGTGTAGTCGACCAGGGTGGCCAGCGCGTCGCGGCCGGCGCCCGCGGGCAGCAGCGCCAGCTCGTCGCGGGCGCGCTGGGCGTAGCCGGCCACCGTCTGCTTGGCGCGGTCCATGCCCGGGGAGCGCCGCAGCAAGGTCAGGGCCTCCTCGACGCGGGCGTCGTCATCGTCGAGGGGGCGGACCAGCAGCTCACGCAGCCGGTCGGCGTCGGGCCCGGACTCGTCGAGGGCGTAGAGGACCGGCAGGGTGTGCACGCCTTCGCGCAGGTCGGTGCCGGGCAGCTTGCCCGACTCGTCGGGGTCGCTGGCGATGTCGATGATGTCGTCGGAGATCTGGAAGGCGGTGCCGACGATGCCGCCCAACCGGGACAGCCGCTCCACCTGCTCGGCGTCGGCGCCGGAGAACGTCGCGCCGAACCGGCCCGACGCCGCGATCAGGCAGGCGGTCTTCTCGTAGACCACCTTCAGGTAGTGCTCGACGGGGTCGGTGCCCGCGGCCGGGCCGCGGGTCTCGCGCATCTGACCGGTGACCAGTTCGGCGAACGTCTCGGCGATCACCCGCACCGCGTCGGGGCCCAGCCGCGACACCAGCCGCGAGGCGGTGGCGAACAGGTAGTCCCCGGCCAGGATCGCGATGCTGTTGCTCCAGCGGGCGTTGGCGCTCTGCGCGCCGCGCCGCAGCTCCGCATCGTCCATCACGTCGTCGTGGTACAGGGTGGCCAGGTGCACCAGCTCGATCACCGCGCCGGCCACCGTCACCTGCCAGGCGTCGGGCTCGGGGCCCAGCTGGGCGGCGAGCACGGTGAACAGCGGACGGAACCGTTTGCCGCCGGCCTCGAACAGGTGCAGCACCGCCTCGGTCATCAACGCGTCGGCGCCGCGCAGCTCGGTGTCCATCAGCTGCTCGATACGGTCCACCCCGTCGCGCACGCCGGCGGCGAAAGCGGGGTCGCCCAGGTCGACGCCCGCGACCACGTTCACCGGTGTGTTCACGGCTCCAACATACTGGGGAGCCATGAGCACCTCCCAGCCCGGAGCCGCCGACACCGATGTCCTGGTGATCGGCGCCGGACCGGCCGGGTCGGCGGCGGCGGCGTGGGCCGCCCGCGCCGGCCGTGACGTCCTGGTGGTCGACGCCGCGACCTTCCCCCGCGACAAGGCGTGCGGGGACGGGCTGACCCCGCGGGCGGTCGTCGAGCTGGAGCGCCTCGGGCTGACCGGCTGGCTCGACGAGCACGTGCGGCACCGCGGGCTGCGGCTGCACGGCTACGGCGGTTCGGTCCAGGTGGACTGGCCGGGCCCGTCCTTCCCGACGACCGGTAGCGCCGCGCCGCGCACCGAACTCGACGACCGCATCCGGCGCACCGCCGAAGAATCGGGGGCGCGAATGCGATTGGGCGCCAAGGCCGCCGGCGTGCAGCACGACGTAGCCGGGCGCGTGCGTTCGGTATCGCTGGCCGACGGAACCGAAATACGGTGCCGGACACTGATCGTGGCCGACGGCGCGCGTTCGCCGCTGGGGCGCAAGCTGGGTCGCCAATGGCACCAGCAGACCGTCTACGGGGTGGCGGCGCGCGGCTACCTGGCCTCCCCCCGCCACGACGAGCCGTGGCTGACCTCGCATCTGGAGCTGCGCTCCCCGGAGGGGGCGGTGCTGCCCGGCTACGGCTGGATCTTCCCGCTGGGCAACGGTGCGGTGAACATCGGCGTGGGGGCGCTGTCGACCACCAAACGCCCCGCCGAACTGGCGTTGCGGCCGTTGATGTCCTACTACGCCGACCTGCGGCGCGAGGAGTGGGAATTCGTCGGCGCGCCGCAGAAGATGCTCTCGGCGCTGCTGCCGATGGGCGGCGCGGCCTCCGGGGTGGCCGGCCCGAACTGGATGCTGATCGGCGACGCCGCCGCCTGCGTCAACCCGCTCAACGGGGAGGGCATCGACTCCGGGCTGGAAAGCGGGCGGCTGGCCGCCGAACTGCTCGACGAAGCCGACTTCCGTGCGCTGTGGCCGCAGGTGCTGCAGCAGCACTACGGGCGCAGCTTCTCCATCGCCCGCCGGCTGGCCCTGCTGCTGACGTTCAAGCGGTTCCTGCCAGCCACCGGGCCGGTCGCGATGCGCTCGGCGGCGCTGATGGAGCTGGCGGTGCGGGTGATGGCCAACCTGGTGACCGACGACGACGCCGACCTGGTGGCCCGGGCCTGGCGCGGCAGCGGCGCGGTGTCGCGCCTGATCGACCGCCGCCCGCCGTTCAGCTGACGCCGCCCACAAACCGTCATATCAAGACCATTGACATATATCAGGGCGATTGATATATGTAGTGGTCATGACCGAGTCTGCAGATTTCGAGTTCGAAACCGCCTACCGCGGTGAGTCCGACCAATTCGGCCGGGGCGCCAAACCGCCCTGGAGCATCGGCGAACCGCAACCGGAGTTGGCCGCGCTCATCGACCAGGGCAAGTTCCGCGGCGACATCCTCGACGTCGGCTGCGGGGAAGCCGCGATCTCCCTTCATCTGGCCGAACGCGGCTACACCACCGTCGGGCTGGACCTGTCCCCCACCGCCATCGAGCTGGCGCGTCGCGAAGCCGACCGGCGCGGTCTGACCAGCGCCACCTTCGACGTCGCCGACGTCAGCGACTTCACCGGCTACGACGGCCGCTTCGGCACCATCGTCGACAGCACCCTGTTCCACTCGATCCCGGTGGAAGCCCGCGACGGCTACCAGCGGTCCATCGTCCGGGCCGCCGCGCCCGGGGCGTCGTATTTCGCGTTGGTCTTCGACAAGGCCGCCGTCCCGGAGGGGCCACCGTTCGCGGTGACCGCCGACGAACTGCGCGCCGTGGTCGAGAAGCACTGGGTGATCGACGAGATCAAACCGGCCCGGCTGCACGCGGTGTTCCCCGACGAGTTCCCCGGATTCGGCGGCGTTCCGCTGCGTGACGAGCCGGGTGGCCGCAAGTCGGCGGCGGGCTGGCTGCTCACGGCGCACCTGGGTTGAGTGCCATGCCCGAGATCGCGCTGCCGGCCTGGCTCAAGCCGATGAACAAGGTCATGGTGGCGATGCAGAAACTCGGCATCACCGCCGGCCCAGTCACCGTGTTGACGGTGCCCGGGCGCACGTCGGGCCGGCCGCGCAGCACCCCGATGACCCCGTTCACCGTCGACGACCGGCTCTACGGCGTGGCCTTCCCCGGCGCCGACTGGGCCAGCAACGCCCGCGCGGCCGGGGCGGGCACCCTGACCCGGGGACGCAAGTCCCGGCGGGTGCAGATCGTGGAACTGTCCGTCCAGGAGGCGCGACCGGTGCTGCGGGAGTTCCCCGCGCAGGTCCCGGTCGGCGTCGGGTTCATGAAACGCGCCGGGTTGATCCGGGCGGGCACCCCCGCCGAGGTCGAGGCACTCGCCGGGCGGTGCCCGGTGTTCCGGTTCGACTCCCCGGCGGCGCACTGACCGATCAGCGGGCCGGCTTGGTGGCGGCGTGCAGCGCCACGATGCCGCCGGTGAGGTTGCGCCAGCGCACGTCGGTCCAGCCCGCTGCGGCGATGGTGCGCGCCAGTGCCGGCTGGTCAGGCCAGGCCCGGATCGATTCGGCCAGATAGCGGTAGGCCTCGGGGTTGCTGGAGACCGCGTCGGCCATCGCGGGCAGCGCCCGCATCAGATACTCCTTGTAGACGGTGGCGAAGGGCCGGCTGGTCGGGGTGGAGAACTCACAGACCACCAGCCGACCGCCGGGCCGGGTGACCCGCGCCAGCTCCGCCAGCCCGCGCGGGTGGTCGGCGACGTTGCGCAGCCCGAAGCTGATCGTGACCGCGTCGAACACCCCGTCGGCGAACGGCAGCGCGGTGGCGTCGGCGGCGATCCGAGGCACGTCGCGGCCCGCGCCGGCGGCCAGCATCCCCACCGAGAAATCGGCGGCGACACAGCGCGCCCCGGAGCGCGCCAGCTCCACCGTCGAGACCGCGGTGCCCGCCGCCAGGTCCAGCACGGTGTCCCCGGGCCCGATGCGCAGCGCCGCGCGGGTGGCCCGCCGCCAGGACCGGTCCAGCCCCAGCGACATCACGGTGTTGGTCAGGTCGTAGCGCCGCGCCACCGCGTCGAACATCGACGCCACTTCGCGGGGATCCTTCTGCAACGTCGCACGGCTCACCGCCTCGACGCTACCGGGTCGGGCCTGCCGCGACAGCCCGGTAGTGGTCGATCAGCTCGGCGTAGACCGTGGGCCGGTTCGGCGGCCAGAAGTAGACCCGCGGCACCCCGCCGGCGGCCAGGCATTCCAGCGCCGGCGCGGACGGGGCCAGGGTGCGGTCGGCGCAGCCGTGCAGGTGCCGCAGCCACACCCGGCCCGGGTGCGAGCCGGCCGGGCCGGGCTGGCACACCGCCACCGTCGGCACGCCCAGGCGCCGCGCGACCCGCAAACCGCCGTAGCCGAGCAGCCCGGGGCTGGCCACATGCACCACGTGGGGCCGGAATCCGCGCAGCACGCCCAGCAGCCGCGGGCGGGGCAGGCCGTGCAGGGCGCCGTCGCGGCCGCGCAGCACCGGCACCCGGTGCACCCGGATGCCGTCGTGGACACGGTCGGCGCGCCGCTGCCCGCGCGGGTTGTCCGGTGCGACCACCAGCACCTCGTGGTCGTCGTCGCGCAGCCGGTCGATCAGCTGCAACACCGAATCGCTGACCGGGTCGCGCTGGGGTGGGAAACTCTCGGTGATGATCGCCACACGCATAATGCCGATGTTCGGTGGCGGGAATGTCGATAAGGTTGCCGGACGGCATACGGGGTGCGACCGGTTGCGAAGCATCCCGTGTCCGGCGACGACGCAGACAGCGACGAAGAGAGGTATTGGCATGCGGTACCTGTGGGCGGCAGTCGTGGTTGCGCTGGGTTGCCTGGTCATCGGGCCAGCGCACGCCGACGCCGCACCGGCGACCACGGTGACCGCCGACGGGTTCAGCGTGCTGCTGGGCTCGCCCGACGCGCCGGTGCAACTGGAGATCTTCTGCGAGCCGCAGTGCCCGGTCTGCGCCCAGTTCGAGGACGCCTCCGGCGGTGCGCTGGCCCACCGGATCGGCAGCGGCGAGCTCGCGGTGACCTACCGCTGGCTGACCTTCCTGGACCAGAAACGCGGCACCGACAAGTCCGACCGGATCGCCAACGCGCTCATCCTGGCGGCCGATCCGACCACCGCGCCGACCGCCTACCAGGGTTTCGTCAACGAGATCTACCGCCAGCAGGACCCGCACAGCCCCCGGCCCAACGCCGCCGAGCTGGCCACGATGGCCGCCCGCAGCGGCGTGGGCGGGATGGCGATCGCCCGCATCGCCATCGACCTGCCCGCGGTGGACACCGCCGCGATGAACGCCGCCAACATGGAGCGGCTCAAGCAGGTCAACCCGGACAACCCGGGCACGCCCACGGTGTACAACCTCGGCACCCACACCGTGGTGGACGCTCAGGATCCCGGCTGGCTCGACGCCCTCTTCGCGTCGTAGCGGTCCACCCAGGTCTCGGCCAGCGCCAGCAGCCCCAGCAGCGCCGCGGCCACCAGCCAGCCCAGCACCGCGACGGAGCCGGCCGGGATGACCGCCAGCCGGGCGTTGCGGTCCTGCACCCGGACCAGGTCGGGGTTGGATTTGGCGTATTCGACGTAGATTCGCATGCCGGTGGCCAACTCCGAGGGGTAGAGCACCCCGAGTTCGGGCCGGTAGGTGATGCGGTCGGGGGTGACGAACTCGATCGTCGAGCGCCGCGGCCCGGCGTTGAGCACCTCGGCCTGCGCCACCCCCCTGTCGTGTTCGATGGTCAGGTCGTTGCGCCAGGCGCCGGCCACCAGCAGCACCGACTGCAAGGTGACCACGCCCGCGAGAATGAGCACCGTGATCCGCGACCAGCGCAGCGCCCGTCGTCCCCAGGTGTTGGGCCCGGCCACCGCGCGGCCGTGAATGAGGATGCGGCCCACCGTTTTTGCGCGCACGATCAGCCGCGCCAGGCGCCGGTCGACGCTCACAGCGCCGCCTTGATGGCGGCGTGCAGAGCGCGCAGCGAGGATCGGTCGGCCTTGACCTCCAGCACCCGCAGGCCGGCCGCGGGCTCGGCGAGAGCGGCAGGCAGCTCGGCGATCTCGAGCTGACGGGAGTCCACGTGGTAGGCGCGGCACAACGCGCCCACGTCGACGTCGTGCGGGGTGCCGAAGATCCGCGAGGACACGTCGTGGAATCGGGGGTCGCCCTGTTCGAGCAGTTCGAAGATGCCCCCGCCGTTGTCATTGGAGACCACAATGGTCAGCTGCTGGGGGGTCGGCTCGGTCGGCCCGATGAGCAGCCCGGAGCTGTCGTGGACGAAGGTCAGGTCCCCGATGAGCGCGAGCGTGCGTCCGCCGGTGGCACGTTCATGCGCCAGCGCCGCACCGATCGCGGTCGACACGGTGCCGTCGATGCCGGCGACCCCGCGGTTGGAGCGCACGGTGATGCCGGTGGCGTCCAGCCCGACCAGGGCGGCATCGCGCACCGGGTTGGAGGCTCCGAGCACCAGCTGGTCCCCGGGGCGCAGCGCGTCGGCCACCGCCGCGGCGACGTGCAGTCCGGTGGTCAGCGGATGGTCGGCCAGCTGGCTGCGCACCGCACGCACCGCGTCGGTGTGCAGCGCCGCGCAGCGGCGCAGCCAGGCCGGGTCCGGGGTGCCGGCGAGGACGGCGCGGGTGCCGGTGGCCCGGGAGTTGCCCGACACGTCCGGCCAGCGCGGCCCGGTGGTCAGCGCGTACACCGCCACGGTGGGGTCGGCCAGCAGCGCCGAGACCGGCCGGTGCAGGGTGGGCCGGCCGAGCATGATCACCTGCTGCGGGCGCAGCAGCGGCAGGGCCAGCGGGTGCAGCGGGGTGGCCGGCGGCGGCGCGGTGGGTTCGGCGACGGTGGGCAGCGCCGCGAGGTTCGGGTGGATTCCGGCGCCGTGTCCGGCGATGACGACGGTGTCGGCGGTGACGTCGATCGGCAGTGGTTGGTCGAAGCTGACCGGCGGGGAGTCGGTCCAGGGCCGGCCGCCGGGCCGGCCGGCCGGGAGGTCGCCGTGGTCGTCGGTGTCGGGCACCAGTGGTTCGCGCAGCGGGATGTCGAAGTGCACCGGGCCGGCGTTGGCGGTGCGGGCGCCGGTGGCCGCGGCCAGCACCCGGCAGGTCGCCGAGCGCCAGGTGGCGTTGAGGGCGTCCAGCCGTTCCGGGGCGTCTTCGGCCAGCCCCAGGCTGACGGTGGCGCGCAGCTGGGTGCCGAAGTAGCCGAGCTGCTCCATGGTCTGGTTGGCGCCGGTGCCGAGCAGTTCGTAGGGCCGGTTGGCGCTCAACACGATCAGCGGGACCCGCGCGTAGTTGGCCTCCACCACCGCCGGGCCGAGGTTGGCCACCGCGGTGCCCGACGTCATCGCCACGCACACCGGCGCCCCGGCGGCCGCCGCGAGGCCGACCGCGAGGTAACCGGCGGTGCGCTCGTCGATGCGCACGTGCAGCCGCAGCCGCCCGGCGGTGTCGGCGTCGGCCAGCGCGAAGGCCAGCGGCGCGTTGCGCGAGCCCGGGCAGAGCACGACGTCGCGCACCCCGCCGCGGATCAGTTCGTCGACGACGACGCGCGCCTGAGCCGTCGAGGGATTCACCACCGGTATAGCCTAAGGCGTGACGGAGAACACCGGCCGACGCTCGGGATCGGGCGCCCGGGTGCAGGCTGAGGGCGCGCCGGTTCTTCCTGGGGCTATCTCGGGCTATTTCGTGGCGGCGAAGAACTCCAGCGCCGCGGCGTTGACCGCCTCGGGCGCTTCGATGAAGCCGAGGTGCCCGGTGTCGGGGATCTCCCGGTAGCGCCCGTTGGGGAGGGCGTCGGCGACCTCGCGGCTCAGATGCGGCGGCAGCACGACGTCGTCGGCGAAGCCGAGCACCAGTACCGGCTGGCGGATCGCGGTGTAGGCGGGCAGCCGGTTGGTCTCCGGGGCCACACCGAGTTGGCAGCGCAGTCCGGGGGTGCGCGGGGTGGGCCACATGGTGAACATGGCGATCCAGTCGGCGACCGCGTCGTCGTTGTTCAGCGTTTTCGGTGAAAAGCTCTCCAGCAGGCGGATTTTGGCGCCGTACTCGGCGGGGAGCTGCACGTCGGTGTCGGCCAGCTGCTTTTCGGCGGACCGGAAGAAGGTGCGCGCGGCGTCCTCCCGCCCACGGGTGGCCATCAGCACCGCCGAGTGCACCAGTTCGGGGCGGGCCAGCATCAACTCCTGGGCGATGTAGGCACCCATCGAGACGGCCACGATGCGCACCGGGCCGCCGACCACGTTTTCGATCAGCGCGGCGGTGTCGGCGACCATGGTCTCGGTGGTGAACCCGTCGGCGTTGGCGGTGGCGCCGATGCCGCGGTTGTCGAAGGTGATGACGCGGTAGCCGGCGAACAGGAACGCCTTCGCTTGGAACAGGTGCCAGCCGCGGCCCGCGCCGCCACTACCCGCGATGAACAGCACCGGCTCGCCGGTGCCACGGTCGTCGTAGGCGAGGTTGGTCACGGTGGTGACGCTACGCGACCATGCCCCCCTGCTCCCACCGCCGCCCCACCGCGTCCCCGCCGCCTCGACCGTGAAGCCATGTTCACACTCGGCGCCGAACGTGAACATGGCTTCACGTCGGGTGGGCGCGCGACCAGGTGGGCGGTTCTACAGCTTCTTGACCCCGCGCACGATCCGGTAGAACGGGCCGGTGGCCGCCAAGCCGTTGCGCAGGCTGCGTTGCATCAGGCTGAAATTGGTCAGCACCAGGTAGCGCACGCCGCGGTCGCGCCATTCGGCGGCTTGTTCGAGGGCTTCGCCGACGGTGCCGACCAGCCCCATATCGTGCATGACCGCCGGGGTCACCCCCTTGGCGTAGGAGAGCGCGGTCTGCTCGTCCCACTCCTGGGGCAACAGGTCCTGCGCACCGGCGAAGCCCACCCCCAGCGGATGCTGCGCGTCATGCGCGGCGAAGAACTCATCGGAGGCTGTGAGGGTGCCGGCTTTGAGGATCTCCGAGTCGAGTGCCTCATCGACCTCGGCGGTGGAACGCCCGGTGACGACCCCGATCCACTTGGCCGGCAGCACCGACATCGGGTCGCGGCCGGCGTCGGAGGCCGCCGCGCGGACAGCGTCGAGCCCGGCGGCGTACTCGGTCGGAGTTTGTGGAAAGGCCGGAAAATAGGCATCGCCGTAGCGGCCGGCGGCACGCAGCATCCGCGGGCCGTGGGCCCCGATCCACAGCTGCGGCCGGGTCCCGCGGTACGGCGGCAACGCGAACATCGCGTTGCGCAACGGAAAGTACGCCGACTCCCGGGTGACCGGTTCGCCGTTGCTGTCCCACAACGCCCGGATCGTGGCCAAGCCCTCTTCGAACCGGGCGACCGGCTTGGACCACTCGACGCCGTAGGGCTCGTTGCCTTCCCGCTCGCCCGGACCGATGCCCAAGATGGCGCGGCCGCGGCTGAGCAGATGCAGGGTCGCGGCGGCCTGCGCGGTGACCGCCGGGTTGCGCCGACCGGTGTCGGTCACGCCCACACCGAGTTTCAGCCGGGCGACCCGGTTACGCGCCGACACGCGACCCAACATGGTCCACGGCTCCAGGCACGCGTCGGCCGACGGGAGATACTTCGCCCACGCGCAATATTCGGGCCTCCACAGCGACCGCGGGAATAGCGCGTTGAGGTGATCGGGCACCCAGAATGAGTCGACCCGGCCGGCTGCCGCACCCAGGTAGCTGGCTCGGGTGAAGGTGTCGGCCGACGGGCGACCGGCGACGATCATGTCCATCACGCCTACCCGCATGCCAGCCATGCCGTTCAGGTTTCTCCGGCTTGTCGGCGGCAACTAGAGCAGGCGGCTACCCCAAAAGCGCGTGGCAGCGGGCGATCCGCTCCCACCACCAGTCCCGCCGCTGCGCCGGTGCGGCCAGTGCGGCCAGCCGGTCGCGATCCGGGGCGACCGCGCCGACCCGCAGGTGCCCGTCGACCGGGCCGCGTGTTTCGGCCACGTCCTCGGCGAACAGCCCGCCGGTGCCCAACCCGCAGGCATGCTCCAACGTGGGCAGGGCGGCCGCGGCAGCCAGTCCGATGCCGATGCCCACCGCCGAATCCAGCGCGCTGGAGACGACGACCGGGATGTCGATCTGCGCAGCGATGTCCAGCAGCGTGCGGACCCCGCCGAGCGGGGCGACCTTGAGGACGGCGACGTCGGCGGCGCGGGCACGGACCACCGCCAGCGGGTCGGCCGCTTTGCGGATGGCTTCGTCCGCGGCGATCGGGACGCCGATGCGCCGACGCAGTTCGGCCAGCTCGGCGACCGTGGCGCAAGGCTGTTCGAGGTATTCCAGGTCGCCGGACGCCGTCAGCGCGGCAGCCGCGGTGACGGCCTGCTCGATCGTCCAACCGCCGTTGGCGTCGACCCGCACCCGCGGCACCAGGGCGCGCACCGCCTCCACCCGGGCGACGTCGTCGGCCAGCGTCTGCCCGGGTTCGGCGACCTTGACCTTCGCGGTGTGCGCGCCGGGGAAGCGGGCCAGCACGTCGGGCACCTGCGCGGCCGGCACCGCCGGGACGGTGGCGTTGATCGCGATCGCGTCCCGAAGCGCCGGCGGCGGGCGCCGGTAGGCGGCCTCGATCGCGGCGGCCAGCCAGGGCGTCGCCTCGGCGTCGTCGTACTCGACGAAGGCGCCGAACTCGCCCCAGCCCTCGGGGCCCTCGATCAGGGCGACCTCGCGGGTGGTGATCCCGCGGAACCGCACCCGCATCGGCAACACGACGACGTGGGTGCGGTCCAGCAGGTCGTCGAGGGCCGGGTGCATGGGTCCATCGTGCCTGGCGAAGGGCCGGCCGGCGAGGTGGGACTGCCGCAATATTGCAACACGTTCTAGTGTGGGTCCATGAGCGACGAAGCGCTGCGCCACCCGAACCACACTGGACACCTGCTCGCCGGGGCCCTGCGCCGCCACCGGGACAAGCCGCTGCTGTTCCTCGGTGAGACCACGTTGACCGGCGGCCAGCTGGCCGACCGGATCAGTCAGTACGTGCAGGCCTTCGAAGAGGTGGGCGCGGGCACCGGCGCCGCGGTGGGGCTGCTGTCCCTCAACCGGCCCGAGGTGTTGATGATCATCGGCGCCGGGCAGACCCAGGGGTATCGGCGCACTTCGCTGCATCCGCTGGGCTCGCTGGACGATCACGCCTACGTGCTGGCCGATGCCGGAATCAGCTCGCTGATCATCGACCCGACCCCGGGGTTCGTCGAGCGGGCGGTCGCGCTGCTGGAGCGGGTCGACTCACTGCGCCAGATCCTCACCCTCGGGCCGGTCCCGGCGGAGCTGGCCGAGGTCGGCGTCGACCTGACCGCGGCCGCGGCCAAGCACCCGGCCCGCCCGCTGAGCGTCGTCGACCTGCCGCCCGACCACATCGGCGGGTTGACCTACACCGGCGGCACCACCGGCAAGCCCAAGGGTGTGATCGGCACGGTCGCGTCGATCACCGCGATGACCACGATTCAGCTGGCCGAATGGGAGTGGCCGGAGAACCCGACGTTTCTGATGTGCACCCCGCTGTCGCATGCCGGCGCGGCGTTTTTCACCCCGACCGTGGTCAAGGGCGGGCAGATGGTGGTGGTGCCCAAGTTCGACCCGGGCGAGATCCTGCGGATCATCGAGGAGCAGCAGATCACCGCGACCATGTTGGTGCCTTCGATGCTGTACGCGCTGATGGACCACCCCGACTCGCGCACCCGGGACCTGTCGTCGCTGGAGACGGTGTACTACGGCGCGTCGGCGATCAACCCGGTGCGCCTCGCCGAGGCGATCGAGCGGTTCGGGCCGATCTTCGCCCAGTACTACGGGCAGTCCGAGGCGCCGATGGTGATCAGTTACCTGGCCAAGGGCGACCACGACGAGAAGCGGCTGACCTCCTGCGGGCGGCCCACCCTGTTCGCCCGCACCGCGCTGCTCGGCGAGGACGGCAAGCCGGTCCCGCAGGGCGAGCCCGGCGAGATCTGCGTGGCCGGGCCGCTGCTCGCCGGCGGCTACTGGCAGTTGCCCGACGCCACCGCGGAGACGTTCCGGGACGGCTGGCTGCACACCGGTGACATGGCCCGCGAGGACGAGGACGGCTTCTGGTACATCGTCGACCGGGTCAAGGACATGATCGTCACCGGTGGGTTCAACGTCTTCCCCCGCGAGGTGGAAGACGTCATCGCCGAACATCCCGCGGTCGCGCAGGTGTGCGTGGTCGGCGCCCCCGACGACAAGTGGGGTGAGGCGGTGACCGCGGTGGTGGTGCTGCGCGAGGACGCCGCGAGCGACGAGGCGGCGATCGCGACGATGACCGCCGAGGTGCAGGCCGCGGTCAAGGAGCGCAAGGGGTCGGTGCAATCGCCCAAGCAGGTGGTGGTGGTCGACGCCCTGCCGCTGACCGGGCTGGGCAAGCCGGACAAGAAGGCGGTGCGGGCCCGGTTCTGGGAGGGCGCCGGCCGCGCCGTCGGGTAGGGGCCGCTGGCTACCCAGGCGGCGTGCCCGCCCGTGCTCCTGGCTGCGCAGCGCCCACTACCGCCCAGCGCCGTACCCGCCCAGCGCCCACTACCCGCCCAACGTGAAGCTGGGTTCACGTTCGAGCGCGAGCGTGAAACTACGTTCACGGTGGGCGCGGGCGGGAGCCGCCGCGGCGCGGTCAAGACCAGGCTGCGGGCTGCGGCCACGGCACCAGCTCCCGCCGGGGCGCCGCGGCCAGGTACTGCCAGGCCGCGATCGCCAGTACCACCAGCACACACCCCAGCGCGATGATCAGCCCCGCCCCGTAGCTGACCGGCACGTCCATCGAGTCGGGGCCGAACCGCTGCAGATCATCGGGGGTCATCTCCCGCGCCAACTCCCCGGTGATCACCGTTTTCGGGGTCGGCCGCAGCGCCACCGTCCCGGCCAGCACGACGGTGATCGTCATCAGCGCCGCCGTCGCCCCCCACAGGCCGCGGTCGACGCCGCGGACCAGTTGGGTGGCCGCCACCGCGACCGCCGCGGCCAGCGCCAGCGGGATCAGCCCGAACACCGGCACCGCGGAGGCGACCCAGCTGTAGAAGTTGAGCGCGACGACCACGGTGCCGCCGAGCCCCTCCTCGCCGGGGCCGAGCAGGTAGTCCTCGCCGACGTCGACCACCCACACCGGCAGCAGGGTGGCGAGCAGTCCGGCCAGCGCGACCACGCCGATCAGCGCTCCGGGCAGCCAGCCCAGCGACCGGCGGGCGGGCGGACCGAAACCGGGGTGGGGGTAGGGACCGGTCATGGTCGGGTCACCACTGCGGCGGGGCGGGCGCGACAGGCGGGGCGGGCGCGCCCGGTGGCATCGGCGGAGCCGGTGACAGCGGCGGCGCGGGCGACGCCGCGGCGCCGGCAGGTGCCCGGGTGAACACCAGGACCAGCGACGCCCCCCAGCCGAGCAGGGCACACACCAGGGCGCCGATCAGCCCCGCCCCCGGGCCGACCGACGCCACCGTCGCGACCAGGCTGTCGATGCTCTCCGCGCCGGTCTCGTTCTGGAACTCGGTCAGCAGCTGGCCGGTCAACTTCACCGACGGCAGCGGGCTGCTGATGGTCAACACCAGCGCCAGCAGCGCGCCGGTGCCCGCGAACACGGCCGCCAACGGCGCGGTCTTGGGCTCCCGGCCGGCGATCACCGGCACCGCACACAACGCCGCCAGCACCAGCAGCATCGGGATCGCCTGGGCGACGACCGGCGGCGTCAGCACCGGCAGCACGTCGTAGAAACCGATGCCGACGCGGATCTGACCAGCCGGGGCGTCGTTGCCGGGCACCTGCGCGCCCGACGGCGTCACCGTGATGGTGTACAGCGCGAACAACGAGCCGACCAGGGTCAGCAGCCCGGCCGCCGCCACGACGACCGCCGCGATCCTGGCCAGACCGAAACTGCTCCGAGGAACGGGGAGTGGACCGAAGCCCGGCGGCCACGGCGGCCCAGCCGGCGGTTGCGGTCCGGGCCAGCCGGGCGTCGGCGCACCGGGGTAGCCCGGCGTGGGTCCACCGGCGTAGGCGGGCATCGGTGCACCGGCATAGCCGAAGCCGGGCGGGGACGCCGGGGGCATCCCCGGCGGCGGGCCGGCCGGCGGGGGCGCGACAAACTGCTGCGTGGGGGGTGCCCCGTGCTGGTGTTGCGGGTTTTCGTCCACGGCGCAACCCTTCTCGCCTCGATGATCTGCGACGGCGTCGTGCCGGGCGCTGTCGGCGGCGTCGCGGAGTGCCCCCGGCGCCGAGAGAACCATAACCAGGAAATCCGGGGGCGAAGAGCACGAATTCGGCATCCCGGTTCCTGCCGCCGCCCGACGCCGAGGCGGGCGACTCTACAGTCGGTGGGGTGAGCGCCAATCCCTTTGACCCCGACCAGTGGCAGCCGGTCGACGGCTTCAGCGACCTGACCGACATCACCTACCACCGCCACGTCATCGACGGCACCCCCGCGCCGACGGTGCGGGTGGCCTTCGACCGGCCCGAGGTACGCAACGCGTTTCGCCCGCACACCGTCGACGAACTCTTCCGGGCCCTCGACCACGCCCGGATGTCCCCCGACGTCGGGGTGGTGCTGCTGACCGGAAACGGCCCCTCCCCCAAGGACGGCGGCTGGGCGTTCTGCTCCGGCGGGGACCAGCGCATCCGCGGGCGCACCGGCTACCAGTACGCCAGCGGCGAGACCGCCGACACCGTCGACGCCGCCCGCGCCGGGCGGCTGCACATCCTGGAAGTGCAGCGGCTGATCCGGTTCATGCCCAAACCGGTGATCTGCCTGGTCAACGGATGGGCCGCCGGGGGCGGGCACAGCCTGCACGTGGTGTGCGACCTGACCCTGGCCAGCCGCGAACACGCCCGGTTCAAGCAGACCGACGCCGACGTGGGCAGCTTCGACGGCGGCTACGGCAGCGCCTACCTGGCCCGCCAGGTCGGCCAGAAGTTCGCCCGCGAGATCTTCTTTTTAGGGCGGGCCTACACCGCCGAGCAGATGCACGCGATGGGGGCGGTCAACGAGGTCGTCGACCACGCCGACCTGGAGAAGGTGGCCCTGCAGTGGGCGGCGGAGATCAACGCCAAATCCCCGCAGGCGCAACGCATGCTGAAGTTCGCGTTCAACCTGCTCGACGACGGCCTGGTGGGCCAGCAGCTCTTCGCCGGGGAGGCCACCCGGCTGGCCTACATGACCGACGAAGCCGTCGAGGGCCGCGACGCCTTCCTGCAGAAGCGCGACCCGGACTGGAGCGCCTTCCCCCGCTACTTCTGAGTCGGGTTGCCGCCGTCGCGGGCCTGCGGCTGCACCGGCGGGGGCGTCCCGGGGCGGCGCTGGTACTGGTTGCCGGGCTGCGGCGCGGTGTGCGGCGGCGGGTCGGTCTGGATGATCGCGTTGATCTCGGCCGCGGCGGCCGCCGCGATCGCGGTCTGTTCGCCTTCCAGCCGGTCGGCTTCGGCCTTGAGCGCGTCGAGTTCAGCGTTGAGCTGGCCCTGCTCGGCGCGCAACGCCGCACCCGCGGCGTTGATCCGGTCGGCCACCGCCGGCGGGGCGACGTGGCCGGGGTAGGAGTCCACCTCGTTGTTGTGCTCGCGCACCCGCCGGGACAGGTCGTCGGTGCGGGCCTTGAGGTCGTCGATCTTCATGCTCAGCTCGGCGAGGGCGGTGTTGTATTTGACGATGCGGGAGTTCAGCTGCGGCGAATAGCGCGGGTCGGTTTCGAACGGCTTCGGGTCGGCGAAGGCCGGGGGCGAACCCGCCACCGCCACCACCGCGACCAGCGCGGCCAGCAGCCAACGCCGCACCCGCCCGACACTCATGTGCCCGCCACGTTCTCGGCCAGCCGGTCGAGGAGATCGGCGGCCGCCGGGGCGCCGTTGCCGACCTGGCACACCGCGGTCTGCACCACCCAGGCCCCGGTGCGCCGCGCCTCGCGGTAACAGGCCCAGCCGTCGGTGTCGACCTGGGTGGCGGTCCAGCGGGTGGTGTCCGGTCCGGGGGTCTCGACGGTGAAGGTCCACTCCGCGGTGGAGTCGTCCAGGGCGTCGGTGGCGGTGGCCCGCGAGCAGGTCTGCAGATCGGCGGTGAGCGCGCTGAACACGTTGGTCGCGCCGGCGTCGTCGGGGTACTTGCCGGCCGTCTGGGTCACCGAGTGGTCCCAGCGGTCGGCGGCCTCCTGCATGGTGACCAGGTGGTATTGGGTCCAGCCCGAGGTGTAGACCGCGGTGGTCGACGGGCCGGCGGCCACCGCGCAGTCGGCCGGGTCGACGGTGACCGGCTCCGGGGGCACCCGGTCGGCGGTGGTGTTGGCCAACTGCGCGCCGACCAGGCCTTCGACCTCGGCGACACCGACCACCAGCGGCGGAGTCTCCTTGACCGCCCGCCCGTCGACGTTCTGGGTGCACCCGGCACCAACCACGGCCAACACCGCCACCACGCCGGCTGCCCGCAGGCCGCCCCCGCTGCTCACCATCTGGCTGATGTTATCGGCGACCACGCTGTTTGCCCCGGTGAACGGCGGTCCCGGCTAGAGTCGCGGCGTGCCTAGGATCACCGCCGGCTCGGTCGAGCAGCACCGCGAACGCATCCAACAGCGCATCTTCGACGCGTTCGCCACCTTGATGGCCGAGCAGAGTTTCGACGCGATCACGATGGCCAAACTGGCCGCCGAGGCCGGCTTGGGCCGCACCGCGATCTACCACCACTTCCCCAGCAAGGAGGCGGTGGTGGTGGCGTTCGCCTCCCAGGAGACCAGCCGCTACATCGACGGATTGCGCACCAGCCTCGCCGAGGTCGACAGCCCGGTGGACCGGCTGCGGGTCTACATCCGCCACCAGGTCGACGCCGGGGAGAAATTTCACATGGGGCTGGGCCGGCAGCTCTACGGCGCCCTGTCCGCCGAGACGATGGGCGCCATCCGTGAGCACGTCGCCGCCATCGAGGGGGTGCTGCGGGAGATCCTCGACGCCGGCATCGCCGAGCGGCTGTTCGTGGTCGACGACATGGCCGCCACCTTGTCGCTGATCCACGCCTGCCTGGGGCCGCGGGACCTGCCCGCCGACGCGATCGAACGGTTCGTGCTGCGCGCGCTCGGCGCCACGCCGTAGCAACCCCCACTTCCCACGTCGACAACTTGTCAGTATCGTGTTGACAAGTTGTCATTGCGCCGATCGCACAATCGTTGGGAGCCCATCCGATGTTGACCCTCGAGGCAGTCCGCCCGCTCTCCGTCGCGCTGCGGGAGGGCACGACCGCCGAGCATGAGGCCGCCGAGCACTCGTCGTTCATGTCCGAACTGCTGGCCGGCCGGATCAACGCCCACGGCTACACCGACTACCTGCTGCGACTGCGGATGATCTACACCGCGCTGGAGCAGGCCGTGCGCGCCCACCGCGCCGACCCGCTGCTGGCGGCCGTCTACGACCCGGCGCTGGAACGGCTGACCACCCTGGAGGCCGACCTGGCGCACTGGGCGCCGGCGTGCGGCCGCGACACCGCCGAGGTGCCCGACTCCCCCGCCGCCCGCGCCTACCGCGACCGCCTCACCGGCGCGGACTGGGCCGGCGCGCTGGTCGCCCACCACTACACCCGCTACCTGGGCGACCTCTCCGGCGGGCAGGCCATCGGCGCGCTGCTGAACCGGGCGTTCGACCTCGACGGCGCCGGGCTGAGTTTCTACCGGTTCCCGATGCGACCCAAGCCCTACAAGGACGGCTACCGCGCCCGCCTCGACGCGTTGCCCCTCGAAGCCGACGCGATCGACGCCATGGTCGAGGAGGTCAAGGTCGCCTTCCACCTCAACCGGGCGCTCTTCGACGAACTGGCCGAGAACCTGCCGTCCTACCGGCGCTGACCGACGCCGCAGCGCCCCGCGGCGGCGTCGAACCTGCGCTCACGTCGCCCGCTGCGCCGATCGTGCACTGGCGCACAGTTTTTCGGTGTTTTTTCGCAGTGGTGACACGTTCGGTGCGGGATACGACCGGGCACGGGACGGGGGTACGAGGGTTGGCGGGGCGGCCGGCGCAGTCGGCGGGGTCGGGGCACGGCCGGGAGCCGAACCGGTACGCGCGAGCGGCAGAACGTCCCCGCGGCAGTGCCCCTTAGACTTCGGGGGTGACGAAAAACCCGCTGCGCCGCCTGACCGAACAGTTCACCCTGGCCGCGATGCGGCCCCCGCTCGCCCCGCAGCTGCGGCTCTACTCTCCCGCCGCGCACTCCGTCGAGCTGTCCGGCAAGCGGGTGCTGCTCACCGGCGCGTCGTCGGGCATCGGGGCGGAAGCTGCCGAACGCTTCGCCCGCCAGGGCGCCACGGTGATCGCGGTGGCGCGCCGCGCGGAGCTGCTCGACGAGGTGGTCGCCCGGATCACCGCGGGCGGGGGGAGTGCGACCGCACTGCCGGCCGACCTGTCGGACATGGACGCCGTCGACAAGCTCGTCGCCGAGGTGATCGAGCGCTTCGGCGGGGTCGACATCCTGGTCAACAACGCCGGCCGCTCCATCCGCCGCCCGCTCGAGGAGTCCCTGGAGCGCTGGCACGACGTGGAACGCACGATCGCGCTCAACTACTACGCGCCGCTGCGGCTGGTGCGCGGCCTGGCGCCCGGGATGATCGACCGCGGCGACGGCCACATCATCAACGTCGCCACCTGGGGCGTGATGACCGAGGCCTCCCCGCTGTTCGGGGTGTACAACGCGTCCAAGGCGGCGCTGGCCGCGGTCAGCCGGGTGATGGAGACCGAGTGGGGCGGGCGCGGCGTGCACTCCACCGCGCTGTACTACCCGCTGGTGGCCACCCCGATGATCGCCCCGACCAAGGCCTTCGCCGACCGGCCCGCGCTCAGCGCCGGGGAGGCCGCCGACTGGATGGTGACCGCCGCGCGCACCCGCCCGGTGCGCATCGCCCCGCGGCTGGCCGTCGGGGTGCGCGCCCTCGACGTCGTCGGCCCCGGCTGGGTCAACACCCTGCTCAAAGGACAACCGGAGAGCCGCCACGGCAACTGACGGGAGGACGCGATGGAGATCCTGGCCAGCAGAGTCCTGTTCCGGCCGGTCGACTACCGACGATCGGTGGAGTTCTACCGCGACCGCGTCGGCCTGGCCATCGCCCGCGAATACGGGGCCGGCACTGTGTTCTTCGCCGGCCAATCGCTGATCGAACTGGCCGGCCACGGCACCTCCGCGACCGCGACACCCCCGTTTCCCGGCGCCCTGTGGCTGCAGGTGCGCGACGTGCGCGCCACCCAGGCGGAACTGGAATCCCGCGGGGTCGCGATCACCCGGGAGGCGCGACGCGAGCCCTGGGGGCTGCATGAGATGCACATCACCGACCCCGATGGAATCACGCTGATCTTCGTCCAGGTGCCCGACGACCACCCCCTTCGCCGTGATCCGAGGTTAACTGCGGGGTAACATCTGGCAACGAATCGCGACACACGCGGTTTTTGGCACCGATGCATTCGACAACGCCGCCCCCGACCCTGAGAATGAGCCCGTGAGCCTCGAGCTGTTCCTGTTGATCATCGTCGTGATCACAGCTCTCGCCTTCGACTTCACCAACGGCTTCCACGACACCGGCAACGCGATGGCCACCTCGATCGCCAGCGGCGCCCTCTCGCCCAAGGCGGCGGTGTCGATGTCGGCGGTGCTCAACCTGATCGGGGCGTTCCTGTCCACCGCGGTGGCCGCCACCATCGCCAAGGGCCTGGTCGACGCGCACCTGGTCACCCTGGAGTTGCTCTTCGCCGGCCTGGTGGGTGGCATCGTGTGGAACCTGCTCACCTGGCTGCTCGGGATCCCGTCGAGCTCCTCACACGCCCTGATCGGCGGCATCGTCGGCGCCATGATCGCCGCGGTCGGCGGCCACGGCGTGCTGTGGACCGGAGTGGTCTCGCTGGTGCTGGTGCCTGCGGTGCTCGCCGCCGGGCTGGCCATCCTGGTCGCCGCCGTCGGCACCGCGCTGGTGCACCGCATCATCCGGGGCCTCGACGAGAAGCGCACCGAGCGGGGCTTCCGCCGCGGCCAGGTCGGTTCGGCCGCGCTGGTCTCGCTGGCCCACGGCACCAACGACGCCCAGAAGACGATGGGCGTGATCTTCCTGGCGCTGATGTCCTACGGCGCGGTGTCCAAGTCGGCGACCGTGCCGCCGCTGTGGGTGATCGTCGCCTGCGCGCTGGCCATGGCGGCGGGCACCTACATGGGCGGCTGGCGCATCATCCGCACCCTGGGCAAGGGCCTGGTCGAGATCAAGCCGCCGCAGGGCATGGCCGCCGAGTCGGCCGCCGCCGCGGTGATCCTGCTGTCCAGCCACTTCGGCTACTCGCTGTCGACCACCCAGGTGGCCACCGGCTCGGTGCTGGGCAGCGGGGTGGGCAAGCCCGGCGCCCAGGTGCGCTGGGGGGTAGCCCGCCGGATGGTGACCGCCTGGCTGGTGACCCTGCCGCTGGCCGGGGTGGTCGGCGCGCTGACCTACCTGTTGGTGCACGCGATCGGCGGCTACCTGGGCGTGGTGCTGGGCTTCGCGCTGCTGGCGAGCGCCTCCCTGGTGATCTGGCTGCGGTCGCGGCGGGTGCGCATCGACCCGACCAACGTCAACGACGACTGGCAGGGCAGCCTCACCGGCGGGATCGGCGCCGACAAGGCGGCGACGCCGGACTACGAGAGCCTGGCACCGGTGCCGGTTCCCGACTCGGTCGCCGAGTTGGCCGCGGTGCGGGAGGTCGCCGCGCGGTGAGCGCCTGGATCAACCTCTCGGCGACGCTCAAAATCCTGGTCTTCGGTCTGCTGGTCGGCGGCGCCCTGCCGGCGCTGTTCGCGGTCGGGGTGCGGATGGGTGCGCCGGCCGCTCCGGACGCCGACGGCGCCGTGCCGCGCCGCAACCCGGTGCAGGTCGCGCTGAGCTGGCTGATCTTCGCCGTCGTCGTGGCCGCCGTGGTGATCGGGGTGCTCTACATCGCCCGCGATTTCCTGGCCCACCGTTTCGGCTGGCATGTGCTGGGCGCCCAGGCGGTCGGGTCGGGCACGTAGCATCGGAGGCGTCGTGAGCCAGGGTGACCGCGTGCCGTGGAGCGGGAGTTGAAGCTGTGAACCGATTCCTCGACGCCATCGTCGCGTGGCTGCGCGCCGGGTACCCCGACGGGGTACCCCAGACCGACTACATCCCGCTGCTCGCGCTGCTGTCGCGGCGGCTGACCAGCGACGAGGTTAAAGAGGTGGCCCGCGAGTTGATGCAGCGCGGGGACTTCGACCACGTCGACATCGGGGTGACCATCACCCAGTTCACCGACGAACTGCCCTCCCCCGACGACATCGCCCGGGTGCGGGACCGACTGGCCGCCAAGGGCTGGCCGCTCGACGACCGCGGCGGCGCCGCCCCCGAGCAACCCCGGGAAAACCCCGGGGCAGACCGATAGCCGCGCTGCGCCCGGTGCCGGTCGGGCCGGGTCGAGCCGCCCTGGCGCTGCTGCCCGACCTGACCGCCGTACTCGAGGGCCGCGCGCCGGCGCTGCTGCCGCTGGCCCCCCACACGCCGCCCGCCCCGGAGTTGCGGGCCGGCGCACCCGTCGACGACGACATCGCGCTGGTGGTGCCGACCTCGGGCACCACCGGAGCGCCCAAGGGGGCGCTGCTGAGCGCGGCCGCACTGACCGCCAGCGCCACCGCCACCCATGCGCGCCTCGGCGGGCCGGGCCGCTGGCTGCTGGCGTTGCCGGCGCACCACATCGCCGGGCTGCAGGTGTTGGTGCGCAGCGTGCTGGCCGGCACCGTTCCGGTCGCCCTGGACGTCTCGGCCGGCTTCGACGTGGCCGCGCTGACCGCGGCGGTCGCCGAGATGGGCTCGGGTCGCCGGTATGTCGCGCTGGTGGCCGCGCAACTGGCCAAGGCGCTGGTCGATCCGGGCGGCCGGGCCGCGCTGGCCGGCCTCGACGCGGTGCTCGTCGGCGGGGGGCCGCTGCCCGCGCCGGTGCGGGCGGCCGCCGAGGCCGCGGGCGTGCCGGTGGTGCGCAGCTACGGCATGAGCGAAACCGCGGGCGGCTGTGTCTACGACGGCGTCCCGCTCGACGGGGTGCGGCTGCGCCTCGCCGCCGACGGACGCATCACGATCGGCGGGCCCACCCTGGCGCGCGGCTACCGCAACCCGCCGTCGCCTGACCCGTTCGCCGAACCCGGCTGGTTCCTCACCGACGATGTTGGCGCCCTGGATGATTCGGGCCGGTTGCGGGTGCTCGGCCGTGTCGATGATGCGATCAGCACCGGTGGGCTCACGGTGTTGCCGCAACTGGTCGAGGCGGCGTTGGCCGACCACTCGGGGGTCGCCGACGTCGCGGTGTTCGGGGTGCCCGACGACCGGCTGGGTCAGCGGGTGGTCGCCGCGGTGGTGCCCACCGCCGGCCAGCCGCCACCCACGCTGGCCGGGCTGCGCGCGCATCTGGCCGGGCTGCTCGACGCCACCGCGGCGCCGCGCGAGCTGCACCTGCTGGAAGCGTTGCCCCGCCGCGGGATCGGCAAGGTGGACCGGGCCGCGCTGATCCGCCGCTTCGGCGGCTGACCGCCCTCAGGGCAGCTCGAACGGCAACTCCACCCCTTCGTGGGCGCGGCAGTGCGCGCAGGTGTCCTCGTCGCTGACCTCGTCGAGGGCGTTGCGCACCAGCGTTTTCAGCGGCCCGATGTTCTTGGCGAACTCGGCGAACACGTCGACGGTGCGCACCCCGCTGCCCACTTCGATACCGGCGTCCAAATCGGTGACCAAAGCGATTGGTGCATAACACATTTCCAGTTCACGAGCCAGCACCGCCTCCGGGTAGCCGGTCATGTTGATCAGCCCGAAACCGGCGTCGGCGAACCAGCGGCTCTCCGCGCGGGTGGAGAACCGCGGACCCTGGATCACCACCATGGTGGCGCCGTCGACCACGCCGTCCTGGCCGGTGACCGCGGTGCGCAGACTCGGGCAGTACGGGTCGGCGAATTCGACGTGCACACCGCCGGATTCGAAGTAGGTGTCGGCGCGCCCGCGGGTCCGGTCGACCAGCTGGTCGGGCACCACGACGGTGCCCGGCCCCCACTTCGGGGTGAGGCTGCCGACCGCGCACGGCGCCAGGATGCGTCGCACCCCCAGGCTGCGCAGCGCCCACAGGTTGGCCCGGTACGGCACGGTGTGCGCGGTGTACTCGTGGGCCACGCCGTGGCGGGGCAGGAACGCCACCTCGCGTTGCCCGACCGTGCCCATGGTGATCGGTGCGCTCGGCGCCCCGTAGGGGGTGTCGGCGGCGACGGTGCGCGCGTCGGAGTCGAAGAACGAGTAGAAGCCGCTGCCGCCGATCACTCCGAGCATGCCGTCCATTGTGCGCATGACGGGTTTCAGCGGCGCGCCGGCCACCACATCCGCTCACCGAGCAGGCTCATCGCCGCGGGCAGCAGGTAGGTGCGCACCACGGTGATGTCGAGCAGCAGGCCGATGCCGATCGTCGAGCCGATCTGCACCAGGTTGAGCACGGTGCCGCTGGTCAACGCGAACATCGTCAAGGCGAACACCGCCCCCGCGGTGGTGATGATCTGCCCGGTGCTGCCGAACCCGCGGATGATGCCGCTGAGCACACCGCTGTGCGACTCCTCGCGGATCCGGGCGGCGAACAGCATGCTGTAGTCCGCGCCGACGGCCACCAGCGCCATGAACGCCACCGGCAGCACCGACCAGTCGACGTCGATGCCGATGATGTGCTGCCAGATCAAGGTGGTGACCCCGGCCGCCGAACCGAACGACAACACCACCGCGCCGATCATCAACAGCGGCGCGACCAGGCTGCGCAGCATCACGATGAGCACCAGCGTCACCGCGATCACCGCGACCACCCCGAACAGCGCGAAGTCGCGCCAGGTCTGATCGAGGTGGCTCTGCGACAGCGACGCCAGCCCGGTCGACTCGATCTCGGCGTGTTCCAGCACGGTGTCGGTGACCGCTTGGCGGGCGGCGGCGACCACCGCCGGGACCGCTTCCAGCGCGTCGTGGCCGTACGGGTTGACCGCCCAGACCGCCATCATGCGCGCGGTCCGCCCGTCCGGGGAGATCAGCAACCGCTCCCCGGCGGCGAAGCGCGGATCGTCCTGCGCCGCGTCGGGCAGGTAGAAACCGCGGCCCGCACCGTCGCGGGTGTGCTCGGAAAGGCCGCGCAGGTAGCCGGAGGCCCGGTCGAGGCCGGCGTTGAGTTCGGTGGTCAGCCCCACCATGGTGTCGGTGCCGGCTTTGACCTGCTCGAGCCCGTCGTGCAGCCGGCCCATCCCGTCGGTCAATTCGCTGACCCCGGCGGTGAGTGCGTCGAGTTGGGCGCGCGCCTGCTCGGGCGAGCGTTCGCCGAGCCGGTCGAGCAGTGCGCGCAAGCCGGTCAGCGTCGCCCGCAGCTCCGGCAGGGCGGCCACCGCGGGTGCGACGGTCTCGTCGGGGGCCAGCGGGGCGAGCAACTGGGCGCCGGTGATCGCCGCGAGCGCCCGGCCGCCGGTGGCGTCGTTGAGGTCGGCGAAGGCGCGCCGGGCGCGCAGGCAGTCGGCGTCGGTGGTGCAGCCGGCGGGGGCGTCGGCGGCGGTGAGCGGATCGAAGACCGCGTGTAAGGCGGTGGCGGCGTCGCCGACCGCGTCCCGGTCGGCGGTGATGCCCGCGGTGGTCGTTTCCAGCGCCGCGGTGGCGGTGCTCAGGGTGGCGACCGCCGCGGCGACGTCGAACGAGCCGTCGGAGACGGTGGCGATGAGCCGGTCGGCGGCGTCCAGGGTGCTCAGCAGGGTGCGGGCCAGCGCGGTGATGTCCTGGACTCCGTCGGTGAGCGCCGGGAGCCGGTCGGCGGCGTCGGCGGCGCCGTCGCGCAGCTCGGTGACGCCGGTGGCCAGCCGGCGCAGCGCCGGCAGTTGGTCGTCGATGCGGTGCTGGGCGTCGGCGAGGCCGTCGGCGACCTGCCCGGTCTGATATCCGATGGCGGTCTCGGCCAGCGGGCGCCCGTCGGGCCGGGTCAGCGAGCGCACGTAGGCGATCTGCGGCAGGTTGCCCACCGCCCGCGCAATGAGGTCGAGGGCGGCCAGGTCGGCGGTGTTGCGCATGTCGTGGTCGGCGCGGATCACCAGGAACTCCGGCGCCACCTCGTTGACGCCCCAGTGCCGGTAGACCGCCTCGTAGCCGCGTTTGCTGTCGGTGGCGTGCAGCTGCATCGCGTTCTCGTCGATGTTGGGCCGGAACGTCAGCAGCGCCGCGCTGGTGGCGACGAGGAAGACCAGGGTGGCCGCCGCCAGCGCCGGGGCGTGCCGCACGATGTTGGCGCCGCGGTGGCGCCAGGCCCGCTCGTCGAGCGGGCGGGGCTCGGCCCAGCCGCGTCTGCCCCACAGCGCCATCAGCGCCGGGGTGAGGGTCAGGCTGACCGCGGTGGTGATCGCGAGCGCGAGCGCGATCGGCGGCCCGGCAGTGCGGAACATCCCGATCTTGGTGAACATCATCGCCAGTCCGGCGCCGGCGATGGTCAGCGCGGAGGCCAGCACGATGCCGGCGGTGCGTGCGCCGGCACGCGCGACCGCGTCCTGGACCGCGGTGCCGCGGCGCCGGCCCTCGTGATAGCTGGCCAGCAGAAAGATGCCGTAGTCGGTGCCCGCGCCCAACACCATCGCGGTGGTCAGCGCGATGGTGAAGTTGGAGACCGGCAGCAACTCGTGTGCGCCCAGCAGCGAGATGATCGGTCGGGCCACGCCCAGCGAGATCCCGACGGTCAGCAGCGGGACGAGCGCGGTCAGCAGCGACCGGTAGACCACCAGCAGCAGCAGGGTGATCAACCCGACCGAGACCGCGGTGATGATCAGCAGCGAGGTGTCGATCGCGGCGAACAGGTCCGACAGGGTGGGCGAGGGCCCGGTGAAGTTCACCTGCAGGCCGTCGGGGCGGGGCAGTTCGGCGATGGTGGCGCGGACTTCCTCGGTGGAGCGGTGCGCGCGGGTCGAGCCGACGTCGCCGGTGGTGGCCAGCATCAGCTGGATCGCCCGGCCGTCGGGGCTGCGGCCCAGGTCCTCGAGGCCGGGAGTGCCGAACATGTCCAGCACGTAGGCGATGTTGTCGTGGTCGTCGACCAGCCGCTGCACCAGCCGGTGGTAGTAGTCGGTGTCGGCCGGGCCCAGGTCACGATCGGCCGACAGGACCACCGCGCCGACCGCGGTGGAGTCCGGGACACCGAAATCCCGCGACATCTCCCGCAGGGTGTCGGTGGTGGCGCTTTCCGGGGTGAACGGCGCGGAGTGTTCGGCGACCGTGCGTTCCAGTTGCGGGATCGCCAGGTTGAGGGCGCCGGCGGCCAGCAGCCAGAGCAGCACGACCCACGGGGCGTGGCGGGCGCAGCGGCGGGCCAGGCCCCCTGCGGCGGCCAGGTGATGGGTGCCGCTCATCGGATTCTCCCTCGACCGGGTGTGTCACCGTCGACAAATTATGCTCGGCAACATAACATAATCGCGGTACGGGCAACACGTGAGCGAAGGGACCGACGTGGGAACGCGCACCGATACGCGGACGAAGATGCTGGCCAGCGCCATCGCCCTGCTGCGCGAGCGCGGGGCGGCCGCGGTCACCGTCGACGCGGTGCTCACCCACAGCCGCTCCCCGCGCGGCTCGGTGTACCACCACTTTCCCGGCGGGCGCGCCGAACTGATGGCCCAAGCCCTCGGGCTGGCCGGCGACGGGCTCAGCGGGGTCGTCGAGCAGCTGGCGGCCAGCGATCCGCGCACCGCGCTGCACCGATTCGGCGAGTTGTGGGCGGCAGCGCTGCGCGACTCCGATTTCCGGGCCGGCTGCCCGATCGTGTCGGCCGCGGTGGGCGGCTCCCCCGACGACGAACCGCTGCGCAGCGCCACCGCCGCGATCTTCGACCGCTGGCACGACGCGCTGGGGTCGGTGCTCGTCGACGCCGGGGTCGACGCCGACCGGGCCGCTCGGCTGGCCACCATGACCGTCGCCGCCATCGAGGGCGCGGTGGTGCTGTGCCGCAGCCAGCGCTCCACCGGCCCGCTCGACGACGTGGTCGCCGAACTCGACGTGCTGCTGTCCACCGCGGTGCCCGCCCGGTCCTGACCGGCGGCCATGACAGGATCGTGCGGTGGCCAGTCTCGCCCAGTGGATCGCCGGTGCCCGGCCCCGCACCCTGCCCAACGCCGTCGCCCCGGTGATCGCCG
>NZ_LZLJ01000036.1 GCF_001668625.1 Mycobacterium sp. 1274756.6
CGGGACTGCTCGTCGACCTCGGCGGCATACGGGGCGATCTCCTTCTCCGCCAGCGCCCGGATCGCCGCCCGCAGCTCGTCGTGCTCCTCGGGCAGTCGGAACACATCAAACGTCGGGTTCCCGGTCCACTCAGCCATCACAGCCTCCTTCGAGTTACTCGCCGGTAACTTTATCGTGCAGCGCGGCGTCTTTGGCCAGCGCGGTCTCCGCCAACCGGTCCTGGAAGGCGACCATCTTCTCGCGCAGGGCGTCGTCGGCGGCGCCGAGGATGCGCACGGCCAGCAGCCCGGCGTTGCGGGCCCCGCCGATCGACACCGTCGCCACCGGCACCCCGGCCGGCATCTGCACGATCGACAGCAGCGAGTCCAGTCCGTCGAGCCGGGCCAGCGGCACCGGCACCCCGATCACCGGCAGCGGCGTGATCGACGCGACCATGCCGGGCAGGTGGGCCGCGCCCCCGGCGCCGGCGATGATCACCTCGATACCGCGCCCGGCGGCGCTGCGGGCGTAGTCGAACATCCGCTGCGGGGTGCGGTGCGCCGAGACGACGCCGACCTCGAAGGGGACGTCGAACTCGGCCAGGGCGTGCGCGGCGTCGGCCATCACCGACCAGTCGCTGTCGCTGCCCATGATCACCCCGATGCGGGGCTTCGCCGAAGAGGTCACGGCTGCGGCTCCTTCTGTTCGCTGCGCGGGTCGGGCCGGTCGCCGGCGTGGGCGTCCCAGCCGTCGCGCCACTGCCCGTATGCCAACCAGTGTGCCGCCAGCGCGGCGCGTTCGCGCAGCATCGCCAGATCCGCCGGCTCGGCCCCCAACAGGTTGACGTGGCCGATCTTGCGGCCGGGCCGCTCGGTCTTGCCGTAGAGGTGCAGCCGGGCGTCGGGCATCCGGGCGAACAGGTGGTGCACACGCTCATCGAGGCTCATCGCCGGCGGCTGGTCGGCGCCGAGCACGTTGGCCATCACGGTGACCGGCACGACCGGCTCGGTGTCACCCAGCGGGTAGTCCAGCACCGCCCGCAGGTGCTGCTCGAACTGGCTGGTGGCCGCGCCGTCCATGGTCCAGTGCCCGGAGTTGTGCGGGCGCATCGCCAGCTCGTTGACCAGCAGCGCCCCGTCGGCGGTCTCGAACAGCTCCACCGCGAGCACCCCGACCACCTCCAGTTCGGCGGCCAGGCGCAGCGCCAGCTGCTGGGCTTGCTGGGCGCGTTCGTCGGGCAGGTCCGGGGCGGGGGCGATGACCTGCACGCAGATGCCGTCGCGCTGCACGGTCTCGACCACCGGCCAGGCCGCGCCCTGCCCGAACGGGGAGCGGGCCACCAGGGCGGCCAGCTCGCGGCGCATGCCCACCCGCTCCTCGACTAGCGCCGGGATGCCGCTGTCGAGGTAGCCGGCGGCCAGGTCGCGGGCCGTCGCCGGGTCGTCGGCCATCGCCACTCCGCGGCCGTCGTAGCCGCCGCGGGCGGCCTTCACCACCGTCGCCCCGCCGACCCGCTCGGCGAACCCGGTCACCGCGTCGAGGCCGGCGTGGTCGGTCACCCCCAGGTAGCGCGGCATCGGCGCGCCGAGCCGCTCCAGCCGCCGGCGCATCACCAGCTTGTCCTGGGCGTGGCGCAGGGCCTGCGGCGGCGGCGCCAGGTTGATGCCCTCGGCGGCCAACTGGTCCAGCAGCTCGCCGGGCACGTGCTCGTGGTCGAAGGTCACCACCGTCGCCCCTGCGGCGGCCCGCCGCAGCGCGGCCGGGTCGGTGTGCGAGCCGAGCACCACATCGGGGCTGACCTGGGCGGCCGGGTCGTCGGGGTCGACGGCGAGCACCCGCAGGGTCTGCCCGAGCGCGATCGCGGCCTGATGGGTCATGCGGGCCAGTTGACCGGCGCCGATCATCGCGACCAGCGGCGGCCCGGAACCGGAATGGGGGGCAGGCGGCACCGCAATATGGTGCCATGCCCGCGCGCGACGATTATCACAGTGTTTTTACATGGCGGGCGGGTGAACCGTACACTGGATCGTTGTGTCATTCACCGACGCCACGATCGCGCGCCTGCCGCGGGCCGTCCGCCCGCTGGCCGAACGCCATCACGAGCTGATCAAATTCGCCATCGTCGGCGGAACGACGTTCATCATCGACTCGGCGATCTTCTACACGCTCAAGCTGACCGTGTTGGAGCCCAAGCCGGTGACGGCGAAGATCATCTCCGGGATCGTGGCGGTGATCGCCTCCTACATCCTGAACCGGGAGTGGAGTTTCCGCGACCGCGGCGGGCGGGAGCGCCACCACGAGGCGCTGCTGTTCTTCGCGTTCAGCGGGGTCGGGGTGCTGCTGTCGATGGCGCCGCTGTGGTTCTCCAGCTACGTGCTGCAGCTGCGGGCGCCGATGGTGTCGCTGACGGTGGAGAACATCGCCGACTTCATCGCCGCCTACCTGGTGGGCAACCTGCTGCAGATGGCGTTCCGGTTCTGGGCGTTCCGCCGGTGGGTCTTCCCCGACCAGCTCGGCGGGGTCAGCGAACTGGTCGCCGAGCCCGACCCGCAGCCCGCGGCCGACTCGCTGCTGGGCGCGGTGATCGAGGACGGCGCGCTCGTCGAGGCGATCGAGGACGGGCTGGAGAGCGGCAAGGTGTCGCTGTTCCGCCGCCCGGGTCAGCCCGGCCCCCTGTTGGCGCGGCCGGAGTCGTCCCACGTGTCGAAGACCTCGTGATACAGCAGTGAGTGGACGCGCTCGACGCGCGGAATGTCATAGAAGGCCAGCGGGTCCTGCGACGCCGATTCGATGATCAGCGTGCCGGTGCGCAACATCCGGTCGATGAGCCGGTGGGTGAACTCCACGCTGTTGATCCGGTTCAGCGGGATGTCGATGCCGCTGCGGGTCAACAACCCGTGCCGGTACATCACCCGCCGGTCGGTGATGACGAAGTGGGTGGTCAGCCAGGCCAGGAACGGCCACAGCGCGAACCAGCCGACCAGCACCAGCCAGATCGCGGCGATCACCGCGAACACGACGTTGGTGGCGGTGCGCTCCCAGTGCTGGGTGCTGACCACCGCCGCACCGAACGAGGCCAGCGCGGTGGCCAGCAGCAGCGTCAGCACCGGGGCGACCAGCCGCTTCCAGTGCGGGTGCCGGTGTAGCACCACCTGTTCGTCGTCGGCGAGCACGCTGTGCGGATATCCCATGGCGCGCCGTCCTAGATCCCGCGCAGATGGGTGATGTCGCCAGCGGAGACGGCCACCGACTGCCCGCCGGTGTCGACCTCGAGGCGGCCCAGGTCGTCGATCCCGGTCGCGGTGCCTTCCAGGGTGCGGTCGCCGGGCAGGATGGCCCGGACCCGCCGGCCCAGGGTGACGCTGTGGCGCCGGTAGTCGGCCACCAGCGCCGGGTCGGCGCCGCCGGCCCGCCGCCACGCCTGGATGCGGGCGCCTAAGGCCGACAGCACGGCGGCGGCCAGGGCGGTGCGATCGGTGGCCGCGCCCAGCAGCGCCAGCGAGGTGGCCGCCGGGTCGGGGGCCTCCGCGGCGGTCATGGTGACGTTGAGCCCGAGCCCGACGACGATGACCGGCGCCGGGGCGGCGACCTCGGCGAGGATCCCGGCCAGCTTGCCCGGCGGGTCCCCGACCAGCACGTCGTTGGGCCATTTCAGCCCGGCCCGCAGCCCGTCGAGGTCGGCGAGCGCGTCGGCCACCGCCACCCCGGTGGCCAGCGGCAGCCAACCCCAGGCCGACGTCGGCACACCCTCGGCGCCGACCCCGACCGACAGCGAGAGCTGGGAGCGCGGCGGCGCCGACCAGTGCCTGCCGTGGCGGCCGCGCCCGGCGGTCTGGTGCTCGGCGAGCAGCACCACGCCGTCGATGTCGGCGCCGGCACCGGCCCGGGCGAGCAGGTCGGCGTTGGTGGAGCCGGTCTCGGCGACCACCTCCAGTTCCCGCCACGGCGGGGCGAGCCCGGCGCGCAGGGCGGCGGCGTCCAGCGGCGGGCGGGCGGTGTGCGAGTCGGTCATCACCTGGCCAACTTACTCACCGCGGCGGGCGCCGCGCGGGCGATTCCGCGGCGGTGCGCACCGGCGGGTCGCCGGGGTCGGGGCGCCGGCCGGGCACCGCGGACACCGCGGCGGCGATCACGCCGCACCCCGCGCCGAACGTGCACTGGCAGACAGACTTTGGCCGATTTTTCGCAGTGATTACACGCTGGGCGCCGGGAAAGCGAGCACTGGACAGCCGGGCGCCGCGCAGGGCTCAGCCGACGTAGCGGCGTGCCCGGGAGTGCCGTTGCGGTTCCTCCAGCAGCCGCAGCCCCGCCTCGACGTCAGCCGGTACGACCTGCCGGGACCGCAGCACCCACGGCAGTCCCCGCAGAGTCTCCACGCAGGCGCCGACGGTGGCCAGGTCGCGCGGCGCCGAGCCGAGCACCACCCGGGTGCGGCGCAGCGCGCTGCGGATCGGGCGGCGCAGCCACACGGTCCACAGCGTGTTGCGGATGCCCACCTGGCGGCGCCGGCGCGGGTCGCGGGCCGGCGACGGCGCGTGATGGATCAGCACGTCCTCGGCGAAGCACATCCACCAGCCGGCGGTGGCCAGGTCAATCGCGAACAGCTCTTCCTCACCGCCGACCAGCAGCTGCGGCGAGAAGCCACCGACCTCGCGGAACGCGGTGGCCCGCACCGTCATCGTGCCGGCCATCCCGCCCAGCAGCGCCGGGCCGGGCAGCCAGTCCGGGCGCGGCAGCGGCGAGTCGCGCAGCTCCGGGGTGAGGGGATCCTCGCGCAGGTCGGGCTCGACGAGGTACTGGCCGACCACCGCGCCGAGCCGGGGGTGGGCGTCGAGCAGTTCGGCGGCCCGGGCCAGCGTGCCGGGTTGCCAGCGGGTGTCGTCGTCGCAGAACGCGACGTAGTCGGTGCCGGCCAGCGGCACCCCCAGGTTGCGGCCCGCCGCGCCCAGGTTCTTGGCGCTGCGGATCAGCCGGACCTGCGGGAACCGGGCGGCGACGGCGTCGGCGGTGCCGTCGGTGGAGGCGTTGTCGACCACCACCAGCGGCCCGGCGTCGGGCAGCCGGCTCATGTGCTCCAGGGTGGCCAGCGTCTCCGGGCACCGGTTGTGGGTGATCATCACGACACCGACCGTGCCGGTGGGGGCGCTGCTCATGCGGTCTCACACCTCCGCCTCTGGTTGCTCCCGGCCGGGTAGCACGCTTGCGGGCTCGGCAAACGTGATCGTCGGCACCTGCTTACTTCGCTGACCGCCGGGTATTCCACCGCCAGAACACAAGGAGTTGATCGCAGATGACCGGCGTCGAACCCACGCTCACCCGACGGGTCCACCGTCGCCGCAGCCCGCAGTCGGTGGCGGTGTCGCTGGCCAGCCGGTTCGTGGTGAAGAACCTGGTGCGGGCGTGGGCCGCCCAACCGGATCTGGCCTGGCCGTTCGAGGTCGTCGACCGCTGCGCGGGGCTGTTGCCCCGCCGCGCGACGCGCATCGAGGCGGTGCGGCTCGAGCACTGCCCCGCCGAATGGCTGCACCCCGCAAACGACTCGGACCGCCGGGCGGTGCTGTACCTGCACGGCGGGGCGTTTTTGACCTGCGGGCTCAACACGCACCGCTCGCTGGTGTCGCGGCTGGCGCACTCCGCCGACGCGGCGGTGCTCAACGTGGCCTACCGGATGCTGCCGCGTCACCAGATCGCCGCGGCCGTCAGCGACGCGGTCGCCGGCCTGCACTGGCTGCGCGGGCGCGGGTACCGCGACGAGGAGATCGTGGTCGCCGGGGACTCGGCCGGCGGCTACCTGGCCTTCATGGCCGCGCTCTCGGCGATCCGGTCCGGGGTGTGCCACCCGGCGGGGATCGCGGCGATCTCCCCGCTGACCGACGTCGACCCGGCGCGGAAGCTGGCCCATCGCAACGCTCGGCGCTGTTCGATGTTCCCCGGCCGGGCCCTGTCGGTGTTCACCCGGCACCTGGGCACGGCACTGTCGCCGGTGGACGCCGACCTGTCCGGCCTGCCGCCGGTCACCATCCACGCCAGCGGCGACGAGCTGCTGCTGGCCGACGCGGAGTTGATGGCCCACCGGCTCGCCGACAGTGAGGTGGCCTGCGATCTGCACGTGTGGGACGGCCAGATCCACGACTTCCCGCTCGCCGCCGACGTGCTGCCCGAGGGGCGCCGGGCGCTGGCCCACATCGGGGAGTTCGTCCAGCAGGTCACCGGGCGGCCCGGGCGCGACCGGGTGGCCTGAGGCGGCGCACCGCGTCGGGAGCGCCCCGCGACCGGTGCGCGGGAGAAACGCGGTTAAGCTCGTCCCCTATGACGAGCGTTACGGACTCTGCCGCCGGTTCGGTCGAACCCGCGGCCGAGCACGAGATCGACATCCACACCACCGCCGGCAAGCTGGCCGACCTCAAGCGGCGCACCGCGGAGACGCTGCACCCGGTCGGTGAGGCCGCGGTGGAGAAGGTGCACGCCAAGGGCAAGCTGACCGCCCGGGAACGGATCCTGGCGCTGCTCGACGAGGACTCCTTCGTCGAGCTCGACGCGCTGGCGCGGCATCGCAGCACCAACTTCGGGATGGGCGAGAAGCGCCCGCTCGGCGACGGGGTGGTCACCGGCTACGGCACCATCGACGGCCGGGAGGTCTGCATCTTCTCCCAGGACGCCACCGTGTTCGGCGGCAGCCTCGGCGAGGTGTACGGCGAGAAGATCGTCAAGGTGCAGGAGCTGGCGATCAAGACCGGCCGGCCGCTGATCGGGATCAACGACGGCGCCGGGGCCCGCATCCAGGAGGGTGTGGTCTCGCTGGGCCTGTACAGCAACATCTTCTACAACAACATCCAGGCCTCCGGGGTGATCCCGCAGATCTCGCTGATCATGGGGGCGGCCGCCGGTGGGCACGTCTACTCCCCCGCGCTGACCGACTTCATCGTGATGGTCGACCAGACCTCGCAGATGTTCATCACCGGCCCCGACGTCATCAAGACCGTCACCGGTGAGGACGTCACCATGGAGGAGTTGGGCGGCGCACACACCCACATGGCCAAATCGGGCACCGCCCACTATGTGGCCTCCGGGGAGCAGGACGCCTTCGACTATGTGCGGGATCTGCTCAGCTACCTGCCGGTCAACAACTACGCCGACCCGCCGCGCTACGACGAGCCGGTCGCTGAGGGCCCGATCGAGGACAACCTCACCCCCGAGGACATCGAGCTGGACACCCTCATCCCGGACTCGCCGAACCAGCCGTACGACATGCACGAGGTCATCACCCGCATCCTCGACGACGACGAGTTCCTCGAGGTGCAGTCCGGCTACGCGCAGAACATCGTGGTCGGGTTCGGGCGCATCGAGGGCCGCAGCGTGGGCATCGTGGCCAACCAGCCCACCCAGTTCGCCGGCTGCCTGGACATCAAGGCCTCGGAGAAGGCGGCGCGGTTCATCCGCACCTGCGACTGCTTCAACATCCCGATCGTGATGCTGGTCGACGTGCCCGGGTTTCTGCCGGGCACCGGCCAGGAGTTCGACGGCATCATCCGGCGCGGCGCCAAGCTGCTCTACGCCTACGGGGAGGCCACGGTCGCCAAGATCACCGTGATCACCCGTAAGGCCTACGGCGGCGCGTACTGCGTGATGGGCTCCAAGGAGATGGGCGCCGACGTCAACGTGGCCTGGCCGACCGCCCAGATCGCGGTGATGGGCGCCTCCGGCGCGGTCGGGTTCGTCTACCGCCAGAAGCTCAAGGAAGCGGCCGAGGCCGGCGAGGACGTCGACGCGCTGCGCCTGGAGTTGCAGCAGGAGTACGAGGACACCCTGGTCAACCCGTACATCGCCGCGGAGCGCGGCTACGTCGATGCAGTGATCCCGCCGTCGCACACCCGCGGCTACATCGCCAATTCGCTGCGCCTGCTGGAGCGCAAGATCGTCCAGCAGCCGCCCAAGAAGCACGGGAACATTCCCCTGTGAGCGACGCGAGCAGCAGCGACACGGTGAGTGACATGAGTGACACGAGTGACGCGAGCAGCGGAGGCCCGGTGACCGAGACGACGAGCGAGCCCGCGGACACCGCCGCGACCGCCCGCGACGCCCAGATCCGCATCCTGCGCGGGCAGCCCACCGACGAGGAGGTGGCCGCCCTGGTCACGGTGTTCGGCGGTGCCGCCGGTTCCTCGGCGCCGGCCGGTCCCGGTCAGCGCAACCTGTGGGGTCACCCGGTGGACAAGCTGCGGTATTCGGTCCACAGCTGGGCGCGGGTCACCTTGCTGGAGCGCACGCACATCCGCCGGTGACCCGGGTCGTCCTCGGCTCGGCCTCGGCCGGCCGGCTGGCGGTGCTGCGCAATGCGGGCGTCGACCCGTTGGTCGTGGTCTCCGGGGTCGACGAGGACGCCGTGATCGCCGCGCTCGGCCCGCGGGCCGCCCCGCAGCGGGTCGTCGCCGCACTGGCCACCGCCAAAGCCGAGGCCGTCGCCGCCGCCCTGAACCCCGCCGCCGCGCACGACAGCGTCGTCATCGGCTGCGATTCCATGCTCGAACTCGACGGCCGGCTGTGCGGCAAACCCGGTTCGGTGCCTGCCGCCCGCGCGCAGTGGGCGGCCGCGGCCGGCCGCACCGGACGGCTACACACCGGGCACTGCGTGCTGCGGGTACGGTCCGGCGCGGTCACCGGCCGCGCCGAGGGGGTCGGCTCCACCGGGGTGCGGTTCGCCACCCCCACCGGCGACGAGTTGGACGCCTACCTCGACAGCGGCGAACCCGTCGGCGTGGCCGGCGGGTTCACCCTCGACGGCCTCGGCGGCTGGTTCGTCGACGCCATCGACGGGGACCCGTCCAACGTGATCGGGCTGAGCCTGCCGCTGACCCGCTCGCTGCTGGCCCGCCTGGGCCTCACGGTCGCCGACCTGTGGCCCGGATGACGCCTTAAGCACCGCGAGTGTTGTTCTGTGGCGGTGTTTTTCGCAGTTTTTCACCCTCAGTCTTCACTCGCGGCGGTCGCGGCCGCAACCGGAACGTGACCTGATCGCAACACCTTCGCCTCCCGACACACCGTGACGGGCGCCACATTTCCGCCGCCCCGCGGCCGACACTGGACGGCATGCCGGTGGAAGAAACGATGTGGGACATCCTGGTACCGCGGGAGATCGACCGCTACGACACCGAGCGACTGCGATCAGCGCTCGCCGACATCGTCCGGCGCCGCCTCGGCCCGGGCACCCAACTGCTGCGGGTTGTCAGCTGGTGTCCCAATGCGGGCGCGCTGTTCCGGCCGCGCCGGGGCGGGCTGCGTTTCGCCGTCGCCTACGAGGTCGCCCTCGGAGTGTGACCGACGCCGCACGACAGGCGCGGGTGTGATGAGTAGGCTCGGCGCTGTGCCCGTACCGCCAGATCCCAGCCCCGCCCTGCAGTCCTACGCCCACCCGGAACGGTTGGTGACCGCCGATTGGCTCTCGGCCAATCTGGGTCAACCCGGTCTGGTGGTCGTCGAATCCGACGAGGACGTCCTGCTCTACGACGTCGGCCACATCCCCGGCGCGGTCAAGATCGACTGGGTCACCGACCTCAACACCCACCCGGTGCGCGACTACCTCACCGGCGAGGAGTTCGCCGCGCTGATGGACCGCAAGGGCATCGCCCGCGACGACACCGTGGTGATCTACGGGGACAAGTCCAACTGGTGGGCGGCCTACGCGCTGTGGGTGTTCACCCTCTTCGGCCACCCGGATGTCCGCCTGCTCGACGGCGGCCGCGACCTGTGGCTCTCCGAGGGCCGCGAGACCACCCTGGACGTGCCCACCAAAACCACCACCGGCTACCCGGTCGTGGAACGCAACGACGCCCCGATCCGCGCCTACAAGGACGACGTGCTGGAGATTCTCGGCAAGCAGCCGCTGATCGACGTGCGCTCCCCGCAGGAGTACACCGGCGAACGCACCCACATGCCCGACTACCCGGAGGAGGGCGTGCTGCGCGGCGGGCACATCCCCACCGCGGTGTCGATCCCGTGGAGCAAGGCGGTCACCGAGAGCGGGCGGTTCCGCAGCCGCGAGGAGCTCGACGAGCTCTACGGCTTCCTGACGCCCGAGGACGAGCCGGTGGCCTACTGCCGCATCGGTGAGCGCTCCAGCCACACCTGGTTCGTGCTGACCTACCTGCTGGGCAAGCGGGGCGTGCGCAACTACGACGGGTCGTGGACCGAGTGGGGCAACACCGTGCGGGTGCCGATCGTCGACGGCCCGGAGCCCGGGGAGCTGCCGCGGCGATGACCGCACCCTCGTCGCTGCCGGCGCCGCTGGCCGAGGTGATCTCCGATTTCGCCGAGGTCGAGGGCCAGGACAAGCTGGCGCTGCTGCTGGAGTTCGCCGAGGAGCTGCCGGCGCTGCCCGCCGAGCTGGAAGAGGCGGCGATGGAGCCGGTGCCCGAATGCCAGTCGCCGCTGTTCCTCGACGTCGACGCCGCCGACCCGGCCCGGGTGCGGCTGTTCTTCTCCGCACCCGCCGAGGCGCCGACCACCCGCGGGTTCGCCGCGATCCTGGCCGCCGGGCTGGACGGGCAGCCCGCCGCCGACATCCTGGCGGTGCCCGACGACTTCTACAGCGCGCTGGGGCTGGCGGAGCTGATCTCCCCGCTGCGGGTGCGGGGCATGTCGGCGATGCTGGCCCGGATCAAGCGCCGGTTGCGCAACGCTTAGACTGCCTCGTCGGCTACATTCTTTAAAGACTTCTCTTAGAGACCTGTCCACGGACCACGCCCGAGTAGGAGGCCAAGTGCCCAGTCACGCCAGCTCACGGATCCAGAAGGTGCTCGTCGCCAACCGCGGGGAAATCGCGGTTCGAGTGATCCGGGCGGCCCGGGATGAGGGACTGCCCAGCGTGGCGGTGTACGCCGAACCCGACGCCGACGCGCCGCACGTCCGGCTGGCCGACGAGGCGTTCGCCCTGGGCGGGCAGACCTCCGCGGAGTCCTACCTGGTGTTCGAGAAGATCCTCGAGGCCGCCGAGAAGTCCGGCGCCAACGCCATCCACCCCGGCTACGGGTTCTTGAGCGAGAACGCCGACTTCGCCCAGGCGGTCATCGACGCCGGGCTGATCTGGATCGGGCCGAGCCCGCAGTCCATCCGCGACCTCGGCGACAAGGTCACCGCCCGCCACATCGCCGCCCGCGCGAAGGCGCCGCTGGTGCCCGGCACCCCCGACCCGGTCAAGGACGCCGACGAGGTGGTGGCCTTCGCCGAGGAGTACGGCGTGCCGGTGGCGATCAAGGCCGCGTTCGGCGGTGGCGGGCGCGGCATGAAGGTGGCCCGCACCATCGAGGAGATCCCCGAGCTGTTCGAGTCGGCCACCCGCGAGGCCGTCGCCGCGTTCGGTCGCGGTGAGTGCTTCGTGGAGCGCTACCTGGACAAGCCCCGCCACGTGGAGGCCCAGGTCATCGCCGACCAGCACGGCAACGTCGTGGTCGCGGGCACCCGGGACTGCTCGCTGCAGCGCCGCTTCCAGAAGCTGGTCGAGGAGGCCCCGGCGCCGTTCCTGACCGACGAGCAGCGCAAGGAGATCCACGAGTCCGCCAAGCGCATCTGCAAGGAGGCCGGCTACTACGGTGCCGGCACGGTGGAGTACCTGGTCGGCCAGGACGGGCTGATCTCGTTCCTGGAGGTCAACACCCGGCTGCAGGTCGAGCACCCGGTCACCGAGGAGACCTCCGGCATCGACCTGGTTCGCGAGCAGTTCCGCATCGCCAACGGTGAGAAACTCGACATCACCGAGGACCCCGAGCCGCGCGGGCACTCCATCGAGTTCCGGATCAACGGTGAGGACGCCGGCCGCGGCTTCCTGCCCGCCCCCGGCCCGGTCACCCGGTTCGAGCCGCCCACCGGCCCCGGCATCCGGATGGACTCCGGGGTGGAGACCGGCTCGGTGATCGGCGGGCAGTTCGACTCGATGCTGGCCAAGCTGATCGTCACCGGCGCCGACCGCAACCAGGCCCTGGAGCGGGCGCGCCGGGCCCTCGACGAGTTCCACGTCGAGGGGCTGGCCACGGTCATCCCGTTCGACCGGGTGGTGGTGCGCGACCCGGCGTTCGTCGGCGACGAGAACGGCTTCTCGGTGCACACCCGCTGGATCGAGACCGAGTTCGACAACACCATCGAGCCGTTCACCGGCGGCGACCCGATCGACGAGGACGACGCGCTGCCGCGCCAGACCGTGGTCGTCGAGGTCGGCGGGCGGCGCCTGGAGGTGTCCCTGCCCGGTGACCTGGCGCTGGGCAACGGCGGCGGCGGGGGCGGCGCCATCCGCAAGAAGCCCAAGGCCCGCAAGCGCAGCGCCGCCGGCGGCGCGGCCGCCTCCGGTGACGCGGTCACCGCGCCCATGCAGGGCACCGTGGTCAAGGTCGCCGTCGAGGAGGGCCAGGAGGTCGCCGCCGGTGACCTGGTGGCCGTCCTGGAGGCGATGAAGATGGAGAACCCGGTCACCGCGCACAAGGACGGCGTGATCACCGGCCTGGCCGTCGAAGCCGGCGCCGCGATCACCCAGGGCACCGTGCTGGCCGAGATCAAGTAGCCGACCGGTCGATGGAGCCGGTGGAGATCAACGCCGGCGCCTGGTATCTGCGGGCGCCGCGCGCCGACGACCGCGTCGACGACCGGGTCGCGTTGGCCGACCTCGGCGAGACCGACCCGGACTATGTCGCCGGCGTGGACCGCGGCTGGGCGGCCGAGACCCGCTTCACCTGGGCGGTGTGCGAGCCGACCACCGGGGAGTTGTTCGCCGAGGTCGTCCTCGACCCGGCCACCGAGCGGATTCGGCACCGGCACCGCGCCGGCCACCAGGAGGCGGCGCGGGTCGCGGCGGCGACGGTGTGCCGGTTCGCCGCCGGCGCGTTGGGGCTCAACCCGGTGGTCGCCGAGGCGTCAGCGCCGGGCCCGGTCGTCGCCGAGTCGGGCGGCGCGGCGGCGGCCGAGCAGAATCCAGGCCACTCCGGCGGATCCGGCGACCAGCACGGCCACACCTAGGCCCACCGCCCAGCCGGTGCTGCCCATCGCGAACGCGGTCATGAAACCGACCAGGCAGACCACGGCCACCACCAGTAGCGCAGCACCGGGTACTTCGCGGCGGTCCTTCATCACCATGCCGGCGCGGTGCTGCGACGTGCGGGCATAGTCGATGGGGTTGTCGGGATCAGTCATGTCGGCCGGATACCCGCGCCGCCGCCGGGTGAAACCCGCCGCCGGGGGGAGGTCAGGCCGCGAGCCGGTCGATCAGCGTGGCGCAGAACGCCGGCAGATCGTCCGGTGAGCGGCTGGTGATCAGGTTGTCGTCGACGACGACTTCCTTGTCGACGACGTCGGCGCCGGCGTTGCGCAGGTCGGTGCGCAGGCTCGGATACGAGGTCAGGGTGCGGCCGTCCACCACGCCGGCCTCCACCAGCGTCCAGGGCCCGTGGCAGATCGCCGCCACCGGTTTGCCCGAGTTGACGAACTCCCGCACGAACGCCACCGCGGTGTCGTCGCTGCGCAGTTTGTCCGGATTCACCGTGCCGCCCGGCAGCACCAGCGCGTCGTAGTCCTCCACCGACACCTCGCCGACGCGGCGGTCCACCGCGAAGCTGCCGGCCGGTTCCAGGTCGTGGTCGCGGGCCTGGATCTCCCCGGCCTCCAGCGAGATCAGTTCGGTGGTGGCGCCCTGCTCGCGCAGCGCGTCCACCGGCTGCTCGTATTCGACGCGTTCGACGCCGTCGGCCGCCAGGATCGCGATGCGGCGGCCCTGCAAACGCTCTGCCATGTCGTCCTCCTCGCTGCGGGGTCCGCGGATGGCCTCGGCGACCGACCCGCCGGCCACGTCGGCCGCCATCTCGTCGGGATCCGGGTTGCCGTCGGCGGGAACGCCGGTCGCCTCCACCGTCAGCGCGTCCACCCGGATCGCGTCGTCGAGCGGGTCGGCCGGTCGGTTCTGCTGGGTCATCGCGCTCCCCTTTCTGTCGCGGTCCCCCAGGATCGGTCACGGTAGCCATACCCCCGGCGCCGCCGGGCCAATCCGGGCCGGCTCATCGGGCGGCGGCGCGCAGCTTCGCCAGCAGCGGGTCGGCCGCCTCGGCCAGGAACGCGTCCTGGTGATCGCCGCCGATCTGGATCAGCGCGATGTCGGTGAAGCCGGCCTGCCAGTAGGCGCGGACCGCCTCGACGATCCGGTCCAGGTCGGGTCCGCAGGCGATGGCCTCGGCGACGTCCTCGGGCCGCACGTAGCGGGTGGCGGCGGCGAAGCTGGCCGGGGTGGGCAGCTCGGCGTTGACCTGCCAGCCGCCGCCGAACCAGCGGAACTGCTCGTGGGCGCGGGCGACGGCGGCGTCGCGGTCCGGGTCCCAGCAGATCGGGATCTGCCCGACGATGCGGCCGCCGCCGGCCAGCCCGGCGGCCTGCCGGGCGCTGTGCCAGGCGTGGACCAGCCCGGCGTCGGGTTCGACGGCGATGAGGTGGTCGGCCAGGGTGGCCAGCTTGCCGATGCCGTGCTTGCCGGTCATGGCCACCCCGATCCCGACCGGGCGGGCGGGCGGATCCCACAGCTTGGCCATCTCGACGGAGAAGTAGTCGCCGTGCCAGGTCACCGGGCCGCCGTCGAGCAGCGCGGCGATGATCTCGACGGCTTCGCGCAGCATGTCCTGGCGGCGGGCCACGCTCGGCCAGCCCTTCCCGATCACGTGCTCGTTGAGGTTCTCGCCGCTGCCCAGCCCCAGCGTGAACCGGCCGCCGGAGAGCAGCGCCACGGTGGCGGCTTGCTGCGCCACCACCGCCGGGTGATACCGCATGGTCGGGCAGGTGACGTAGGAGTAGAGGTGGGCGCGCTCGGTGGCGTGGGCGACCGCGCCCAGCACCGTCCAGGCGTTGGGGGCGTGCCCCTGGCTGGCCAGCCAGGGACTGAAGTGGTCACTGGAGACCAGGAAGTCGAAACCGGCCTGCTCGGCGGCGACGGCGTAGCGGACCAGGTCGGTCGGTCCGCTCTGCTCGGTCATCAGCGTGTAGCCGAAACGGGTCATATCGGCTCGCATACCCGGGGCTCACTCCGCCAAACCGGCGCGCGGTGGCGTCAGCAGCGGGCCCCACTCCTGCTCGATGGCGCGCGCCACCTCCGCACTCGGTTGCCCGCCGGTGCGGGCCGGGCCGGCCGCCATCGACACCAGGGCGTCGGCCAGGGCGAAGACGGGCAGCCGGTGGCGGCGGCTGGCCGCGACCAGCTCCTCGAAGGCGGCCGCGGTGTCGCAGCCCCGCAGCACCACCAGCACTCCCTTGGCGACGTCGAGGGTGCGGGCCGACAGCGCCGAACTCACCGGTCCGTCGGCTCCGGTCAGCAAGCTCAAAATCACAGCTACCTCCTCGTCGGGTTGCGCCGGACCTCTCCGCTGGGTACCCGGTTACCCGCCCGGGCACACCGCATCAGGGGCGCGGTCAGGCCAGCGGGGTGGCGCCGGCGGTGCCGGACGGGTCGGTGAGCGTGGCCGCGGTCTCCAGCAGCAACGCGTGCACGAACGCTTGCGGCAGGTTGCCGCGCAGCTGCCGCTGGTTGACGTCGAACTCCTCGGACAGCAGGCCGCCCGGCCCGCACGCCGACCGGTTGCGGTCGAAGTAGCGCACCGCCGACCAGTGCCTGCCCTGCTGGTGCTCGGCGAGCGCCATCATGAACCCGCACAGCAGAAACGCGCCTTCGGCGTCGCCGAGGTCGCGCTGGTCGTGGCGGAACCGGTACACGTACTGCTCGACGGCGAGCTGGTTGCGCACGGCGTCGAGGGTGGCCAGGGTGCGCGGGTCGTCGGCGGGCAGCGCGCCGCGCACCGGCGGCAACACCAGCGAGGCGTCCACGCCGTGCAGGCCGGCGCTGCGCCGCCAGTAGCCGGCCGGGTCCAGCGCGATCGCGGCGGTGTCGGCCAGGATGGTGTCGGCCAGCACCGCGGTGGAGGCCAGGCCACCGCGGCCGGTCAGCTGCGCCACCGCGCGCAGGCCGGCGACACAGCACAGCCGGGATTGGGTCCACTGCCGGTTGTCCAGCTCCCAGATCCCGGCTTCGTCCTCCCGCCAGCGCTGCTCGACGGCCGCGACCGCCACGTCGATGGCGCGCCAGCCTTCGGCGGGCAGCCGGTCGGCGCGCGCGGCGGTGGCCAGCAGTTGCAGCGCGTCACCGAAGGCGTCGAGCTGGAACTGCCGGGTGATCCAGTTGCCGGCCTTGTCGTGCCCGCCGGGATAGCCGGGCAGGTCCAGGGTGCGTTCGTCGGGCACCGGGCCGCCGGTGGTGGTGTAGCCGGGCTTGAGGTGGGGCCCGTCCTCGAGCAGCCGGGCGACGACGAAATTGGTGGCCGTGTCGAACAGGTCGGCGGCGCCGGCCGCGTCGGCGGCCAGGCCGGCATAGCACTGGTCGCGGATCCAGACGTAGCGGTAGTCGTAGTTGCGGTTGGTGTGGGCGTGTTCGGGCAGGCTGGTGGTGGCCGCGGCCACCATCCCGCCGCCGGCGCTGGTCAGCCCGCGCAGCACCGCCCAGGCCTGGGTGGCGTCGTGCGGGGCGATGGTGTCGGTCAGGTCCGGGCGGACCCGCGCCCAGGTGTTCGCCGTCGCTTCCCAGGCGGTGCCGGCGTCGATCAGGTCGGCGGGCAGCGCGTGGTCGGCGACCTCGAAGACCACGTCGTGGTGGCCGCCGGGCGGCAGGGTCAGTTCGGCGACCAGCACCGCGCCGGTGCCGTGGGCGCTGGGCTGCGGGGTCGCCGTCGGGCAGCCGGTGAGCCGCCAGCGCAGCGGTCCGCTGCGCCCGGTCCATACCGCGCCGTCGGTGTGCAGGTGGGTGCTGCCGTAGTGCCCGAAGCCGGCGCGGGGCTCCAGCATCACGGTCACCCGGGCCTCGCCGTGCAGCGCGATCACCCGGCGCAGCACCACCACCCGGCCGGGCTCGGCGGGGAAGGCCAGCGCCTCGCGGCATTCGATCTGGCCGTGGCCGGTCACCCAGTGGCTGTGCCAGATCAGGGTGCCCGGCTCGTAGTAGCCGCCCCAGACGTGGCGCCGGTCGGTCGGGGTGATCGCGAAACAGCCGCCGCCGCCGATCAGGGCGGCGAACACCGCGTCGGAGTCCCAGCGCGGCGCGCACAGCCAGGTGATCTCGCCGTGCGGCCCGATCAGGGCGCCGCGCTCCCCGTCGGCCAGCAGGGCGTACTGACGCAACACCTGCGGCGGGAACGCCGCCCGCAGGTCGACCGGTTGCTGCTGGGACACCAGATTCCTTTCGTTGGCGCCTACGGTTTTCCCCGCCGGGGCCCGCGCCGAAACCCGGTCCGGCGGCGGCGGTGTGCGGCCGCGTTTTTCGCCGGCCCGCCGCGGGTATGGGAGGGGCATGAAACTTGCCCCGATCAGTCCGACCGGTCTCGGCCCGGGCCTGCCGACCGGGTGCGGTCCGCTGTCGACCGCGGTCTGTGACACGTTGGCCGGCTCGCCGCAGCGGCTCGAGCACGTCGGCGTGGCCGTCGACGACGTCGACCCCTACGGGCGGGATCTGCAGCTGGCGTTGCAGGTCTGCTACGAGCTGCACTACCGCGGCTTCGCCGGTGTCGACCCCGGCTGGGAGTGGGAGCCGAGCCTGCTGGCGCTGCGGGGCCGGCTGGAGGAGGTCTTCCTCGACCGGGTGCGCCGCGACGTCGGCCCGATCGACCCCGATGTGAGCGTCACCGCGGAGATGGACGAGCTGACCGTCGAACCGGTCCACGGCACCGGGCTGAGCTGGTATCTGCGCGACAGCGGCACCTGGGAGCAGATGTGTGAGTACTTCGTGCAGCGCTCGGTGTATCACCTCAAGGAGGGCGACCCGCACGCCTGGGTGATCCCGCGGCTGGTCGCCGGCGCCAAGGCGGCGTTCGTGGCCATCGAGTTCGACGAGTACGGGGCCGGGCGCGGGCCGCAGGTCCACCAGGAGCTGTACGCCGACCTGATGGCGGCCGCCGGTCTGGACAGCGGATATCTGGCCTATCTGGACGCGGTGTCGGCCGAGGCGCTCGCCGCGGTGAACCTGATGTCGCTGTTCGGGCTGCACCGCCGCTGGCGCGGCGCCACCGTCGGGCATTTCGCGGCCACCGAGATCACCTCCCCGCCGGGGTCGCGGCGGCTGGTGACCGCACTGCAGCGCATGGGCGCCCCGGCCGAGTGCGTGGCGTTCTACCGCGAGCACGTCGAAGCCGACGCGGTGCACGAGCAGGTGGTGCGCGCCGAGGTGGTCGGCGACCTCATCGACCGCGAGCGCGACCTGGAGGCGGACGTGGTGTTCGGGATGCGGGCCTACGACGTGGTCGAGGGCCGGTTGGCCGACCAGTTGCTCACCGCCTGGCAGGCCGGGCAGACCTCGCTGCGCGCCCCGCTGGGTCCGCTATTCGCCTGAGCGCCGCCGGCAGCGGTGGCTGGTATCGCACAGCGGATAGTCCTTGCTGCGTCCGCAGGCGCAGATCGCCACCTGGAAGCGGTCGGATTCCACCACCGCGTCGGGGGTTTCGATGCGCACCGGCCCGGCCACCAGCACCGGGCCGTTGCGTGCCACCCGGACTCGGCGCCGGTCGCGGGCGGTCACGGCTTGTCCGCCCGGATCACCACCAGCCGCTCGGTGCGACACCCCAGCGGCATCCGGCCGGTGCTCTCCAGCCAGTCCGCTCGGCTGGACAGCACCGGCCCGAACGGGATCCGTTGTTCGGCCACCACTTCCGCGGCCAGCCCCGCCGACCACAACTCCAGTAGCGAGCGGTCCGGGTTGGCGAACTCCGATTGCACCAGCAGCAGTGTCCCGCCCGCCGCCAACAGGTCACCGGCCGCCTCACACAGCGGGCCCAGCACGGACCGGCCGTCGACGCCGCCGTCCCAGGATCGGGCCGGTGACCCGTTGGGCACCGGCGCGCCGCCGGGCGGGGTGGGCACATACGGCGGATTGGCCACCACCACGTCGAACGGGGCGGCGGTCAGCCCGTAGGTCCACGGTCCTTGGCGCACATCCACGCTCACGTTTCGGACCCGGGCGTTGTCGGTGGCGCACTCCACCGCGCGCGGGCAGATGTCCAGCGCGGTGACGCCGGCCGCCCCCAGTTCCGCGGCGGCGATGGCGACCACGCCGCTGCCGGTACACAGGTCCAGCACCCGCCGGCCGGGCGCCACGCCGCTGGCGGCCAACGCGCCGATCAGCAGCTGCGAATCCTCTTGGGGCGCATACACGCCTTCGGCAACTACTCCCGCGCTCCAGGGCAGTCGGCGCACCGAGGGCAGGGCAGGGGTCGTCAATTCCGGCAACATCACTTCGTACTACCCCGAGGATCCGCCCGGCAAACTCGGCGTTTACCCGGGCCGCGGGCGGGTATCACCGCGCTATGACTGTGCTGGATGCCGTCCGTAGTCCCCGCCGTCGACGCCGCCGCCGGCCCCGGGTGGTGGTGGTCACCGGCGCCAGCGCCGGCATCGGCCGGGCGGTGGTGCGGGAACTGGCCGGCCCGGGCACCCGGCTCGGGTTGGTGGCCCGCGGTGTCAGCGGCCTGAACGCGGCGGCGGCCGAGGTGCGCGAAGCCGGCGGCGACGCGCTGGTGTTGCCCACCGACGTGGCCGATCACGACGCGCTGGAACGCGCCGCCAGCCGCGTCGAGCAGGCGTTCGGCCCGATCGACGGCTGGATCAACGTGGCGTTCTCGTCGCTGTTCGCCCCGTTCCACACCATCGGCCCCGACGAGTACCGGCGGGTCACCGAGGTGACCTACCTGGGCTTCGTCTACGGCACCATGGTCGCGTTGCGCCGGATGCGGCCCCGCAACGCCGGAACGGTGGTGCAGGTCGGCTCGGCGCTGGGCGTGCGCTCGATCCCGCTGCAGTCGGCCTACTGCGGCGCCAAGCACGCGATCAACGGGTTCACCGAGTCACTGCGCACCGAGTTGCTCCACGACCGGTCCAAGGTGCGGGTCACCGTGGTGCAGATGCCCGCGGTCAACACCCCGCAGTTCTCCTGGGTGTGTTCCCGGCTGCCCAAGCAGGCCCAACCGGTGCCGCCGATCTTCCAGCCCGAGGTGGCCGCCCGCGGGGTGGCCTACGCGCTGGACCATCCGCGGCGCAAACAGTACTGGGTGGGCGGCAGCACGGTCGCCACGATCCTGGGTCAGCGGCTGGCCCCGGCGCTGCTGGACCGCTACCTGGCCCGCACCGGGTACCGCTCCCAGCAAACCGACCAGCCGGTCGACCCCGACCAGCCGGCCAACCTGTGGGAGCCCGCCGACGGCCCGGCCGGCCACGATTTCGGGGCGCACGGCGTGTTCGACGACCAGGCGCACGCCCGCAGCCTGCAGCTGTGGACCTCCCGGCACCGCCGGTCGCTGCTCGGCGCCGGCGCGGCGGCCACCGCGTTGGCCGGCGGCGCCTACTGGAGTGCGCGGCACGGCTGAGCCGCTCCCCCGGCCCGTCCCCGGCCGGCCGACATCACCGCACCGGTGCGGTGACCCCGCGCCGGTAGGGGCGCACCTCCCGCCGCACGATCCGGTCGGCCAGTCGGGAGGACAGCGCCATGATGGTCAGCGCGGGATTGGCGCTGCCCTGAGTGGGGCAGACCGAGCCGTCGGCGACGAACAGGTTGGGCACCGACCACATCCGCTGGTCGGAGTCGACGACGCTGGTGTCCGGGTCGCTGCCCATCCGCGCGCCGCCGATCAGGTGGGCGAACCGCTGGATGGTCAAGATGTCCTGCGCCCCGGCGGCTTTGAGGATGTTGGTGATCACCGCGGTGGAGTAGGCCATGTTGGCCTTGTCGTTGTCCGACAGCGTGTAGTCGAACCGGGCGACGGGCAGGCCGTAGGTGTCGGTCTCGTCGGCCAGGCTGACCCGGTTGTCGGGGTGGGCCAGCAGTTCGTTGAGCACCCCGACGGTGCTCCAGTGGTTGTAGTCGCGCATGTACTCGCGCAGCGCCGCACCCCAATGCCCGTCGGCCAGCACGTGTTCGGCCCAGCCGATGGGCAGCGGGGAGACGGTCTGGATGGAGAATCCGCGCGCGAAACCGCGGTCGGGGTCGGTTTCGTAGAACTGCTCGGAGGTCACCTCCGGAGGCGGCGCCTTGTACATCCGCAGTTCCTCGGGCCAGCGGCCCGCGGTCTGGGAGGCGCCTTGCACCATCACGTAGCGGCCCACCTGGTCGGTGTCGTTGCCCAGCCCGTGCGGGAAGCGGCGGCTGGTGGAGTTGAGCAGCAGCCGCGGCGTCTCGATCGAATACCCGGCGACCGCGACCACTTTGGCGCGCTGGCGGCGCTCCCGGCCGTCCTCCTCGACGAAATAGGTGACACCGCTGGCGTTTCCGGATTCGTCGACCTCGACGCGGGCGGCCATGCTGTTGGCTCGGATCTCCACCCCGTGGGCCAACGCGTCGGGCAGGTGGGTCACATACGGGCTGGCCTTGGCGTTGACTTTGCAGCCCTGCAGACAGTAGCCGCGGTAGATGCAGTGCGGCCGGTTGCCGAACGTGCCGTTGACGATGCCGACCGGCCCCACCCGCATCTCGATGCCCAGCGCGAGCGCCCCTTCCCACAGTTTCATCGCGGCGCCGGAGACCGGGTGCGGGGAGAACGGGTAGGTGTGCGGGTCGCCCCACGGCCAGTCCTGGCCGGCCACCGGCAGTTCCTGTTCGAGCAGTTCGTAGTGCGGGCGCAGCTCGGCGTAGCCGATCGGCCAGTCCGCGCCCACCCGGTCGCGGGTGAACGTCTCGAAGTCGCTGGGATGGAAGCGCGGCGTGTAGCCGGCGTAGTGCACCATCGAGCCGCCGACGCCGCGCCCGGAGTTGTTCTTGCCCAACTCAACCGGGTCGGCGCCGCCCAGGATGCGCTTCTGCGTCCAGTACAGCGGGTGGGAGCCGGCCTCGTCGGAGACCCAGTCGCGGTCGGGATGCCAGAACGGTCCCGCCTCCAGGATCACCACGCTCCAACCGGCCCGGGCCAGGCGCTGGGCGAGCACCGAGCCGCCCGCGCCGGCGCCGACGACGACCAGGTCGACTTCCTCCTCGTCGGGGTAGCGACGCATGGTGTCCTTGCCCGGCAGCGCCCGGGAGTGCACGTCGAGCAGGAACCGCGAGTCGTTGTCCGGCGGCCCCACCGAGCCCTTCAGCACCCCGCGCAGCCGCCTGCGCCACTTCTCACCCGCGGCCATGGGCCCCACCGGTTCCGGTGTCGTGATCGTCGCTGAGCATCGCGACCGGGTCTTCGGCGGTCGCTCCCGGTTTCTCGAAGGGCTCCCGCACCCCGGCGCCGCCGAGGCGCATGAACCCCCGTGGGTAGGCCGGGCCGCCGAAGCCGATCTCGTTCCACGCCCACGGGTGGCTGTAGAAGGCGCTGAGCGCGGCGCGCATCACCACCGACCAGGCCCGCGACACGTTGAGCCGGTCCCAGCTGCCGCCGGACAGCGTCGCGTCGGCGAACCGGCCGACGATGTCCTGGCGGACCTGCGGGCCGGCGTCGGCGAAGGAGGCCTCGCCCTGCTCGCGGGCCGCCTCGTCCAGCCCGGCCAGCACCAGCCGCCAAGTGTCGCGGTCGTCGGGCATGTCGGCGTACTGGAACCCGTCGAGGCGACCGTCGGCCAGTTTGGCGTCGACGAACTCGGCGACCGGGACGCGGGGTTCGTTGTCCTGGGCGAGCACGGTGTCGCAGAACGCGCGCAACGCCGGCTCGAGGGCCTCGTCGAAGAAGCGCAGCGGCCCGGGCGGGTCGAGTCGGGCCAGCACCACCTCGCGGGTGGCCTGGTCCCAGGAGTCGGCGCTGGCCAGCACGTCGTAGTCGGGGTAGCGGCCGATCATCTGCGGGGTGATGCCGCGCCGCTGGCGGGGCAGCCAGGACGGGTGCAGCGGCTTGCGGTCGGGTCGGCGCTTGGGCAGGTGGTCGCCGCTGGCGATGTCGGGGCGGTCCGGCATCGGCGCCTCACCCTTCCCGGCGCAGGATCGCGGCCAGCAGTCCCATCGCGCCGACGATGCTCATCAGTCCCGGCGCGGCGATCGGCGGCCCCATCGGCACGTTGTAGCTGTAGAGCCGCCAGCCGCCGGGACGCCGCCCCACCCCGCGGGCGTGAAAGAACTCGCCCATCAACCCATTGGCGGCGTACACCGCGGCGGTGGCCGGCAGCCAGCGTTTGGCCCACCGCCGGGAGAAGACCCCGGCGATCCCGGCGACGACGACCGGCGGGGTGACGACGATCGGGCTCCACATCCACTTGTTGCCGAAGCTGGCCCGGTAGTGCTCGGCATAGACTTCGGCGGTCGTCACCAGGGCGGCGAAGGCGGTCAGCCCGGACAGCGACCGTTCGAAGCGGCCGTGGGCGATGTTGCGCAGCGCCCGGTCGATCAGATATTCGGCTTCGCCGACCGCGGCGGCGGCCGGCGGGCGTCCCCGACGCCCGGGTTTGAGCAGTGTCATCGGCGCGTCCTCCTTCGGCGGTGGTGCCGGCGCGGCCCTCAGCCGTCGTCGCTGCGGGCCTCGGCCCCGGTCTCCCCGGCGTCCAGGTCGTCGTCGGCGGCGACCCGGCCCACCCGGTCGGCGGTGTCCTGGTCTTCGGTGTCGGCCGGTTCCGAACCGTCGTCGTCGGGCCGGGAATGGCGGCCCATCAGTCGTCGCCCCGGTCGCGCAGGTCGCGCACCGTCTGCTTGGCCGACTCGGTGAACTCGTGCATCTTCTGCTTGGCGCCCTTGGCGGTCATGCTCACCCGGTCGGGGTCCTTCAGCACGGCCTTGGCCGTCTTCTTGGCCATCTCCATGCGGATCTGCGGCGGCACCGGCGGGATGTTCGGGTCGACGACGACTTCCAGCACCACCGGCCCGGACGCCGACAGCGCCTGCTCCCAGGCCTGGCCGATGGTGGCCGGGTCGTCGCAGCGGATGCCGGTCAACCCGAGCAGGTTCGCGAAGTCCGCGTACGGCACGTCGGGAATGTATTGGCTGCCTTCGAATTTCGGTTGGCCGCCCATGGCGCGCTGCTCCCAGGTGACCTGGTTGAGGTCCTGGTTGTTGAACACGCAGAAGATCAGCGGGCCGTTGGACAGCCGGTCCTTGTACCGCTTGACGGTGATCATCTCGGCCATCCCGTTCATCTGGAACACCCCGTCGCCGACCACCGCGATGACCGGCCGGTTCGGGTGGGCCAGCTTGGCCGCGATCGCGTACGGGGTGCCCGGGCCCATGCTGGCGAGGTTCCCGGCCAGCGAGGCGGCCATGCCCGGGCGCAGCCGCAGATGCCGCGCCCACCAGTTGGCCACCGACCCGGCGTCGGTGGTCAGCACGGCGTTGTCGGGCAGGCGCTTGGACAGCTCGTGCACCACCAGTTCGGGGTTGAGCGGGTCAGCCTTGTCGTGGGCGCGGTCGTCGAGGACCCGCCACCACTCCTCGACCTCGCTTTCGATCTTGGACCGCCAGGACCGATCCTCCTTGTGTTTGAGCAGCGGGATCAGTTCCTGCAGCGTGTCTTTGGAGTCGCCGATCAGGTTGGCGTCCATCGGGTAGCGCAGGCCGATCATCCGGCCGTCGTGGTTGATCTCCACCCCGCGGCACTGGCCTTCCTTGGGCAGCCATTCGGCGTAGGGGAAGCTGGTGCCGATCATGAACAGGGTGTCCGCACCCGACATCATCGCTTCGCTGGCGGTGGAGCCCAGCAGCCCGATCGGGCCGGTCACATACGGCAGGTCGTCGGGCAGGGTGGCGCGGCCCAGCGAGGTCTTGGCCACCCCGGCGCCGAGCAGGTCGGCGGTCTGTTTCACTTCCTCGACCGCGTCCTGCGCGCCCGCGCCCACCAGGATCGCGACCTTCTCGCTGTCGTTGAGGATGTCGGCGGCCTTCTGCAGCTCGGACTGCGGCGGCAGCATCCGCGGTTTGGTCCAGCCCACGCCGCTGTAGACCGCGCCGTGCACCCGCGGCGGCGAGGGCACCGCGTCCTCCTCGGCGACATCCTCGGGCAGGATGATCGTGGCCACCGTCCGGTTGGTCAACGCCACCTTGCACGCCCGGTCGACCAGGTGGCGGGCCTGCACCGGGGCCATGCAGGTCTGGATGAAGTCCGAGGAGACGTCCTTGTACAGCGAGTTGGGGTCGATCTCCTGCTGGAAGGCGGCGCCCAGCGACATCCGTTTCTGTTGGCCGATGATCGCGACCACCGGCTGGTGGTCCAGCTTGGCGTCGTAGAGGCCGTTGAGCAGGTGGATCGCGCCGCCGCCGGAGGTGGCCAGGCAGCAACCCAGTTCGCCGGTGAACTTGGCGTGCCCGGTCGCCATGAACGCGGCCATCTCCTCGTGGCGGGGCTGGATGAACTCCGGGTCGCCGTCGGCCCGGTCCAGTGCGCCCACCATTTCCAGGATGCCGTCGCCGGGGTAGCCGAAGATGCGGTGCACTCCCCACTGACGGAGCCGGTCGATGATGTAGTCCGCGGTTTTCGGCATGGTGGTGTACTCCTTCGACATCGGGCGTCATCGGGGCGTCGATTTTTCGGGTACCCGAGCGTCGGAGCGTCAAACCGGCGGTGCGGACACGATGTCGCGGGCCCGGCCCAGGTCGTCGACGAACAGCCGGTAGGCCTTGTCGCGGTCGCCGCTGCGGTCGCGCAGCACCGCGGCCGGATGGACGGTGACCAGCAGTTGGGGCCGCTCGCGGGTGTCGATTTCGGCGGGCAGCGCCAGCAGTTCGCCGCGGTGCGCCGAGATCCGGAAGCCCGGCCCGAGCAGGGCTTGCGCGGCGGTGGCGCCCAACGCGACGATCAGGCGGGGGCGCACCGCGTCGATCTCGGCGATCAGCCACGGCCGGCAGGCCACCACCTCGGTGCGGCCCGGCTTCTGGTGGATGCGGCGCTTGCCGCTGGTGCGGGTGAACTTGAAGTGTTTGACCGCGTTGGTCTGGTAGGTCTGCTCGGCGCTGATGCCGGCGTCGTCGAGGGCGCGGGCCAGCAGCCCGCCGGCCGGTCCGACGAACGGGTGGCCCTGCCGGTCCTCCCGGTCGCCGGGCTGTTCGCCCACCAGCATCAGCGGCGCCCCGCGCCGGCCCGCCCCGAACACGGTCTGGGTGGCGTGTTCGTACAGCCCGCAGCCGCGGCAGGTGGCGGCGGCCTCCCGCAGCGCGCCCAACCCCCGCGTCGCGGGCAGGTACTGCTCGGCGCCGGGTGCCATCCCGGTCGGATACCCCCCGGCGGCGGCGCTAACCGCGGATTAGGCGGCGCGCACCGCGGGTAGCCGATAGCCGCGGGAGAAAACGGCGTGCTGAGCCGTGCCGTGCCGAGACGAAGGAGGCAGCGCCGTGCACAGTCGTCGGTGGCCGGCCCGCGCCGCGCGGGCGCTGGCGGTCGCGGCGGTGGCCGCGGCCACGGTGGTGGGCTGCACTTCCGCGGAGAGCGACTGGGAGTCATCGCCGCCGGTGACGGTCGCCGCCACCGCGCAGCCGCTGCGCGCGCCGGCCTGGTCGGCGGCGCTGTCCGCGCTGGTGGCGCTGACCGACGACGGGCGGCTGGCCCGGGTCGACGAGCCCGACGACCCCGACCGGGTGGGCACCGCGGTCTCCGGGCCGCTGGCCGCCGGTGACAACCTGCGGATCAGCGGCATCGACCCGCACCGGGTGTTCGTGCCCCGCCCCGACCGGCAGACCGTCACCCTGATGGATCTGGACACCCTGCGCCCGGTCGAGGAGGTCCGGGCCGGGCCGGCGCCCAACAGTGTCGACGCCAACGCCGGGCTGCGGGTGCTGCTGGTGCTGTCCGAGGACGGGCGGTCGGTGACCCCGGTCGACGAGCACGGTTTGGCCGCGCTGCCGACGGCGACCGTCGAGGGCGCGGCCGCGGAGTCGGTGATCGGCTCGGCGCGCGGCCGCCGCGTCGACTATCACCTCTTCCACCGCGGCGGAGTGCGCCACTACCGCGGCGCCGAGCGGTCGCCGGAGCAGCTGGGCGCGTTGGCCGTGCCGGTGGCGGCGGCCGCCGCCGACCACACCAAGACCACCCGCAGCTACGTCGCCGCCGGCGACACGGTCCGCGCGGTGGAAAGCCAGCGCGGCGGCGACGGGCTGGCGGTGATCGGTGAGGTCGCCGTCCCCGCCGGCAGCGTGCGCTACCTCGCCGCCGACGACACCCGGCTCTACATCGCCACCGACCGGGCGCTGGTGGTGGCGCGGACCGCCAGCTTCACCGGCTACCCCGACGGGGCCATCCCGATCATCCGGGTCATCGACTACCGCGACGAGCTGCCCGCCGGGCCGGCCCGCTCCGCGGAGCCCTCCGGGCTGGCGGTCGGAACCCACCGGGTGTATCTGACCCTGGCCGGCCAGCCGTATCTGGTGAGCATCGCCAAGCCGGGACTGTGACCGCACGAGGAGGCCGACGATGAGCGTCGACATCGATGACGACGTGAGTGTTCTCACCGAACAGATTGCCGCGCTGCAGGACCTGGGTAACCAGCCGGAGGTGAGCGAGGCAACGGTCTACGACGTCAGCATCCGCTGGGGCACCGCGTTGGCGGGCCGGCTACCGCGGTTGCTGCACTACCGTGACCGCGGTCTGCTGGCCGACGACGACGCCGCGCGGGTGCGCCGGCTCTGCGACCAGCTGCGCGAGCTGACCGCGGTGTCGCGGCGGCTGGGGCTCGCCGAGCCGCGCCTGGATTCCGCGCACACCACACCGACCGAGGAGGAGCTATGACCGACGACGATGTCACCGCCGACGATGCCACCGCCGACATCCCGGGGCCCTACCAGCCGGATCCCGGGGACGGCGTCAACACCGACCTGACCAGCAGCGTCGGCGCGGAGGATGTCGACGAGGACCGCATCGGACTGGATCCGCTGGAGGAGGGCATGGATCCGCCCGAGCAGTGGGCCGCCGCCGACCGCTACGGGGTGACCGCCGCCGAGCAGCGCGAGGGCGAGTCCCTCGACCAGCGGCTGGCGCAGGAGACCAAGGATGTCGGCGAGTCGTGACCCAGCGCTGACAACACCGCTGCGCTGAGAGCCGAACCCCGGTGAACGCCACCGGGGTTCAGCTTTTGCTTCAGGTGTCGTGCTTCAGGTGGTGTCGCGCGTCAGGTGTCGCGGGCGGCCAGGAAATCCGCGCCGGCCAGCCGCAGCCCGGTCCGCGGCTGCGCACATTCGGGGTTGCGGCAGGTCAGCGCCACCAGGTAGGCGTCGTCGTCCTCGTCGAGGAACAGAAAACCCATCGGCAGCGCCGACCCGATGGTGAAATCGGCGGCGCCGCAACACTCGCAGCGCAGCCCGGTCGCCTCGAGGTGGGCGAGCACCCGCTCGGTGGCGCCGTCGGTCAGCTCCACCAGTTCCGGCCGGGCCATCACATCGGCGTCCTCCGGGCCGGGCGAGCTGTCACCCGATGCGACGTCGGCGGTCACTCAGATCTCCCCCTGCCGGTCGTAGTAGACGTTGTCCTCCCGCCAGCCGCCGGCACCCTTACCGATGCGGGTGTAGTCGTCGACGAACTCGATCTGGTTGATCCATTTCGCCATCTTGAAGCCGACCTGGGTCTCCACCCGCAGCCGCAGCGGCGCACCGTGCTGGATGGCCAGCGGGATCCCGTTCATCTGGTAGGCGAGCAGGGTCTGCGGCTTGTGCGCCAACTCCAGATCGATGACCTCGTAGAACTGGCCGTGGCCGCGGGCGCTGGGTTCGTCGCGGTCGTTGTCCTGCATGGTCAGAAAGCAGATGTAGCGGGCCTGCGGCAGCGGGCGGACCAGATCGGTCAACCGCGCCAGCGGCACCCCACCCCACTCGGCGATGCTCGACCAGCCCTGGATGCAGTTGTGCAGCACCCGCTGGGTATGCGGCTCGCTCAACTCCCGCAGCCCGTCCAGATCCAGAGTGACCGGCTGCTCGACCAGGCCTCCGACCCGCAGCCGCCAGTCGACGAAGTTGTGCGCCGCCATCACCTTGTACTCCATTGAGGTGGGCGGTTTTCCGTTGACCCGGTGTTGCGACGAGATCGCGGTGACCGGGTAGTCCTGCCGGGAGTCCAGTCGCCGCAGCACCCGGGCGCGCAGCCAATCGAGGAACCCGCCGAGCACCCGCTGCACCGAGCGGGGACGGCGCAGGCTCCACATGGTCGCCGCGACGTGTACCGCGATCACCGCGGCAACGATCAGTAGCGACAGCGCGGTCGCCCAATAGGTGTTGCGCACCGAACCGAAGATCATCAGCGCGCTGAGCCGCCCCCAGCCCCAGAAGAACAGCATCGACAGGTGGATGACGATGAACACCGCGAACGCTCCGAGCCCGAGGAAATGCAGGGTGCGGATGCGTTGCCGGCCGCCGAGCAGCCGCACGAGCCACGGGAACCGCGCCTCGATCGCCGGTGATTGGGCGGCGCCGGTCAGGATCTGAAACGGCGCCAGCAGGAACAGCACCCCGGCGTAGGTGAGTTTTTGGATCGCGTCCAGCGGTTCGCCGGGCAGTGCTGGCGGCAGGTTGAATGACAGGTAGGTGACGACGTCGTCGGCGGCGTCGGCGAAGATCGACCAGGAGGCCGGCCAGTAGCGCTGCCACTGCCCGGTGGCGAACAGCAGGATGAAGTAGCTGGCGCCGACCAGGATCCAGCCCAGCACCGCCACGAAATGCCAGTGCCTGCCCATGCCGAGTTGGGCGCGGCCCGGCAGCGACACCAGCGGGTGGTAGGACTCCTCCTCGTCGAGGGTGTCGTAGAGCTTGGCTTTGGGCATCACCTTGCGGGTGAAGCGCGCCCATTCGGTGCCGGGCCGGCTCTCGTCGTTGCCGTACAGCTTGGGGTGGGTGGCCAGGATCTCCAGCCCGCTGCGCATCGCCAGGGTCAGAAACAGCAGGTTCAGCCAGTGCTCGACGCGCAGCCAGGCCGGGAAGTCCAGTGTCGTCATCGCCGCCTCCCCCGCCTAGTCATGCCAGTTCTGCCATTGCGGCCGGGCGACGTTGATGCCGGACAGCACGGTGGCGTGCAGCACCAAAAACAGTGCCGCGCAGGCCATCAGCGCGCTGCCGGGTGCGACATCCCAGCGGCCGGTCAGCTGGGTCAGACCGGCGACCGGGTCGGCGCGGGTGCCCAGATAGACCGCCAGGAACGACAGGCACGCCGCACTGCCCAGAAACCAGGCCGGCTCGGTGATCTCGACGCGCGGGGCGAACATCAACACCGCGGCGATCAGGCATGCCGCGCCCAGCAGGACGACGTAGCCGGTGAAAACCGCCGGCGGCGTCGGCGTCGACCACCACAGGTAGCCGTGGATCCCGGTGATGGCCAGCAGCAGCGTCACGCCGAGGGCGCTCACCGTGGTCGGCAGGTTGAAGGCGACCCACCCGTTCAGCGTCAGCGGCGGCGACGACCAGAACCGCCGCCAGTATCCGGTGACCGAGATGCTCACGCTGTCTCACATACCCGGGGGCGAGCGGGCAGAAACGTGGGCCCCGGCGGCGCGGATAGCCGCCGCCGATTGTGGGTAGCCCGCGCGCATGGACGCAGTTGCCGGCACGGCGGTGCCGATCGAAGCGGTGCAGGTCGCCGCCTACACCATTCCCACCGACGCCCCCGAATCCGACGGGACGCTGGCCTGGGACTCCACCACCATGGTGGTGGTGACGGTGCGAGCCGGCGGGCAGTCCGGGCTGGGCTACACCTATGCGGGCACGCCGGTGGCCACGGTGGTGGCCGACTCCCTCGCCGGCGTGATCAGCGGCCAGGACGCGCTGCACCCGCCGGCGCGCTGGGCGCAGATGCTGCACGCGGTGCGCAACCTGGGCCGGCCCGGTGTGGTGGCCCAGGCGATCGCCGCGGTGGATATCGCCTTGTGGGACCTGCGATCCCGGCTGTTGGGGCAGGCGCTGACGGTGACGCTGGGCGCGGTGCACGAGGCCACCCCGATCTACGGCAGCGGCGGGTTCACCTCCTACAGCGACTATCAGCTGCGGGCCCAGCTCAGCGACTGGGTCGACGCCGGGATCCCGCGGGTGAAGATCAAGGTAGGCCGCGAGCCGGGCACCGACCCGGCCCGGCTGAGCGCGGCCCAGGCCGCGATCGGGTCGGGCACCGAGTTGTTCGTCGACGCCAACGGCGCCTACACCCGCAAACAGGCGCTGCTGTGGGCGCAGCGCTTCGCCGAGCACGACGTGCGCTGGTTCGAGGAGCCGGTGAGCTCCGACGACCTGCCCGGGCTGCGGCTGCTGCGCGACCGCGGCCCGGCGGGCATGGACATCGCCGCCGGGGAGTACGGCTACGACCTGCCGTACTTCCAGCGGCTGCTGGACGCCGGCGCCGTCGACTGCCCGCAGGCCGACGTCACCCGCTGTCTGGGCATCAGCGGGGTGCTGCGGGTGGCGGCGTTGTGCGACGCCCGCTGCCTGGACCTCTCCCTGCACTGCGCGCCGCAGGTCAGCGCCCAGGTCGGGACGGCGATCTGGCATCTGCGGCATCTGGAGTACTTCCACGACCATGTGCGCATCGAGGAGATGGCCTTCGACGGGGTGCTGCGCCCGCAGCCGGGCGGCGTGCTGCGCCCGGACCGTGACACCCCCGGGCACGGGCTGACGTTCAAAGCCGCCGACCTCGAGCAGTTCCGGGTGCGCTGAGCTCCGGTTCGGCGGTCAGTAGCCGTGGGCGGTGCCGTTGCCGACGAACGCCAGCCCGGCGCGGCGCACCGCGTCGGCGTCGACCACGTTGCGGGTGTCGAGCACCAGCGCCTCCGGTGCGGCCCGGCGCCCGATGCGCTCCCAGTCCAGCGTCCCGAATTCCGGCCACTCGGTCAGCACCAGGATGGCGTCGGCGTCCTTGACCGCGACGTAGGGGTCGCTGGCGGTGGCGGCCGGCAGCCGGGCGGTGTCGATCGACTCCAGCCGCGGGTCGTAGGCGGTCAACTGGGCGCCGACCCGTTGCAGATCCGTGCAGATCGTGATCGCCGGGGAATCCCGCACGTCGCTGGTGCCGGCCTTGAACGTCACCCCCAGCGCGGTGACCTTCAGTTCCCGCAGCGGGCGGTTCAACCGGTGGCGCAGCGCGGTCAGGATCCGCTCGGTCTGGTGGCCGTTGGTGCGCCGCGCGGAGGTCACCTCCGGCAGCGCGGTGCCGTGCTGGCGTCCGGTGTGCAGCAGCGCGGCGGTGTCCTTGGGCAGACACGAGCCGCCCCAGCCGGGCCCGGGGGCCAGAAAATGCGGCCCGATCCGGTCGTCGGTGCCCATCGCCCCGGCGATGTCGCCGATGTCGGCGCCGACCTGGCCGGACAGCTCGGCCAGCGAGTTGACGAAGGACAGTTTGACCGCCAGGAAGGCGTTGCAGGCGTACTTGGCCAGCTCAGCGCTTTCCGGGCTCATCCGCAGGACGGTGTCGGCGCCGCCGTACAGCCGCGCCACCCGGGCGCCGGCCCGGATCCCGGCCGGGTCGTCGACGGTGCCGACCAGCACCCGGCCCGGATGGCAGAAGTCGTCGACGGCGCGGCCCTCGCGCAGGAACTCCGGGTTGGACACCACCTCGATGCCGTGCCGGCGCAGCCGCCGGCCCAGCCGCCGGCAGGTGCCCACCGGCACGGTGGACTTGACCACCACCACCGCGCCGGGGGGCAGCACGCCGGCCAGCTCGTCGACGGCCGCGTCGACCGCGCTCAGGTCCGCGGCCCCGTCGTCGGCGGTCGGGGTTGGCACACACACGAACACCACGTCCCGGTCGTGCAGGGCGGCGTAGTCGGCGCCGAACCGCAGTTGCCCGGTGCGCAGCCGGCAGCGCAGCAGGTCCTCCAGCCGGGGCTCGTCGATCACCGCGACACCGTTTCGCAGCTGCGCGACCCGGTCGGCGTCCAGATCGATGCAGACCGTGTCGAATTCGGCGTCGGCCAGGCAGACCGCGGTGGTCAGCCCGACGTAGCCGGCGCCCACGACGCCCACCCGGGTGGTCATGCGCACCGCCCGAGGATGTCGGCGGCCGCGTCGAGCACCCGGGCGGCGGTGATGAGCAGCAGCCCCGGGTCGGGCTGCTCGGCGTGCGGGTCGCCGCGGTCCCCGGCCCACACCGTGATGTGGTGGCCCGCCCCGCGCGGTCCCCAGTGGCTCGGCGGGGTGGGCCCGAACACCAGCACCGAGGCGGTGCCGGTGGCGGTGGCGATGTGCCCGACGCCGGTGTCCCCGCACACCAGCAGCTGCGCATCGCTGATCAGGGCGACCATGCCGAGCACGTCGAGCTGCCCGGCCAGCACCGCCGCGGCGTCGAGTCCGGCCTGCGCGGCGACGTGTTCGGCCAGCGGCCGCTCGGCGCGCGAGCCGGTCACCACGACCCGGTGGCCGGCGGCGGCCAGTTCGGCGGCGACGGCGGCGAACCGGTCGGCCGGCCAGCGCCGGGACGGGGCGGCGGCGCCGGGGTGGATGACGATCACCCCGTCGTGGCGGGGGTGACCGGCCGGCCGGTCCAGGGCCAGATCCTGCGGGTCGGCGGTGATGCCGGCCGCGCCGAGCAGACCGCACCAGCGGTCCACTTCGTGCTGCTCGTCGCGCCAGGCCGGGCCGCCCAGTTGCGGGAAGTCCGGGTGTCGGTGGGTGATGACCGCGTCGGGGTGGGTGGTCAGCAGGTCGGTGATGCTCTGCGGTCCCCGGCCGTGCAGGTTGACGGCCAGCTGCGGTGGCGGGTGCGGCCAGCGCAGCGCCCCGAGTGCCGCGGTGGGCAGCACCTCGTCGACGGCTCCGGACAGGCACGCCAGCCCGGCCAGCCAGTCCGGGGTGGCCAGCACCAGGTGGGCGTGCGGGTAGGCACGGCGCAGCGCGCGCAGCGCCGGGATGCCGGTGAGCAGATCGCCCAGGCCGATCGCGCGCAGCGCGAGGATCGTCGCCGGCGCGGCGGTGGGTGCCTGCGGCGGGGCGGTCACGGCCACGACGACTCCTCGCTGCAGCACACCACCAGCTCGCGGATCTCACTGCCCGGGGGCTGGCGCAACGCGAACAGCACGGTCTCGGCGACCTGGTCGGGGTCGTTGAGTTTGGCGTCGGCGGGTGGTTTGTACTGCTCGGGCCGGTCGTCGAAGAACGCGGTGGTCATGCCGCCGGGGATGAGCAGGGTCACCCCGACCTCGCCGGCCAGTTCGGCGGCCAGCGCCCGGGTGAAGCCCACCACCCCGAATTTGCTGGCGCAGTAGGCGGTGGCGTCGCTGACCGCCTTGAGGCCCAGGGTGGAGGCGCAGGTGACGATGTGCCCGCCGTCGGCGGTCAGGTACGGCAGGGCGGCCCGGATGACCGCGGCGGTGCCCAGCAGGTTGACCTGCAGCACCTTCTCCCAGTCCTTGGCCGGGACCTGGTCCAGCCGGCCGCAGGCGTCGGTGCCCGCCGGGGTGAACACGGCGTGCAGCGGGCCGTCGGCGGTGTGGGCCAGTTCGGCCACGGCGTCCTCGACGGCGGCGGTGTCGGCCAGATCGGCGTGCTGGTAGGCCACCCCGTCGGCGGGTTCGGCGATGTCGATCACCAGCGGGGTGCCGCCGTGGCGTTGCACGGCGCGGACGGTGGCCGCGCCCAGCCCGGACGCTCCTCCGGCGATCAGGACGTTGCCCACTCCCCCGGCGGGTTTCTCGGTGCCGGTGGCCGCGGATTGCGGTGCGGACGAGTGGTGTTGGGACATGCGCTCCTCCGGTCGGATGTGCGGTTACTTCGCCGCGGCGATCAGCTTGGTGGTCGAATAGCCGGGCACGGTGGGCAGCAGCACCACCTCGCCGCCGTTGCGGGTGACGGTCGGGGCCTCGGGCAGCTCCACGTCGCGGTAATCGCCGCCTTTGACCCAGATGTCGGGGCGCAGCCGGTCGAGCATCGCGGTGGGATCGGTGTCGTTGAACACCACCACCCCGTCGACGCAGGCCAGCGCGGCCAGTACCTTGGCGCGGTCCGCCGCCGAGACCACCGGGCGGCCTTCGCCTTTGAGCCGGCGCACCGAGGCGTCGGAGTTGATCAACACCACCAGTGCGTCGCCGAGTTCGCGGGCGCGGCGCAACAGCCGCACATGCCCGGTGTGCAGCAGGTCGAAGCAGCCCCCGGTGGCCACCACCGTGCCGCGCCGCTGGCGGACCCGGCGGATCAGCGCGTTGACCGCCGAAATGCCGGTCACCGCACCGGTATCGCCGGACACTTCGATGCCGCCGAACATCGGCAGCACCGACGACACCGCGGCGGCACCGCCGGTGGCGACGAACCGGCAGGCGTCGTCGACCGCCGCCGTCGCCGCCTGGAGCGGGCCGGCGCCGCCGGCCAGGGTGGCCGCGGCCGCCACCGAGAACCGGTCGCCGGCGCCGCAGGTGTCGCCGGGCCCGCCCAGCGCGTCCGGCGGGCGGATGGGGTGGGCGTTGTGCTCGGCGTCGGCGTACAGCGCTCCACGCGCCCCCAGGGTGACCGCTACCGCGTCGGCGGCCCATTGGCTGCGCAGCGCAGCGGGCAGTTGCCCGCCCGGGGTGTCGGGTGCAAACCGTTGCGCCTCAGCCTGATTGGGGGTGACCAGCGTGCAGCCGGGCACCGGGTCGGAGCCGCGCGGGTGCGGGTCCCAGACCACCGGGGTGTCGGCGGCGGCCGCGGTCAGCATGGCGCGCAGCCGCTCGTGTGCCGTGACTCCGCGCCCGTAGTCGGCGACGCAGATCGCGCCCGCGTCGCGCAGCACCTCGGTGAGTTCGGGCGGCAGCGGGCCGGTGCCGGCGTAGCCGTCGCCGTGGTCGACCCGGACCACCGATTGGCCGCCGGCGCGGATGCGGATCTTGCTGGCGGTGGTGCCGGCCAACTCGGTCTCGATGAGCCGGATGCCCGGGTAGTCCTCGGCGAACAGCCGGGCCAGGGTGCGGCCGCTGGGGTCGCGGCCGGTCGCGGTGACCAGCACGACGTCCGGGTGTACCCGGTCGGCCAGGACGGCGGCCAGCCCCGCCCCGCCGGGCCGCTGCCAGATGTGCCGCGGTTCGACGACCGGCACCGGCGCCTCCGGGGAGAGCCGCTCGGCGGAGCCGTCGACGTCCACGTCGAGCATCGAGTCCCCGATGATCACCAGCGGTTTCACCGTGTCACCTGCTTTCCGCCGAGCAGTACCTCGTCGAGGGCCATGCACAGGCCGTGCACCAGCACCAGGTGCACCTCCTGGACGGTGGCGGTGGACTGCGCCTCGACCGCGATACCGTCGTCGCAGCTGGCCAGCAGCGGGTTGGGCCCCGCCCCGGTCAGCGCCCAGGTGGTCACGCCGCACTCCCGGGCGGCCTTGGCGGCGGCCAGCACGTTGCGGCTGCTGCCGCTGGTGGACAGCGCCACCAGCACGTCGCCGGGCCGGCCGTGCGCGCGGACCCCGCGGGCGAACATCTCCTCGGGGCCGTAGTCGTTGACGATGGCGGTGCCCGCCGAGGTGTCGGCGTGCAACGCGATGGCCGACAACGGTTCCCGCTCGTCTTGGAACCGTCCGACCAGTTCGGCGGTGAGGTGCTGGGCCTGCGCGGCGCTGCCGCCGTTGCCGCAGGCCAGCAGCCGGCCGCCGCCGGCGAAGACGTCGGCGAGGTGCTCACCCCAGCCGGCGAGCTGATCGGCGGCCGGGCGCATCGGTGCGAGCGCGCGCACCAGGTCGGCGAAATGACGTTCGATCATGCTGCTCCCCTTCGCTGCAGTTGGGCCACCGCGGCCACAACGTCCTGCGGGTCGATCCCGTCGAGGCAGGGATGCCCGGGCACCGGGCAGTCGCGGGCGCGGCTGTCTCGGCAGGGGGCGTGTTGGTCACCGAGCACCACCACGTCGGTGCCGTACGGGCTCCACTGGCTGGCCGGGACCACCGGCGCGAACAGCGACACGATCGGCGCGCGGACCGCGGCCGCCAGATGCGCCGGCCCGGTGTTGGGCACCACGACCGTGGTGGCGGCGGCGAACACCGCGGCGAGCTGGTCCAAGCTGGTGCGCCCACCCAAGTCGATCGCCACCTCGCCGGCCACCCGCGCGGTCAGGTCACGTTCGGCGGCGGTGCCGGTGACCACCACCCGGTGGCCCGCCTGCGCCAGCGCCGCCACCATCGCCGCCGCAGCCGCCGCGGTGGGTTGACGGGACGGGACCGCGGCGGCGGGGTGGAACACCACGAAGTCGTTGCCGCCCAGTGTTTTCGCGAGTTCCGGGGCCAGTGGCGGGATCGTGTCGAGGCGCAGCCGGCCGTCGTCGCCGGCGGGCAGCCGGTAGCCGGCGGCCGCGGCGAGCGCCAGGGCGCGCTGCGGTTCGGGGATGCCGGCGGGGACCCGGTGTCGCAGGTTCAGCAGCCGGCCGGGGTAGTCGGTGCAGATCGCGCCGATCCATGCGGCGCCGGCCATCCGGCAGATCAGCGCCAGCGGCAGCGGTGACTGGTGGAAGGAGGTGAAGATCAGCACGGTGTCGGGTTTTTCGGTGGCGATGACGTCGATGAGTTCGGCGACCGCGGCGGTGCTCACCGGCGGTGAGTCGAAATCCACCCAGCTGGCCGCCCACTGGACCACCCGGTCCACGCCGGGCAGCAGCTGGGCTGCGGCGCTGCCGCGCGGCCCGGCCAGGAAGACCACCCGGTCGTGTCCAGCGGCCACCGCCCGCACCGCCGGCCCGGTGATCAGCACATCGCCGAGGCTGTCCAACCGCGCCACCAGCGCGGTCCGGGAAGTCGTACCGGCGGTCACCGCAGTCCCTCCAGCACCAGGGTGACGGCCTCGCCGAGGGTGCCGGCGACCGCGGCGTCGACGTGGGCGGCCCGGACCTCCTCGGCGCGGGTGCGCTCGGTGGGCACCAGGATCGCCTGCGCGTCGGCGGCCAGCCCCGCGGTGACGTCACCGCCGGTGTCGCCGATCACCACGCACCGCCGGGCCGGCACGCCCAGGGCCGTCGCCGCCGCGGTCACCAGCCCGGGCTCCGGTTTGCGGCAGCCGCAGCCGTCGCCGGCGTCGTGGCGGCAGATCTGCCAGGTGTCGAACGGCCCCAGCAGCTGGTCCACCCGGGCGTTGACCGCGGTCAGCTGCTCGGCGCTGATCAGGCCCTTGGCCACCCCGGATTGGTTGCTGACCACGCCGAGGCGCAGGCCGTGGGCGCGCAGCCGGTGCAGCGCGGCGGCCGCCCCGGGCAGCGGGACGACCCGGTCGGGGTCGTTGAGGTAGGGCCCGTCGTGGATGAGGGTGTCGTCGCGGTCGAGCAGCACCGCCAGCACCGGTTCGGCGGGGGCGCGGCGGAACCGCCACGCGCCCAGCGCCCGCTGCGCCACCGCGACCGGCGGGATCAGTGCGCTGGTGAGGGTCATCGCGGTGATCTCGGCGCCGGTGCGCGGGCCGGCCGCGATCCGGCGCGCGGCGAACTCGGCGGTCAGGCCCAGCCAGGCCGCCAGCGCGGCGCCGCCGACCCGGCGGGACCGCGCCACCCCGCCGGCCAGCGCGGTGGCCGCCGCGGCGACCGACAGCAGGTGCAGCGGCAGCCGGCCGCGCCCCTCCCCGATCGCCGGGCGCCACCGCCGGCCGTGCTTGCAGCGCATCAGCGCGTCGTCGCGGTTGCCGCGCTGGGCGCGCAGGCTGCTCCACGGCGAGGCGCCGTCGGCGTCGATGGGGTGGCGGGTTTCGCGGGTGCCGCCGAGGATCACCCCGCCGGCGTCGGTGAGCCGCAGCGCGATGTCGGCGTCCTCGCGGTAGGCGCGGGGGAAGCGTTCGTCGAAGCCGCCGCAGTCGACCAGCGCGGAGCGCCGGTAGGCCATGTCGGCGGTGATCCAGCGGGCGTCGGCCAGCCGCAGGGTGCGCCGCTCCTGGTCGGAGGGGCGCCGCCCGGCCGGTGCCGGCACCACGATGGTGCCCTGCGAGCCGATCGCCGCGGGGGTGGCGTCGGCGGTTTTCAGGTCCACTTCCAGTTGGGCGCACCAGGCCGGTCCGGGCACCACGTCGTCGTCGAGGAAGCTGATCCAGTCGCAGTCGCTGGCGCGCCAGCCGACGTTGCGCGCTGCGGCCGGGCCGCGTCCGCCGCTGCGCAGCACCCGCACCTCGGGCAGGTCGGGCAGCGGCAGGGCGGTGCGGGTGTCGGGCCGGTCGTCGACGACGATGATCTCCGCCGGGGCGGGGCCGGCGCCGGCCGCCAGCGCGTCGAGCAGCCGGCGCAGCCCGGGACGCCCCACCGTGGGGATCACCACCGCGACCGTGGGGGCCGTCATTGCCGGTGCCTTCGGATCAGAAACGGCCCGATCGCGAGCACGTCGATGGGGGCGCTGCCGAAGCATTCCAGCGCGTCGCGGGGACTGTCGACCATGGGCCGCCCGGCGGTGTTGAAGCTGGTGTTGATGACCACCGGCACTCCGGTGCGGGCGGCGAAGGTGGTGATCGTGCGGTGCAGCAGCGGCTGGTCGGTGTCGACGGTCTGGATGCGGGCGGTGCCGTCGACGTGGGTGGCGGCCGGGATGCGGTCGCGCCAGCCGTCGGCGACGTCGTGGACGAACAGCATGTAGGGGCTGGGCAGTGGTCCGCGGCGGAAGATCTCGGCGGCCCGGTCGGCGAGCACCATCGGGGCGACCGGGCGGAACTGTTCGCGTCCTTTGACCCGGTTGAGCCGCTCGAGGTTGTGCGGGTCGCGCGGGTCGGCCAGCAGCGACCGCTGGCCCAGCGCGCGGGGCCCGAACTCGGCGCGGCCCTGGAACCAGCCGACCAGCAGGTTGTCGCTGAGCGCATCGGCCACCGCGACCGCCAGGTCGGCGGGCCGTTCGTAGCGGATGTCGGCGTCGTCGAGGACGGCCTGCACCTGCTCGTCGGTCCAGTCGCGACCCAGCGCGGCCGAGCGCATCGGTTCCAGCGGTTCGCCGGGTGCGTCCTGGGCGCCGGCCACCGCCAGGGCGGCGCCCAGCGCGGTGCCCGCGTCGCCCGCGGCGGGCTGTACCCAGACCCGCCGGAACGCGCCGGATTCGGCGATGCGGGTGTTGGCCACGCAGTTGAGGGCCACGCCGCCGGCCAGGCAGACCGTGTCGGAGCTGGTGTGATCGGCCAGCCACGACACCAGGTCCACCAGGACCTCTTCGACGACGGTCTGCACGCTGCAGGCCAGGTCGGCGTGGACCGGGTCGAGGTCGGTGGCGGCGGGGTCGCGGGGCGGCGCCAGCGCCGCCCAGTCGATCGGCTCGGTGCGGAAGGTGCCGTCCGGGCAGCTGTAGACGCGGGCGCGCAGCTGCTCGGCGAAGCGCGGGCTCCCGTAGGAGCTCATCGCCATCACCTTGTACTCGTCGTTGCCGCGGGCGAAGCCGAGATATTCGGTGAGGTCCTCGTAGAGCAGCCCGAGTGAGTGCGGCAGCGGCTGGCTGGCCAGGATGTCCAGCTTGCCGTCGCGGTACTCCCCGGCCAGCATCGAGGTCGCTTCGCCGCGGCCGTCCACCACCAGCACGGCGCTGTCGGGGTACGGCGAGGCCAGCGACGCCGACGCGGCGTGGGCGACGTGGTGGCGCACGTGACGCACGATCCCGGGGTCCAGGCCGGGCAGCGCGGTGGTCAGGAATTTTCCGGCGCGTCGGGCGTAGAGGGTGCGCAGGTGTTCCCAGTCGCGGTCCTGGCCGGGCAGCGGCCCGTCGTCGGTCTCGGCGAGCACCGGGTCGTAGGAGTAGCCGACGGCGTCGAGGTCGCCGGGGGTCAGGCCGCCCTGTTGCAGGCACCACCGGGCGGCCTGCACCGGCAGTTCCCAGGTGGAGAAGGCGACGGCCGCCTTGCCGTGCTTGCGGCGGGAGAAGCGTTCCTCTTCGGCGGCGGCGACGATGCGCCCGTCGACGACCAGCGCGGCGGCGGGGTCGTGGAAGACCCCGTTGATGCCCAACACTCGCACGACTGCCTCCCCCGGTGATGTTCGGGCACGACTGCTTGGTGCCGAGCTCAGCGATCCCGCCGAGCTCAGCAGTCAGGTACCCAGCGGTGAAGTGGTTAAACGGTCGGGGTCAAACCGCTGCGGCGGTCGACAGCTGGCAGCGGAACCAGTCCACGGTCTCGCTAAGCCCCTGTGCAGGCGCGATTTTCGGTTCCCAGCCGAGCTGCTCGGCGGCCACCTCGATGTCCGGGCAGCGGCGCTGCGGGTCGTCAGCGCCGGCCGCGATGGGCCGGATCGGTGACCGGCTTCCGGCGTGCTCGCGGATGAGCTCGGCGACCTGCAGCACGGTCAGCTCCACCGGGTTGCCGATATTGACCGGCCCGGTCACCTGCGCGGCGGCCAGCGCGAGCAGCCCGGCGACGGTGTCGGAGACGTGGCACAGCGAGCGGGTCTGCGCGCCGGTGCCCGCGACGGTGATCGGTTCGTTGCGCAGGGCCTGGCAGGAGAAGGTCGGCACCATCCGGCCGTCGTCGGGCCGCATCCCGGGGCCGTAGCTGTTGAAGATGCGCGCCACGGCGATGTCGGTGCCGCGGCTGCGGTGATGGGCGAAGGTCAACGCCTCGGCGAAGCGTTTGGCCTCGTCGTAGACCGATCGGGGACCGACCGGATTGACGTTGCCCCAGTAGGTTTCGGGCTGCGGATGCACCTGGGGGTCGCCGTAGACCTCGCTGGTGGAGGCCAGCACGAACCGCGCCCGGCTGCGCTCGGCGATGTCGAGGGCCGCCGCGGTGCCGTACGCCCCGGCGTGCAGCGTCTCCACCGGCAGCCGCAGGTAGTCCGGCGGGGAGGCCGGTGAGGCGAGGTGGAACACCGTGTCGAACCGGCCGAGCAGGCGGGGATCGTCGGCGCCTTGGGCGATGTCGTATTCGACGAAATCCAGGCCGGCCCGCCCGCGCAGCCGGTTCGCCGTCGGCGGCCAGCTGGTGGCCAGGTTGTCGACGCAGACCACGTGCGCGCCGAGGGCCAGCAGCCGGGCGCACAGGTGTGCACCGAGGAAGCCGGCGCCGCCGGTGACCAGGACATGCTGAAACGGGCGCATGGCGCGCGGATACCCGCTTGCGCGGGCGCTTAACCTCGCTGGTTGGTGGCGGTGCCTCGGTGCCCAATGTCGTTGGTTGGTGCCGGGGTGCGGGCGCTCAACCTCGCCGGTGTGCGGGCTCGGATCACCGTTTCTGGGGATTACTCGGGGCCCGGTTTATCCACAGTCGGGGGTTTGTCCACAGATTTGTCGGGCGGGTCGGTGGGGGCGGGGGTTGTGTCGGTCGGCGTTTTTAGCGTCGGGGGTATGGCTACAGCGATGACTCCGCAGGCGGCACAGGACCAGATCCGCGCCGCCCTGGACGCCATCGACGCCGCCCACCAAGTACTGCGCCAGACCTCCTCGGCGCTGGCGGACACCGCGTTTCGCCTCGACGTGGCCGAACGCCTGGAAACTCAGGAGCGGGTCAACCGCGGTCTGATGTATCGCTACTTCGACGAGCTGGCCGAACCCAGCCCCGAACGCGGCGCGGCCGACGCCATTCGCGCCGCCCTGTGGGAGCGCCTCCACATCCCACCCCGGGAGATCACCCGCCGCTTCCGCCAAGGTGCCCGCATCCGGCCCCGGCGCTGCCTGACCGGACCGAAACTGCCCCCCGAACT
>NZ_LZLJ01000037.1 GCF_001668625.1 Mycobacterium sp. 1274756.6
TGCGGTCGGTGAGGCACTTAAAGCGCTGCACCAACGTTGTGTCGATGTGCGCTACCTAGGATCCTGGCCCACCGGGGCGGCCGGCGGCGTGACGCCGCCGCCCGCCGATGCGGCCGCACGCTGGTTGGAGAGCCTCAAGCGCGGCGCGACCGAGGAGCGCCGGTTATGAGCGGGCGGCTGGTGCTGGTGCGCCACGGGCAGTCCTACGGCAACATCCACCGCCGGCTCGACACCCGGCCGCCGGGCACCGCGCTCACCCCGCTGGGCCGCGAACAGGCCCGGGCGTTCGCCGGCGCCGGTTCGCTGCGGCCGGGCCTGCTGGCCCACTCGGTGGCGACCCGGGCGGTGCAGACCGCCGAGGAGATCGCGGGGCGGATCGCGGTGGTCCCGCGCCCCGTCGAGGGCATCCACGAAGTGCAGGCCGGCGACCTGGAGGACCGCAGCGATCGGGCCGCGCTCGACGAGTTCCACCGCATCTACCAGCAGTGGCACCGCGGCGACCTCGACGCGCGGGTGCCCGGCGGGGAGAGCGGCAGCCAGGTGTTGGACCGCTACCTGCCGGCGGTGACCGAGCTGCGGCTGCGCTACCTGGACAACCACGACTGGACCGCCGATGTCATCGTGGTCAGCCACGGCGCGGCCATTCGGCTGGTCGCGGCGGTGCTCGCCGGCGTCGAGGCGGAGTTCGCACTGGACAACCACCTCAGCAACGCCGAGTCGGTGGTGCTGGCCCCGATCACCGACGGACGGTGGAGTTGCGTGCAGTGGGGCGAGCGGACACCGCCGTTCGGCCCCGAGCCGCGGCCGGCCCCGACCGCCGATTCGCTCGGCGCCGACCCGATGGGCTGATCGGGGCGGCTCAGCCGACCAGTTCCGCGCAGCGGCACCCGGTGTCGCAGCATTCGACCGTGCAGACGTGCCGGTCGGCATGGTGGTCGACGCAGCCGTCGGTGGTGCATTCGGAGTGCCGGCAGGGATGGTCGATGACGGTGCCGTGGCAGTGGTCGACGTCGTCGTGGCAGTACCGGCAGCCATTGGTCATGGCTCGTTTGTAGCACCCGGACCCGACAGCGGCGCGGTGCCGTGCCGGGTCAGCCCCAACCCAGTTCGTGCAGCCGGTCGTCGTCGATGCCGAAGTGGTGGGCGATCTCGTGGATGACGGTGATCGCCACCTCGTCGACCACCTCCTGTTCGGACTGGCAGATGTCGAGCAGGGCGTCGCGGTAGATGGTGATCGCGTCGGGCAGCGACCCGGCGTAGTTGGAGTCCCGCTCGGTCAACGCCACCCCCTCGTACAGGCCGAGCAGGTCCGGTTCGTCGGGATTGCGGTCGGCGACCAGCACGACCACGTTGTTCAGGGCGGCGGCCAGCCGCGGCGGGATCAGATCGAGCGCCTCGGCGACCAGCTCCTCGAACCGCTCGGGCGCCATCGCGACCGCCACGGCGCGCTCAGCTCCCCGGCAGCGGCAGCAGGTCCAGCCGCTCCTCGGGGATGTCCGGCGGCGGCACCGGCGGCTGCCCGTTGATCAGCAGATCGTCCCTGGCGCTGTTGAGCAGCGTGGCCCACCCGCCGTTGCCCAGCGTCATGCCGACGCTGCAACTGAGTTGGCGGCTGCCTGCGGTCCAGCTGGGCAGCGAGATGGTGCTGTAGAGCAGGGTCAGGGTGGTCTGACGCAGTTTCACCGGCGCCAGGTACTCCTCGGTGACCCGGGTGCAGACCTCTTTGATGTAGGCGTCCTGGTCGGCTTCGGAGGGCAGCACGTCGGGGAACCGCTCGGCGAGGTTGACCGTCCCGGTCACCTCCATGGAGTGCGGCGCGGCGCAGTCCACCGGGATGTCGGAGGGCTGGTTGGTCTCGGTGTCGATGCCCAGACAGGTGCCGGGCGGCCAGACCTTCGACTGGTCCTGGTCGGCGACGCGCCCGCTGAACAGCTGCTGGGTGTCCGCGGGGCCGGGCAGTTGCAGCCCGCAGAGCATCCGCCGCTCACCGGAGTGCTGCCAGGGCTTGTCGCCGGACCACAACACGCCGATCGCGAACCGGCCGTTGGGGTCGTAGCGCGGACCCAGGTAGCGGTGCACCGCGCGCTCGCACTGTTCGCTGCCGATCGCGCGCAGCCGATCCGCCGACGGCGGCGCGGCGTCGGGTCCGTACTCCGAGCCGGGAAAAGCCCGCATGTCGACCGCCTCGGCCACCTCGAACCGGTGCTCGCCGGCGCAGTCGGCCAACGTGACGGCGTTGGGGGTGTCCTCCGGCCAGGTCAGGCAGTCACCGGCGGCGGCGCTGCTGAACGCGTCGTTGGTCCGCGCGGTCACCGAGTTCTGCGAATCCAGGCCCAGGTAGCTGATCAGTGCCTCGTCCTGGTCGATCAACGGGATGGCGACGGCCACCCCGGCGATGAGCAGCCCGCCCAGCGCGGTGAGCAGCAGCGTGCGCCGCGCCGCCCGTGACGAGCGGGTGCGCAGCCGCGGCCACCGCACCCGCCGCCGTTTCGGCTGCTCGGCGGGCGCGTCGCTCGGCTCGTCGAGCGCGTCGTCGATCGGGTCTGGCTCCTCGGACATCGGCACCATTCTGACAGGCAGCCCAGCCGACCTGTCCGGCAGTCGGGCGGAAAAGTAGTGTTCAGGCCGTGATCGACCTGAGGTTGCTGCGTGAAGACCCCGACGCCGTCCGGCGCTCCCAGATCAGCCGGGGGGAGGACCCGGCGCTGGTGGACGCGCTGCTCACCGCCGACGCCGAGCGGCGCGCCGCGATCTCGAACGCGGACGCGCTGCGCGCCGAGCAGAAGGCGGCCAGCAAGCAGGTCGGGGCCGCCACCCCCGCGGAGCGGCCCGCGCTGCTCGAGCGCGCCAAGGAGTTGGCCGCGCAGGTCAAGGCCGCCGAGGCCGCCCAGGCGCAGGCCGAGGCGGCGCTGACCGCCGCCCACCTCGGCATCGCCAACATCGTCGCCGACGGGGTCCCGTCCGGCGGGGAGGACAACTTCGCGCTGCTCGATGTGGTCGGGGAACCGGCCGCCCTCGCCGAATCGCGCGACCACCTCGAACTCGGTGAGGCGCTGGGCCTGATCGACATGGCCCGCGGCGCGAAGGTCTCCGGTGCCCGGTTCTACTTCCTGACCGGGCGTGGCGCACTGCTGCAGCTGGGTCTGCTGCAACTGGCCGTGCGGCTGGCGGTGGACAACGGGTTCGTCCCGATGATCCCGCCGGTGCTGGTGCGCCCGGAGATCATGTCCGGCACCGGCTTCCTCGGTGCGCACGCCGAGGAGGTGTACCGGCTGGAGGCCGACGACCTGTACCTGGTCGGCACCTCCGAGGTGCCGCTGGCCGGCTACCACGCCGAGGAGATCCTGGACCTGTCGGCCGGGCCGCTGCGCTATGCCGGGTGGTCGTCGTGTTTCCGCCGGGAGGCGGGCAGCCACGGCAAGGACACCCGCGGCATCATCCGGGTGCACCAGTTCGACAAGGTCGAGGCGTTCGTCTACTGCCGTCCCGCCGAGGCCGAGGCCGAACACCAGCGGCTGCTGGACTGGCAGCGGCAGATGCTGGCCGCCATCGAGGTGCCCTACCGGGTGATCGACGTGGCCGCCGGCGACCTGGGCGATTCCGCGGCCCGCAAGTTCGACTGCGAAGCCTGGGTTCCCACCCAGAACGCCTACCGCGAGCTGACCTCGACCTCCAACTGCACCACGTTCCAGGCGCGCCGGCTGGCCACCCGCTACCGCGACGAGAACGGCAAGCCGCAGACCGCGGCGACCCTCAACGGCACCCTGGCCACCACCCGCTGGCTGGTGGCGATCCTGGAGAACCACCAGCAACCCGACGGCAGCGTGCGGGTGCCCGCCGCGCTGGTGCCCTATGTCGGCGCCGAGGTGCTCACACCGCGCTGAGCCCGGTCAGCCCACCAACTGCCGCAGCGCCGCCAGGAACGCCTCCGGGTCGGCCGGGGTGCACGCCGGATCCGGCCAGGTGTCGTCGACCTGGAGGGTCACCAGCGTCGAGCGCAGCGGCCGCTGGACATCCAGCGGCAGCCACCGGCGCAGATCCGAACTGCCCCAGAGGCGGAACCGGTGCACGAACAGCCCCAGCGACTCGGTCCGGTAGCCGCGGACCGCGGCGAGCGGGATCACTTTCGACGTTCCGGACGGAAAGTGATAGCGGCGCAACGTGATCGCCTGTCGATCCAGCTGGATGAGGCCGTCGTCGTAGTGCTGCGGTGTCATAGCTTGGCGCACCGCAGTTCGTGCCCGCGCGCGGTCAGGCAGCGACCGGTCTCCAGGTCCCACTGCCAGCCGTGCTGGTTGCACGTCAACGTACTACCTTCCACCACACCGAATTTCGACAGGTCAGCCTTCATGTGCGGGCAGCGGCGCTGAATCTGGTAGCCGCCCAACTCGATGGTGGCCGAGTCGTCGTGGGCCTCGCCGAACCAGCCGTCGGCGTAGACGATCCGGTCCTCGGTGAGGCACTTGAAGAACGTGTAGAGGTACTCGTTGTAGCCGCCCACCCGCCAGGCGGTGAACCGGGTGGACAGGAAAATGGTGTTCACCCAGTCGGGTTCGTCGTCGCGCAACACGGTGCGGACCAGCTCCGGGGCGATGGCGAACCCGTAGCGGAACTTCTCCCCGGCCAGCGGCGCGCGCACCGACCGGTTCGGGAAGTCCAGCACGACCGTCTCGGGGCCGAGCACCAACTCGACCGGATAGCCGACCCCGTCGCAGATCTCGTCGCTTTTGGCCATGATCGGCTCGAACAGCGCCTGCAGCGGCGCGAGCAGCGGTTCGCCGGTCGCCGGCGCCCAGGAGGCCTTCTCGGCGGCCAGCACCGGTTCCATCCGCTGCGCGTAGTCGGCGATGTAATCGGCCTTGCCGGTGGTGAAGATGGCCTCCACCTGCTCGGTGGGCAGCGGGTGGGTCAGCGACTCCAGCTCCGAGCCGGCGAAGGCGGCGGTGGAGCCGGGCATCATCAGCAGCCCGCGGTCGTGGCCGTTGCGGCGCATCTGGTCGAGGAAGACCATCTGGTCGGGGAAGATGTTGGCCGGGTCGCCGTGGTCGTCGTTGAGGTGGCGCAACTCCGGATCCAGGAAGCACGGCGGTCCGGCGGAGGGCACCACCCAGGTCGCGCCGACGTGGGCGATGTACTGACGGGCCCGGTCCATCTGGCGCTGCCGCTTCTGGGTGCCGAACGCCGTCTTGGCCCGCGCGGGCATGTCGTAGACCATCGGGTACCAGATCGCCCCGGAGTACTGCAGCAGGTGCACGTCGATGTGGTCGAAGGCCTCGAGCACATCGAGGTCGACCGGCCGGGAGTCGTTCATGTTGAACACGGTGGTGGTGCCGTCGGAGACCACCAGGCCGGAGTCGCCGATCGGGCCGTCGGCCGGGGCGCGCAGCGCGATGATCATGATCTCCAGGTCGCCCTTGGGGCCGCTGACGGTCTGGCGCACCGAGTCGGTGGTCTCGACGAACCGGTGAAAGCCCAGCTTCTCCAACTCGGTGCGCAGGTCGGGCACCGGGTAGTCCGGCAGCAGCACCACCGCGTCGGTGTTGACGTACTTGCGCAGGTGGCGCGGATCGAAATGGTCGTGGTGCAGGTGGGAGACGTAGAGGTAGTCGCAGTCGCCCAGGGCGGCCCAGTCCAGCTCGCTGTTGTCGGGGAACGGGAACCACGACGCGAAGTACGCCGGGTTCACCCACGGGTCGCACAGGATGCTGCCCGCGCGGGTGTCGATCCGAAAACCCGCATGTCCGACGCTGGTTACCTGCACTAATACCTTCTCTCGACGCCGACGGGCCCGGCCGTTCCGGGCGTGCCCCCGAGCTTAACCGCCGGCGGGACGCGGCCCCGGCCCGCCGCCGGTCGCCGCGCATTAGGCTGAGCGGCGTGGAACCGGTGTACGGGACGATCATCAAATGCGCGCGGTTGGCGTGGCGGGTGCAGGGCCTCAGGTTCACCGTGAGCGGCGTGGAGAACCTGCCCGAGGTCGGCGGAGCGGTGGTGGCCATCAACCACACCAGCTACTTCGACTTCAGCTTCGCCGGGCTGCCGGCGTTCAAGCAGGGGCTGGGCCGCAAGGTGCGGTTCATGGCCAAGCAGGAGATCTTCGACCACAAGATCGGCGGGCCGCTGATGCGCGGCTGCAAGCACATCCCGGTCGACCGGGCCAACGGCAACGCCTCGTTCCAGCTGGCCTGTGACTACCTGCGAGCCGGGGAGTTGGTCGGGGTGTACCCGGAGGCCACCATCAGCCGCAGCTTCGAGATCAAAGACCTCAAGTCGGGGGCGGCGCGGATGGCGATCGAAGCGGACGTGCCGATCATCCCGCACATCGTGTGGGGCGCCCAGCGCATCTGGACCAAGGGCCACCCGCGCTCGCTGTGGCGGCCCAAAGTGCCGATCACCGTCGCGGTCGGCGAGCCCATTCCGCCGACCCTGCCGGCGCCCGACCTGACCGCGCTGCTGCACTCCCGGATGCAGCACCTGCTCGAACAGGTCCAGGACGCCTACGGGCCGTACCCGCCGGGCGAATTCTGGGTGCCCCGCCGGTTGGGCGGGGGCGCCCCGTCGCTGGCCGAGGCGGCCCGGATGGACGACGAGGAAGCGGCCGCCCGCGCCGCGCGCCGCGCCGGACCCCCGGCGGCCGGCCCCGAGTAGCCATGGAGCCGGTCTTCCGCTGCCTGGAGATCGCGGCCCGGGCACTGGTCAAGGCGACCGGCACCGACCTGGTGTACACCGGTCTGGAGCACATCCCGACCGCCGGCGGCGCGGTGGTGGCGATCAACCACACCGGCTACGTCGATTTCCTGCCGGCGGCGCTGGCGCTGCACCGCCGGGGCCGGCGGATGCGGTTCATGATCAAGGCCGAGATGCAGCAGGTGCGCGTGGTCGACTTCCTGATCAGACACACCGGCACCATCCCGGTGGATCGTCGCGCGGGTGCGCAGGCCTACGCGGTGGCGGTCGAGCGGTTGCGCGGCGGGGAGATGGTGGGGGTCTACCCGGAGGCGACGATCAGCCGCAGCTTCGAGCTCAAGGAGTTCAAATCCGGTGCGGCGCGGATGGCGCTGGAGGCGCAGGTGCCGATCATCCCGTTGGTCGTGTGGGGCGCCCAGCGCATCTGGACCAAGGACCACCCCCGCCGGCTGGGCAGGCACAAGATCCCGATCCGGGTCGCCGTGGGGGCACCGCTGCCGCCCGTCGGGGACGTCGACGCCGGAGCCATCGACGCCCTGCTCGGCGCGCTGCGCGAGCGGATGACCGCCCTGCTCGACGACGCCCAGCGCGACTACCCGCGCCCGGCCGACGCGTTCTGGGTGCCGCGGCGAATCGGCGGCGGTGCCCCCACCCCGGCGCAGGCTAAGGTTCTCGATGAGGCCGAACTTTCCCGCCGCGCGCGTCGCCCAAGGAGGTAGCCGATCATGGCCGAGCCGTTCTTCCGGTTGCTGGAGATCGTGGTGCCGCCGGTGGTGGCGGTCAACAAGACCAAGATCAGCTACCACGGCCTGGAGCACCTGCCCGAACGGGGCGGCGCGGTGATCGCGGTGAACCACACCAGCTACGTGGACTGGCTGCCCGCGTCGCTGGCCGCGCTGCAGCGGCGGCGGCGGCTGCGGTTCATGATCAAGGCCGAGATGCAGGACGTCGCGGCCGTCAACTACGTGATCAAGCACACCAAGCTGATCCCGGTGGACCGCGAGCGCGGCGAGCAGGCCTACCACGAGGCGGTAACCCGGCTCAAGCAGGGCGAACTGGTCGGGGTGCATCCGGAGGCGACGATCAGCCGCAGCCTCGAGCTCAAGGAGTTCAAGACCGGTGCGGCGCGGATGGCGCTGGAGGCGCAGGTCCCGCTCATCCCGATGATCGTGTGGGGCGCGCAGCGCATCTGGCCCAAGGACCACCCGAAGAACCTGTTCCGCAACAACGTCCCGATCATGGTGGCCGCCGGCCGGCCGCTGGCGCCGCGCGGCAGCGCCGAGCAGCTCATCGCCGAGCTGCGGGAGAAGATGGTCTCGATGCTGCACGCCGTCCAGCAGGACTACCCCCATCCCACCGGCGCGCACTGGGTGCCTCGCCGGCTCGGCGGGGGCGCGCCGTCCCCGGAGGAGTCGGCGGTGCTGCGCCGGGAGGAGCTGCTCGCCCGCGCCCGGCGCCGCGAGGAGGCCGCCCGCAAACGTGCCGGCGCCCCACCGAGGCGGTCGCGGTGATGGCCGGATCGCGGTGAGGGCGGCGCCGGCGCTGATCGCCAGCGACGTCGACGGCACCCTGCTCGACGACGACGACACCATCAGCCCGCGGACCCGCGCGGCGGTGCTCGCCGCGCTCGACGGCGGCGCCCGGTTCATCCTGGCCACCGGGCGGCCGCCGCGCTGGGTGCGCCCGGTGATCGACGAACTCGGGTTCGCCCCGACGGCGGTCTGCGCCAATGGTGCGGTGATCTACGACCCCGCCACCGACCGCGTCCTCGCCGCCCGCACGCTCAGCCCCGACGCCCTGGTCAAGCTCGCCGACGTGGTGGCCCGCGCGCTGCCGGGGGCGGGGCTGGCGGTCGAACGCATCGGGGAGCGGGCGCACGACGCCGCCAGCCCGCAGTTCGTCAGCTCCCCGGGCTATCACCACGCTTGGCTCAACCCGGACAACACCGAGGTGTCGATGGCGGACCTGCTCAGCGCGCCCGCGGTCAAGCTGCTGGTCGGCATGCCCGGGGCGCGCAGCGCCGACATGGCCGCCGCGCTGATCCGCCACGGCGCGGCGGCGGAGGTGACCTTCTCCACCGACCGGGGGCTGGTCGAGGTCGTGCCGCCGGGGATCAGCAAAGCCACCGGCATCGCCGAGATCACCGGGCCGCTGGGCATCGCCGACACCGAGGTGCTGGCGTTCGGCGACATGCCCAACGACGTGCCGATGCTGCAGCGCGCCGGTCACGGGGTGGCGATGGGCAACGCGCACCCGATCGCGATCGCGGCGGCCGACGAGGTCACCGCGGCCAACACCGACGACGGGCTGGCCCGGGTGCTGGAGCGGTGGTGGCCGTGAGCGGCGGGCTCAGTCGAGCGGGCTGACCGGCGGGGAGAACCGCTCGAGCTGCACCGGGGGGCCACCGGCGGTCGGCGGCGGCAACACCTGCGCCAGCCCGTCGACCACCCGGGTCACCGTGCCGGTGAGCCGGTCGAAGTTCAGCGTCCCGTGCTGGAAGTTCTGCCCGATCCACTGCGGTTCCTGGATCTCGCCGCTGGTCGGCAGGCCGAGCACGCCGCGCTCGTAGCCGAGTGCGGCCCACGCGTCGTAGATCGCCCCGGTCAGCGGCTGTGCGCCGGTCTGCGGCGACCAGTACATCGCGCCGTGGGTGAAGGTGGCGTAGCGGGTGGCGTCGGCGCCGGCGGACTCCGGGGAGGTGGGGGCGCCCAGCACGCTGTCCATGCCGCCCATCGCCTGCCAGCGGGCCAGGATCGCCCCGCCCTGCAGGGCGTCGATCAGGTCCTCGGGTCCGGCGGGCCGGGTGAACCGGGCCGCCTCGGTGCGGATCCAGTCCAGCATCGCGTAGGCCTGGTGGCCGGGGCAGTCGGTGGCCCCGACGTCGCGGTGGGTGAAGATCGCCGGCAGGGTGGCGACGGTGTCGCGGACGACGCTGGTGTAGGCGCCGCCGGCGGACCGCAGCGTCGCGGTGCCCAGCGGGTCCACCCCGTCGAGGCTGAGCCGCCACCCCAGCAGCCGCGCCACCGTGCGGGCCTGGATCGCGGTGGGCGGCTCGTCGTCGAAGTTGCCCAGCATCGCCACGCCCCAGGTGCCGGTGTTGAACCCGCCGGTGTGCGAGCCGCGCACGGCGCGGTTGATGCCGCCGGCGCGGCCCTCGAAGACCTGACCGTACTTGTCGACCAGGGCGTTGTAGGCGATGTCGCACCAGCCCAGCGTGCGGGTGTGGTAGGCCTGGATCGCCCGGACGATCGCCGCCGAGTCCTGCGGGCTGTAGTCGTTGCTGCCGGCGGTGTGGTGCACGACGGCCGCGCGCAGGCGGTCGTCGTAGCCGGTCGGGCAGCGGGTGGTCTCGTCCGCGCCCCACTGGCCGCGGCCGATGATCGCGGGCGGCTGACCCGGTGGGGTCACCGCGTTCGGCGGGGTCCACTGCGCGTCGACGGGGGCTTGGGGCGGTGAGATCAACACCGCCGAGACGTTCTGGCCCAGCGACTCCTCGGTCGCGGCGGGCCGGTATCCCAAGCCGGTGTCGGGTTGCTCGGTCCGGCCGCCGGTGGTGGGTGCGGCCCCGGCGGGCCGGCGCACCTCGATCTGCACGGCGTGGGTGCGCCCGACGAATACCGGTTCGGTGCCGCGGCGGCGGGTGGCGGCGTCGTCGCCGGTGAACTCGGGGGCTTCCACCTCGAACCACGGTCCCCACCCGCCGTGCTCGGCGCGGGCGCGCACCCGCGCCGACGTGCCGGTCAGGTCGCTGCCGGTCAGCGCGATGAGGGAGAACGGGGTGTCCTGGCTGATCTCGCGGACGCTGACCCCGCCGCCGAGGTCGGGCAGCGCCTGCTCGGCCAGGCGGGTCTCGGCCGCGTTCGGCGGCGCGGGGTGCTCGTTCGAGCCGCCGTCGAGCGCCCACGGCAGGATCACGACGGTGGCGGCGATGGCGGTGAGCAGCATCGTCGGCGCGGGGCGGCGGGACGGCACGCGTCGATGTTACGTACGTGTCACAAGTTATAGATGTTTCGACACGACATTAGTGGGAAAATAGTGACTCAACCTGTAACGGCACCGCAGAGTCTCTGAGTTGCTGGATCCGCCCGGTCCAGGCTCCCTCTGCGGTGCCGTTGGGTAACAGGTCGTTACTGCAGGGCCGCGTCGGCGGCGTCGGTCGCCGCCCCGGCCGCGTCGGTCGCGGCGTCGGTGGCGGCCGCTGCCGGTGCCGCGGGGTTGACGCCCTGCGCGGCCTGGGTGATCGACGGCATCACCACGCCCTTGAGCAGGTCCATCACCTGGCCCGCCCCCAGCTGCTGAGCGGCGCTCATCACGTCGCTGACGATGCCGCCGCCGGACGAGGTCGCCGGCGCGACCGGCATCGCGCCCAGGGAGGGGTCACCGAGGATGGGGTAGGTGCCCATCGACGGGTCCATCCCGATCGGGGCGGTGATCGGCATCTCGCTGGGGCCGATCGGGGAGAGCCCGTCGGTGGGCCCGAGCAGCGCCGGGTCCACGCCGGGCAGCGTGGCCGCCGGGTTGGTCAACCCCGGATCCACGCCGGGCAGGGCGCCGGCCGGGTTGACGCCGGGCAGGGCCCCACCCGGGTCGGGCAGGGCGCCGGCCGGATCGGTCAGGCCGGGGGAGAGCTGCGCGGGATCGGTCAGCCCCGGCAGCGCCCCGGTCGGGCTGGTCAGACCCGGGTTGGTCAGCGCCGGGTTGGTCAGCCCCGGTGAGGTCAACCCCGGCGAGGTCAGCCCCGGGGAGGTCAGGCCCGGCGAGGTCAGGCCGGGGCTGGTGGCCGGCATCGCCCCGGCGGGGCTCAGGCCCGTCGGCACCGGCGGCAGGTTGATCCCGAACTGGGAGAGGCCCTGGCTCAGCGCCGACATCAGTTCGTTCGGCAGATCGGTCACCACTGCAGCGCGGACGAAGTCGGGCTGCTCCGGGACGGCGCTGGCGCTCAACTCGGAAACGGTGACTACGGCAAATGGACTTGCGACTGCCAGCGCGGCGACTGCGCTCATGGCTGTCGAGAGCTTGCGTCGACGTCGGTTCGGCACGGAAGTCTCCTCAATGGTGGACTACTGCATCGGGTGCAGCACGGCAGGGAGCCGCTGTGATCGATGGTACGAGTGTGAATAGTGAGATTGGTGTGACGAGATCGAATCGTGAGCCAATCGCGATCTGCCGCGCTGCGGTCACCCGGAGCGGCGCGGCGGGAACGTCGCCGGGTCCGATACTCTAGGCGCCGATGACCGCACGTTATGACCTTTTCGTCGTCGGATCCGGGTTCTTTGGGCTGACCATCGCCGAGCGGGCGGCCACCCAGCTCGGCAAGCGGGTCCTCGTTACCGAGAAGCGGCCGCACATCGGCGGCAACGCCTACTCTGAGGCCGAACCGCAGACCGGCATCGAAATCCACAAGTACGGCGCCCACCTGTTCCACACCTCCAACAAGCGGGTCTGGGACTACGTGCGGCAGTTCACCGAGTTCACCGACTACCAGCACCGGGTCTTCGCCATGCACGACGGGCAGGCCTACCAGTTCCCGATGGGGCTGGGGCTGGTGTCGCAGTTCTTCGGCCGCTACTTCAGCCCCGACGAGGCCCGCGCGCTGATCGCCGAGCAGGCCTCCGAGATCGACACCGCCGACGCGAAGAACCTCGAGGAGAAGGCGATCTCGCTGATCGGGCGCCCGCTGTACGAGGCGTTCGTCAAGGGCTACACCGCCAAGCAGTGGCAAACCGACCCCGTCGACCTGCCCGCCGCGGTCATCAGCCGGCTGCCGGTGCGCTACACCTTCAACAACCGCTACTTCAACGACACCTACGAGGGCCTGCCGGTCGACGGCTACACCGCCTGGCTGGAGAACATGGCCGCCGACCCCAACATCGAGGTGCGGCTGGACACCGACTGGTTCGACGTCCGCGCGGAGCTGCGGGCGGCCGCCCCGGCCGCCCCGGTGGTCTACACCGGGCCGCTGGACCGCTACTTCGACTACGCCGAAGGCCGGCTGGGCTGGCGCACGCTGGACTTCGAGCTCGACGTGCTCGACACCGGCGACTTCCAGGGCACCGCGGTGATGAACTACAACGACCTCGAGGTGCCCTACACCCGGATCCACGAGTTCCGGCACTTCCACCCCGAGCGGGCCTATCCGACCGACAAGACCGTGATCATGCGGGAGTATTCTCGGTTCGCCGGCGACGACGACGAGCCTTACTATCCGATCAACACCGAGGCCGACCGGGCGGTGCTGGCCGCCTACCGGGCCCGCGCCAAGGCCGAGACCGCGGCGTCGAACGTGCTGTTCGGGGGCCGGCTGGGCACCTACCAATACCTGGACATGCACATGGCCATCGCGAGCGCCCTGAACATGTACGACAACGTCCTCGCCCCGCACCTGCGTGACGGCGTGAGGTTGGAAGAGAGCAAACCATGAGCGACATCCCGTCGGGCCCGCTCGACGACACCGAATCGCGTGCGGTGAGCCTGCTGGCGCGGGTCATCCTGCCGCGCCCCGGCGAACCCCACGACGTCCGCAAGCTCTACCTGGAGGAGTCGGCCACCAACGCGCGGCGCGCGCACGCGCCGAGCCGCACCACCCTGGAGATCGGCGCCGAATCGGAGGTGTCGTTCGCGACCTACTTCAACGCCTTCCCGGCCAGCTACTGGCGGCGCTGGTCCACCCTGGAATCGGTGGTGCTGCGCGTCGAACTCACCGGCTCGGCGCGGGTCGACGTCTACCGCACCAAGGCGACCGGCGCGCGGATCAGCGTCGGCGGCGGCGACGGCACCGCCGACCCCGCCGGGGCGCCGGCCTGGACCGAGTTCGAGATCGACCTCTCGCCGTTCGAGGACGGCGGCTGGATCTGGTTCGACATCACCACCGACAGCCCGGTCCGGCTGCACAGCGCCGGCTGGTACGCGCCGCAGCCCGCGCCGGGCCGCGCCAACATCGCGGTGGGCATCCCGACCTTCAACCGCCCCGCCGACTGCGTCAACGCGCTGGCCGCCCTGACCTCCGACCCGCTGGTCGACGAGGTCGTCGGCGCGGTGATCGTCTCCGACCAGGGCACCGCCAAGGCCGTCGACCACCCCGGCTTCGCCGAGGCGGCCGCCGCCCTGGGCGACCGGTTGTCCATCCACGACCAACCCAACCTGGGCGGCTCCGGCGGCTACAGCCGGGTCATGTACGAGGCGCTGAAGAACACCGACTGCGAACAGATCCTGTTCATGGACGACGACATCCGCGTCGAGCCGGACTCGATCCTGCGGGCGCTGGCGATGAACCGGTTCGCCAAGTCACCCACCCTGGTCGGCGGCCACATGCTCAACCTGCAGGAACCCTCGCACCTGCACGTGATGGGCGAGGTGGTCGACCGCGACGAGTTCATGTGGACCAACGCGCCGCACGCCGAATACGACCACGACTTCGCCAAAGCGTCGCTGGAGGAGAGTCCGGCGCTGCACCGGCGCATCGACGTCGACTACAACGGCTGGTGGATGTGCATGATCCCGCGGGCGGTGGCCGAGGAGCTCGGCCAGCCGTTGCCGCTGTTCATCAAATGGGACGACGCCGACTACGGGCTGCGCGCCGCCGAGCACGGCTATCCGACCGTCACCCTGCCCGGCGTGGCGATCTGGCACATGGCCTGGAGCGACAAGGACGACGCCATCGACTGGCAGGCCTACTTCCACCTGCGCAACCGGCTGGTGGTGGCCGCGATGCACTGGGACGGCGCCAGCCGCGGACTGTTGCGCAGCTCGCTGAAGGCGACGCTGAAACACCTGCTGTGCCTGGAGTATTCGACGGTGGCCATCCAGAACCAGGCGATCGCGGACTTCCTGGCCGGGCCGGAGAATCTGTTCTCGATCCTCGAATCGTCGCTGCCGACGGTGCATGCGATGCGCAAGCAGTACCCCGACGCGGTGGTGCTGCCGGGCGCGACGGCGCTGCCGGTGCCCTCCGGGCGCACCCGGGTCAACAAGCCCCCGGTGTCGGCGCCGGCGATCGCGGTGCGCCTAGCCCGCGGGGTCCTGCACCAGCTCACCCGGGAGGACCCCGAACATCACCGGCGGCCCCAGCTCAACGTGCCCACCCAGGACGCCCGGTGGTTCCTGCTGTGCAAGGTCGACGGTGTCACCGTCACCACCGCCGACGGCCGCGGCGTGGTGTACCGGCAGCGCGACCGCGCCAAGATGTTCGGCCTGCTGCGCGCCTCGCTGCGCCAACACCTGCGGCTGGCCCGCCGGTTCGACACGATGCGGCGCACCTACCGGCAGGCGCTGCCGATGCTGTCCAGCCCGCAGCAGTGGGAGAGCGTGCTGCTCACCGAGCCGACGACCCGAGCGCCGGGCAAGTGAGCGAACCCGGCGCGCCGCACGGCGAGGTCGCCGCCATGGTGGCGGTGCAGTCGGCGCTGGCCGACCGGCCCGGCGCGCTGGCGACGGCCCGCGCGCTGTCCTACTTCGGGGAACACAGCCTGGGCTGGCTGGCCCTGGCCGCGCTGGGCGCCCTGGCGCGGCCGCGCCGCCGGCGCGACTGGCTGCTGGCCGCGGCCGGCACGCTGGCCGCGCACGCCGCCGCGGTGCTGATCAAGCGGGTGGTGCGCAGGCAGCGCCCGCACCACCCGGCGGTGGCGGTCAACGTCGGCACCCCGAGCCGGCTGAGCTTCCCGTCGGCGCACGCCACCTCCACCACCGCCGCGGCGATCCTGCTGGGCCGCGCCAGCGGGCTGCGGCTGCCGGCGGTGCTGGTCCCGCCGATGGCGCTCTCGCGGATACTGCTGGGAGTGCACTACCCCAGCGACGTGGCGGCCGGGGTCGTCGTCGGCGCCGCCGTCGCGTCCGCCGCGGCCCGGCTGGACGCCCGAGCAGAAGGAACGAGCGCAGGTCCATGAGCAAGATCGACGAGGCGCCGGCGACCGGCGGACCCCCGAGCAACCTGGCCGTCGGCGTGATCAAGGCGGTCCGGCCCCGCCAGTGGGTCAAGAACGTCCTGGTGGTGGCCGCACCGCTGGCGGCGCTGGGCCGCCTCGACGTCGACTACCGCGCGGTGGCGATCAAGGTGCTGGTCGCCTTCGTGGTGTTCTGCCTGGCGGCCTCGGCGATCTACCTGGTCAACGATGCGCGGGACGTCGAGGCCGACCGCGCCCACCCCACCAAACGGTTCCGGCCGATCGCCGCCGGCGTGGTCCCCGAATGGCTGGCCTACAGCCTGGCGGCGCTGCTCGGCGCCGCCTCGCTGGGCATCGCGGCGACGGTGACCCCCAACCTGGCGTTGGTGATGGCGGTCTATCTGGCCATGCAGCTGGCGTACTGCTTCGGGCTCAAACACCAGGCCGTCATCGACATCTCCATCGTCTCTTCGGCCTACCTGCTGCGCGCCATCGCCGGTGGGGTGGCCGCCGAGATCCCGCTGTCGCAGTGGTTCCTGCTGGTGATGGCGTTCGGGTCGCTGTTCATGGTGGCCGGCAAGCGCTACGCCGAGCTGCAGCTGGCCGAGCGCACCGGCGCCAAGATCCGGAAATCGCTGGAGAGCTACACCAGCACCTACCTGCGGTTCGTCTGGACGCTGTCGGCCACGGCGATGGTGGTGTGCTACTCGCTGTTCGCGTTCGAACGCGACCACGGCTCCGGCTCCTGGTACGCCATCTCGATCATCCCGATCACCATCGGGCTGCTGCGCTACGCGGTCGACGTCGACGGCGGGTTGGCCGGCGAGCCCGAGGACATCCTGCGCCGCGACCGCGTGCTGCAGCTGCTGGCCCTGGCCTGGCTCGGATCCGTCGGTGTCGCCGTTGCCTGCGGTTAGCGTCCGGCCGACGGAGCGGCCGGCGAACCGGTCGCCGGCCTGGCCGGTCTACCCCTACGACGCCACGGTGCGCGCCAGCCTGTGGATCAGCGTCATCGTGGTCACCGCGCTGTTCGGCTGGGGTGCCTGGCAGCGCCGGTGGATCTCCGACGACGGGCTGATCGTGCTGCGCACCGTGCGCAACCTGCTGGCCGGCAACGGCCCGGTCTTCAACGCCGGCGAGCGCATCGAGGCCAACACCTCCACCGCCTGGACCTACCTGGTCTACCTGGGCAGCTGGGTGGGCGGACCGGTGCGGCTGGAGTACGTGGTGCTCGCGCTGGCGTTTTCGCTGAGCCTGCTGGGCATGGCGCTGGCGATGCTGGGCACCGCCCGCCTGTACGCGCCCGGGCTGCGCGGCCAGCGCGCGCTGATGCTGCCCGCCGGGGCGCTGGTCTACCTCGCGCTGCCCCCGGCCCGGGACTTCGCCACCTCCGGGCTGGAGTGCGGACTGACGCTGGCCTACCTCGGTCTGCTGTGGTGGATGATGGTCTGCTGGGCGCAGGCCCCGCGCTCCGGGCCGCCGAGCCGACTGTTCACCGCCGCACTGGCTTTCGTGGCCGGCTGCAGTGTCCTGGTCCGCCCGGAGCTGGCCCTGATGGGCGGGCTGGCGCTGGTGATGATGCTGGTGGCCGCCGGCGGCTGGCGGGCCCGCACCCTGATCCTGGTCGCCGGTGGCCTGCTGCCCGTCGGCTACCAGATCTTCCGGATGGGCTACTACGGACTGGTGGTGCCCGGCACCGCGCTGGCCAAGGACGCCGCCGGCGACAAATGGCAGCAGGGCTGGCGATACCTGGCCAACTTCACCGGCCCGTATGCCCTGTGGATCCCGGCGCTGCTGCTGGTCGCCCTGGTGCCGGTGCTGCTGATCACCCGCGGCAACCCGTGGTGGCTGCAGCCCCCGGCCGCGACCTCCCGGCGCGGACTGGCCCGGGCGGTGCAGAGCCCCGCGGCGGTGGTGGCGTTCATGGTCATCAGCGGCCTGCTGCAGGCCGCCTACTGGACCCGCCAGGGCGGCGACTTCATGCACGCGCGGGTGCTGCTGGCCCCGGTGTTCTGCCTCATCACCCCGCTGGCGGTGGTGCCGCTGGTCATCCCCGACGGCAGCCGGATCTCCAAGGAGACCGGCTACTGGCTGGCCGGCGCGGTCGGGTTGCTGTGGCTCGGGCTGGCCGGCTGGTCGCTGTGGGCGGCCAACTCCGCCGGCATGGGCGCCAACGCCACCCGCATCGGCTACGACGGCATCATCGACGAGCGCAAGTTCTACTCCCAGGCCACCGGGCACGCCCACCCGTTGACCGCCGCCGACTACCTCGACTACCCGCGGATGCGGGCGGCGCTGATCGCGCTGAACAACACCCCCGACGGCGCGCTGCTGCTGCCGTCGGGCAACTACGACCAGTGGGACGTGGTGCCGGCCATTCCGCCGCCCCCCGATCAGCAGGAGCCGGGCCGCAAACCGCCGCACACCGTCTTCTTCACCAACCTGGGCATGGTCAGCATGAACGTCGGCCTGCACGTGCGGGTGATCGACCAGATCGGCCTGGCCAACCCGCTGGCCGCGCACACCGACCGCCTCGACCACGCCCGCATCGGCCACGACAAGGACCTCTTCCCGGACTGGGCGGTCGCCGAGGGCCCGTTCCTGAAGCAGCACCCCTACCTGCCGCCCTATCTCGACGAGGGCTGGGTCGAGCAGGCCCAGGCCGCACTCCGGTGCCCGGCGACCGAGGCGGTGCTCGCCTCGGTGCGCGCCCCGATGGGCCCGCGCCGGTTCGTGTCGAACCTGGTGCACGCCTACGAGTTCACCCGCTACCGCATCGACCGGGTGCCGCTGTATGAGTTGATCCGCTGCGGACTCGAGATACCCGAGACCGACCCCGACCCCTACACCGGGCTGCCCGCGACCGGGCCGTGACGCGGTGCGCGGCAGGCGCCGGGCGGGAACCGGACGTGAAACGCGCCACATTTTCTCCGCCGACGGCCGCGCATAACACCAGCAACCGGCCGTACCGGCGTGACCGGCGGCTTCGCGGCGACCGGCGTATTCGGCGGTCGCCGGGGCGGCGGTGTAACGCGCGGGCGGGGCGCGCCGATCATGAAACCGAACAGCGGCAACGGATCCGCGCGATGTGGGGGATGGCCTTTCGGTGTGGTTGACTACACGGGCGCTGCCGGCAGTGCCGGGCAGCATTCCGCCATACCTCCTGCTGGTGGTTGAGAAAGAAGAGGAAAAACAACGGTGAAACTCGTTGAGATGATGCGCGCCGCGACGAAGGAGCTGCCGCGGCGCCTGCTGGTGGCCGCCGCGGGTGCGGTGCTGCTGCCCGGCCTGATCGGCGTCGTGGGCGGCACGGCGACCGCCAGCGCCTTCTCCCGGCCGGGACTGCCGGTGGAGTACCTGGAGGTGCCGTCGGCGGCGATGGGCCGCACCATCAAGGTGCAGTTCCAAAGCGGCGGGGAGAACTCCCCGGCGGTGTACATGCTCGACGGTCTGCGCGCCCAGGACGACTACAGCGGCTGGGACATCAACACCGCGGCGTTCGAGTGGTACTACGACTCGGGCCTGTCGATGATCATGCCGGTGGGCGGCCAGTCCAGCTTCTACTCCGACTGGTACAAGCCGGCCTGCGGCAAAGCGGGTTGCTCCACCTACAAGTGGGAGACCTTCCTGACCAGTGAACTGCCGCAGTGGCTTTCGGCCAACCGCAGCGTCAAGCCGACCGGCGGTGCCGCGGTGGGTCTGTCGATGGCCGGCTCGGCGGCGCTGACGCTGTCGATCTACTACCCGCAGCAGTTCGTCTACGCCAGCTCGATGTCGGGCTTCCTGAACCTCTCCGAGGGCTGGTGGCCGACGCTGGTCAACCTCGCCATGGGGGACGCCGGGGGCTACAAGGCCGCCGACATGTGGGGCCCCAAGAGCGACCCGGCCTGGCAGCGCAACGACCCGATGGTCAACATCCAGAAGCTCGTCGACAACAACACCCGCATCTGGATCTACTGCGGTGACGGCAACCCCAGCGAGGTCGGCGGCGCCAACGTCCCGGCCGAGTTCCTGGAGAAGCTGACCATCCGCACCAACCGGACCTTCCAGGACGAGTACATCGCCCACGGCGGGACCAACGGGGTGTTCAACTTCCCGACCAGCGGCACCCACGACTGGGGCTACTGGGGCCAGCAGCTGCAGGCGATGAAGCCGGACCTGCAGCGGGTGCTGGGCGCCTCCTCCGGCGGCGCGGTCACCGAGACCGGCGCCTCCGACGGCGGCCAGGAGTAACCGACACCACGGCGCGATAGCCGTGAGCGGTTCGTCCGCAACGTGTTCGACGGCGGTGCCCTGCGGGGCGCCGCCGTCGGCCGTATCGGCCCGCCGCGACCGGCCGGTGTGATTCACTACCTTGCGTACCGAGCGTGCGCGGAGCGGAAGAAACGGTCGTCGGAGGTAGCCATGAGAGCGCTGTCGAAACTGCTGCGGGCCGTCAGCGTGGCGGTGCTGGCCACCGGCATGTGGACCGCGACGGCCGGCCCCGCCCACGCCGACGGCGTCGAGCAACTGATGGTGCCCTCCGCGGCCATGGGCCGCGACATCCCGGTCTCGTTCCAGGCCGGCGGGCCGCACGCGGTCTACCTGCTCGACGCGTTCAACGCCGCACCCGATGTGAGCAACTGGGTCACCGCGGGCAACGCGATGGCCACCCTGGCCGGCAAGGGCGTCTCGGTGGTCGCGCCGGCCGGCGGCGCCTTCAGCCTCTACACCAACTGGGAGCAGGACGGCAGCAAGCAGTGGGAGACCTTCCTCTCCGACGAGCTGCCGAACTGGCTGGCCGCCAACAAGGGTCTGGCCCCCGGCGGCCACGCCATCGTGGGCGCCTCCCAGGGCGGCACCGGCGCGATGATGATGGCGGTGTTCCACCCGGACCGGTTCGGCTTCGCCGGCTCGCTCTCCGGGTTCCTCTACCCGTCGTCCACCTGGGAGAACGGCGCCATCACCGCGGGGCTGGCCCAGTTCGGCGGGGTGGACGCCAACGGCATGTGGGGCGCCCCGCAGCTGGGCCGCTGGAAGTGGCACGACCCGTCCGTGCACGCCGGGATGCTGGCCGCCAACAACACCCGGGTCTGGGTGTTCAGCCCCGGAGTGGACGCGCCCGCCGACGTCCCGGCCATGATCGGCGCGGCCGCGGAGGCCTCGGGCAGCGCCCGCCACTTCTACCAGCAGTACCGCAACGCCGGCGGCCGCAACATCCACGTCGACTTCGGCAGCGGGGACCACACCTGGGGGTCGTGGGCGGGCCAGCTGGGCGCCATGTCCGGCGACATCGTCGCCGCCATCGGCTAGCCGCCCGCCTGGCTCCCGCCTCGCTTCCCGCCCGCGTCCGGCTGACCTCCGGTCGGGCGTCCCGCCGGACGTCCGGGCGGCCCCGGCGCCACCCGGCCGGACCGGGGTGGGCCGTGCTCGATGCCGGGCCGGCGCCCGGGGTCGGTACCGTGGAAACGCAACTCGACCGACTCTGGTGAGCAGGAGACGATGGCCAACACCTCGCGGCGCAAACGCCGCCGCATTCTGGGCTTGATCGCCGCCGTCGCGATGGCCGTCGCCGTCGCCCTGGTCATCTGGGTGGTGATCATCGTCATCCGCATGCCCTCGGCGCCGCCGAGCTCCGAGCGACCCGAGGCGGTGCCGACCACCACGACCCCCCGGGCGAAGAAACCCCGCCCGGCCTTCCAGGACGCCAGCTGCCCGGATGTGCAGCTGGTGTCCATCCCGGGCACCTGGGAGTCCTCCCGCACCGACGACCCGCTCAACCCGGGCGAGTTCCCCATCGCGCTGCTACTCAACGTGACCCGCCCGATCGCGGAGAACTTCGACGCCGCGCGGGTGCAGCCCTACACCATCCCCTACACCGCGCAGTTCCATAACCCGCTGAGCAACGACAAGCAGATGTCGTACAACGACAGCCGCGCCGAGGGCACCCGCGCCACGATCAAGGCGCTGACCGACATGAACGAGCGCTGCCCGCTGACCAGCTACGTGATCATCGGCTTCTCCCAGGGCGCGGTGATCGCCGGAGACATCGCCAACATGATCGGCAACGACGAGGGCCCGGTCGACGAGGACCTGGTGCTGGGGGTCACGCTGATCGCCGACGGCCGCCGCGAGGACGGGGTGGGCCGGATGGTCGGGCCCAACCCGCCCGGGCAGGGCGCGGAGATCACGCTCAGCGAGGTGCCGCTGCTGTCCGGGATGGGCCTGTCGATGACCGGGCCGCGACCGGGCGGATTCGGTGCGCTCGGCGACCGCACCAACGAGATCTGCGCGCCGGGCGATTTGATCTGCGCCGCGCCCCGCGAGGCGTTCAGCATCACCAACCTGCCCACCACCCTCGACCAACTTGCCGGGGGCGCCGCCAACCCGGTGCACGCGCTGTACGCGACCACCAAATTCTGGGAGGTCGACGGCAAGCCGGCGACGACCTGGACGCTGGACTGGGCGCATCAGTTGATCGAGAACGCGCCGCATCCGCCGCACGGATGAGCGGCGCCACACCGGAGGCGGGCTGATTTGGCTCACGCCGCCCCGGCCCTTAACATTAAGAAAGAATTAAGAGCGGACGGGCCGTCGGTCCGGTCCCGGTTGTGCGCGTCGGTAGCATGCCAGCATCGCCGGACGGGACGTCCGATCGGTCCGCTGCCCCGCCCAGGTGTCGACAGGAGAGTGGTATGACACAGGCTTCCCATTTGGGATACCGCAACCCGTTCATCAAGGACGGTCAGATCAGGTTTCCCGAACACGGCAGTCTGGTACGCCACGTGGAACGGTGGGCTTCGGTCCGCGGCGACAAGCTCGCCTACCGGTTCCTGGACTACTCCACCGAGCGCGACGGGGTCGCCCGCGACATCTCCTGGGCGGAGTTCGGGGCCCGCAACCGCGCCATCGGCGCCCGCCTGCAGCAGGTCACCAAGCCCGGCGATCGGGTCGCGATCCTGTGCGCCCAGAACCTGGAGTACCTGGTCGCGTTCTTCGGCACCCTGTACTCCGGGCGCATCGCGGTGCCGCTGTTCGACCCGGCCGAGCCCGGCCACGTCGGCCGGCTGCACGCGGTGCTCGACGACTGCGAGCCGGCCGCGATCCTGACCACCAGCGACTCCGCCGAAGGCGTCCGCAAGTTCTTCCGCAGCCGCCCGGCCAAGGAGCGGCCCCGCGTCATCGCCGTCGACGCGGTCCCCGACGAGGTGGCCTCCACCTGGGAGCTGATGCCCGCCAGCGAGGACACCATCGCCTACCTGCAGTACACCTCCGGGTCCACCCGCACCCCCACCGGCGTGCAGATCACCCACCTGAACCTGCCCACCAACGTGGTGCAGGTGATGCACGCGCTGGAGGGCCGCGAAGGCGACCGCGGCGTCACCTGGCTGCCGTTCTTCCACGACATGGGCCTGATCACCGTCATGCTCTCCCCGGTGATCGGCCACCACGTGACGTTCATGACCCCGGCCGCGTTCGTGCGCCGGCCCGGCCGCTGGATCCGGGAGTTGGCCCGCAAACCCGACGACGAGGGCATGGCCTACTCGGTGGCCCCGAACTTCGCGTTCGAGCACGCCGCCGCCCGCGGCCTCCCGCGCGACGGCGAGCCGCCGCTGGATCTGAGCAACGTCAAGGCCATCCTCAACGGCTCCGAGCCGGTCTCGGCGGCCTCGCTGCGCAAGTTCAACGAGGCGTTCGGCCCGTACGGCTTCCAGGAGAAGGCGATCAAGCCCTCCTACGGGCTGGCCGAGGCGACCCTGTTCGTCTCCACCACCCCGATGCAGGAGGCGCCGAAGATCATCCACGTCGACCGGGACACGTTGAACAACAACAGCTTCCTCGAGGTCGACCCGGAGTCGGACAACGCGGTCGCGCAGGCCTCGGCCGGCAAGATCGGAATCGACGAGTGGGCGGTCATCGTCGACGCCGACACCGCCACCGAACTGCCCGACGGCCAGATCGGCGAGATCTGGCTGCACGGCAAGAACATGGGCTCGGGCTACTGGAACAAGGAGAAGGAGACCGAGGAAACCTTCCGCAACCTGCTCAAGTCCCGCATCGAGGAGTCCCACGCCGCCGGCGCCCCCGAGGACGGCATGTGGGTGCGCACCGGTGACTACGGCACCTACTACGACGGCGACCTCTACATCACCGGCCGGGTCAAGGACCTGGTGATCATCGACGGGCGCAACCACTACCCGCAGGACCTGGAGTACTCCGCGCAGGAGGCCAGCCGCGCCGTGCGGCCCGGCTTCGTGGCGGCCTTCTCGGTGCCGGCCAACCAGCTACCCGCCGCGGTCTTCGACAACCCGCACTCCGGGCTGAAGTACGACGCCGACGACAGCTCCGAGCAGCTGGTGATCGTCGCCGAACGCGGACCGGGCACCCACAAACTCGACCAGCAGCCCATCGCCGACGACATCCGGGCGGCGATCGCGGTACGCCACGGCGTCACCGTGCGCGACGTGCTGCTGGTGCAGGCGGGGTCGGTGCCGCGCACCTCCAGCGGCAAGATCGGCCGGCGGGCCTGCCGCACCGCCTATCTCGACGGCAGCCTGCGCGGCGGCTACGCTTCGCCGAACGCCTTCCCCGACCAATCGGACTGACCCCGCGCGGAATTGCGAACCCCCGCGAGCACTGAGGAGCGGCGCTAGTGACTGAGACACCGGAACCGGGATCACCGGCCCGCACCGACCTGACCGTCGCCGAGATGCGCACCTGGATGCGCAACTGGGTGGCCAACGCCACCGGGCAGTCCCCGGACTCGATCAACGAGACCACCCCGATGGTCGAGCTGGGGCTGTCCTCCCGCGACGCGGTGGCAATGGCCTCCGACATCGAGGACCTCACCGGCGTGACCCTCTCGGCCACGGTGGCGTTCCAGCACCCCACCATCGAGGCGCTGTCCACCCGCATCATCGAGGGTGAACCGGAGCTGCCCGACGACGGCGACGGCGTCGACTGGTCGCGCGACGCCGACGTCGCCGACATCGCCGTGGTGGGCCTGTCCACCCGCTTCCCCGGCGACATGAACAGCCCCAACGAGACGTGGCGGGCGCTGCTGGAAGGCCGCGACGCGATCACCGACCTGCCCGAGGGCCGCTGGTCGGAGTTCCTGTCCGAACCGCGCATCGCCGAACGGGTCGACACCGCCCGCACCCGCGGCGGCTACCTGAGCGACATCAAGGGCTTCGACTCGGAGTTCTTCGCGCTGTCGAAGATGGAAGCCGACAACATCGACCCACAGCAGCGGATGGCGCTGGAGCTGACCTGGGAGGCCCTCGAGCACGCCCGCATCCCGGCGTCGAGCCTGCGCGGCGAATCGGTCGGGGTCTACATCGGGGCGTCGAACTACGACTACAGCTTCCTGGCGATGTCGGACCCGAGCATCGCCCACCCGTACGCCATCACCGGTAACGCGCACTCGATCATCGCCAACCGGGTCAGCTACTTCTACGACTTCCAGGGCCCGTCGATGGCCATCGACACCGCCTGCTCCTCCTCGATGGTCGCCGTCCACGAAGGGGTGCGCGCCCTGCGCAACGGCGACGCCGACGTGGTGGTCGCCGGCGGCGTCAACGCGCTGATCACCCCGCTGATCACGGTCGGCTTCGACGAGGTCGGCGGCGTGCTGGCCCCCGACGGCCGGATCAAATCCTTCTCCGCCGACGCCGACGGCTACGCCCGTTCCGAGGGCGGCGGCATGCTGGTGCTCAAACGCGTCGACGACGCCCGCCGCGACGGCGACCAGATCCTGGCCGTCATCGCCGGCTCGGCGGTCAACCACGACGGCCGGTCCAACGGCCTGCTCGCCCCCAACGCCGAGGCGCAGGCCGCGGTGCTGCGCAAGGCCTACAAGGACGCCGGCATCGACCCGCGCACCGTCGACTACATCGAGGCGCACGGCACCGGCACCATCCTCGGTGACCCGATCGAGGCCGACGGGCTGGGCCGGGTCGTGGGCCGTGGCCGCCCGGCCGAGCGGCCGGCCCTGCTGGGTGCGATCAAATCCAACATCGGGCACCTGGAGTCGGCGGCCGGGGCGGCCAGCCTCGCCAAGATCGTGCTGGCCCTGCACCACGACAAGATCCCGCCGTCGATCAACTACGCCGGCCCCAACCCCTACATCGACTTCGACACCGCCCGGCTGCAGGTCGCCGACACCGTCACCGACTGGCCGCGCTACGGCGGCTACGCCGTCGCCGGGGTGTCCGGGTTCGGCTTCGGCGGCGCCAACGCCCACCTGGTGCTGCGCGAGGTGCTGCCCCGCGACGTCATCGCCAAGGAACCCGAGCCCGAACCGGCCGACACCGCACCGGCGGCCGACGGCGCCGCGGCGGCCGACGAGGCCGGCGGGGTGCGGTTCGACGAGTACGGCGAGTTCGTCCACGACGACGAGCCGCAGACCGCCGCCGCCGAAGACGACGAGTACCCGCTGCCCGGCCTGACCGAGGAGGCGGTGCGGCTCAAGGAGGCCGCGCTGGAGCAGCTGGCGGCCCGCGAGGCGGAGAACCCGACCGCCCCGCTGATCCCGCTGGCCGTGTCGGCGTTCCTCACCTCCCGCAAGAAGGCCGCCGCCGCGGAGCTGGCCGACTGGATCGACAGCGTGGAGGGCCGCGCGTCGTCGCTGGAGTCGATCGGCCGGGCGCTGTCGCGGCGCAACCACGCCCGCTCCCGCGCGGTGGTGCTCGCCCGCGACCACGACGAGGCCATCGCCGGGCTGCGCGCCGTCGCCGAGGGCAAGCAGAAACCCACCGTGTTCTCCGCCGACGGTCCGGTCACCGCCGGGCCGGTGTGGGTGTTCGCCGGGTTCGGCGCCCAGCACCGCAAGATGGGCAAGGAGCTGTACCTGCGCGACCCGATCTTCGCCGAGTGGCTGGAGAAGGTCGACGCGCTGATCCAGGACGAGCGCGGCATCTCGATCCTGGAGATGATCCTCGACGACGCGATCGACTACACCGACGAGACCGTCGAGTTCCCGATCGAAGCCGTGCAGCTGGTCATCTTCGCGATCCAGATCGCGCTGGGTGAGCTGCTGCGCGCCCACGGCGCCGCCCCGACCGCGGTCATCGGCCAGTCCCTCGGCGAGCCGTCGGCGGCCTACTTCGCCGGCGGGCTGTCGCTGCGCGACACCGTCCGCACCATCGTGCCGCGCGCCCGGCTGATGGGCGAGGGCGAAAAGATGCTGTTCGGCGAGTACATCCGGCTGATGGCGCTCGTCGAGTACTCCGCCACCGAGATCACCGAGGTGTTCTCCGACTTCCCGGACCTGGAGGTCTGCGTCTACGCCGCCCCCGGCCAGACCGTCATCGGCGGCCCGCCCGAGCAGGTGGACGCCATCATCGCCCGCGCCGAGGCCGAGGGCCGCTTCGCCCGCAAATTCCAGACCAAGGGCGCCAGCCACACCCAGCAGATGGACCCGCTGCTCGGCGAGTTCACCGCCGAGCTGGCCGGCATCGAACCGCTGCCCACCCGGATCGGCTACTACTCCACGGTGCACGAGGGCACCTTCGTGCGCGCCGGCGGCGAGCCGATCCACGACATCGACTACTGGAAGAAGGGGCTGCGGCACTCGGTCTACTTCACCCAGGGCGTGCGCAACGCCGTCGACAACGGCCACACCACGTTCCTGGAGCTGGCGCCCAACCCGGTCGCGCTGATGCAGGTCGGGTTGACCACCGCCGACGCCGGGCTGCCCGACGCGCAGCTGATCGCCACCCTGGCCCGCAAGGCCGACGAGGTGGACTCGATGACCACCGCGATGGCCCAGCTGTTCGTCCACGGCCACGACCTGGACATGCGCACCCTGTTCTCCCGGGCGCAGACGCTGGCCGACTACGCCAACATCCCGCCGACCCGGTTCAAGCGCAAACAGCACTGGCTGGACGCCAACTTCACCGCCGACGCCTCGGGCATCATGCCCGGCTCGCACGTGGCGCTGCCCGACGGCCGGCACGTCTGGGAGTTCGCGCCGCGCGGCGCCGCCGACCTGGCCGCGCTGGTGAAAGCCGCCGCCACCGCGGTGCTGCCCGACGCCCGGGTGGTCGCCGCCGAACAGCGCGCGCTGCCCGGCGAGGGCGCCCGGCTGGTCACCACCTTGACCCGCCACCCCGGCGGGGCGGCGGTGCAGGTGCACGCCCGCATCGACGAATCGTTCACGCTGGTCTACGACGCGCTGGTCAGCCGCGGCGACGCGCCGGCCGGCGCGGTCGGGTTGCCCGCCGCGGTCGGCGCGGGCAGCGCGGTCACCGCCCCGGCCGGCACCGCCGTCGAGCCCGAACCGGCCGAGCCGGCCGAAGAGGCGGCGATCCTGACCGACAACCTCACCCAGGGCGCCAACCTGGGCGCCGGGTTCGCCAAGTGGTCCCCGGACTCCGGGGAGAGTGTCGCCGACCGGCTGGGCGCGATCGTCGGCGGGGCGATGGGCTACGAGCCCGAGGACCTGCCGTGGGAGGTGCCGCTGATCGAGCTGGGCCTGGACTCGCTGATGGCGGTGCGGATCAAGAACCGGGTCGAGTACGACTTCGACCTGCCGCCGATCCAGCTGACCGCGGTGCGCGACGCGAACCTCTACAACGTCGAGGAGATGATCAAGTACGCCGTCGAGCACCGCGACGAGGTGCAGGCGCTGCACGAGCATCAGCAGACCCAGACGCCCGAGGAGATCGCCGCCGAGCAGGCGCGGCTGCTCTCCGGCGCCACCCCGACCACGGTGGGCGAGGCCCCGGCACCGGATCCGCAGGCCGAACCGGAGACCCAGCCGGAGCAGAACGCCGCCGGCGATGCGCCGGTCCCGCCGCCGCCCACCGATCCGAGCGGGCCGGGCGGCGCGCCGGTCCCGCCACCACCCACCGACCCCAGCGGTCCGGGCGGCGCGCCGGCCAAGTCCGCGGCGGGCGCCGCCGCGACCGACATCCTCAACCAGCAGGCGGTCGCCGAGGCGCTCAACTCCGACGTCCCGCCGCGCGACGCCGCCGAGCGGGTCACCTTCGCGACCTGGGCGATCGTCACCGGCAAGTCGCCGGGCGGCATCTTCAACCCGCTGCCCGAGATCGCCGAGGCCGAGGTGGAGAAGATCGCCCAGCGGCTCTCCGAGCGCGCCGAGGGCACCATCACCGCCGCCGACGTGCAGTCGGCCGAGACCATCGAGGCCCTGGCCACCACGGTCCGGGAGTTCCTCGAGGCCGGCGAGCTCGACGGGTTCGTCCGGACCCTGCGGGCCAAACCCGAAGGCACCAGCCGGGTTCCGGTGTTCGTGTTCCACGCCGCCGGCGGGTCCACCGTGGTCTACGAGCCGCTGCTGGCCCGGCTGCCCGCCGACACCCCGATGTACGGGCTCGAGCGGGTGGAGGGCTCCATCGAGGAACGCGCCGCCGCCTACGTGCCCAAGCTGCGCGAGATGGGCGGTGACGGGCCGTTCATCCTCGCCGGCTGGTCACTCGGTGGCGCGCTGGCCTACGCCTGCGCGATCGGGCTGAAGGAGCAGGGCTGCGACGTGCAGTTCGTCGGGCTGATCGACGCGGTCATGCCCGGCGAGCCGATCGAGCAGACCAAAGAGGCGACCCGGGCGCGCTGGGACCGCTACGCGAAGTTCGCCGAGCGGACCTTCAACGTGCAGATCCCGGAAATCCCCTACGAGCAGCTGGAAGAGCTCGACGACGCCGGGCAGGTCGCCTTCGTGCTGGACGCCGTCAAGGAGAGCGGGGTGCAGATCCCCGGCGGCATCATCGAGCACCAGCGCACCTCCTACCTGGACCAGCGGACCATCGACACCGCCGAGTACCGGCCCTACGACGGCCACGTCACGCTGTACATGGCCGACCGCTACCACGACGACGCGATCACCTTCGAGCCCGCGTACGCTACTCGGGCGCCCGACGGCGGCTGGGGGCAGTACGTCTCCGACCTGGAGGTGGTGCCGGTCGGCGGTGAACACATCCAGGTCATCGACGAGCCCTACATCGCCAAGATCGGTGCCCACATGAGCCAGGCCATCAACCGCATCCAAGCCGAGAGCGAGGGCACATGACCGACACTTCTCTCCCGCAGCCCAAGACCACCGCCGAGCAGCTCGCCGAGCTGCGCGAGAAGCTGGCCGAGGCCAACGAACCCGGCGGCGAGAAGGCCGTCGCCAAGCGGGAGAAGAAGGGGATCCCCAGCGCGCGGGCCCGCATCCACGCGCTGCTGGACCCGGGCTCCTTCCTCGAGGTCGGTGCGCTGGCCAAGACGCCGGGGGACCCCAACGCCCTCTACGGCGACGGCGTGGTCACCGGGCACGGTCGCATCGACGGCCGCCCGGTCGCGGTGTTCTCCCACGACCAGACCGTCTTCCAGGGCTCGGTCGGGGAGATGTTCGGCCGCAAGGTCGCCAAGCTGATGGAGTGGGTGGCGATGGTCGGCTGCCCGATCATCGGCATCAACGACTCCGCCGGGGCCCGCATCCAGGACGCGGTCACCTCGCTGGCCTGGTACGCCGAGCTGGGGCGCCGCCACGAGATGCTGCGCGGCCTGGTCCCGGAGATCTCGATCATCTTGGGCAAATGCGCTGGGGGAGCGGTGTATTCGCCGATCCAGACCGACCTGCTGGTCGCGGTGCGCGACCAGGGCTACATGTTCATCACCGGCCCGGACGTGATCAAGGACGTCACCGGCGAGGACGTCACTTTCGACGAGCTCGGCGGCGCCGACGTGCAGGCCCAGCGCGGCAACATCCACAAGGTGGTCGAGGACGAGGCCGCAGCCTTCCAGTACGTGCGCGACTACCTGTCGTTCCTGCCGTCCAACGGCTTCGACGACCCGCCGATCGTCAACCCCGGCCTGGAGCCGGAGATCACCCCGCACGACCTCGAGCTGGACTCGATCGTGCCGGACTCGGACAACACCGCCTACGACATGCACGAGATCCTGCTGCGCATCTTCGACGACGGCGACGTCTTCGAGATCGCCGAGCAGCGCGGCCCGGCGATGATCACCGCGTTCGCGCGGGTCGACGGCCGGCCGGTCGGGGTGATCGCCAACCAGCCGATGTTCATGTCCGGGGCGGTCGACACCGACGCGTCGGACAAGGCGGCCAGCTTCATCCGGTTCTGCGACTCCTACAACCTGCCGCTGGTGTTCGTGGTCGACACCCCCGGCGCCATGCCCGGGGTGTCGGAGGAGCAGAACGGGATCATCAAGCGGGGTGGCCGGTTCTTCAACGCGATCGTGGAGGCCGACGTCCCGAAGGTGACGATCATCATCCGCAAGGCCTACGGCGGCGGGTACGCGGTGATGGGCTCCAAGCAGCTCTCCGCGGACCTGAACTTCGCCTGGCCGACCGCGCGGATCGCGGTGATCGGCGCCGACGGCGCCGCCCAGCTGCTGGTGAAGCGGTTCCCGGACCCGACCGCGCCCGAGGTGCAGAAGATCAAGGCGGACTTCATAGCCGGCTACAACGAGAACATGGCGATCCCGTGGACGGCGGCTGAGCGCGGCTACATCGACGGCGTCATCCAGCCGCACGAGACCCGGCTGCTGCTGCGCAAGTCGCTGCGGCTGCTGCGCGACAAGCAGAAGTACGACCGGGTGCAGCGCAAGCACGGCCTGCTGCCGATCTAGCGGCCCACGCGCGTATAGCCGAGGTTTCCGCGGCACCCCCCGGCACCGCGGTCACGGAACCGTAAGTGTCGTATAACGCTTTAGCAACACCAGCCTCAGGCGCCTCAGAGCTACTATCGTATCCCCCGGCGATCCCATACCGGGCGCGCCGTCGAGGCTCGAATTCGCCGGGGGCCGAACGTGTTTCCCGGCTCCACCGAGATCGCCCGCAGAGTCCCCGGCGGCGGGCGAGAGGATGCGATGAGCCTGCTGTCAGTATCGCGGCCCGACCGGCCAACCGATGCGACAGCCACCCGCCCCGACCCGACGCTGCGCCGCGCCATCCTCGCCTCGGCCATCGGCAACGCCACCGAGTGGTACGACTACGGCGTCTACGCGCTGGTCGCCACCTACCTGACCGGCGCCTTCTTCCCGGGCAGCCTGGGCAACGTCGGCACCATGCTCGGCTTCGCGGTGTCGTTCGTGCTGCGTCCGCTCGGTGGGCTGGTGTGGGGCCCGATCGGGGACCGGTTCGGCCGCAAATCGGTGCTCACCGCCACCATCCTGCTCATCGCGGTGGCCACCACCGCCATCGGCGTGCTGCCCAGTTACGCCACCGCCGGCTGGTGGGCCCCGGCGCTGCTCATCGCGCTGCGGGTGGTGCAGGGCTTCTCCACCGGCGGTGAATACGGCGGGGCCGCCACCTTCATGGCCGAGTACTCCCCGGATCACCAGCGCGGCCGCTACGGCAGTTTCCTGGAGTTCGGCGCGATGGCCGGCTTCGTGTTCGGCGGGGCGGTCGTGCTGGCCCTGGAGGCGCTGCTCTCCCACGAGCAGATGGCCGCCTGGGGCTGGCGGGTGCCGTTCCTGATCGCGCTGCCGCTCGGGGTGGTCGGCCTGGTGTTGCGGGCCAGCATGGCCGAGACGCCGGTGTTCCGCGAGTGCGCGGCCGTCGAGGCCATCACCGGTTCGGCGTGGGGCCGGCTGAAGGACCTGCTGACCAACTACACCCGGCCGCTGGCGGTGATGTTCGCCCTGGTGGTCGCACTCAACCTCATCGACTACACGCTGATCACCTACCAGCCGACCTACCTGCAGGCCACCATGGGGCTCGGCGAGCGCAACCGCACCACCGTGGTGCTGCTCGGTGAGCTGGCGATGATGGTGTGCATCCCGCTGGCCGGCGCCTGGTCCGACCGGGTCGGCCGCAAACCGCTGTGGCGGGGCGCCCTGCTGGCGCTGGGTGCGCTGGCGGTGCCGATGTACTGGCTGATGGGCTGCGGATTCTGGTGGGCGCTGCTGGGTTTCACCGTGCTGTGCGTGCTGTTCGCGGTGCCGTCGGCCACCGTCGCGGCGACCTTCCCGGCGATGTTTCCCACCCAGGTGCGCTACGCCGGTTTCGCGCTCGCCTACAACGCCGCGGTGACCCTGTTCGGCGGGACCGCCCCGGTGGTCGCCGACACCGTGATCACCACCACCGGCTGGACCCTGTTCCCGGCGGCCTACCTGGTCCTGGGCGCGGTGGTGGGGCTGGCCGCGCTGCGGTTCCTGCCCGAGACCGCCGGGTGCTCACTGCGCGGCACCGACATCCCCGGGGTGCCCAGCCCGCTGGAGCGCGAACTGTCCGAATCGTTGGCGACCCGGCCGATCGCCCGGCCCGCCGACGTCACCGCCGCCCTGCCCACCCGGCCGCTGCGCGACCTGGTCGCCGCGCACGCCGGCGCCGGGGCCGGACCGGGTTTCACCGACCTTGGACCCGGGTTCGACGACCTCTGGGCCGTACTCGACGACGACACCGGCGCCGCGCCGCGCGTCGACCTCTCCGCCTGGTGGCCGGATCGGCCGCTGCCGCCGCGCGCCAAACCGATGCGGGTGCCGGCGCGGACCCCCCGCCGCCGCTGAGGCGGCTACGGCTTGATGCGGATCTGGCCGGATTTCCACCACCCGCTGCGGGTGGCCTCGCCGAGTTCGAGGTCGGCGGGCACCGCGTCGACGATGGTGTCGAACTGGCGCAGTGAGCCCCAGTCCCGGCCCCAGTCGCGGGAGAGGTAGGTCGCCATCACGTGCGCGCGCAGCAGCAGGTCGCTGATGCCGAGCAGGCCGCCGTTGAGCCCGTCCTCCCAGGTGTCGGTGTCCTGCTTCTTGGCGGTGTAATCCGGGGTGATCCGGTACTTGGGCACCTGGGTGACCCCGTCGCTGTGCAGCATCGGCTGCTGGCAGGGGAACGCCAGCCCGACCGCCCAGTCCATCAGCACCGGCTGGGTGGACCCGACGTACTCCTGCAGCGACAGCAGCTTCGGCACCCGCGGCGGGGTGACCGCCACCCAGTCGCCCGGCGACAACGACAGGTCCTCGGCCACGATCCGCACCGCGACCGCGTCGTCGGGGATGGCCGCGCGCGGGAACCGCAGGTTGCGCCACGACGGCGCGGGCCCCAGGTCGTAGGGGGTCAGCCGGCCGGCGGGCACCGGCGCCCCGTCCGGCCCGGGCACCGCGTACTCCAGCTCGACGGCCTGGCCGACGGTGCGACCGTGCTGGACGCTGTCACCGGCGATGGTGCCCGCCGCGGTGACCACCACCAGCGGCCGGCCGCCGTCGGCGGCGGGCAGCGGATACCAGGCCGAGATCAGCGTGCTCTGCTGCTGCGGGCCGGTGGTGTAGCTGCCCGCGACCGGCACCCGCGCCGGATCCAGCCGGTAGGGCAGCGGGACCGTGGAGCCGTTGACGCCCGGGGTCTTCAGCGTCACCGGGGCGTCCCAGTCGTAGTCGGTGCCGGGCTGCGGCAGCGTCATCCGGATTGCCTCGGCGACGATGTGCTCGGGCACCCCGTCGGCGGTGAAGCCCACCGGGTCGGTGCCCGCCAGCGGGCCCAGCGGCCCGTAGTCGCCGTCCAGCGGGGTCAGGAAGCCCTCGTTGGCGTCGGGTTCGACCAGGACGTCGTCGGCCAGGCCGCAGCCGCCGACGAAGGCGCGCAGGTTGGCCCAGCCGTTGGAATAGGTCGGGTACTGCCGCACGATCCCGATCGCCATCGAGGCGACGAACACGCAGACCATGAACCCGGCGGCCACCGGGATCGGCGCGGCGGTCAGCGTCCGCGCCACCCGGCCCTCGGCGCGCGCACGCGCGGAGAAATGCAGCCAGGCGGCGTAGAGCGCGGCCAGCACGAACAGCGCGAAGAAGATCGCGCTGACGCTGACCCCGCCGATGCGCGGCATCGTGGTGTTGAACGGCACCCCGTAGCTCGAGACGTACCACCAGCCGTTGGTGGTGGCGAAGCACAGCGCCAACACGAACAGCAGCCCGGCCAGGAACGCCATCCGGTTGCGCGCCGAGCGCAGCACTATCGGCGAGACCAGCACGGTGGCCAGCGCCGCCACCGCCGCCCCGGCCGCGGCGAACAGCCCGAAGTGGTGCACCCACTTGGTCGGGGTGAACATCAGGAAGAACATCGTGCCGAAGATGACACCCATCAGCCGCCAGGCCGGCCCGCGCGCCACCCCGGGCACCCGCTTGCGGCGCAGCATGATGAACATCGAGGCGAACAGGCACAGCGCGGTGATCAGGAACCCGAACCGCCGGGACAGCGACCCGTCGACGGTGGGCAGGATCAGGTAGTAGTAGCGCAGGTTCTCGGTGTACCACTCCTGGCTGGGGCCGATGGCGCTGCGGATCCGGGTGGCCTCCAGCACGGTGGACAGCGTCTGGTCGAAGAACACCACGGTGAGGATGACGAACCCGGCGGCCAGCAACGGCGCCAGCAGCGGCCACAGCCCCACCTCGCGGTGCCGGCGCACCAGAATCCGCAGCAGCGGCCGCCCGCCGGCGACCAGCGCGGCCACCGCGATCAGGCCGGTCGGCTGGATGCCGAGGGTGAACGCCGCCGCGATGATCGCCAGGGCGGCCGGGGTGAGCCGACCGGAGGTCACCGCCCGCTCGATGAGCACGTAGGTGATCAGCGAGCCCACCGCGATGATGGGTTCGGGCCGCAGCCCGTTGTTGAACGGGAACCAGGCGGCCATCAACACCGTCGCCGCCGCCCACAGCGCCGGGCGGGACGCGGCGACCGCGGGCCCGAGCCGCGGCAGCACCTCCCGGCTGAGCAGCAGCCAGCACACCAGCGCGGCGGCAAGGTCGGGCAGCCGGATCCAGATGCTGGCGTCGCTGATGTGGGTCATCCACGCCAGCAGGTTGTAGTACCAGCCGAACGGGTCCTCCGGGCTGCCGAACCAGCGGAAGTAGTTGCTCATGTAGCCGGCGTGCCCGGCCACCCGCGCCATCCCCAGGATGTAGCCGTCGTCCGACGAGTTCGCCCCCATCACATGCCAGAGCAGGAACCCGGCCGTCACCACCGCGTCGGGCAGGGTGAGGGTGCGCCAGCGGGCCGGGATCAGCCGGCGCATCCGCCGGCCGTCGAGCCGGTCCAGCCGCCACAGCGCCAGCAGCGCCACCACGGTCGCGGCGATCGCCAGCACGATCGCGGCCAGCTTCACCGCGGTCGGCTTGGTCGAGAAGCGGGTGTCGATGGTGGCGGTGAACTCCAGGCCGGCCGGCGCGGCCCCGGCCAGGTCGCTGAACACCCCGACGATCTGCGGGCGCAGGTTGGGGTCGGCGAAGCCGGTGCGCAGCTCGGCCCCGTCGTCGTCGGTGAGGCCGGCGAACGTGGCGAAGGTGCCGTCCTCGCTGGAGGTGATCTCGATCGTCGAGCAGCCCGGCTGCCCGCCCGCGCCCAGCACCCGGTCGCGGGCGACGCTGGCGACCACCACGTTACGCACGATCACGTCGACACGGCTGGTGTTGACGGTCACCAGCATCGCGTTCAGCGCGGCCTGCTTGCCGTCCTTGGGGGCGGTGCCCACCAGCAGCCCGCCCTTGGCCGGCAGCGCGGCGACCTCCCGGCACGGGATGCGCACCGTCATCTCGACCGGCACCTGCGAGATCAGCGGTGCGGTCACGTTGGTCAGCTGGCCGTGCTGCGGCCAGTTCAGCTGCGCGGTGGTCTGCACCACCGGCAGCAGCGGGGTGGCGACCGACAGGACGAAGCCGATCAGCCCGGCGACGATCGCGACCCAGCGGGTCAGGCGGATCTGGCGGCTGGTGTCGGTCACGGCAGGGCTCGAATCGGTCCGGGACGGCTCCAGCCGTACACAGTGGTGACCCCCTCCTCGATGACGGCCTCGGGCGCCTCCTCGGCGGGCACCAGCCGGTGGTAGCGCTCCACCGAACCCCAGTCGCGGTACCAGTCGTCACGCAGGTAGGTCGGGATCGTGGAGGTGTACAGCAGCGCCTGGGTGATCAGGAACGGCCCGCCGTCCTCGGTGGCCTGCCACAGGTTCGACGACGACGCCGTCTGCTTGTGGTCGGGCAGGAACCGGTACTCGGGCAGCTCGGCGACCCCCAGGTGCTGGGTGAACGGCCGCTGGCAGGGGAAGTTCGCGGCGGTGGCGATGTCGAGCAGCACCGGGGTGTCCGAGCCGACCAGCTCCTGGATGGTGGCCAGCACCGGCACCCGCGGCGGGGTGAACGCGAACCACTGGTCGGAGCTGAGGTTGGGGTCGTCGGCGACGATGCGCACCGCGTTGGCGTCCGGCGGGCGCCAGGCCATCGGGAACCGCAGGTTGCGCCAGGCCGGGTCCGGGCCGATGTCGATCGGCTGCACCAGCCCGAGCTCGGCGGTCGACCCGTCGGCGCCGGTGACGCCCCACTGCAGTTTCAGCGACTGCCCGTAGTTGAAGGTGCCGTCCTCGTCGTAGGACCAGATGGCGCCGGCCGCGGCGACGGTGACCAGCGGCCGTTCCGGGGTCGCGGCGGGCAGCGCGTACCAGGCGGAGGTGGCCTTGGCGGCGACGGTGTTCTCGTCGTAGCTGCCCATCACCGGGGTGCGGGCGGGGTCCAGGCCGAACGGCAGCGCCACCCGCGAGCCGTTCACCCCGGCCGGGGCGTCCGGCGGCAGCCAACCGCCGGCGGTACCCGCCGAGTCGCTCACCGAGGAGCCGGGCTTGTTCGGGGAGGCGTCGGAGTTGACCACGCCGGGCTTGGAGACCACCGGTTCGGAGGACAGGTCGTCGCTGACGCCGTTGGGGACGAAGCCGACCGGGTCGGTGCCGCCGAGCGGGCCGTACTCGCCCCAACTCTGGCCGGGCACCGGGGTCAGCAGCCCGGCGTTGGCGTCCGGTTCGGCCAGCACGGCGTCGGCCATCGCGCAGGCGGTGTCGGACAGTCCGGAGGTCAGCGCCGCCAGGTTGGCCTTGGCGGTGGTGTAGGTCGGGTAGCGCCCGACGAACGCCTTGGCCATCGACCCGACCTGCAGCACCACCATGATGACCGCGACGATCAGCAGCGGGGTGGAGGCCAGTACCCGGTTACGGCGGGTGTTGGCCACCTCGGTGTGCCCGGCGTAGTCCAGCCGGAAGTGCTGCCAGGCGGCCAGCAGCCCGGTGAGGATGGCCAGCGCCAGGAACATGGTGGTGACCGGGTGGCTGGCCAGCACCGGCTGCTTGTCGAACCAGGGGACGCCGTAGTTGCCGACGTAGAACCAGCCGTTGATGCCCGAGGTGGCCCAGGCCAGCAGGAACAGCAGCGCGGTCACATACAGCGACAGGTTGCGCCGCGAGTGCAGCCCGACCCGGGCGAAGCTGAACGCGGTGACCGCGCCCAGGGCCGCGGCCAGCCCGGCGAACCCGCCGAACTGCACCGCCCACTTGGTGGGGGTGAAGGTCAACAGCAGCAACCCGATCGCGGTGGTGCCCAGCAGCCGCCACACCGGGCCGCGGGCCAGCCCGAGCAGCCGGCCGCGGCGCAGCAGCACCGCCAGCATCGCGAACAGGCAGAACAGCATGATCAGCACCGCGAACCGCCGGGTCATCGAGCCGTCGACGGTCTCCACGGTCAGGAAGTAGTAGCGCAGCAACTCCTGATACCACGAGATCGTCGGGCCCACAACGTATTTGATGCGGGCGGACTCGGCGACGGTGGCCAGTGTCTGGTTGCGGAACACCACCAGCACGATCACCGACAGCGCGGCCGCCAGCACGGCGAGCGGGGCGGCCAGCCCGTCGAGTGGGCGGCGGCGCGCCACGATCAGCGCGATCGCGCGACCCCCGACCAGCAGCGCGGCGACCGCGATCAGCCCCTGCGGGGCCAGGGTGGCGGTCAGGGCGGCGACGATCACCGCCAGCGCCGCCGGGACCAGCCGGCGGGTGGCGATCGCGTTCTCCACCAGCACCCAGGTGGCCACGGTGCCGAACGCGATGAGCGGTTCGGGCCGCAGCCCGTTGTTGAACGGCAGCCAGGCGGCCAGGAACACCGCCCCGGCGGTCCAGACGGCTACCCGGTTGGCGGCCAGCCCGGCGCGGGCCGGCCCCAGCCGGCGCAGCATCCACCGGCTGACCAGCAGCCAGCAGGCGATGCCGGCCAGGGTGGCCGGCAACCGCAGCCACACCCCGGCGGTGCTCACCGAACTCAGGTGCGCCAGCACGGCGGGATACCAGTCGAACGGGGCCTCGGCGGCCCCGAAGTAGCGGTAGTAGTTGGCCAGGTAGCCGGCGTCCCCGGCGACGCGGGCGATGGTCAGGTTGTAGCCGTCGTCGGAGGAGAGCGGGCCGATGACGTGCCAGAGCGCCAGCGCGCCGATCACGCCGATGTCGGCGAGCCAGGTGGCGGTGCCGGCCCGCCAGGCGTGCCGCCAGCGCCGCGGCACCCGATGCCCGGCGCGGCGGTCCAACACGGCCAGCGCGACCAGGGCGGCCAGCACCGACAGCGCGCCCAGCCCGATCGCCGCCTTCTTGAGCAGGCCCGGGGAGACCAGGAAGCGGGTGTCGACGTCGATGCGCGCCGACAGGCCCGGCTGCGCCGTGACCTTCAGGTCGGTGAAGATGCCCGCCACCTGGGGCTTCTTGTCGGCGGGGAGGGTGCGCACGGTGGCCGGGATGCCGACGAACTCCGCGCCCGCGCCCCCGGCGTCGGCCCAGATGTGCAGGGTCTGGCAGTCCGGTCCGGCCACCGCGTCGCGGGGTGCCAGCGCGGCGACCGAGTCGCGGAACGCGACCACCACGGCGTCGCTGCTGGCCCGCACGAACAGCCCGTTCTTGGTGGCGTCGACCCCGCCGGCCGGGATCGTGGACAGCACCAGCCCGCCGTCGGCGGGCAGGGTGGCGATCACCGGGCAGGGGATGGTGATGTCCAGGGCGCGGGGGGCGCCGGAGACCAGCGGTGCGGTGACGTCGGTGATCCGGCCGGTGTCGTCGGTGGCGGTGGGCCACACCACGGTGGCGGTGGTCTGCTTGACGGGCAGCAGCGGCACCACGCCGCAGAGCAGGACGCCCAGCACCCCCGCGACGATCGCGATCAGCCGCGCCGTGCGGTAGCGGGACCGCTCAACATCGTCGTGGGGCACGAGGCTTGATGGTATGCGACGAGGTTTCCGATGGTGGGACCCGCCTTTTGGGCGGGGCGGGGCGCGCGGGTCTTACGGGCGCAGCGGTGCCGGGCTCCACAGCCCGCTGCGGGTCGCGGTGCCCAGATCCAGTTCCGCCGGGACCGCCTCCGGGTAGTAGCGGGTCAGTTTCTGCAGCGCGCCCCAGTCCCGGTTCCAGTCATCCTTGAGGTAGCTGGGCACGGTCGCGGCGCGGAACATCAGCTCGCTGATGCCCAGCGGGCCGCCGCCGATGTTGTCCATGACCGGGGAGTTGGCCTCGGTGCCGAACCGGTCGGGCAGGATCCGCCACTTCGGCGCCTCGATGACGCCGTAGCGGTGCCCGAACGGGCGCTGGCAGGGGAACGCCAGCCCGACCAGCCAGTCCAGCAGCACCGGATCCTCGGAGCCGACGACGTCCTGCAAGGTGTCCAGCTGCGGGATGCGGGGCGGGGTCAGCGCGATCCAGTGCCGCTGCGCCAGGTCCCGGTCGGTGGCCACCAGCCGCACCACGGTGGCCTCGGGCGGCAGCTGCGCCAGCGGCACCCGCAGGTTGCGCCAGGCCGGGGCGGCGCCGATGTCGGCGAACTCGATCGCACCGCCGGGCTCCTCGGCGGCCGGGTCGGTGGCCCACTCGACCTGCACCTCGTGGGTGTCGAAGCGGCCCGCCGCCGACACCACCAGCAGCGGCCCGGCCTGCTCGCGCGCCGGCAGCCGGTACCAGGCGGTGCGCAGCCGGGCCGGGACCTGCACCCCGTCCCGCCAGCTGCCCAGCACCGGGGTACGGGCGGGGTCGAGGCCGAATGGCAGCCGGGCGCGGGAGCCGTTGATGCCGGGCTTGGCGATCAGGCCGCCCTCCACCCCGGCGGTCGGGCCGTCGTCCTCGTCGAGGTTGTTGCCGCCGCTGGGCGGCTCCATCACCGGGTCGGCGGAGATGTCGGCCGGGATGCCGGTGGGCCGGAACCCCTGGGAGTAGCCGGCGGCCAGCGCGTCGCCGACCGGCACCCCGCCGGCCGGGACCAGCATCCCGGCGTTGGCGTCCTGTTCGACCAGGACGTCGTCGGCCAGCCCGCAGGTCTTGCCGGTGAGGGCCTGCAGGTTGGAGCGGCCCACCGTCCAGGCCGGGTACTGGCCGATCATCGCCAGCGTCAGCGAGGCCACTTCGAAGAACACCAGCGCCCACGCCGCGATCGCCAGCGGCGACTGCAGGATGCGGGCGCGCCGGCTCGGCGGCCGGCGGCGGGTGTCGTCGCCGGCGAAGAAGTGGAACCAGGCGGCCAGCAGCACCACCAGCGCGGTCAACCCGATCAGGAAGGTCGCGAACGCGAAATGCCAGGCCGGGAACTCGTTGGACCACGGCACACCGAAGTTCGAGACGTACCACCAGCCGTTGACGCTGGCGAAGCCCAGCGCGGTGATGAACAGCACCACCGCGGCGAACACGGTGCGGTTGCGTCGGGAGCGCAGCACCGCGGCGCTGACGGCGACCGCGGCCAGCGCGCCCAGCGACCCGGCCAGCCCGGCGAACACCCCGAAGTGGTGGGTCCATTTGGTGGGGGTGGACATCATCGCGACGAAGGAGATGATCGTGATCCCCACGATGCGGCGGCTGGGCCCGGCGGCGGTGCCGGGGATGCGGCCTTTGCGCAGCGACATGGCGATGGCGACCGCGAGCGCGACCACCAGCGCCAGCACCGCGAAGCGGCGGGCGATCGAGCCGTCCGGGGTGGCCATGAACAGCCGCTCGTAGCGGATGTGCTCGTCGAACCAGCTCAGGCTCGGTCCGACCGCCGATTTCAGGGAACTGGCCTGCAGTTCGCCGACGAAGGTCTGGTCGCGGAAGATCAGCACGGCCGGGACGGTGGCCGCCGCGGCGATCGGGGCGAGCATCGGCAGCAGTCCGAAGCGGGTGGAGCGGCGGTGCAGGATCGTCAGCAGCGGCCCGATGGCCACCAGCAGCGCCCCGATCGAGGCGATGCCGGTGGGGCCGGAGAACAGCGTGAGCGCGCCGATCAGGCAGGCCGCGGCCAGCGGCAGCAGCCGGCTGGTGGCCACCGCGCGTTCCACCGAGCACCAGGTCAACAGGATGCCCAGCGCGATGATGGGCTCCGGGCGCAGCCCGTTGTTCAGCGGCAGCCAGAACACCAGGAACATGCCGGCCGCGGTCCAGGCGGCGGCCCGCTGGGTCTTGACCGCGTGGCCCAGCCGGGGCAGCACCTCCCGGCTGATCACCCACCAGCAGGCCAGCGCCATCAGCAGGGTGGGCAGCCGCATCCAGATGCTGGCGGTGGAGATGTGCGACCAGTAGGCCAGCAGGTCGTAGTACCAGCCGAACGGCGCCTCGGGGGTACCGAACCAGCGGTAGTAGTTGGCCATGTACCCGGCGTGTTCGGAGACCCGGGCCATGGTGAGGATGTAGCCGTCGTCGGAGGTGTTGGCGCCGACGAAGTGCCACCACACCAGCACCGCGGTGACCAGGGCGTCCAGTCCGCTGATCGACCACCAGCGGGCGGGCAGGAAGCGGCGGTGGCGCATCCCGTCGGTGGCGTCGAGCAGGTGTAGCGCGATGAGCGCGGCGATGGTCAGCGCCACCCCGAGCAGCATCGCGGCCATCTTCAGCGGGGTGGGGGCGCTGGAGTAGCGGGTGTCCAGCGTCGCCGAGAACCGCAGCCCGTCGGGGGCGGGCCCGGCGAGGTCGGTGTAGACGCCGATGATCTGCGGGCGGAAGTCGTAGCCGCCGCGTTCCCCGCGCAGCGGTGCGCCGGGCTTGTCGTCGTTGGGGCCCTGGGTGAGGCCGACGAACTCGCCGGTGACCTTGTCGGCCCGCACGTCGAGCACCAGCTTGGAGCAGGCCGGGCTCAGCACCTGGCTGAGCGGGGCGACCACCACCGGGGTGTTGCGCACCACCACCACGAGGTTGTTGTTGGCGCGCTCGACGAGCAGGCCGCGGTCGACGGCCTTGGGTGCCTGTTTGGGCACCGTGGACAGCAGGACGTTGTGGCCGCCGTCGGATTCGGTGAGCCCGGCGGCGGCCCGGCACGGCACGCTGATGTGCATGTCGGTGGCGACGTAGCTGATCAGCGGCGCGTCGACGCTGGCCAATACCCCGTTCTGCGGCCAGTTCAGCTGCGCGGTGGTCTGGTTGACCGGCAGGAAGGGCACCGCCAGCGACAGCGCGGCGCCGAGCAGGCCGGCGACGACGGCGACGATCCGGGCGATCCGGTGGTTGGCCCGCAGGTCACTCACGGGGCTTGATGGTATCGGGCGGCCGGGATCGGTGCCGGTCGCGGGCGTCATCGGGCCGCGGGGACGCGGATCGCGACCACGAACGGCCCGATCTGGTCGACGCTGAACTGCGGGCCGTCGAAGAGGGCGGCGGGCAGGGTGATCGTGTAGCGCCGGACGTTGGGGTGGTTGGGGTAGACGTCCTCGGCCAGCCGCAGGGTGTAGGTGTCGCCGGCGGCCGACCCGGCCCCGCGGCGCATCACGAACACGGTGGGCGCCGGCCAGGGCAGCTCGTCGAGCGCGGCGGTGAACTGCTCGGCGGTCTTCAGCTCCGCCCAGCTCTCGATGGCCGCGGCGCGGCGGTCGAACTGCGCCAACGGGTTGGCGTAGTGGGAGGTCAGGCCCTGGAACCCGAAATAGGGGTAGATCGCCAGGAACCCGTAGTCGGCGGTGAGCACCACGGTCTGGTCGCGGGGAACGCCGGTGGCGGCGGTGATCGCGGCGTCGATCTCGCCGTAGTAGCGCTCCGAGCCCGGCGGGCGGCGGTCGCCGCGCTCGCCGTAGCCGTCGGTGTCGGTGTAGGCGACGGCCAGGTCGGGGCGCAGCACGTTGGGGATGTCCTGGCTGAACGACAGCGCCCCGGCGAACCCGATCACGGTGGCCACCGCGGTGATGCCGCGCTGCCAGCCGTACTGGCGGCCGGCCTCGGTGAGCCGGTGGGTGACCTCGAGGAACCCGAACACCCCGGCGGCGGCCAGCAGCACCACCAGCGTCGGCTGCAGCCGGAAGGACAGCAAGGTGGTGCGGGCCAGCGTGGTCAGCATCGACAGCAGCGACCACAGGTAGACGCTGACCACCCCGAACGCCAGGGCGGCGGCGCGCACCGAGGTGCGGGCGCGCACCACCAGCCACAGCGTGCCGAGTAGGCACAGCGCGCCGAGCAGGGTGAACTGCAGCATCGGGAAGGTCAGTTCCGCGCCGGCGGCGGGCAGGTAGTGCTGGGCGCTGCCGGTGTTGCTGATCGGGTCGCGGGCGGCGCGCAGCAGGAACGGCAGCCAGGTGGTGGCGCCGATCGCCGCCGCGATCACCCCGATCACCGCCAGCCGCAGCAGCGGGTCGAGCGCGGCGGCCGGGCCGCGGTGCCGCCACCGGGCGGCGGCCAGACCCACCGCCATCAGCACCACGGTGAACGCGCTGTATGCCACCAGCAGGGTGTAGAAGGTGGCGGCGAAGCCGAGGAAGATCCCGGTGCCGACGATCGCGGCCCAGCCGCCGCTTCCTGGCGCCACCGTGAAGCCAGCTTCACGCTCGGCCTCGAGTG
>NZ_LZLJ01000038.1 GCF_001668625.1 Mycobacterium sp. 1274756.6
TCATGCTATGCGGCGTGGAGTTGAGCAACCCGAACGCGGCGTGGGCCATCAACCGGGCCTCGGCCTCACCGACCGCCGGTTGCAGCTCGCGCAGCACCGCGACCCAGATCTCGACGTAGCGGCGTTGCGCGCGGCGGACCTGCCGGTGCGCGGGGGCGGGCAGGTTCGCCAGATCGCGGTCCTGGATGCGGATCAGATCCGGTTCGGAGAACACGAAATCGAGGTGGAAGTCGACCAGCCGCTCCAGCACGGTGGCCGCGTCTCCGCCGCCCGCGAGCACCCCACGCGCCCCGTCGAGCAGCCGGGTGCTGATCCCGACCAGCAACTCCACCAGCAGCGCTTCCTTGTTCGGGAAATGCCGGTAGATCGCCGGTCCGCTGACCCCGGCGGCGGCGCCGATGTCCTCCAACCGCACCGACAGATAACCGCGCTCGGCGATGAGGCGCTCGGCCGCGGCCAGCAGCTTGTCGCGACGGTCGGATTTCAGTCGCGTGCGCCGGCCCGCCTTGTCCGCGGCACCCCGGCGGCCGGGCGGTGCAGACGCCACCATCGCGACTCCTAGACACTTCAGTTAATGATGGCTAACATACACGAGTTAGTCGTTGTTAACCGAAACGCGGGTGCCGGCGAGGAGTGGATGGCGTTGGACAAGGTGGTGGCATCGGCGGCCGAAGCCGTTGCCGACGTGACCGACGGCGCGTCCCTGGCCGTCGGCGGGTTCGGGCTGTGCGGGATCCCCGAGGCGTTGATCGCCGCGCTGCTCGATGCGGAGGTCACCGATCTGGAAACGGTGTCGAACAACTGCGGCGTCGACGGCGCCGGCCTGGGATTGCTGTTGGAAGCCGGCCGGATCCGGCGCACCGTCAGTTCCTACGTCGGGGAGAACAAGGAGTTCGCCCGGCAGTTCCTCGCCGGGGAACTCGAAGTGGAACTGACCCCGCAGGGCACGCTCGCCGAACGGTTGCGCGCCGGTGGCGCGGGCATTCCGGCCTTCTACACACCCAGCGGGGTCGGAACCCAGATCGCCGACGGCGGACTGCCCTGGCGCTACGACGGAGCCGGCGGCGTCGCCGTCGCCTCCCCGCCCAAGGAGACCCGCGACTTCGACGGCCGCACCTATGTCCTCGAACACGCGATCCGTACCGACTTCGCCCTGGTGCACGCCTATCTGGGGGACCGGCACGGCAACCTGGTCTACCGGGCGGCGGCCGCCAACTTCAATCCGGACTGTGCGACGGCGGGCCGGATCACCATCGCCGAAGTCGAGCACCTGGTCGAACCGGGCGAGATCGACCCCGCCCAGGTGCACACCCCCGGGATCTTCGTGCACCGCGTGGTGCACGTGCCCGACCCGGTGAAACGCATCGAGCGAGAGACGGTGCGCTCATGAGAGCCGCCGTCCCGACGTGCTCCGGAAGGAGGCAGCGCTGTGGCGTGGAGCCGCGATGAACTCGCCGCCCGGGTGGCAGCGGAATTCACCGCCGGGCAATACATCAACCTCGGCATCGGACTGCCCACCCTGGTCCCCAACCACATCCCCGACGGGATGAACGTCGTACTGCACTCGGAGAACGGGATTTTGGGTGTCGGACCCTACCCGCGGCCCGACGAGATCGACGCCGACCTGATCAACGCCGGCAAGGAGACCGTCACGGTGAACAACGGCGCGGCCTACTTCGGCTCCTCGGCGTCGTTCGGAATCATCCGGGGCGGCCATTTGGACGTCGCGGTGCTCGGCGGCATGCAGGTCGCGGAGAACGGGGATCTGGCGAACTGGGTGATCCCGGGCAAGATGGTCAAGGGCATGGGCGGGGCGATGGATCTGGTCCACGGCGCCCGCCGGGTGATCGTCATGATGGAACACCTCACCAACGCCGGGGATCCCAAGATCGTCCGGCAGTGCACCATGCCGCTCACCGGTGCCGGCTGCGTCAACCGCATCATCACCGACCTGGCCGTCATCGACGTGACCGACACCGGCCTGCGATTGGTCGAGACCGCGCCGGGGGTGACCGCCGACGAAGTCGCGGCCAAAACGGAGCCGCCACTGCACCGCGCGGACCGGTCATGACCGCGGCCGCGGCGCCGGCCGACGAGCACCGCCGGCTCGTCGACGAACTCAACGCCAAGCTGGCCGTCGTCGCCCGCGGCGGCAGCGACCGCGCCCGCGAGCGGCACATCGCCCGCGGCAAGCTGCTGCCGCGCGACCGGGTGGACCGGCTGCTGGACCCCGGCAGCCCGTTTCTGGAGCTCTCCCCGCTGGCCGCCGACGGGATGTACGACGACGAATGCCCCGGGGCCGGGATCATCACCGGAATCGGCCGGGTCTCTGGACGCGAATGCGTCATCGTCGCCAACGACGCCACCGTCAAGGGCGGGACCTACTACCCGGTCACGGTGAAAAAGCACCTGCGCGCCCAGGAGGTGGCGCTGCACAACCACCTGCCGTGCCTGTACCTGGTCGACTCCGGCGGCGCGTTCCTGCCGCGGCAGGACGAGGTGTTCCCCGACCGCGAGCACTTCGGCCGGATCTTCTACAACCAGGCCACCATGAGCGCCCGCGGCATCCCGCAGGTCGCGGCGGTGCTCGGCTCCTGCACCGCGGGCGGCGCCTACGTCCCGGCGATGAGCGACGAAGCCGTCATCGTCCGCGACCAGGGCACGATCTTTCTGGGCGGCCCCCCGCTGGTCAAAGCGGCGACCGGCGAGATCGTCACCGCCGAGGTACTCGGCGGCGGTGAGATGCACTCCCGCATCTCCGGTGTCACCGACCACCTCGCCGACGACGACGAAGACGCCCTGCGCATCATGCGCCGGATCGTCTCCTCATTCGGGCCGCGCGAGCCTGCCCCGTGGGAGGTCCACGACACCGTCGAACCGGCCCACCCGCAGACCGAGCTCTACGACGTGGTCCCGCTGGACTCGCGGGTCCCCTACGACGTGCACGAGGTGATCGTGCGACTGGTCGACGGAAGCGAATTCGGCGAGTTCAAAGCCGAGTACGGCAAGACCGTGGTCACCGGCTTCGCACGGATCCACGGGCACCCGGTCGGGATCATCGCCAACAACGGTGTGTTGTTCGGTGAATCAGCCCTCAAGGCAGCACATTTCATCGAACTGTGCGACAAGCGCAGCACCCCGCTGCTCTTCCTGCAGAACATCGCCGGGTTCATGGTCGGTCGCGACTACGAGGCCGGCGGCATCGCCAAACACGGCGCGAAGATGGTGACCGCGGTCGCCTGCGCCCGCGTCCCCAAACTCACCGTCGTCATCGGCGGCTCCTACGGCGCCGGCAACTACTCGATGTGCGGCCGCGCCTACTCGCCGCGCTTCCTGTGGATGTGGCCCAACGCCCGGATCTCGGTCATGGGCGGCGAGCAAGCGGCGTCGGTGCTGGCCACCGTGCGCGCCGACCAGCTCGAGGCGGCCGGAACCCCCTGGACAGCCGAAGACGAGGAGGCCTTCAAAGCGCCCATCCGCGAGCAGTACGAACACCAGGGCAACCCCTACTACTCCAGCGCGCGACTGTGGGACGACGGCGTCATCGACCCCGCCCAGACCAGAACGGTTCTGGGCTTCGCTCTCGCGGTGTGCGCCAACGCGCCGCTGGACCCGATCTCCTACGGCGTTTTCCGGATGTGAGCCCGATGTTCGACACCGTCCTCGTAGCCAACCGCGGTGAGATCGCGGTCCGCGTCATCCGCACCCTGCGCCGGATGGGCATCCGCTCGGTGGCCGTCTACAGCGACGCCGACGCCACAGCCCGCCACGTCCGGGAAGCCGACACCGCCGTGCGTCTGGGCCCGGCGCCGGCGCGCCAGAGCTACCTCGACGTCGCGCGGGTGCTCGACGCCGCTGCCGCCACCGGGGCGCAGGCGATCCATCCGGGCTACGGATTCCTCTCGGAGAACGCCGGTTTCGCCTCCGCATGCGCCGAGGCCGGGGTGGCCTTCGTCGGGCCGCCCGCGCGGGCCATCGAGATCATGGGCGACAAGATCGCCGCCAAGACGACCGTCGCCGGCTACCAGGTGCCGACCGTCCCCGGCGTGGCGCGGCCCGGCCTCACCGACGCCGATCTGATCGCCGCCGCCGCCGAAATCGGTTACCCGGTACTGGTCAAACCCTCCGCGGGAGGCGGCGGCAAAGGCATGCGGCTGGTGCACGACGCCGACCGGCTGCCCGACGCCCTCACCGGAGCGCGCCGGGAGTCGGCGGCCGCGTTCGGCGACGACACCCTGTTCTTGGAGCGGTTCGTGCTGCGGCCGCGCCACATCGAGGTGCAGATCCTGGCCGACAGCCACGGCAATGTGATCCACCTCGGAGAACGCGAGTGCAGCCTGCAGCGGCGCCACCAGAAGGTGATCGAGGAGGCCCCCTCCCCGCTGCTGGATGCCGCCACCCGCGCGCGCATCGGCGCCGCCGCCTGCGACACCGCCCGCAGCGTGGACTACCGCGGTGCCGGGACGGTGGAGTTCATCGTCTCCGCCGACCGGCCCGACGACTTCTTCTTCATGGAGATGAACACCCGCCTGCAGGTGGAACACCCGGTCACCGAGGCGGTCACCGGACTCGACCTCGTCGAGTGGCAACTACGGATCGCCGCCGGGGAGACGATCACCCTGGCCCAGCCCGACATCGAACTGCGCGGCCACGCGATCGAGGCGCGGGTCTACGCCGAGGACCCCGGCCGGGAGTTCCTGCCCACCGGCGGCCGGGTCCTCGCGGTCCACGAACCGCGCGGCCGGGGCGTCCGGGTCGACTCGTCGCTGCGCCCCGGCACCGTGGTCGGCAGCGACTACGACCCGATGCTGAGCAAGATCATCGCCCACGGCGACGACCGCGACCAGGCGCTGGCCCGGCTGGACCGGGCGCTGAGCCAGACCCGGATCCTCGGGGTCCAGACCAACGTCGAGTTCCTGCGGTTCCTGCTGGCCGACGACCGAGTCGCGGCGGGCGATCTGGACACCGGGCTACTGGACCAGCGGTTGGCCGACTTCGACCCGACACCCGCCCCCGACGACGTATTCGCCGCCGCCGGCCTGTACCGGCAGTGCGAACTGCTGCGCCGAGCGGGCGGGGACCTGTGGGCGCAGCCCGGCGGCTGGCGGCTGTCGGACCCGGCGCCGGTGCGCACCCGGATGCGGACCGCGGCCCGGTCGGAGACCGTCGCGGTCTGGGGGCTGCCCGACTCGGCGCGGGTCCAGGTCGGCGACGGTGAAACCCACTGCGCCAGCGCCGTCGTCGACGGCGATGAGCTCAGCGTGACCCTCTCCGGGGTGCTGCGACGCTACCGGGTGGGGTCGGCCGACGGTCGGCTGTCGATCGCCGATTCGCGGGGCACCTGGGAGGTCCGGGAAGCCGAAGCGGTCCGGATCCAGCGCGACGGTGGACCCCGCCAAGCCGAGATCGTCAGCCCGATGCCGGGCAGCGTCATCGCGGTCCACGCCGAAACCGGTGCCGGCGTCGACGAGGGCGACCCGGTCGTCGTGGTGGAGGCGATGAAGATGGAACACACCCTGACCGCCCCGCTGGCCGGGCGGCTGGAGGTGCTGGCCGCGGTCGGCGACCAGGTCGGCGTGGACCAGGTGCTCGCCCGGGTGACACCCGACGAGGCCGCCGAACCGGCCGACTCAGACGACGTATCGGACAGTGAGGACAAGAGACGATGACGACGAACGTGATGGCAGCCGACCTGCCCAGCGAATACCGCGAACTCCGCGACACCGTGGCCGAATTCGCGCGGACCGAGGTCGCTCCGGTGGCCGCGCAACACGACGCCGAGCACAGCTTCCCCTACGAGATCGTCGCCAAGATGGGCGCGATGGGCCTGTTCGGCCTGCCCTTCCCCGAGGAGTACGGCGGCATGGGCGGCGACTACTTCGCACTGGCGATCGCGCTGGAGGAACTCGGCAAGATCGACCAGTCGGTGGCGATCACCCTGGAGGCGGCGGTCGGCCTGGGCGCGATGCCGATCTACCGGTTCGGCACCGAGGAGCAGAAACGGTACTGGCTGCCCGACCTGCTGGCCGGCCGGCGACTGGTCGGGTTCGGCCTCACCGAGCCGGGTGCGGGCTCCGACGCGGGCAGCACCCGCACCACCGCACGCCTGGACGGCGGCGAATGGGTCATCAACGGCAACAAGCAGTTCATCACCAACTCGGGCACCGACATCACCGCCGCGGTGACCGTCACCGCGGTCACCGGGAGCCGCGACGGGGGAAAGAAGGAGATCTCCACGATCATCGTGCCCAACGGCACGCCCGGGTTCATCGTGGAGCCCGCCTACGACAAGGTCGGCTGGAACGCCTCCGACACCCATCCGTTGACCTTCGACGACGCGCGCGTCCCGGCGGAGAACCTGCTCGGCGAGCGCGGCAGCGGTTATGGCAGCTTCCTGTCGATCCTGGATGAGGGCCGTATCGCGATCGCGGCGCTGGCCACCGGTGTCGCGCAGGGCTGCGTCGATGAGAGCGTCAAATACGCCGCCGAACGCCACTCGTTCGGCCAGCCGCTCGCGTCCTACCAGGCGATCAGTTTCAAGATCGCCCGGATGGAGGCGCGCGCCCACGTGTCGCGGACCGCCTACTACGACGCGGCCGCGAAGATGCTGGCCGGCAAGCCGTTCAAGAAGGAGGCGGCGATCGCCAAGATGGTCAGCTCCGAGGCCGCGATGGACAACGCCCGCGACGCCACCCAGATCCACGGCGGCTACGGCTTCATGAACGAGTACCCGGTGGCCCGGCACTACCGGGACAGCAAGATCCTCGAGATCGGGGAGGGCACCACCGAGGTGCAGCTGATGCTCATCGCGCGGGCGCTCGGCTTGTCCTGACCGCGGCCGCCCCGACCCGCCGCCGTCGGCGCGGCACCCGGTTCGGTCCGAGCTCACGGGCATAATGGGCGGTGCGCCGGTGCTGCGGCGAGCCCTACGGATTGCGCAGCTCAGGCCCGGGGCCGCAGGTGGTCCCGGAGTTGCGCTGACCCGCCGTCGCCGGCGCCGAGGGCGAAGGAGGCGACGGTGAGCGGCAGCGCTGAGGGGACCGTCGATCTGCAACCGGTGCAGCTGATCGACCCGGCGGGTAACCCGACGACCGGGCCCGCCGCCGAGCGCTACCGCATCCCGCCGGACGACGAGACGCTGTTGCGGCTCTACGAGCTGATGGCCCTGACCCGCGACGTCGACACCGAATTGGTCAACCTGCAACGGCAGGGCGAGATGGCGCTGGTCGCGCCGTGCCGGGGCCAGGAGGCCGCCCAGGTCGGGGCGGCCACCGCACTGCGCGACACCGACTGGCTGTTCCCGCAATACCGCGAGCTCGGCGTGTTCTTGACCCGCGGTTTCGGCGTGCGCGAACTGACCCCGGTCTTCCAGGGGACCTGGACCGGCGGCCACGGATTCGCCGAGCGGCGCTGCGCACCGATCGCGATCCCGATCGCCACCCAGGCGCTGCACGCGGTCGGCGCGGCGATGGCCGCCCAACGGCTGGGGGAGGACTCGGTGACCGTCGCCTTCCTCGGCGACGGCGCCACCAGCCAGGGCGACACCCACGCGGCGCTGAACATGGCGTCGGTGTACCGGGCGGGCTGTGTGTTCTACGTCCAGAACAACCAGTGGGCGATCTCGGTGCCCGTGCACCGTCAGGTCGGCGGGCCGTCGATCGCGCACCGGGCGATCGGCTACGGCATCCCCGGGATCCGGGTCGACGGCAACGACGTGCTGGCCTGTCACGCGGTGATGGCCGAGGCGGCCGACCGGGCCCGCCGCGGGGACGGGCCGAGCCTGATCGAGGCGGTCACCTACCGGCTCGGCCCCCACACCACCTCCGACGACCCGACCCGCTACCGGGACGAGGCGGAGGTCGAGCAGTGGGCCGCCCTCGACCCGCTGCCGCGCTACCGCGCCTATCTGCAGGGCCGCGGGTTGTGGACCGAGCAGTTCCGCGCCCGGCTCGCCGCGCATTCGGCGGCGCTGCGCGCCGAGCTGCGCGAGGCGGTGGTCGGCGCACCCGATGCGGAGGTCACCGACCTCTTCGACTCCGTCTACGCCGCGATCACCCCGGAGCTGGCGCGCCAGCGCGCCGAACTGATCGAGGAGTTGGCGCAGGAGGCCCGACCATGACCCAGACCGTGGAAGGCTCCCGGCGCACCGGCGGGCCGGACCCGGCCGCCACCGTGACCATGGTCGCGGCGATCAACCGGGCCCTGCACGACGCGATGCGCGCCGACGAGAAGGTGCTGGTCTTCGGTGAGGACGTGGCCACCCTCGGCGGTGTCTTTCGGGTCACCGACGGGCTGGCCGAAACCTTCGGCGAGCAACGCTGTTTCGACACCCCGCTGTCGGAGTCGGGGATCATCGGCATCGCGGTCGGGCTGGCGATCCGCGGCTTCGTCCCGGTTCCGGAGCTGCAGTTCGACGGGTTCGCCTACCCGGCGTTCGATCAGATCGTCAGCCATTTGGCCAAATACCGGATGCGCACTCGCGGTGAACTGCCCATGCCGGTGACGGTGCGCATCCCCTCCTTCGGCGGGATCGGCGCGGTCGAACACCACTCCGAATCCACCGAAACCTACTGGGTGCACACCGCGGGTCTGACGGTGGTGACCCCGTCGACGCCGTCGGATGCCTACTGGCTGCTGCGCCACGCGATCGACTTCCCCGACCCGGTGATGTACCTGGAGCCCAAACGGCGGTACTGGGCCACCGGTGTCGTCGACACCACCGTGCCGGGCCCGCCGATCGGGCAGGCGGTGATCCGTCGCCCCGGCACCGACGTCACGGTGCTGACCTACGGCGGGCTGGTGGCCACCGCCCTGGCTGCCGCCGACATCGCCGACCGCGGCGGCGGACCCAGCCTGGAGGTCGTCGACCTGCGCACCCTGAGCCCGCTGGACTTCGACACCGTTGCGGCCTCGGTACGCAAGACCGGCCGCGCCGTGGTGCTGCACGAAGGACCGCGCACGCTGGGTTTCGGCGCCGAGCTCGCGGCCCGCATCGCCGAGGAGCTGTTCTACGAGCTGGAGTCGCCGGTGTTGCGCGCCACCGGTTTCGACACCCCCTACCCGCCGGCCCGGCTGGAGAAGCTGTGGCTTCCCGGCGTCGACCGGCTGCTCGACTACGCCCAACGCGCCATGGATCAGCCGTGACGGATCGGCCGTTTTTGGTCCCCGATCTCGGCGAAGGGCTCACCGACGTCACGATCACCTCGTGGTACGTCGCGGTCGGTGATGTTGTCGAACTCAACCAGCCGCTGTGCACGGTGGAGACCGCCAAAGCCGAGGTGGAGATCCCCAGCCCCTACGCCGGGCGTATCACCGAGGTGTGCGGCGCGCCGGGGGAGGTGCTCGAGGTGGGAACCCTGTTGGCGCGCATCGAGGTTCCCGACGGCGACACCGTCGGACGGGCGGTGGCATCGCCTAATGAACCGCGACGTCCGGTGCTGGTCGGCTACGGCACCGACGACAGCTTCGACACCAGCAGACGCGCCCCGGCCGGCTCCTATCGCCCCAAGGCCAAACCCAAGGTGCGCAAACTCGCCGCCGATCTCGGTGTCGACCTGGCCGCGCTCACGCCCGGCCCGGCCGGGGTGGTCACCCGGGAGGCGGTGTTGGCCGCGGCGGGCCGCCGGCGCGAGGCGGACTACGAGGTCGTGCCGGTGGCTGGGGTGCATGCGGTCATGGCACAACGGATGGCGCTGGCGCACAGTCAGATTCCGGACGCGGCTGCGAGCCTGCAGGTCGACGGCACCCGGCTGTTGGCGCTGTGCCGGCGCCTGACCGAAGCCGGGGCGACCGCGATCTCCCCGTTCGCGCTCACGCTGCGCCTGACGGTGCTGGCGTTGGGCCGGCATCCCGCCGTCAACGCGACCTGGGCCGAGACCGCCGACGGCGCGCAGGTGCACCGGCACCGGGCCGTGCACCTGGGGATCGCCGTCGCCGCACCGCGCGGCCTGCTGGTGCCGGTGCTCGCTGATGCCCAGGACAAAACCACCGGCGAGTTGGCCGACGCGGTGGACCGGCTGATCCGCGACGCCCGGGCCGGGACGCTGGCCCCCGCGCAGCTGAGCGGCTCGACGTTCACCGTCAGCAACTTCGGGGCGCTCGGGATGGACAGCGGCATCCCGGTGATCAACCCGCCCGAGGCGGCCATCCTCGGGATGGGCGCGCTCAAACCGCGACCCGCCGTGGTCGACGACGCGGTGGCGGTGCGCCCGCAGATGACCCTGACGTGCGTGTTCGACCACCGCGTGCTCGACGGCGCGCAGGCGGCCGGCTTCCTCACCGAACTGGCCGGACTCATCGAGACGCCCGACGCCGCGCTGGGCGACCCGTGAGCTAACGGCGGCGGGCCGCGGCCAGCCGCTCGGCGAACTCCGGTGACCGCGCCGACGTGGCCTGCGGCCCCAACTCGGTGCGCATCGCGGCGGTGTGGGCGTCGGTGTCGACCGTGCCGGGGCTGGCGGTGGCGCGCATCGTGGCCTTCGTCGCCATCACCACCTGCCGGGGCGCCGAGGCCGGACCGGCCGCCAACTCCACCGCCGCGGCCACCGGATCGTCGGCCACGCGCAACGCCAACCCGTGTTGCACGGCCGCCTCGGCGTCAAACGCCATCCCGAACAGCAACGCCGCACGCGCGACCTGCGGGCCGACGGCGCGCTGCAACATCCAGGTGGCCCCGCCCCCGGGGTGTAGCCCCAACTGCTGGAACCGGGCATCGAAGCGAGCGTGCGGTCCCGCGATCCGCACGTCGGCGGCCAACGCGAGGTTGAGCCCGGCGCCGACGGCAGCGCCGTTGACCGCCGCGACGGTGGGCAGCGTGCAGGCACCGACGGCCATGAACCCGTCGTAGAGCGCCAGCAGGCCCTCCTCGGCGGCTTCGCCCAGCGCCGAGAGGTCCGCGCCCGCGCAAAACGCCTTGCCCGCCCCGGTCAGCACCACCGCGTGCACCTCCGGATCGGCCTCGGCGCGTTCCACCGCGGCGCGCAGCTGCGCCGACATCGCCCCGGTGACCGCGTTCCGGCGATCCGGGTCGTTGACGGTGATCAACGCGACCCGGTCGGTCACCGAGTACAGGACCAGATCAGACCGGCTCATCGGCATATCCTTCGTCATCGGCGTTGTCGGGGCGGAGTCCGTTGATGGTAGCCACCGTGAAGACGGCGACGACAGCACCGGCGCGGGGTGTTAAGGCGCACCGCTTACCGGGGTTCTCTCCGTCTGCCGCACTCGCTCATGACGAAATAGGCGCCTACCGCGGTCGCAGTCGCGACGAGGAGGGATCCCCACAATATCGGCGAGGTCCATCCCGGTGGGCGGCAGACGGGGAGGGCGTCGTTGCGCTCCGCGCGCTCGCGGGCGAGCCGGTCGGCGTCAACCCAGCCGTAACGTGAGAACGGGAACCGCTGAGGCTGCCTGCAGGAGGTCTGCGCCGTGCCCTGCGATGACGACTTCGACGATGCGTCGCTCGCGAGGCTGCCGACGCCGAGCACGAGCACCACGACGGCCCATCCGATAGCGAAGAGAACCGCGGTCGCTTTCATCGCTGCGCCTCTCTTCCCGGTGACCGTGCACGCTGATCATCGCACCGCGGCGTCGGGTGGAAACACAGAAAATCGCCGGATCGGCACCCCCGGCAGGACTCGAACCTGCGACCACGAGATTAGAAGTCACGCGCTCTATCCAGCTGAGCTACGGGGGCAAGGCGCAGGTCAGTGTATCCAACGACGCCGCCGACCAATCGGTTCTGTGCCGACCGGTTGCCGTCGCCTGACGCAGGGCCGGCGCGGGCGTGACGACCGCGCCGGACAGCGCAATCGGCTCCCGCGGCCGGGCCAATCCGGCTAGCGTTGGGTGGGGCAACAGACCGCGGAACGGGAGGGTGTCGATGTCGGTGGTGGCGGATCGATTCGCCGGGTCGGGGCGCTGAGGAGATGATCGAGCATGGCTGACTCGGTCAACGCCGCCGGAATGCCCGACCAACTGAGCGCGGTCGACTATCTGCTGCACCGCGGGGAGGCCAACCCGCGCACCCGCTCGGGAATCCTGAGCCTGGAAATCCTGGACACCACGCCCGACTGGGAGCGCTTCCGCGCCACGTTCGAGGCCGCGTCCCGCAAGGCGCTGCGCCTGCGGGAGAAGGTGGTGGTGCCCACCTTGCCGACCGCCGCGCCCCGCTGGGTGGTCGACCCCGACTTCAACCTCGACTACCACGTCCGCCGGATCCGGGTGCCCGAGCCGGGCACGCTGCGGGAGGTGCTCGATCAGGCCGAGCTGCTGCTGCAGGCCCCGCTGGACACCTCGCGGCCGCTGTGGACGGCCACGTTGGTGGAAGGGCTCGCCGAGGACCGGGCCGCAACGCTGATCCACCTGAGCCACGCCGTGACCGACGGTGTCGGCGGGGTCGAGATGTTCTCCCAGCTCTACGATCTGGAGCGCGACCCGCCCCCGAAACCGTTGGCGCCGATGCCGATTCCGCGTGATCTGTCCTCCGACGATCTGATGCGGGAGGGGATCAACCGGTTCCCGCTGACCGTCGCCGGTGGTGTCCTCGGCACGGTCTCCAACGCGGTGCGGCTCGCCGGACGCATCGCCGGCGACCCCGTCTCCGCGGCGTCGGGCGCGTTCGACTACGCGCGGTCGAGCATGCGGATGATGCAGCAGGCCGCCAAGCCCTCACCGCTGCTGCTGCGCCGCAGCCTGGCCAGCCGCACCGAGACACTCGACATCGTGCTGGCCGACCTGCACCGCGCCGCCAAGGCCGCCGGCGGCTCGATCAACGACGCCTACCTGGCCGGTCTCTGCGGTGTCCTGCGTCGCTACCACGTCGCGCTCGGCGTCCCGGTCGCCACCTTGCCGATGGCGGTGCCGGTGAACCTGCGCACCGGCAGCGACCCGGCCGGCGGCAACCGGTTCACCGGGGTGAACCTGGCCGCGCCGATCGCGGTCGCCGACCCCGCGGAGCGCATCCGGCGCATCCGCGCGCAGATGACCCAGCGGCGCGAGGAACGGGCGCTGGGCCTGCTCGGGGCGATCGCCCCGCTGCTCAGCGTGTTGCCGACCCCGACGCTGGAGTCGCTGGAGGAGCGTGTCATCGCCGCCGACGTGCAGGCCAGCAACATCCCCATGTATCCGGGCGAGACCTACATCGCCGGGGCCAAGGTGCTCCGGCAGTACGGGCTGGGCCCGCTGCCCGGTGTCGCGATGATGGTGGTGCTGCTGTCCCGCGACGGCATCTGCACCATCAGCGTGCGGTATGACCGCGCCGCCATCACCGACCGGGAGTTGTTCGCCCGGTGTCTGCACGAAGGGTTCGATGAAGTGCTGGCATTGGCCGGGGATCCGGCGCCCCGTGCGGTGCCCGCCTCGTTCACGTCGCCGGCCGCATCGGAGGGTCCATGACATCATCGCGCGACATGCGCCTGCCCGGATCGGTGGCCGAGGTCGCCGCCAGCCCGTCGGGGCCGAAGATCGGCGCCTTCTTCGATATGGACGGCACGCTGGTCGCCGGGTTCACCGGCGTGATCTTGACCCGGGAGCGGTTCCGGCACCGCGACATGGGGCTCGGCGAGATGTTGAGCATGATCCTGGCCGGGCTGAGCCATCAACTCGGCCGCATGGAGTTCGAGGGGCTCATCAACAAGGCGGCGTCGGCGTTGCGCGGCCGGCCGCTGAGCGACCTCGACGAGATCGGTCAGCGGATGTTCACCCAGAAGATCGAACCGCGGGTCTACCCCGAGATGCGGGAACTGGTGCGCGCCCACCTCAACCGCGGTCACACCGTGGTGCTCAGCTCCTCGGCGCTGACCATCCAGGTCGATCCGGTGGCGCGTTTCCTGGGCATCCCCAACACGCTGACCAACCGGTTCGAGGTCGACGACGACGGCGTGCTCACCGGCAAGGTCATGGAACCGATCCTGTGGGGCCCGGGCAAGGCCGACGCGGTGCAGAGGTTCGCCGCCGAACACGACATCGACCTCAAGGACAGCTACTTCTACGCCGACGGCGACGAGGACGTGGCGCTGATGTATCTGGTCGGCAACCCGCGGCCGACCAACCCCGAAGGCAAGATGGCCGCGGTCGCCAAGAAGCGGGGCTGGCCCATCCTGCGGTTCTCCAGCCGCAGCGGGGTCGGGCTCACCGGCGCGATCCGCACCCTCGCCGGGGTCGGTTCCCTGTTCCCGGTGGCCACCGGCGCCGTGTGGTGGGGACTGCTCACCCGCAGCCGGCGGCGCGGCGTCAACTTCTTCACCGCCAACTGGCAGCGGCTGGTGCTGGCCACCGGCGGGGTCAGCCTCAACGTGCTCGGCGCCGAGAACCTCACCAAACAGCGGCCTGCGGTGTTCATCTTCAACCACCGCAACCAGGTCGACCCGTTGATCGCCGGGTCACTGGTGCGCGACAACTACACCGGGGTGGCCAAGAAGGAACTCGAAAACGACCCGGTGCTCGGCGCGCTGGGCAAGGCGCTCGACATCGTCTTCGTCGACCGCGACGACACCGCCTCAGCGGTGGAATCGCTGCAGGAAGTCGAACAGCTTGCGCGCGAAGGCCTGTCGGTTGTGGTGGCCCCGGAGGGCACCCGATTGGACACCACCGAGGTCGGTCCGTTCAAAAAAGGCCCGTTCCGGATGGCGATGAGCACCGGGCTGCCGATCGTGCCGATCGTCGTGCGCAACGCCGAAGTTGTGGCTTCCCGCAACTCGGTGACCATTAACCCCGGCACCGTCGATGTGGCGGTCTTCCCGCCGATCTCGGTCGCGGACTGGACACGCAAGGAGCTGCCCGACCGGATCGCCGAGGTCCGGCAGCTGTACCTGGACACCCTGGCCGACTGGCCGACCGACGAGTTGCCCGAACCGGAGCTCTACCGGCGAGCCACCCGACCCAAGAGCACCCCCGGCACCGCCAAGAAGACGCCGAAGACCAGCGCGACGAAGAAGGCGAGTGCGCCCACTGCCGACAAGACCCCGGGCGCAAAGACTCCGGTGAAAAAGACCGCCCGCAAAGCCGGCGGCCCGGCGAAGAAGACCGCCGCCAAGCCGGCCAAGAAGCCCGGTACCCGCAGCGGCGAGACCCCCTCGACGCGGCCACGGGGTCGATCGTGATCGCGCCGGTCCCCGACCCGGTCGGGTTCAGTGCCGCCGAGGACGCCCTGGTGATCGCCTCGGTGAACTCGACGGTGGAAGCCGACCTCGTCGCTGACTGGCTGCACCGCCAACAGGCCGCGCACCCGCGCGCCAACATCGACGTGGTGACCCTGCCCGCCGACGCGCACGAATCGAGCCGGATGGCCAGCCTGGTCGTGCAATTGGACGCCGACGAGAACCGGCCCGTCGTGCCGGTGCGGGTGTTCTGGATTCCCCGGGCCAACGCCTCCACCCTGAACCGGTTCCTCGCCCTGCTGCCCGGACGCGACCCGTACCACCCCACCGAACGCCACCAGCGCCGCATCCTGCGCACCGACCCCACCCGCGCCCGGGTGGTGGCCGGGGAGTCGGCCACCGTCGCCGAACTGCGCCGGGAGTGGCAGGAGACGACGGTCGGCGGCAGCCCACGCGATTTCGCCCACTTCGTCACCCGGCGGGCGGCCCTGGCCCTGGAACGCGCCGAGTACCGGATCCTGGGACCGCAGTACAAATCACCGCGGTTGGTCAAACCGGAGATCCTGGCCTCCAACCGGTTCCGCGACGGGCTCGAGCAGATCCCCGGCGCCACCGTCGAAGAGGCGGGGGAGATGCTCGACGAGTTGTCGACCGGCTGGAGCCGGGTGTCGGTGGACCTGGTCGGGGTGCTCGGCCGGATGGTCAGCCGCGGCTTCGACCCCGACATCGACTACGACGAGTACGAGGTCGCCGCGTTACGGGCCGCACTGGAGGCGCACCCGGCGGTGCTGCTGTTCTCCCACCGCTCCTACATCGACGGCGCGGTGATGCCGGTGGCGATGCAGGAGAACCGGCTGCCGCCGGTGCACGTGTTCGCCGGGATCAACCTCTCGTTCGGGCTCATGGGCCCGCTGCTGCGCCGTGCCGGGGTCATCTTCATCCGGCGCAACGTCGCGGGCAACCCGCTGTACAAGTACGTGCTGCGCCAATACGTCGGCTACGTGGTGGAAAAGCGGTTCAACCTCAGCTGGTCGATCGAGGGCACCCGCTCGCGCACCGGCAAGATGTTGCCGCCCAAGCTGGGCCTGATGAGCTACGTCGCGGACGCCTATCTCGACGGGCGCAGCGAAGACATTCTGCTGCAGGGGGTTTCGATCAGCTTCGACCAGCTGCACGAAACCACCGAGTACGCCGATTACGCCCGCGGCGGGGAGAAGACCCCCGAAGGGGTCGGCTGGCTGTTCCACTTCATCAAAGCGCAGGGCGAACGCAACTACGGCAAGATCTATGTGCGCTTCCCCGAAGCGGTGTCGATGCGCCAATACCTCGGCGAGCCGGACGGGCCGATCGGCGCCGACCCCGACGCCAAACGCCTCGCGATGCAGAAGATGGCCTTCGAGGTGGCCTGGCGCATCCAGCGCGTCACCCCGATCAACGCCACCGCGCTGGTCTCCGCGCTGCTGCTGACCACCCGCGGCCAAGCCCTGACCCTGGGCCAGCTGCATCACACCCTGCAGGACTCGCTGGACTACCTGGAACGCAAGCAGACGCCGATGACCAACAGCGCGTTGCGGCTGCGCAGCCCCGAGGGCGTCCGCGCCGCCGTGGACACCCTGGCCAGCGGCCACCCGATCACCCGCGTCGACGGCGGCTGGGAGCCGGTGTGGCGCATCGCCCCCGAGCACGAGCACGTCGCGGCGTTCTACCGCAACTCGGTCATCCACGCCTTCCTGGAGACCTCGGTCACCGAGTTGGCGCTCTCCCACGCCCGCGACGCCGACGAGGACCGCCTCGAAGTGTTTTGGGAGCAGACGATGCGGGTGCGCGACCTGCTCAAATTCGAGTTCTACTTCCCCGACTCCACCGCCTTCCGCGAGCACATCGGCGAGGAGATGTCGTGGCAGGACGCGGCCTGGGAGGACCGGGTGCGCACCGGCGGTGAGGAGATCGACGGGCTGCTGCGCAGCAAACGCCCGCTGATGGCCAACGCCATGCTGCGGGTCTTCTTCGAGGCCTACGAGGTCGTCGCCGACGTGCTGCGCAAGGCCCCGACCCGCATCGACTCCGACGAACTCACCCGGCTCGCACTGGGCGTGGGCCAGCAGTACATCGCCCAGGGCCGGGTCCGCAGCGCCGAGCCGGTCTCCGCGCTGCTGTTCGCCACCGCCTGCCAGGTCGTCGCCGACCAGAACCTGCTGCCCGAGGACATCGAACCCGACACCGCCGAGGCCGCCGACCTGACCCGCCGCCGGGTGGCCTTCCACCGCGAGCTGCGCGACATCCTGCGCGACATCGACCGGATCGAACGGATCGCGCGCGACCAGTTCGCCGCCCGCGAAGCGCTCCGCCGCGCCGCCGACCAAGACCGCGCCGCCGACCGTGACCGCGCCGGCGGCCAAGACGTCCGCCAGCCCTGATCAGGCCCGGTTTTCGGGACGGATTTCCGGCTGGCCTTAGGCTGGTCGCGTGAGCGTCGCCCAAACCACCCGCCGTCCGGCCATCGGACCGTTGCTGGTCGGTGTGGCCGTCCTGGCCGGCGCGGTGGCCGCCGGCACCGGCGGGCTGTCGCTGGCCGCCGCGCTGAGCACCAGCGGCCTCGCCGACCCGGGACCGGCGACCACCTACGGGCTGCCGTTCGTGCGCGCCGCCGGCGAGATCGCCGCGGTGCTGGCGGTCGGCTCGTTCCTGACGGCGGCGTTTCTGGTCCCGCCCCAGACCAACGGGGTGCTCGACGCCGCCGGCTACCGCGCGCTGCGATTGGGCACCGTCGCCTCCGGCGCCTGGGCGGTGTGCGCGGCTCTGCTGGTCCCGCTGACGATCTCGGATGTCTCCGGCCACCCGGTCACCGAACACCTCAACCCGGTCGAACTGTGGTCGGTGGCCGGTCTGGTCAACGTCGCCTCGGCATGGCGGTGGACCGCGGTGCTTGCCGCCGCGGTCACCCTGGCCAGCCTGGCGGTGCTGCGCTGGTCGTGGACACCGGCGCTGTTCGCGGCGTCGCTGGCCACGCTCATCCCGCTCGGGCTGACCGGGCACTCCGCGGCCGGCGGCTCCCACGACCTGGCCACCAACAGCCTGCTGATCCACCTGCTGGCCGGAGCGCTGTGGGCCGGCGGTCTGCTGGCGCTGCTGGTCCACGCCCTGCGCGGCGGTGCGCACGCCGACCTGGCGGCACGCCGGTTCTCCGCGATCGCCCTGTGGTGCTTCATCGCGATGGGGTTCAGCGGGGTGGTCAACGCGGCGGTCCGGGTGCTGCCGGAGGACCTGCTGACCACCGACTACGGCCGGCTGGTGATCGCCAAAGCCGTCGCGCTGATCCTGTTGGGGGTGCTCGGGTGGCGCCAACGCCGCAGTGGCGTGGCCGCCCTGCAGGCCGACCCGCAGGCCCGCGGCGCCCTGATCCGGTTGGCGCTGATCGAGGCGGTGATCTTCGGGGCCACCTTCGGGATCGCGGTCGGGCTGGGCCGCACCCCGCCACCGCCGCTGCCGATCGGCAACCCGTCGGTGCCCGAAGTGCTGATCGGTTACGACTTCGCCGGACCGCCCACCGTGGCCCGGGTCCTGTTCGACTGGCGATTCGACCTGATCTTCGGCACCGCCGCGATCGTGCTCGCCGGCGTCTACCTGGCGGCGGTGCTGCGGCTGCGCCGCCGCGGCGACGCCTGGCCGGCCGGACGCACCATCGCCTGGCTGGTGGGCTGCCTGGCCCTGTTGTTCGCCACGTCCTCGGGGATGGGCCGCTACATGCCGGCGATGTTCAGCATGCACATGGCCGCCCACATGTTCCTGTCGATGCTGATCCCGATCCTGCTGGTGCTGGGCGCGCCGACCACCCTGGCGCTGCGCGCGTTGCCGGCCGCCGGCAAGGACAACCCGCCCGGACCGCGGGAATGGCTGCTGGCCGGGCTGCACAGCCGGGTCTCGGTGTTTTTCACCAACCCCATCGTGGCCGCGGTGATCTTCGTGGTCGGTTTCTACGGGCTGTACTTCGGCAGCATCTTCGACAGCGTGGTGAGCAACCACGCCGGGCATGTCGCGATGAACATCCACTTCCTGCTCAGCGGCTACCTCTTCTACTGGGTGGTGATCGGCATCGACCCCACCCCCCGCCCGATCCCGCACCTGGCGAAGATCGTCGTGGTGTTCGCGTCGCTGCCCATGCACGCCTTCTTCGGGGTGCTGCTGATGGGCCGGCACACCGTGCTCGGCGAGACCTTCTACCGGGCGCTGGGGCTGGACTGGCACACCGACCTCATCGGCGACCAGAAACTCGGCGGCGGGATGGCGTGGGCCGCCGGCGAGCTGCCGCTGCTGATCGTGATGATCGCGCTGCTGGTGCAGTGGCACCGCAGCGACGAACGTTCGGCGCGCCGCCAGGACCGCGCCGCCGACCGCGACGACGACGCCGACCTGGCCGCCTACAACGCGATGCTGGCCGAACTGGCCCGCCGCGACTCCACCGGCCGGGTCTGACCCGCCCATCCCCAGTCGCCGATCTCTCCCCAACCCGCGGCCCGACGCGGCCGGCGCGGCCCCGCCGCGTCGGGGCCGGCGGGCTTAATAAGGCCAGCCCCGCACGGGGACGACACGAGGGGAGAAACGCCATGTTCGAGACACCGTTGACCGTGGTCGGCACCGTGGTCACCGAGCCGAGACGGCGCCAGGTCGGCGACCGGGAGGTCATCAGCCTGCGGGTCGCCAGCAATTCCCGGCGGCGCACCGCCGAGGGCACCTGGGAGCCGGGCAACTCGCTGTTCATCACGGTCAACTGCTGGGGCAAGCTGGTGACCGGCGTGGGCGCGGCCCTGGCCAAGGGCGCCCCGGTGATCGCGGTCGGCCATGTCTACACCAGCGAATACGACGACAAGGCCGGCGTCCGGCGCTCCTCGCTGGAGATGCGGGCCAGCGCCGTGGGCCCGGATCTGTCCCGCACCATCGCCCGCATCGAAAAGCCCGCCTACACCGGCGCCCCGACCGGACCGAGCGAACCCGCGACACCACCGGCCGCCGACGACGATGCCGACACCGCCGCCGCGGAGCCCGCCGCCGACGAGGACGCCGACACCGCTGGTGGGAGCGGTCGGCTACCGCTGACCGCGTAGCCGCCCGGACGCGGCCCCTAGGATGGTCTGCGAGCATCACCCCCAGACCAGGAAGGCATCACCGCGGCATGGCCGAATACATCTACACGATGAAGAAGGTCCGCAAGGCACACGGCGACAAAGTCGTCCTCGACGACGTCACCCTGAGCTTCCTTCCCGGGGCCAAGATCGGCGTCGTCGGCCCCAACGGCGCCGGGAAATCCAGCGTGCTGCGCATCATGGCCGGGCTGGACAAACCCAACAACGGCGAGGCGTTCCTTGCCAACGACGCCACCGTGGGCATCCTGCAGCAGGAGCCGCCGCTGAACGAGGAGAAAACCGTCCGCGGCAACGTCGAGGAGGGCCTGGGCGAGATCAAGGTCAAACTCGACCGCTTCAACGAGGTGGCCGAACTGATGGCCACCGACTACTCCGACGAGTTGATGGAGGAAATGGGGCGGCTGCAGGAGGAGCTCGACCACGCCAACGCCTGGGACCTCGACTCCCAACTCGAGCAGGCCATGGACGCGCTGCGCTGCCCGCCGCCCGACGAGCCGGTCACCCAGCTCTCCGGTGGGGAGCGCCGCCGGGTGGCGCTGTGCAAGCTGCTGCTGTCCAAACCGGACCTGCTGCTGCTCGACGAGCCGACCAACCACCTCGACGCCGAAAGCGTGCAGTGGCTCGAACAGCACCTGGCCGCCTACTCCGGGGCGATCCTGGCCGTCACCCACGACCGCTACTTCCTGGACAACGTCGCCGAGTGGATCCTGGAACTCGACCGCGGCCGGGCCTACCCCTACGAGGGCAACTACTCCACCTACCTGGAGAAGAAAGCCGAGCGGCTGGCGGTGCAGGGCCGCAAGGACGCCAAACTGCAGAAGCGGCTGCAAGACGAGCTGGCCTGGGTGCGCTCGGGTGCGAAGGCCCGGCAGGCCAAGAGCAAGGCACGGCTGGCCCGCTATGAGGAGATGGCCGCCGAAGCCGAGAAGAACCGCAAGCTCGACTTCGAGGAGATCCAGATCCCGGCCGGCCCGCGGCTGGGCAACGTCGTGGTCGAGGTCGAGCATCTCGACAAGGGGTTCGGTGGGCGCACCCTGATCAAGGACCTGTCCTTCACCCTGCCGCGCAACGGCATCGTCGGGGTGATCGGGCCCAACGGCGTCGGCAAGACCACACTGTTCAAAACCATCGTCGGACTCGAAGAGCCCGACAGCGGCACCGTCAAGGTCGGCGAGACCGTCAAACTCAGCTACGTCGACCAGACCCGCGCCGGCATCGACCCGAACAAGACGGTCTGGGAGGTCGTCTCGGAGGGGCTGGACTACATCATCGTCGGCGAGACCGAGGTGCCGTCGCGCGCCTACGTGTCGGCCTTCGGCTTCAAGGGCCCCGACCAGCAGAAGCCGGCCGGGGTGCTCTCCGGCGGGGAACGCAACCGGCTCAACCTCGCCCTCACCCTCAAACAGGGCGGCAACCTGATCCTGCTCGACGAACCCACCAACGACCTGGACGTGGAGACCCTCGGATCGTTGGAGAACGCGTTGGAGAAGTTCCCCGGCTGCGCGGTGGTGATCTCCCACGACCGCTGGTTCCTCGACCGGGTCTGCACCCACATCCTGGCCTGGGAAGGCGACGCGGACAACGAAGCCAAATGGTTCTGGTTCGAAGGAAACTTCGGCGCCTACGAGGAGAACAAGATCGACCGGCTCGGCGCCGAGGCGGCGCGTCCGCACAGAGTCACCCACCGGAGGCTCACCCGCGATTAGGGTAGGGGCCACAACAGCGTCGAGGCGGTAGCCAGGGCAGGAGCAGACGATGTGACAGCCGATCCGAAGGGAATGACCTGCAGCCTGGCCGGGGGAGCGGACTTCACCCGCGCCGAGGACATGCCCGACTGGATCGTCTCGGCCTACACCGACAGCTACCGCGGCCCGCGCAGTGAGGCGCCCCGGCGCGAGGAGTCCACCGACCGCGCCGCGGCGTTGACCCCGGCGATGTTGAGCGCACACTGCCGGCTGGGCCACCGCCGCCGCCCCGACGACATCGGCATCGCCGTCTACCCCGAAGACGACGCCGCCGGCTTCGGCCCGGCCGTCCAGGTGGTCACCGGCCACGGTGCGCTGCTGATGGATTCGGTCGCCGTGCTGCTACACCGCCTCGGCGTCGGCTACGTCGCGATCATGAACCCGGTGTTCGCCGTGCAGCGCGACTCCGACGGCACCCTGCAGAGCATCGCGCCCGCCGGCGACGAGCCCGAGTCGACACCGACCGAAACCTGGATCCACGTCCAGCTGGCGCCGCACACCGACCCACGGGTCCTCGCCGACGTCGAGCGCCTACTGCCGACCGTCCTCGGCGACGTCCGCCAGGTCACCGCCGACACCACCGCGATGATCGACACGCTCGACCGGCTGACCGAGGCCGTCGACACCGACGCCGACGGGCGCTTCCAGGCCCCCGACCGTCACGACGTGGCCGCCCTGCTGCGCTGGCTGCGACGCGGACATTTCGTGCTGCTGGGCTACCAGCGCGGCACGGTCGACGGGGAGCGGGTCAGCGCCGCCGACACCGACCGGCTCGGCGTGCTGCGCCTGCGCACCGCCAACCGCACCCGGCTGGCCGGCGACCACGACCTGCTGGTCCTGGCCCAGGCGACGGTGCCCAGCTATCTGCGGTTCGGCGCCTACCCCTACATCGTGGTGATCCGCGAGACCGACGCCGACGCCGTCGTCGAGCACCGCTTCATCGGGTTGTTCACCGTCGCGGCGATGAACGCCAACGTGCTGGAGATCCCGGTGGTCGCCGGCAAGGTGCAGCAGGCGCTGGAACTGTCCGAACGCGATCCGAGCCACCCGGGCCAGCTGCTGCTCGACATCTTCCAGACCATCCCGCGCTCGGAGTTGTTCGCCGCCACCGCCGAACAGCTACTGACGATGGCGATGGCGGTGGTGGACCTGGGCACGCGGCGTCGGGCGCTGCTGTTCGTGCGCGGGGACCGCCTCGGCCGGTTCGTCTCCTGCCTGGTGTATCAGCCGCGCGACCGCTACACCACCGCCGTCCGGCTGGCCATGCAGGACATCCTGGTCCGCGAGTTCGGCGGCACCGGCCTGGAGTACACCGCGCGGGTCAGTGAAGCCCCGTGGGCGCTGGTGCATTTCGTGGTCCGGCTGCCCGCCGAGGGCGCACCGGCCGTGGACACCTCCGAGGCCAACCGCTCCCGCATCCAGGAGCTGCTGACCCAGACCACCCGCACCTGGGCCGACCGACTGCTCGCCGATGCCACCGACGGCACGGTGCCGACCAGCACGCTCGAGCACTACGCGGACGTCTTCCCCGAGGTGTACAAGCAGGGTGTCCCACCGGGGGAGGCCCTCGAGGACATCGCGGTGATCGAGGCCCTGGCCGACGACTCGGTCAAGCTGGTGCTGAACCGGCTCAACGACGAAACCTCCCAGTTGACTTGGTATCTGGGCGGCCACGGCGCGTCGCTGAGCCGCCTGCTGCCGATGCTGCAGTCGATGGGCGTCGTGGTGATCGAAGAACACCCGTTCACCGTCACCAGAGCCGACGGGCTGGCGGTCTGGATCTACAAGTTCAAAGTCTCCCCGCACCCGACGATCACCCTGCCTGAGCAAGGGCCGCAGCGTGAGGCGGCCGCCGAACGCTTCGCCGACGCGGTCACCGCGATCTGGCAGGGCTGCGTGGAGATCGACGCCTTCAACGAACTGGTGCTGCGGGCCGGCCTGACCTGGCAGCAGGTCGCGGTGCTGCGCGCCTACTCCCGCTACCTGCGGCAGGCCACCTTCTCCTACAGCCAGCACCACATCGCAGCGGTGCTCAACGAGAACCCCACCACCGCGGCGTCGCTGGTGGAGCTGTTCGAGGCCCTCTTCGACCCCGACCCCGACGGTGCTGCCGCCCGCGACGCCCATGCCGCGGCCGCCGCCGTCAGCGCCGACATCGATGCGCTGGTCAGCCTGGACACCGACCGGGTGCTGCGCGCCTTCGCCGCCCTGATCCAGGCCACCTTGCGCACCAACTACTTCGTGACCGCGCCCGACTCGGCCAGTGCCCACAACGTGCTGGCGTTCAAACTCGACGCCGCGCTGATCGACCAATTACCGTTGCCGCGGCCCAAATTCGAGATCTTCGTCTACTCGCCGCGGGTGGAGGGCGTGCACCTGCGGTTCGGTTACGTCGCGCGCGGCGGGCTGCGCTGGTCGGATCGCCGCGAGGACTTCCGCACCGAGATCCTCGGGCTGGTGAAGGCCCAGGCGGTCAAGAACGCCGTCATCGTGCCCAGCGGTGCCAAGGGTGGGTTCGTGGTCAAGAAGCCGCCGACACCGACCGGGGACGCCGCCGCCGACCGGGAGGCCACCCGCGCCGAAGGCGTCGCCTGCTACCGGCTGTTCATCTCCGGGCTGCTGGAACTGACCGACAACATCGACCACGCGACCGGCGCGGTCAGCGCGCCCCCGCAGGTGGTGCGCCGCGACTCCGACGACGCCTACCTGGTGGTCGCCGCCGACAAGGGCACGGCGAGTTTCTCCGACATCGCCAACGAGGTCGCCGCCGACTACGGCTTCTGGCTGGGTGACGCCTTCGCCTCCGGCGGATCGGTCGGCTACGACCACAAGGAGATGGGGATCACCGCCCGCGGCGCCTGGGAGAGCGTCAAACGCCACTTTCGGGAGATGGGCGTCGACACCCAGAGCGAGGACTTCACCGTCGTCGGTGTCGGGGACATGAGCGGCGACGTGTTCGGCAACGGCATGCTGCTCTCCCCGCACATCCGGCTGGTCGCCGCCTTCGACCACCGGCACGTCTTCTTGGACCCCGACCCCGACGCGCAGAGCTCGTTTGAGGAACGGCGCCGGCTGTTCGAGCTGCCGCGCTCCAGCTGGGACGACTACGACCGCGCGCTGCTCAGCGAGGGTGGCGGTGTCTACAGCCGCGAGCACAAGTCGATCCCGGTCAGCGCGCAGGTCCGCGCCGCCCTCGGCCTCGACGACGACGTCACCGAACTGGCGCCGCCCGCCCTGATCCGGACGGTGCTGCGCGCCCCGGTGGACCTGCTCTACAACGGCGGCATCGGCACCTATATCAAGGCCGAGAGCGAAGCCGACGTCGACGTGGGTGACCGCGCCAACGACGCGGTGCGGGTCAACGCAAACCAGTTGCGCGCCAAGGTCGTCGGTGAGGGCGGCAACCTGGGCGTCACTCCGCGCGGCCGCATCGAGTTCGACCTGTGCGGCGGGCGGATCAACACCGACGCGTTGGACAACTCCGCCGGGGTGGACTGCTCCGACCACGAGGTCAACATCAAGATCCTGATCGACTCGCTGGTCACCGCCGGTCAGGTCCGCGCCGACGAGCGCGCCGAGCTGCTGGCCTCGATGACCGACGAGGTGGCCGCGCTGGTGCTCGCCGACAACGCCGCCCAGAACGACCTGATGGGCACCAGCCGCGCCAACGCCGCCAGCCTGCTGCCGGTGCACGCGACGCAGATCCGCGACCTCGAGGAGCACTACGGCCTCAACCGCCAGCTGGAGGCCCTGCCCTCGGAGAAGGAGATCGATCGCCGCGCCGCCGCCGGTCTGGGCCTGACCTCCCCGGAACTAGCGACGCTGATGGCCCACGTCAAACTCTCGCTCAAAGAGGATCTGCTGGCCACCGACCTGCCCGAACAGGACGTGTTCGCCGCCCGGCTGCCGCGGTATTTTCCCGAGCCGCTGCGGGAGCGGTTCCCCGAGGCGATCCGCGCCCATCAGCTGCGCCGCGAGATCGTGGCCACCATGACCGTCAACGACCTCGTCGACTCCTGCGGCATCGCCTACGCCTACCGGATCGCCGCCGACGTCGGAGTCGGCATGGTCGACGCCGTGCGCGCCTATGCCGCCACCGACGCCATCTTCGGGGTGGGGGAGCTGTGGCACCGCATCCGCGCCGCCGCCACCGAACACCGGCTGCCGGTCGCGGTGTCCGACCGGCTGACCCTCGACCAACGCCGGCTCATCGACCGGGCCGGACGCTGGCTGCTCAACAACCGGCCGCAGCCGCTGGCCGTCGGCGCCGAGATCAACCGGTTCGCCGCGAAGGTGCAGGCGCTGACCCCCAAACTCGGCGAGTGGCTGCGCGGCGACGACAAGGCCATCGTCGAGCAACACATCGGTGAGTTCACCGACCACGGCGTGCCCGACGACCTGGCGACCGCGGTGGCGCTGGGCCTGTACCGCTACAGCCTGCTGGACATCATCGACATCGCCGAGATCACCGACCGCGACGACGCCGAGGTCGCCGACGCCTACTTCGCGCTGATGGATCACCTGGGCACCGATGGGCTGCTCACGGCGGTGGCGGCGCTGCCCCGCGACGACCGGTGGCGCTCCCTGGCCCGCCTCGCCCTGCGCGACGACATCTATGCTTCGCTGAAATTGCTCTGCGTCGACGTGCTGGCGGTCGGCGAACCCGACGAGGACGGTGTGCAAAAGATCGTGGAATGGGAACAGATCAACGGCTCGCGGGTGCAGCGCGCCCAGCGCACCCTCAAGGAGATCTACGCCGCCGAGGATCAGGACCTGGCCGCGCTGTCGGTGGCCGCGCGGCAGATCCGCAGCATGACCCGCTCCGGTGGGCGCGGAATCGCCGGATGAGCGGCACCGGATTCGTCACCCCGGTCGCGGTGCGCTGGTCGGACATCGACATGTACCAGCACATCAACCACGCCACGATGGTGACGCTGCTGGAAGAGGCCCGCATCCCGTTCCTGTCCCCGGTGTTCGGGGCGGAGATCATCACCACCGGGCTGCTCATCGCCGAGGTGCGCATCTCCTACAAGGGCCAGCTGCGGCTGCTGGACTCGCCGCTGCAGGTGACGATCACCGTCGACCGGCTGCGCGCGGTGGACTTCACCCTCGGCTACGAGGTGCGCTCGGTCAACGCCGCCCCCGATTCACGGCCCGCGGTGATCGCCGAAACCCAGCTGGCCGCCTTCGACATCGACGAGCAGAAACTGGTGCGGCTGTCCGCCGAGCACCGGGAGTATCTGGGCCGGTTCGTGCGCTGAGTGCCGGACGGGCTCGCGAGACTCACCGCTGTGCCATCGCGGCCGCATCATGATGCGTTGGAGGTATCATCGTGTCATGCGAACCACCGTGGTCATCGACGCCGATGTGGCCGCCGAGATCGAGCGGTTGCGTCGCGAGGGGCTGGGCATCAGCGAGGCTCTGAATCTGCTGGCGCGCCGTGGGATATCTGCCGGCAGTTCGGTCCGCCCAAAATATCGGCACCGCACCGCGCCGGTCGGATTGAAAATCGACGTCACCGACGTCGCCGACGTCCTGGATCTACTCGACGATGATCGTTGACGCCAACCTGCTGCTGTACGCGGTCGATGAGACCAGCCCGCACAATCCGGCGGCCGTTGGCTGGCTGCGGAAAACCCTCGATGGGGACACCCGCGTCGGGCTGCCGTGGCAGACGATCGGTGCGTTCCTGCGGATCATCACCCATCCGCGGGTCAGCCGGAATCCGTTGAGCGGGGCGGCAGCTTGGAGTCATGTCGCTGACTGGTTGGCGGTCCCGGTGGTGTGGATACCGCCGGCGACCCGGGCCACCGCCCGGATCTACGCCGGTCTCGTTGAGCAGGTCGAGGTCACCGGAAACCTGGTGCCCGATGCCCAGCTGGCGGCCCTGGCGATCGAGCACGGCGTCGAAATCGTCTCTGCTGACACCGATTTCCTGCGGTTTCCGGGTGTACGTCTGGTCAACCCGTTGGCGTCGGATTGAGCCCGTCGGCTCGGATCAGCTCATCCAGACGGCAGTTGCCGGCGGCAACAACCCGGCGGTCAGCGGTCCGCTGGTCAAGATCACCGTGCCCTCCGACAACTCCACCGGATGCTCGCCGGCGTTGAGGACACACACCAGCCCGCCGCGCCGAAACGCCAGCACACCATCCGGCGCCGACAGCCAGTGGATCCGATCCTCATCGAATTCGGGTCGGCTGCTGCGCAATTCGAGCGCTCGCTGGTACAGCGCCAGCGTCGACGCCGGGTCGCGCTGCTGGCGGTCCACTGTCAACGGCTCCCAGTCGGCCGGCATCGGCAGCCAGGTCCGCGGGTTGGTGGAGAACCCGAACGGTGGTGCGGAACCCGACCACGGCATCGGCACCCGGCAGCCGTCGCGGCCGCGCTCGGTGTGCCCGGAACGCTCCCACACCGGGTCCTGCAGCACCGCATCCGGCAGTGTCACGTTGGGCAGGTCCAACTCCTCGCCGTTGTAGACGAACACCGCCCCCGGCAACGCCAGCAGCACCAGCGCCATCGCGCGGGCGCGGGCCAGACCGATCGCGCCGCCGCCGTAGCGGGTCACCGCCCGCTCGACGTCGTGGTTGGCCAGCGTCCAGGTGGGCGTCGCCCCGGCCATCGCGACGGCCGCCAGCGAGTTGTCGATCGCCTCGCGCAGCTCGGCGGCGTCGAAACCGGCCTGCACCAGCCGGAAGTTGAAACCCAGGTGCAGTTCGTCGGGGCGCAGGTACTTCGCGAATTCGGTGTTGTCGTGCACCCACACCTCGCCGATGGTGACTGCGCCGGGATAGTCGTCGACGACGGCGCGGATGGCCCGGTGGATGGCGTGCACCCCCGGGCCGGTTGAACCGCGGGTCGTCGTCGCGGTGGGCGAGCAGGCCGACATCGGTGGTGGGCATGTCCGGTAGCCCGGCCGGTTTGGCCATGCCGTGGGCGACGTCGATGCGGAATCCGGCCACCCCGCGCTCCAGCCAGAACCGCAGGGTCGCTTCGAAGTCGGCGAGCACCTCCGGGTTGTCCCAGTTCAGATCGGGCTGACGCGCGTCGAACAGGTGCAGATACCACTGGCCGGGCCGGCCGTCGGCCTCGGTGACCCGGCTCCAGGCCGGCCCGCCGAACACCGAGATCCAGTTGTTCGGCGGCCGGTCCCCGCCCGGGCCGCGCCCGTCGCGGAAGAAATACCGGTCGCGGGCCGGGCTGCCCGGTGCCGAACGCAGCGCCTCGACGAACCACGGATGCGCGGAGCTGGTGTGGTTGGGCACCACATCCATGACCACCCGGATGCCGCGGTCATGGGCCGCGGTCAGCAGCCGCTGCAGCGCGCCGATCCCGCCGAACAGCGGGTCCACATCGCGCGGGTCGGCCACGTCGTAGCCGTGGTCGACCATCGGGGAGACGGTGATCGGGTTGAGCCAGATCCCGTCCACGCCCAGCTCATCGAGATGGTCCAGGTGCGCGACGAGCCCGTCGAGATCGCCCACCCCGTCCCCGTCGCTGTCGGCGAACGAGCGGGGATAGACCTGGTAGAACACCGCGCGGCGCCACCAGTCGTCGGGTCGCACCGTCAGAACGGGGAGTTGACCATCGCGTCGGCCGCCATCTCCAGGTAGTCCAGCAGTGCCCGGCGGTGCGCGTCATCGAGGGTCTCGGCGTCGATCTCGGCGATCGCCACCTTCATGCACTGCAGCCAGGCGTCGCGCTCGGCGAGCCCGATCCGGTAGGGCACGTGCCGCATCCGCAGCCGGGGGTGTCCGCGCCGGTCGGAGTAGGTGCGCGGCCCGCCCCAGTACTGCTCGAGGAACATCCGCAGCCGCTCCTCGGCGCCGTCCATGTCGTCGGCCGGGTACAGCGGGCGCAGGATCTCGTCCTCGGCGACCAACTGGTAGAACCGGGCGACCAGGGCGTGGAAGGTCGGGGCGCCGCCGACCGCGTCGTAGAAGGATTGCTGGACCTCGGTCATCGGCTCCATTGTGCATGGCTGCGCCACGCACCCGATTGACCAGCCAACACACAGCCGAATCGAGTGCAGTCACGGTCGAATCGTGGTGGACTGTTGCGCGGAGGACGAATGGCGCAGCACACCCATCGTCGCGGCCACCGCACGTCGCCGGTCGCGATCAGCCCGCACGGGCCCGGCCCGGGCGCGCCGCTGCGCAGTGTCCCCGACCCGCCGCAGCCGGGACTGGGCGGTCGCCGGGTCCTGCTGCTCAACGCCACGTTCGAACCGTTGACCGCGCTGCCGCTGCGGCGCGCGATCGTCATGCTGGTCTGCCAGAAGGCCGAGGCCGTGCACGACGACCCGGCCGGCCTGGTGGTGCGATCGGCCTCCGCCGTGGTGGTGGTGCCGTCGGTGATCCGGCTGCACCGCTACGTGCGGGTGCCCTACCGGGCACGGGTACCGCTGACCCGTGCCGCGCTCATGCACCGCGACCGGTTCCGCTGCGCCTACTGCGGCAACCGCGCCGACACCGTCGACCACGTGGTGCCGCGCAGCCGCGGCGGCACGCACTGCTGGGAGAACTGCGTGGCCTGCTGCTCGACGTGCAACCACCGCAAAGCCGACCGGCTGCTGACCGAGTTGGGCTGGACCTTGCGGTGCCCACCCGTCCCGCCGAAGGGCCAGCACTGGCGGCTGTTGGCGGCCGGCAGCGACCTGGATCCGTCCTGGAGCCGGTATCTGGGCGAGGGCGCCGCCTGAAACCGGTTTCGCCGGTCTGCTGAACTGCCTGTGGGCCGGTGGGATACGGTTTGCACCGTGAGCATGGCAGAGATCCTTCTCTATTTCGTGGCCATCCCCGGCGGGCTGGCGACGGTACTCGGCCTGTGGGCCTGGACGGGTAAGCGCATCCACCCGGCGACCTACCGGATGTCCGAGCCGTGGACACACGCCCCGATCCTGTGGGCGGCGGTCGACGAAGCGGTCGGTCCGCGGCACGGCGAGGCGGTCGAGTTCAGCGTGGGAGGTGGCGCAAGTGGCAAGTGGTGACGTCGCGACGATCGAACCCACCGAGCTTCCGCTCGGGTCGGTGGTGACCTACAGCGGCCGGATCTCCGGGGTCGTCGAACCCTCCGAGCCGTCGGTGACCTACCCGTTCCCGATCAAAGACCTGGCGATGCTCGACAACACGCTGACCTACGCGTCGCGGACCACGCAGGCCCGATTCGCCGTCTACCTCGGCGACCTCGGCGCGGACACCGCCGCGCGGGCCCGCGACATCCTGGGTTCGGTGCCCACCCCCAACGACGCGGTGCTGCTGGCGGTCTCACCCGACCAGCGCGCCATCGAGGTGGTCTACGGTTCGGCGCTGCGCGGGCGGGGAGCCGAGTCGGCCGCACCGCTCGGCGTCGCCGCCGCGGCCTCCTCCTTCGCCGAAGGCAACCTGATCGACGGACTGATCAGCGCGGTGCGGGTGATCAGCGCCGGGATCTCCCCGGCCTGACCGGCCACCGCCGCGGGACCCGACGCCGGAGCGTCGGGTGAGTGAGCGCCTGCACGCCCGCTGGCTCGACAACGCCGAGCGCGGCGGGCTGACCGGCGAGGACATCGAACAGGTCACCCGCGCGGGCATCGCCCCGGCGAGCTTCCACGCCCTGGCGGGCCTGGCCGAGATCACCGACCCGCACGGCAAAAGCTACTTTCTGATCCCGCCGGGCGCCCCGGCGGTGCGGGTGCGCGCCGCGGTGCTGATGGCCGCGGTGTTCAACGCGGGCAGCGGCTATCGCGGCGGGGATTTCGCGGCCACCGGCTACGGTCCCGCCGAGGTGCAGCGGATCCGGGCACGCCAATTCGCCAACGCCTGGAGCTACCGCCGAGCCAGCGCGATCGCGGCGGCCGGTGCGCTGGCGGCCACCCCGCACGGCATCCTGATGGGCCTCGGCGGCAGCCGGGCCCACCGGCTGGCCAGCCGCCGCGGCGGCACCACCTACGGCGACGTCTTCCTAATCAACCTCCCCACCGGGAACGACCCGGTGGCCCTGCTGACCGCGATCATCGAATCCGGTGTCGGCTGGTACCTCGACGACGGCACACCGCGTCCCGGTCGCCTGCCCCTCGAGCGGCTACTGCACCACGAGGAACGGCATGCCCGCCAGTGGGCGGCGCTGGGACCGCTGCGGATGAGCCTCGGCTACCTCGCCGCGGAGGCCCGGGCGGTGTGGACCGGCGAACCGAACACCTTCGAGGCCGCCGCCGGCCTCGCCGACGGCGGCTACCGCTAGCCGAGGGCTCAGCTGCCGTCGAACATCCGGGCGCGCAGCGCCCGCTCCACCCCGGCCTTGCCCTCGATCACCAGCCGGCGCAGCGGCGGCGGCACCGCCGGATCGGCCAGGAAGGCCTCCGCCGCCCCGATACCCTCGTCGCTGACATTCCATATCGGATACAGCCCGATCACCACGGTCTGCGCCACCTCGCTGGAGCGGCGCTGCCAAACGCCGGGAATCGCGCTGAAATACCGCGCGGTGAACGCGTCCAGCAGCTCGGCCTGCCCGGGCTGCACGATCCCGCCGATGATCGCCCGTCCGGTGATGTTGGCCAGCGTGTCGTCCTCGATCACCCGGGTCCACGCCTGCTCTTTGACGGCGCGCTGCGGGCGGGCGGCGGCGGCCTGCGCGCCGTAGCGCCGCCCGGTCGCGGTCGGGTCGCGGCGCACCTCGGCGTCGATGAACGGGGTGTCCGGGCCGTCGGCGTCGACGACGCCGCCGCGGGCCAGCGCGGTGACGATGCGCCAGCGCAGGTCCGCATCGACGGTCAACCCGGCCAACCGCTGATCCGCCGGGTCGTGTTCGAGCAGCGCGGCGAGCACCTCGGTGTGCCGCTGCTCGAGCACCGCGGTGCACAGCGCGTTGACGAAGGCCAGCTGGTGATCGGAGCCCGGCTCGGCGGCGCGGGCCAGCTCCAGCAGCCGGTCGGCGAACACCGGCCACCCGGTGCTTTCCGCCCAGCCGGGATCGGCGTAGGACCCCAGCGCGGTCTGCGCCTGCAACAGCAGCCGCTGGGCCACCCCGACCTCGGTCTCGGCGTGGATGCCGCCGGCGACCAGCGCCACGAAATCGCGGGCCTTCAGCTCCGCCTCGCGGGTCATCTCCCAGGCCGCCGACCACACCAGGGTGCGCGGCAACGGCTCGGCGATGTCGGCGATGCGCTCCAGCGCCGTGGACAGCGACGCCGGGTCCAACCGCAGCGAGCAATAGGTCAGATCGTCGTCGTTGACCAGGATGAGCGCGCCGCGGTCCCGGCCGACCAGGGCGGGCACCTCGGTGCTGGGGCCCTCGACGTCGAGCTCCTCGCGATGCACCCGCACCAGCCGGCCGTCCCGCTCGTCGTAGACGCCGACGGCCAGCCGATGCGCGCGGGTCTCCCCGGCGCCCGGCGCGGCGCCGCCCTGGGTGACGGCGAACCGGGTGAACCGGCCGTCGGCGTCGACGCTGAAATCCGGGCGCAAGGTGTTGATGCCGGTGGTCTTGAGCCACTGCTGACCCCAGTCGGACAGGTCGCGTCCGGAGGCGCGCTCCAACGCGGCCAGCAGGTCGTCGAAGGTGGCGTTGTCGAAGGCGTGCTTGGCGAAGTAGTCGCGCAGCCCGGCCAGGAAATGGTCCAACCCGACGTAGGCCACTAGCTGTTTGAGCACCGAGGCGCCCTTGGCGTAGGTGATCCCGTCGAAGTTGACCTCCACCGCGGCGAGGTCGGGGATGTCGGCGGCGATCGGGTGGGTCGAGGGCAGCTGGTCCTGGCGGTAGGCCCAGGACTTCTCGGTGTTGGCGAACCCGGTCCAGGCCTGGGTGTACTCGGTGGCCTCGCTTTGGCAGAGCACCGCGGCGAACGTCGCGAACGACTCGTTGAGCCACAGGTCGTCCCACCAGCGCATGGTCACCAGGTTGCCGAACCACATGTGGGCCATCTCGTGCAGCAGGGTCTCGGCGCGCCGCTCGTAGGAGGCGCGGGTGACCTTGGAGCGGAAGACGTAGTCCTCCAGGAAGGTGACCGCCGCGACGTTCTCCATCGCCCCGGCGTTGAACTCCGGCACGAACAGTTGGTCGTACTTCCCGAACGGGTAGGTGATGCCGAAATGCTTGTGGTAGAAGCCGAATCCCTGTTTGGTCTCGGTGAACAGCCGCTCGGCGTCCATGTGCTCGGCCAGCGAGGCGCGGCAGAAGATGCCGAGGGGGATCTCGCCGTGCTCGTCGCGGTAGGTGTCGGTCCAGCGGGTGTACGGCCCGGCGATCAACGCCACCAGATAGGTGCTGATCCGCGGCGTGGTCGCGAACGTGTGCACCCCGTCGGTGACGTCGGTGGCGGCACCGTTGGAGACCACCTGCCAGTGCGCCGGCGCGGTCACCCGGATGTCGAAGGTGGCTTTGAGGTCGGGCTGGTCGAAGCAGGCGAACATCCGTTTGGCGTCGGCGGTCTCGAACTGCGAATACAGGTAGACCTCCTCGTCGACGGGGTCGACGAAGCGGTGCAGTCCTTCCCCGGTGTTGGAGTAGCGGCAGTCGGCGTCGACCACCACCTCGTTGCGCGAGGCCAGACCGCGCAGCGGGATGCCGGTGGCCTCGTCGTAGCCGGAGACGTCGATGTCCACGCCGTTGAGGGTGGCGCGGCGCACCGTCGCGGCGGCGAGGTCCAGATACGTGTCGGCGCCGGGCAGGGCGTCGAAGGTCACGGTGGTGACGGAGCGGAAGGTGTCGGTGCCGGGCCCGCCGGCGCCGTCGGTGAGGTCCAGGTCGATGCGGTAGCCGGCGACGGTGACCAGGGCGGCGCGTTCGGCGGCTTGGTCGCGGGTGAGGTTGGGAAGTGCCACCCGTCCCAACCTAGTGGTTCGGCGAGCGCTCCCGGGTGCCCGGTTTCCCCTGAAATCGACACCGCAGCGCTGCCATACCGGCGTTTTCGCCGCTATCGGCCGGATTCGCTGTCGATCTCAGGGACGCCGGGCCGGTCGGGGGCCGCGTACCGGCGGGGCGACTACGGTTGGGAACGGCGGACACCGTGCCGCCGCCCCGCCGTACTGCGAGAGGACAGCTATGCCCGACAAGGCCGATTTCTGGTTCGATCCGCTCTGCCCGTGGTGCTGGATCACCTCCCGCTGGATCCTGGAGGTCGAGCAGGTCCGCGATATCGAGGTGCACTTCCACGTGATGAGCCTGGCGGTGCTCAACGAGGGCCGCGACGACCTCTCCGATGACTACCGCGAGGGCCTGAAGAAGGCGATGGGCCCGGTGCGGGTGGCCATCGCCGCCGAGCAGCAGCGCGGACCGGAGATCCTCGGCCCGCTCTACACCGCCATGGGCACCCGCATCCACAACGAGGACAACAAGGACCTGCCGCAAGTGATCGAGCAGGCCCTCGCCGAGGTCGGGTTGCCCGCCGAGCTGGCGCAGGCCGCCACCGTCGACACCCACGACGAGGCGCTGCGCAAAAGCCACCACGCCGGTATGGACGCGGTGGGCAAGGACGTCGGGACCCCCACCATCCACGTCAACGGGGTGGCGTTCTTCGGCCCGGTGCTCTCCCGCATCCCGCGCGGCGAGGAAGCCGGAAAGCTCTGGGACGCCTCGGTGACCTTCGCGTCCTATCCGCACTTCTTCGAACTCAAACGCACCCGCACCGAGTCGCCGGAATTCGACTGACCGGCCGCGCACCCGTCGGGCGCCCGGACCGGCTCTGACACAATGACCGCCATGCGCGTTTACCTCGGCTGCGACCACGCCGGTTACGAACTCAAACAGCAGATCGTCGACCACCTCAAGAAGCTGGGGCACGAGCCGATCGACTGCGGCGCGTTCGAGTACGACGCCGACGACGACTACCCGGCCTTCTGCATCGCCGCCGCCACCCGCACGGTCGCCGACCCGGGCAGTCTGGGCATCGTGCTCGGCGGGTCCGGCAACGGGGAGCAGATCGCGGCCAACAAGGTGCCGGGCGCGCGCTGCGCGCTGGCCTGGAGCGTCGAGACCGCGAAGCTGGCCCGCGAGCACAATAACGCGCAGTTGATCGGCATCGGCGGGCGCATGCACACCACCGACGAGGCGCTGGCCATCGTCGACGCGTTCCTGGCCACCCCGTGGTCGCAAGCCGACCGCCACCAGCGGCGCATCGACATCCTCGAGGACTACGAGCGCACCCACCAGGCGCCCGCGGTGCCCGGCGCCGCCGGCTGACCGTGCCCGAAGGGCACACCCTGCACCGGCTGGCCCGGCTGCATCAGCGCCGGTTCGCCGGCGCGCCGGTGGCGGTATCCAGCCCGCAGGGCCGGTTCGCCGACGGCGCCGCCGTCGTCGACGGTCAGGTGCTGACCGGCACCGACGTCTGGGGCAAACACCTGTTCCACCACTACGCGGGCGGCGCGGTCGTGCACATCCACCTGGGCCTCTACGGCACCTTCACCGAGTTCGAGGTGGCGTCCGACGGCGCCGTGCCCGCCCCGGTCGGGCAGGTCCGGATGCGCATGGTCGGCGCCGAGCACGGCACCGATCTGCGCGGGCCGACCGCCTGCGAGATCTTCGACGAACTTCAGGTCGCCGATCTGCTGGCGCGACTGGGTCCCGACCCGCTACGGCGCGACGCCGACCCGCACCGGGTTTACCAACGAATCGCCAAGTCCCGCAGGGCGATCGGTGGACTGCTGCTCGACCAGTCGGTGATCGCCGGGGTCGGCAACGTCTACCGCGCCGAACTGCTGTTCCGCAACGGAATCGATCCGCACCGGCCCGGGACGACCATCACCGACGCCGAATTCGACACCGCCTGGCGCGATCTCGTCGCCCTGATGAAGGTCGGTCTGCGCCGCGGCAAGATCGTGGTGGTGCGACCCGAGCACGACCACGGCGCGCCGGCCTACGCCCCGGGGAAACCGCGCACCTACGTCTATGGGCGCGGCGGCGAGCCGTGCCGCATTTGCGGCTCCACCGTGCGCGTCGCCGACCTGGAGGGCCGGGCCATGTTCTGGTGTCCCGGCTGTCAGAGTTGACCGTGGTCAGTCGGTGATGACGCCGAGCACCCGGTAGATCTCGTCGGAGAGGCAGACGCTGCGCGGATCGGCGTTGGCCTTGGTCTCATCGAACCGGTTCATCACGTAGGCGTAGCCGATGCGCTGTTCCAGATCGACGAACCCGAACGAGCCGCCCAGCCCACCGTGACCGAAGATGCGCGGATTGGGCCCGTTCACACACCGCTGATTGAGCATGTAGCCCAGGCCCCAACCGTGATCGGCCACCCGCGGCCCCAGCACCAGGTCGGTATCGAAGCCGCCCTGCGAAACCCGGATCAGGTCCATGTGCGCGCGGCTGAGCAACTGCTCCTGGGCCAGCGCGTTGTAGAAGGTCGCCATCCCCAGCGCCGACACCTGCGCGTTGGTGCCCGGGAATTCCAACGCCCGCCACAACTCCAGGTCGTTGGTGGCGATTTCGTCGTCGGGGGCGAAGCCCATCGCGATCGCCAACCCCGCCTTGGGGTGCTCGGCCAGCGACGTCGGGTGGTCGGGGGCGCCGACGGCGGCCAGGATCTGGCGGATCGACGGCTTGTCGACCGGGTCGGCGCAGCGGCGGCGCTGCTCGGCCACCGGCACCCCGATGTGCACCTCCGCGCCGAGCGGCCCGGCGATCTCGCGGGCCAGATAGTCGCCGACGGTGCCGCCGGTGACCCGGCGGACCACCTCACCGATGATGAACCCGTAGGTGGTCATGTGGTAGCCCTGCGCGGTGCCCGGCTCCCACCACGGCTCGGCGGCGGCGACGCGCTCACACACCAGATCCCAGTCGGTGACGTCGCGCCACGGCATCGGCTCGCGCGGCCCGATCACCCCCGAGCGGTGGCTGAGCACCATGGCCAACGTGATGTCCTGCTTGCCGGCGCAACCGAACTCCGGCCAGTAGCGGGCGATCGGCGCGTCCAGCGCCAACTCGCCGCGCTCGACCAGCTGGTGCACACAGGTGCTGGTCAATCCCTTGGTTCCGGACAGCACCGTCGACAGCGTGTCGGGTGTCCACGGGTGCGCACCGGCGGCGCCGCCCCACAGGTTCACCACCAGTTCGCCGTCGACGAACGCGGCGACCGCGGCGCCCAATTCACCGCGGACGGTGAAGTTCTCCTCGAACACCGCGGCGACCCGCTCGAACGTCGGCGCGCACCAGCCGTGGATGGCGACGTCGTTCACGCAGTCTCCTGTCGCGGGACCCCCTTCGAGCGGGCGACGGGAATCGAACCCGCGTCGCTAGTTTGGAAGACTAGGGCTCTACCATTGAGCTACGCCCGCATTACTTCAGCGCGACTCTACGGCGCGTCCGGCGTCAATTCCAATCGACGCCGAGCATCGGCGTGGAGGTCTCGGGCCGTAGGATCGCGTGATCAGTGCGGGGTGTAGCGCAGCTTGGTAGCGCATCCGCTTTGGGAGCGGAAGGTCGCAGGTTCAAATCCTGTCACCCCGACCAGCGTGACCGTCACAACCGACCATGAGGAGTACGCCTGTGAAGAGCACCGTCGAGCAGTTGAGCCCCACCCGGGTTCGCATCAATGTGGAGGTGCCCTTCACCGAACTGGAGCCGGACTTCACCCGCACCTACCAGGAGCTGGCCAAGCAGGTCCGGCTGCCCGGTTTCCGGCCGGGCAAGGCGCCGGCGAAGCTGCTGGAGGCGCGCATCGGCCGCGGTGCGGTGCTTGAGCAGGTGGTCAACGAGGCGCTGCCCAGCCGCTACAGCGAAGCGGTGGCCAACGCCGAGGTCAAGCCGCTCGGTCAGCCCGACATCGAGATCACCAAGCTCGAGGACGGTGAGGAGTTGGTCTTCACCGCCGAGGTCGACGTGCGCCCGGAGATCGACCTGAGCGCCGCCGAGGCGCTGCAGATCACCGTCGACCCTATCGAGGTGGGCGAGGAGGAGGTCGACGCCGAGCTGGAGTCGCTGCGCGCCCGGTTCGGCACCCTGACCGGGGTGGACCGCGCCGCCGCCGACGGTGATTTCGTCTCCATCGACCTGTCCGCCTCCGTCGACGGGGAGGAACTGGCCGACGCGGCCACCGAGGGGCTCTCCCACGAGGTCGGCTCCGGCCAGCTCATCGACGGCCTCGACGAGGCGATCGTCGGGCTCAAGGCCGGGGAGAGCAAGGTCTTCACCACCACCCTGGCCGCCGGCCCGCAGGCCGGGAAGGAAGCGCAGGTCACCGTCACCGTCGGCGCGGTCAAGGAACGCGAGCTGCCCGAGCCCGACGACGATTTCGCCCAACTGGCCAGCGAGTTCGACACGATCGGCGAGCTGCGGGACAGCCTCACCGAGCAGGTGCGCCGCACCAAGCGGGTGCAGCAGGCGGAGAAGATCCGCGACGCCGCCCTGGAGCAGCTGCTGGAGAAGGTGGAGGTCCCGCTGCCCGAGGCCGTCGTGCAGGCCCAGGTCGACGACACGGTGCACAACGCCATCCACGGCCTCGACCACGACGAGGAGAAGTTCGCCGAGGCCCTCGCCGAGCAGGGCTCCTCGCGCGAGGAGTTCGACGCCGACGCGCGCTCCTCGGCGGAGAAGGCGGTCAAGACCCAGCTGCTGCTCGACGCGCTCGCCGACAAGCTGGAGATCCAGGTCGGCCAGCAGGACCTCACCGAGCGGTTGGTGATGATGTCGCAGCAGTACGGCATCGAACCCCAGCAGCTGATGACCTATCTGCAGCAGAACAACCAGCTGCCGGCGATGTTCGCCGACGTGCGACGCGGCCTGACGATCGCCGCGGTGGTGGAGGGCGCCACCGTCACCGACAGCGCCGGCGCCACCATCGACACCAGCGAGTTCTTCGGCCGGCGCACGCCGGACGGGGCGCCCGCCGAGGCCGAGACCGAGCCCGAGACCGAAGCGACCGACGCCGACGAGGCGTGACGCTGTCAGCGAACACGGCGGATTCGGGGCGCGTTGGGGGAGTGCGGGCCCGGTTCGGTTGGTTAGTGTCGGGACAGAGCACAAAGCAGAAAGCAGGTATCCCACGGTGAGCGGTGTGACGGACATGCGGTCGGAAGGGCTGGGGCTGAACCTGGCCGATTCGGTCTTCGAACGGTTGCTGAGAGAGCGCATCATCTTCCTCGGCTCGCAGGTCGACGATGACATCGCCAACCGGCTGTGCGCCCAGATCCTGCTGCTCTCGGCCGAGGACCCCACCCAGGACATCTCGCTGTACATCAACTCCCCGGGCGGGTCGATCAGCGCCGGGATGGCCATCTACGACACGATGACGCTGTCGCCGTGCGACATCGCCACCTACGCGATGGGGATGGCCGCCTCGATGGGCGAGTTCCTGCTCGCCGGCGGCACCAAGGGCAAGCGCTACGCCCTGCCGCACGCCCGGATCCTGATGCACCAGCCGCTCGGCGGGGTGACCGGGTCCGCCGCCGACATCGCGATCCAGGCCGAGCAGTTCGCGGTCATCAAAAAGGAGATGTTCCGGCTCAACGCCGAGTTCACCGGACAGCCGATCGAACGGATCGAGGCCGACTCCGACCGGGACCGCTGGTTCACCGCCCAGGAAGCCCTGGAATACGGTTTCGTCGACCACATCATCACCCGCGCCCACACCAACGGAGCCTCGTCATGAACCCTGATCTTCAGCCCCAGGCGCGTTACGTTCTGCCGCAGTTCAGCGAGCGCACCCACCTCGGGGAGCGCATCGTCGACCCCTACGCCAAGCTGTTCGACGAGCGGATCATCTTCCTCGGCGCCCAGGTCGACGACGTCTCCGCCAACGACGTCATGGCGCAGCTGCTGGTGTTGGAATCCCAGGACCCCGACCGCGACATCACCATGTACATCAACTCGCCCGGCGGCGGCTTCACCTCGCTGATGGCGATCTACGACACCATGCAGTACGTGCGCGCCGACATCCAGACCGTCTGCCTCGGGCAGGCGGCGTCGGCCGCCGCGGTGCTGCTGGCGGCGGGCACGCCGGGCAAGCGGATGGCGCTGCCCAACGCGCGGGTGCTCATCCACCAGCCGCAACTGGCCGGGGTGATCCAGGGCCAGTTCTCCGACCTGGAGATCCAGGCCGCCGAGATCGAGCGGATGCGCAGCCTGATGGAGACCACCCTGGCCCGCCACACCGGCAAGGACCCCGAGGTGATCCGCAGGGACACCGACCGGGACAAGATCCTCACCGCCGAAGATGCCAAGGAGTACGGGATCATCGACACGGTGCTGGAGTACCGCAAGCTCTCCGCGCAGCAGGGCTGACCCGCCCGCGTCGCCCGGTCCAGCCATGGGCGCCGAGCGTGCTGTGCCTGCGAGTTCGGCGCCGTTGTTTCGCAGCCGTTACCCGTTGGGCGTCGGGTTCGGTCGCGCGGCGGGCGCGGCGAGCCGGCGGGCCAGCGCGGCGATGTCGGCCGGGCGCACCCGACAGCAGCCGCCGACGATGCGGGCCCCCGCCGCCACCCAGGCGTTCGCCTCACCGGCCCGGAACCGGCGCGGCCCGACCCAGCGCCGCGCCCACCGCTCGCCGCTGTTGGGGTAGACGATCACCGGCTTGTCGGTGACGGCGCGGGCGATCGCGATCGCGGGCAGCACGTCGTCCGGCGCGCAGCAGTTGACCCCCACGGCCACGATCCGGTCCACCTCCGCGGCCACCGCGAAGGCCTCCGCCAGCGGTTGGCCCGCCCGGGTGCGCGGCCCGTCGACGGTGTAGCTCAGCCACGCCGGCAGGTCGCCCTCGGCCACCAGCGCCGCCAGCGCCTCCGCCTCGACGACGTCGGGGACGGTCTCGCAGGCCAGCACATCGGGTCCGGCGGCGCTGAGCACCTCGAAGCGGCGCCGATGCCAGGCGGTCAGCTCGCTCACCGACAACCCGTAGCGGCCGCGGTATTCCGAACCGTCGGCGAGCGCGGCCCCGTACGGGCCGATCGAAGCGGCCACCCAGCGGTGACCGCCCACCGCGGTCGCGGCCGCACGCGCCAGCGCGACACTGCGGCCCAACAGTTCCGCGGTCCGGTGCTCGTCGAGCCCGCGGGCGGCGAAGCCGGGAAAGGACGCCTGATAGCTGGCGGTGGTGGCGATCTGCGCGCCGGACCGGAAGAACGCCTCGTGGACCGCGGTGATCGACTGCGGCGCGTCCAGCAGCAGGCGCGCCGACCACAGCGGGTCGGTGAGGTCGAATCCGGCGGCCTCCAGCTCGGTTGCCAGACCGCCGTCGCTGATCAGCACGGTATCGTTGGGCACGGCGAACCGCACGGCCTCCACTGTAGGCGGGAGCGGAGGCGCCGCGCCTTGCGATTCGGTCACGCCGGCGACACGCCCGCGACACGGCGGCGCGTCCCGCGGGGAGCGGCCGAAGGAAGCGATAGGTTCGACATGCACCAATACCGTCGGGGTGATTCCGGTTATGAGTCGCCCGGCGGCGCAGCAAGCGGGTAGCGTCGAGGCAAGACGCGCGACGAGACCCGACCGACGGCGATCAGGAAAGTGGGAGCCCAGCATCATGGCACGCATCGGAGATGGTGGCGACCTGCTGAAGTGCTCGTTCTGCGGGAAGAGCCAGAAGCAGGTCAAGAAACTGATCGCCGGGCCCGGCGTCTATATCTGTGACGAGTGCATCGACCTGTGCAACGAGATCATCGAGGAGGAGCTCGCCGACGGCGACGAGGTCAAACTCGACGAGCTGCCAAAGCCGGCGGAGATCCGGGAGTTCCTCGACGGTTACGTCATCGGCCAGGACACCGCCAAGCGGACGCTGGCGGTCGCGGTCTACAACCACTACAAGCGCATCCAGGCCGGCGACAAGGGCCGCGACTCCCGCTCCGGCGAGGCGGTCGAGTTGACCAAGTCCAACATTCTGATGCTCGGGCCCACCGGCTGCGGCAAGACCTACCTGGCGCAGACGCTGGCCAAGATGCTCAACGTGCCGTTCGCCATCGCCGACGCCACCGCGCTGACCGAGGCCGGCTACGTCGGTGAGGATGTGGAGAACATCCTGCTCAAGCTGATCCAGGCCGCCGACTACGACGTCAAACGCGCCGAGACCGGCATCATCTACATCGACGAGGTCGACAAGATCGCCCGCAAGAGCGAGAACCCCTCGATCACCCGCGACGTCTCGGGGGAGGGCGTGCAGCAGGCGCTGCTGAAGATCCTGGAGGGCACCCAGGCGTCGGTGCCGCCGCAGGGCGGGCGCAAGCACCCGCACCAGGAGTTCATCCAGATCGACACCACCAACGTGCTGTTCATCGTCGCGGGCGCGTTCGCCGGGCTGGAGAAGATCGTCTCCGACCGGATCGGCAAGCGCGGGTTGGGTTTCGGTGCGGAGGTGCACTCCAAGGCCGACATCGACACCAGCGACCACTTCGCCGAGGTGATGCCCGAAGACCTGATCAAGTTCGGGCTGATCCCGGAGTTCATCGGCCGGCTGCCGGTGGTCGCGTCGGTGACCAACCTCGACCGCGAGTCGCTGGTCAAGATCCTCTCCGAGCCGAAGAACGCGCTGGTCAAGCAGTACATCCGGCTGTTCGACCTGGACGGGGTGGAGCTGGAGTTCAGCGACGAGGCGCTGGAGGCCATCGCCGACCAGGCCATCCACCGCGGCACCGGCGCACGCGGGCTGCGCGCCATCATGGAGGAAGTCCTGCTGCCGGTGATGTATGACATCCCCAGCCGCGACGACGTCGCCAAGGTCGTGGTGACCCGGGAGACGGTCGAGGACAACGTGCTGCCCACGATCGTGCCGCGCAAGCCGGCCCGCGCCGAGCGCCGCGACAAGACCGCCTGACCGGGCGTTACCCGCGGATCCGGTCCGCGCGGGTGTAGACGTTCAGCGAGTCGCCGCGCAGGAACGCCACCAGCGTCACCCCGGCCTCGGCGGCCAGGTCCACCGCCAGCGACGACGGCGCCGACACCGCCGCGAGGATCGGTACGCCGGCCATCACGGCCTTCTGCGTCAGCTCGAACGACGCTCGCCCGCTGACCAGCAACACCGTGCCGGTCAGCGGCACCCGGTTCTGTTCGACCGCCCAGCCGATCACCTTGTCCACCGCGTTGTGGCGGCCGATGTCCTCGCGGACCACCAGCGCAGTGCCCGCCGCATCGAACAGCGCCGCCGCGTGCAGCCCGCCGGTGCGGGCGAACACGTCCTGCTCGGCGAGCAGTTTGTCCGGCAGCGCGGTCAAGGTGGCGGGGGTGACGGTGACCGGGTCGTCGGCGGGGCGGAAGCGGCTCTGCAGCAGCACCGAATCCAGCGACGTCTTGCCGCACACCCCGCACGCGGAGGTGGTGTAGAAGTGGCGCCGCAGGGCCGGGCCGGGGTCGGGCACCCCCGGCGCCAGCGTCGCGTCGAGCACGTTGTAGCTGTTGCGGCCGTCCCCGCCGTCGGCACCGGCGCAGAACTGGGCGGTGTGCAGGTCCGCGCGGCCGCCGATGACCCCTTCGGTGAGCAGGAACCCCTGGGTGAGCTCGACATCGTTGCCCGGGGTGCGCATGGTGACCGTCAACGGTGCCCCGTTGACCCGGATCTCCAGCGGCTCCTCGACCGCGAGGGTCTCCAGGCGCTCCGCGGCGCCTGCGACCCCGTAGCGCTGGATACGCCGCCGCGCCGTCAGTCGTCCCACACCGGCTCCGTTCTCGAGCTCGCCACCTGCGCCATGGTTCCATCTTGGCCGTAGCGGCCGGCGCGGCGTGCGTTGCGGGGGTCCGGTGCCCGGCCCGGCAGGCGTGCGCCGGGGGCGCTGGCAAATGTTACTCACGAGTACACCAGATTCTTAAAGTTGGGATTCCAGCAAAAGTGACCAAAACCACAACGACGGGAAAAAACCGTCCGGATCGACGCCCTGAGCTGGACGGTTCCTGGGAAACGCACGGTGTGTCGCGGGGCGTCGGCGTCGAGGCAACCCTAAGAAGAGTGCAATAATCGGTACCGGCAGTGACATAAAACTTGGCGGGCATCCGATCCGATGGCGCCCTCAGCGGCAGCCGGATGCTCCGCGCGGACGCGCGAAGCCGCGCAGACCAGCGAGAAAGGCAGCGGCGTGCAGCCGAAAAACGGGGCAGACACGAACAAGCCGCAACGGCAGAAAATCGAAAAAGTCGTCATCCGCTTCGCCGGAGACTCCGGTGACGGCATGCAGCTCACCGGGGACCGGTTCACCTCCGAGGCGGCGCTCTTCGGCAACGACCTGGCCACCCAGCCGAACTACCCGGCCGAGATCCGGGCGCCGCAGGGCACCCTGCCCGGGGTTTCGTCGTTCCAGATCCAGATCGCCGACTTCGACATCCTGACCGCCGGTGACCGGCCCGACGTGCTGGTCGCGATGAACCCAGCCGCGTTGAAGGCCAACATCGAGGATCTGCCCCGCGGCGGGCTGGTGATCGCCAACTCCGACGAGTTCACCAAGCGCAACCTGGCCAAGATCGGCTACGAGGCCAACCCGTTGGAGACCGAGGAGCTCTCCGACTACGTGGTGATCCCGGTCGCCATGACCACCCTGACCCTCGGGGCGGTGGAATCGATCGGCGCCACCAAGAAGGACGGCGCCCGCGCCAAGAACATGTTCGCGCTCGGGCTGCTGTCGTGGATGTACGGCCGGCCGGTCGAGGCCAGCGAGACCTTCATCCGGGAGAAGTTCGCCCGCAAACCCGAGATCGCCGAAGCCAACGTGCTGGCGCTCAAGGCGGGCTGGAACTACGGCGAGACCACCGAGGCGTTCGGCACCACCTACGAGGTGGCGCCGGCCAAGCTGCCGCCGGGGGAGTACCGGCAGATCTCGGGCAACACCGCGCTGGCCTACGGGATCATCGCCGCCGGCCAACTCGCCGACACCCAGGTGGTGTTGGGCACCTACCCGATCACCCCGGCCTCGGACATCCTGCACGAGCTGTCCAAGCACAAGAACTTCGACGTCGTCACCTTGCAGGCCGAGGACGAGATCGCCGGCATCGGTGCGGCGCTGGGCGCCTCCTACGGCGGCGCGCTGGGCGTGACCAGCACGTCGGGTCCGGGACTGTCGCTGAAATCCGAGGCGCTGGGCCTCGGGGTGATCACCGAGCTGCCGCTGCTGTTGATCGACGTCCAGCGCGGCGGTCCGTCCACCGGGTTGCCGACCAAGACCGAGCAGGCCGACCTGCTGCAGGCGCTGTTCGGCCGCAACGGCGAGTCTCCGGTGGCCGTGGTGGCGCCGGCCACCCCGTCGGACTGCTTCGAGATCGCGATCGAGGCCGTCCGGATCGCCCTGACCTACCGCACCCCGGTGGTGCTGCTCTCCGACGGGGCGATCGCGAACGGCTCCGAACCGTGGCGCATTCCCGACGTGGCGGAGCTGGCGCCGATCGAACGGGACTTCGCCCAGCCCGACGAGCCGTTCCAGCCCTACGCGCGTGACCCCGAGACCCTGGCCCGGCAGTTCGCGGTGCCCGGCACCGCCGGTCTGGAGCACCGCATCGGCGGGCTGGAGAAGACCAACGGCTCCGGTGACATCTCCTATGACCCGAACAACCACGACCTGATGGTCCGGCTGCGGCAGGCCAAGGTCGACGGCATCAAGGTCCCCGACCTGGAGGTCGACGACCCCACCGGCGACGCCGAGCTGCTGCTGCTGGGCTGGGGCAGTTCCTACGGGCCGATCGGTGAGGCGTGTCGACGGGCGCGGCGCAACGGCATCAAGGTCGCCCACGCGCACCTGCGCTACCTCAACCCGTTCCCGGCCAACCTCGGCGAGGTGCTGGCCCGCTACCCGAAGGTGGTGACCCCGGAGATGAACCTCGGGCAGCTCGCGCTGCTGCTGCGCGGCCGCTACCTGGTCGACGTGCAGTCGGTGACCAAGGTTGCCGGCCGGGCGTTCCTCGCCGACGAGGTCGAAGGGATCATCACCGCCGCGCTGGACGGAACGCTGCGCGACAAAGAGAACGAGAAGCCCGGGCTGGCCCGGGCCGCCACCGCCACCATCGAGGGCAAAGCAGGAGCTATCGCATGACCGAGTTGGACACGCACCGGAAGGACCTGGGGCTGACCGCCGTCAGCAGCGTCCCGACGACCGACGAGCCGCAGAAGGCCAAGGACTTCAACTCCAACTCGGAGGTCCGCTGGTGCCCGGGCTGCGGTGACTACGCGATCCTCAACACCATCCGCAACTTCCTGCCTCAGGTGGGGCTGCGCCGGGAGAACATCGTGTTCGTCAGCGGGATCGGCTGCTCCAGCCGGTTCCCGTACTACATGAACACCTATGGCGTGCACTCCATCCACGGCCGCGCCCCCACGTTCGCGACCGGTCTGGCGGTGGCCCGCGAGGACCTGTCGGTGTGGGTGGTCACCGGGGACGGCGACGCCCTGTCGATCGGTGGGAACCACCTGATCCACACCCTGCGGCGCAACGTCAACCTCACGATCCTGCTGTTCAACAACCGCATCTACGGGCTGACCAAGGGCCAGTACTCCCCGACCTCGGAAGCCGGCAAGATCACCAAGTCCACCCCGATGGGCTCGCTGGACAACCCGTTCAACCCGGTGTCGCTGGCGATCGGCGCGGAGGCCACCTTCGTCGGCCGGGCGCTGGACTCCGACCGCAAGGGCCTCACCGAGGTGCTCGAGGGTGCGATGCAGCACCGCGGGTCGGCGCTGGTGGAGATCCTGCAGGACTGCCCGGTGTTCAACGACGGCTCCTTCGACCTGCTGCGCAAGGAGGGCTCGGAGGACCGGCTGATCAACGTGCGTCAGGGTGAGCCGATCATCTTCGGCGCCAACGGCGAGTACTGCGTGGTCAAGGCCGACTACGGTCTCGAGGTGGCCAAGACCGCCGACGTCGCCGCCGACCAGATCGTGGTGCACGACGCCACCCTGGAGGACTCCTCGTACGCCTACGCGCTGTCGCGGCTGTCCGAACAGAACCTCGCGCACTTCCCGATGGGAATCTTCCGCCAGGTCAGCAAGCCCACCTACGACGACCAGGTGCGCAACCAGATCGAGGCGGCGCGGGACGCCACCCCGCACGACACCGCCGCCCTGCAGTCGCTGCTGCGCGGTCGCGACACCTGGACCGTCGCCTGATGCGGTGACCCCGCCGACGGGCGATCCGGCCGTGCCGGCCGGGATCGTGCTCGTCGGCGGTGCGTCGCGCCGGATGGGCCGCGACAAGGCCACGTTGCCGGTGCCGGGGTCGTCGCTGACCCTCGTCGAGCATCTGGTCGGGCTGCTGGGGCGCCGCTGCCGGCCGGTCTTCGTCGTCGCCGCGCCCGGCCAGCACCTGCCCGCGTTGCCGGCGCAGCTGCTGTACGACAAGGTCGGCGGGCTCGGCCCGCTGCCGGCGACCGGCCTGGGGCTGCGCGCCGCCGACGCGGCCGGGGCGCAGCGCGCGTTCGTCGCCGCGGTGGACCTGCCGCTGCTCGGCATCGACCTCATCGACACGCTGACCGGGGTGGCCGCCGGCGTCGACGCCGACGTGGTGTTGCCCTGGGACGGCCGCGACCACTACCTGGCCGCGGTGTATCGCTGCGCCGTGGCGTCCCGCATCGACGCGCTGGTGGCGGCCGGGGAACGCCGGATGGCTGCGCTGGTGGCCGGACTGGACACCCAGCGCGTCGTGGTCGGCGCGGACGCGGGGTTGACGAACCTGAACTCGCCGGCCGATCTCGCCGCGTTGCCGGTGGTGGGGCCGGCGGCCGACGGCGGTGCGGCGGCCGCGGGGAAACGCCACGGCTGAATTCTTCCAGCAAATCAAGCACTAAGACTGTCAAAGTATCATTCGCGTTTCCGGCATAATTGTCTCCAATTAGTCGTAACGCGGCGTAATCATTTGGTGTAATTAATGTTTGCGTAATGAATGCGTTATTCGCGGCAGCCGATTTGTCGGCGCCGACGAATGGTGGTGCACCGAATGGCTGCCGATCCGTTACCGATCCGTTGCCCAGGCGTTGCTTCGCCGTTGTGGGCGGCCGCTAAAGCCGTTGGCGCAGCACGGTTTTGACGGCCCCGATCGGCAGCAGTAACGCCGTTTGGCATCCGGCGGGGCGTGCCGCCGCGGCCGGCGGCTGAATGATTCCCCGCACGGGCCGGACTGGCGGATTCGGCGGGAAACCGCCCGGAAACGGCGAGAATCTCGCCCAAAAAGCACGGATTCACGCCGTGCGCGGCCGATAGAGTGCCGGTGGCGGCGACGGTGCCCGAGCCCGCTGCGCGGCATTGAGGGCTCGCTGGCGACTCTTCGGGGCGTGCCCGAGGGCCATCAACGCGGGTGACGGCCCGCAGTCGGCGCGGAGCGCTCCTGACCCTGTGTGCCGGCTCACAAAATAGCGGTGAGTTGCCTCACGAAATCAACGTGGCCGCCGCCGGGGCCGCCAGCCGGAAAACGTGCGGCTGACCAGCAGAGATCATCCGATAATCCGAACGTGATCACGTCGTTATCGAAACGATATAGGCGTGTCGGCGAGATGACGTATTGCGCAACGGTCTTCTAGCGTGCCTTTCGTTCCGAATACGGAGCAAATTAAAAACTCCAACCACGAGTCTGCGTGTGAGCAGGGCTGCGCCTCGCCGAGGACCCCGCAGTCGCCGGAACCGAATCCGGCGGGCAAGACCCCGCACCTGCTGCCGTGCCCGACCGAGAGGGCACGTCCCGACTCCCCGTCCAGCGCCACGGCCAAGGCCGGGCCTCGGCACGCGCCCCGCGAAAGGAACGATGTTGCGTCACCTGCGTAAGACCTTGGCCATGACCGCGCTCGCCGGCGGGATGGCGCTGGCCCCGGTCGGCTTCGCCACCGCCACCGCGCACGCCGACAGCGTCGACTGGGACGCCGTCGCCGCCTGCGAGTCCGGCGGCAACTGGTCGATTAACACCGGCAACGGCTACTACGGCGGCCTGCAGTTCGCTCCGGGCACCTGGTACGCCAACGGCGGCAGCGGCCTGCCCCACACCGCCAGCCGCGCCGAGCAGATCCGGGTCGCCGAGAACGTGCTGGCGTCCCAGGGCATCGGCGCCTGGCCGGTCTGCGGGGGGCAGGGCTGACCCACCCCTGACCTTCCGGTGGTGGGGGGGGGGGGGGGGGCGGGGCCCCCCGGCCCCCCGGGGGGGGGGGGGGCCCGCGCCCCCCCCCCCCGCGCGGGGGCGCCGCGGGGGGCGCCGGGCCGGCGGGAGGGCCGA
>NZ_LZLJ01000039.1 GCF_001668625.1 Mycobacterium sp. 1274756.6
GGCACCGCGCTCACCCCGCTGGGCCGCGAACAGGCCCGGGCGTTCGCCGGCGCCGGTTCGCTGCGGCCGGGCGGGCCGGCCAGCACGAACCGGGTGCGGGCGTTGGGTTCGTCGACGATGCCGGCGGCCAGCGTGGCCAGCCGGTGATAGTCGGCCGCCAGCGCGGTGCTCACAGCGGCGTCGGCGACGCCGTCGACGACCTGCTCGGCCGCGGCGGCATTGGAGTGCGCCGGCAGCAGGCGGGCGGCGGGCAGTTCGGCGGCCAGCCAGCGGCGCACCTGCGCCCCGGCCACCGGGTGGGCCGCGACGGTGGTCACGTCGGCGGGGGTGCGCCCCGGCCGCACCACGATGCTGAAGGCCACGTCCAGGGTGGTTTCGGCGTAGAGCTGCAGCGGCGTGCCGGTGGCGAGGCTGTCCAGGGTGGGCGCGACCGACCCGTCGATCGAGTTCTCGATCGGCACGCACGCGAAGTCGGCCGAGCCGTCGCGCACCGCGTCGAGCGCCACCGCGGCGCCGGTCACCGAGATCTGCTGCACCTCGCCGCTCGCGCGCGCCGGAACCGCGCCCGCGGCGATCAACTGCAGCAGCGCCGCTTCGGTGAAGGTCCCGTGGGGACCGAGGTAGGCGATACGGGCCACCGTCAAACACTATCGGGTGCGGCGACTTGCGCCGCCGGATCCCACTAATTAAGTTAGCCTTACCTCACTTACGAAAGGGGATCGATGACACGCATCGCAGTGGCGGCGCCGACCACGGCCGAGCGGATCCGCAGCGCCTGCGCGCGGGCCGACGGCGCCCTGCTCGCCGTGGACGGCCTGACCCCGGTCACCACCCCGGTGCACCACCTGCTCGCCGACGGTTCGTTCGCGATGGCGGTCCCCGCCGACCTCCCGGTCGGCTCCGCGGTCCCGGCCATGGTCGAACTCACCGACCAGGCACCGCTTCGGCTGCGCACCCCGGTGCGGGCGCTGGTGTGGCTGCGCGGCCGGCTTGAGCCGGTGGCGCCCGCCGCGGTGCCCGACCTGCTCGATCAGATCGCCGCCGAGAACCCCGACCCGGCGCTGCTGCGGGTGCAGACCCCGCGGACCGGACCGCCGCACGACCCCGACGTCTGCTACCGGTTGGTGCGGCTGGCGGTGGAGTCGGTGGTGGTCGCCGACGCCGGCGGCGCCGAGGCCATCGGCGTGCCGGAGTTGCTGGCCGCCGCACCCGACCCGTTCTGCGCGACCGAGGCCGGCTGGCTGCGGCACCTGGAGACCGCGCACCCCGAGGTGATGGCGCGGCTGGCCGCCCGGCTGCCCACCCGGTTGCGCCGCGGCACCGTGCGGCCGCTGGCGCTGGACCGCTACGGGGTGTCGCTGCGCGTCGAGGACGCGACCGGCGATCACGACGTCCGGCTGCCGTTTCACCGGCCGGTCGACGACGCCCGCGGGCTCGGGCAGGCCATCCGGTTGCTGATGGGGTGCCCGTTTCTGGCCGGGCTGCGGCCCCGCCAAGGCTGAGAGCACCGGTTGGCTACCGTGAGCCGGTGACCGCCGACGGTGAGCCGCCCGCCGCGTCGCGTCGCGCGCTGCGCCTGGAGGTCGCCATCGTCCTGGCGGTCACCTTCGGGCTCAGCGCGCTCACCGCGATCCTGGCGCTGACCGACTCGGTGCTGCGGGATCTGCGCGCCGAGCAGATCCCGCTCAACCCGAAACGCTCCCGGTTCGACCTGATCGACCTGGGCCTCAACGCCGCGGTCGTGCTGCAACTGCTGGCCTGGGGGGCGCTGGCGGTCTATCTGCTGTGGCGCAGCGGGCTAGGGCCGCGTCGTATCGGGCTGGGCCGACCGCGCTGGCGGGTGGACCTGCCTGCCGCGGCCGGACTTGCCGCGCTCATCGGGCTGCCCGGGCTGGGGCTGTATCTCGGCGCGCGGGCGTTGGGCCTCAACGCGACCGTCATCCCCTCCGGGCTGGACGACACCTGGTGGCGGGTGCCGATGCTGATCGCGATCGCGTTCGCCAACGGCTGGGCCGAGGAGGTCGTCGTGGTCGGCTACCTGCTCACCCGGTTGCGCCAGCTCGGCCTGTCCCCGGCGGCCGGGCTGGCCTGCTCGAGCCTGCTGCGCGGCGCCTATCACCTGTATCAGGGGTTCGGCGCCGGGGTGGGCAATGCCGTGATGGGGGCGGTGTTCGGCTACGCGTGGCAGCGCACCGGCCGGCTGTGGCCGCTGGTCATCGCGCACGGCCTGATCGACACCGTCGCGTTCGTCGGGTATGCGCTGGTGGCGGG
>NZ_LZLJ01000040.1 GCF_001668625.1 Mycobacterium sp. 1274756.6
CCCGCTGGCCGGGTGGGGCCGCTATGCCAGCGAATGAGTCTGGGGCTCTAGGCTCCTGTGCGCCGGGCAGAAAGCAAGCTTGTCCAGCGCGATCGATGTCGGTTGGTGTGGTCGGGGGTGGAACGCGGTCTTCGCTCCCTCCTTGAAAGACATTCAGCTGCTCACTGGTGAGAGGGCCGGGCTGTTCGTCCTGGCCAAGGATCAAACGCACTTGCCTTGTGATTGCCGCCTTGTCGGGCCCGCGGAACATGAGAGAGGTATCGGATCCACACTCTTTTGAGAACTGACGCGCCGACTTGTCAATCTCTTGCTTGTAGAGGAGTTCCTGCATGGCTTCTAAGATGCCACTGGCGCAAGCCGCTGCCTTGACGTTCGCTCGCGTTTGGCTATCGGCAATGATTTCCGTTATTTCAGCGACTTTGCTGGTCATTGACTTCTTGGACTGTTGAACTGCGCGGATCCTCGATTCGCCGTCCAGGGCTATGGAGCTCAGTTCCGCCCGAAGGCCAGTTGCCAGGCTGTGGGCCGACTCGTAAGCATGGTTCTTCGCTTCGTTCGCCTCTGCAGTAGATCGCGCCTGCTGAACTCCGGTTTCAAACGCGCTTCGCAAATAATCTGCGGTCTGCCCGCTTTGCTTTGCGAGGGCACCAGAGCGTATTTCCAGTAATTGGTCGCTATAAGAAGTAAAATTGGACCTTACTTCGCGACGGTTGATTGATGCTTGAACAACGTCGGAAACTGCGAGTTCACTAGGCCAGTGTTCGCCTACAAGCAGCTTGGAAAAATCGCCCCCCGGCAAGTCATTCATTGCATAGCTCCGAAACATTTGTCACCAGCAACTCGGCTTGTGCAAGACGTGACTCTTGTTCGGGGTCAGAATCTTGTGCGCCGGCCATATAGTTTTCGGCCAGGTCCATCATGACGGTCGATAATTCCTGGACAGCAGTTCCAA
>NZ_LZLJ01000041.1 GCF_001668625.1 Mycobacterium sp. 1274756.6
CCGTCGGCGCCATCACCCCAGTGGGCCACCGCGTTTCCCGGGAAATGGCCGCCGACCTGAACCAGCGTCAGCCCATCGGCCAGTTGCAGCGTTCCAGACCAGTGCTGGATCACCGGGTCGGGACGTCGCACCCACTCGGCGTCGGCAGCGTTGACATACACCGGCACATCGCCGAGTCGGCGGCTCCACTCCACCTGTGCACCGAACATGTGCGGGTGACTGGCCGCGATCCCGATCACCGGGCCGCGCGCGGCGACCGCCGCCACCGCGGCGTCGTCGAGAAACCCGCACGGATCCCACAGCAGATTCCCCGCCCCGGTGACCACCAGTTTGGCCTGCTGGCCGATGCCGAACCGCGGCGTGGCGCCGACCGCGATCAGCCCCTCCTCGAGGAACTCGGTCTGCGAGCGCATCCCGTCGGCCGCCAACTGCTCCAGCGTCGTCCACAGCTGTCCCTCGCGCGGCACCCATTGGCGCTCGTCGGCGCAGATCGAACAGACTTCCGGGGTGGCGTCGTGCTCCACCCCGCATGTCGCGCATGACCAGAACACGACCCCCAGCGTAGTGAAGCCGACTCGGCCACGGCCGGATTCCGGCATTAGCCGGTTACGCCGCCGCGCCCACGACGTAGCCTGGGAGGGCGCCGAGCCGAGCCGAGCGGGACGGGAGCAGATGCGGCACTACTACACCGTGGAGCAGATCCGTGCCGCCGAAGCGCCGCTGCTGGCCAGCTTGCCCGACGGGGTCCTGATGCGCCGGGCCGCGTTCGGTCTGACCACCGTCATCCTGAACGAGTTGGCCCGCCGCACCGGCGGGATCACCGGCCGGCGGGTGTGCGCGGTGGCCGGCTCCGGCGACAACGGCGGCGACGCGCTGTGGGCGGCGACCCTGTTGCGCCGTCGCGGCGTGGCCGCCGACGCGATCCTGCTCAACCCCGACCGCGCGCACCCCGCCGCGCTCGCCGCTTTTCGAAAAGCCGGCGGCCGGCGGGTCGAACGGGTCGGCGAGGGCACCGATCTGGTGATCGACGGGGTGGTCGGCCTCGCGGCGAAGGGACCGTTGCGCCCGGCCGCCGCCGAGATCTTCGCGGCGGTCGACGACTCCGGTATCCCGGTTGTGGCCGTCGACCTGCCCAGCGGCCTCGACCCGCACACCGGCGCGGCCGACGGCCCGGCGGTGCGCGCCGCGGTCACCGTCACCTTCGGCGGCCGCAAACCCGTGCACGCGCTGGGCGACTGCGGACGGGTGGAGGTGATCGACATCGGGCTGGACCTGCCCGAGACCGACCTACTCGGCATCGACGCGGCGGAGGCGGCGGCCCGCTGGCCGGTGCCGCGGCGCGCCGACGACAAATACACCCAGGGCGTCACCGGGATCCTGGCCGGATCGGCGGCGTATCCGGGCGCGGCGATCCTGTGCGCCGGCGCCGCGGTGGCCGCCACCGCCGGGATGGTCCGGTATGCCGGCAGCGCCGCCGCCGAGGTGGTCGACCACTGGCCCGAGGTGGTGATCGCGCCCAGTGCGGCGGCTGCCGGGCGGGTGCAGGCCTGGGCGGTCGGCCCGGGGCTGGGCACCGACGACGCCGCCGCCGCGGCGCTGTGGTTCGCACTGGACACCGACCTGCCCGTGATCGTCGACGCCGACGCCCTGACCATGCTGGCCGCCCACCCGGAACTGGTCACCGGCCGCAGCGCCCCGACGGTGCTCACCCCGCACGCCGGGGAGTTCGCCCGGCTGGCCGGCGAGCCCCCCGGCGCCGACCGCGTCGGCGCCGCCCGCGCCCTGGCGGAGCGATTCGGGGCCACGGTGCTGCTCAAGGGACACGTCACCGTCATCGCCGAACCCGGCGGCGGTTCAGCGAGGCTCGACGGAGGAGAGGCGAAGCTGGGACCGCCGCATCGGCACGGCGGTTCAGCGAGGCTCGACGGAGGAGAGGCGAAGCTGGGACCGGCGCATCGACCCGGCCGGGTCTACCTCAACCCGGCCGGCCAGTCCTGGGCGGCCACGGCCGGGTCCGGCGATGTGCTCTCCGGGATGATCGGCGCGCTGCTGGCCGCCGGACTACCGGCCGCCGAAGCGGCCGCGGTCGCCGTGTTCGTGCACACCCGCGCCGCCGAACTCGCCGCGACCGAATCCGGCCGCGGTGCCGCCCCCACCTCGGCATCGCCGATCCTCGCCCACATTCGCCCCGCCGTCGCCGAACTCCGAACCCGAGAACACACCCACTAGAGAGGACTGCTCGTGTCATCCCACCCCTCTGTGCCCGCGCACTCGATCGCACCCGCCTACACCGGCCGGTTCTCCTCGTCGCCGGTGCCCGCGTTGCGGATACCCAACGAGTCGATGGAGCCGGAGGCCGCCTACCGGTTCATCCACGACGAGTTGATGCTCGACGGGTCCTCACGGCTCAACCTGGCCACCTTCGTCACCACCTGGATGGACCCCGAGGCCGAGAAGCTGATGGCCGAGACGTTCGACAAGAACATGATCGACAAGGACGAGTACCCGGCCACCGCCGCGATCGAACAACGCTGCGTGTCCATGGTCGCCGACCTCTTCCACGCCACCAACCTCGACGACACTGACCCGAACAGCGCCACCGGAGTGTCGACCATCGGCTCCTCCGAAGCGGTGATGCTCGGCGGGCTCGCCCTGAAGTGGCGCTGGCGCAAGCGCCTGGAGTCGCAGGGCACGGACTGGAAGACCCGCACCCCCAACCTGGTGATGGGCGCCAACGTGCAGGTGGTGTGGGAGAAGTTCTGCCGCTACTTCGACGTCGAACCGCGCTACCTGCCGATGGCCGAGGGTCGCTACGCCATCACCCCCGAGCAGGTCGTCGATGCCGTCGATGAGGACACCATCGGCGTGGTGGCGATCTTGGGCACCACCTACACCGGGGAACTGGAGCCGGTCGCCGAGATCTGCGCGGCACTCGATGAGCTGGCCGCCAAGGCCGACGGCCCGGACGTGCCGGTCCACGTCGACGCGGCCAGCGGCGGCTTCGTCGTACCCTTCCTGCACCCGGAACTGACCTGGGACTTCCGGCTACCGCGGGTGGTGTCGATCAACGTCAGCGGCCACAAGTACGGCCTGACCTACCCGGGCATCGGCTTCGTCGTCTGGCGCGACCGTGAGCACCTGCCCGACGAGCTGGTGTTCCGGGTCAACTACCTCGGCGGGGACATGCCGACATTCACGTTGAACTTCTCCCGGCCCGGAAACCAGGTCGTCGGCCAGTACTACAACTTCCTGCGCCTGGGCCGCGACGGCTTCACCGAGATCATGCGCTCGCTGTCGGAGACCGCGCGTTGGCTCGGCCAGCAACTGGCCGCCAGCGGGCACTTCGAGTTGATCACCGACGGCTCGGCCATCCCGGTGGTCAGCTTCCGGCTCGCCGGCGACCGCGGCTACACCGAATTCGACGTCTCCCACGAGCTGCGCACCTACGGCTGGCAGGTCCCGGCCTACACCATGCCGCCGGAGGCCGAGGACGTCGCGGTGCTGCGGATCGTGGTCCGCGAAGGCCTCTCGGCCGACCTGGCGCGGGCCCTGAAGGACGACATCTTCAAGACCGTCGCCGCCCTGGACAAGACCAAACCGGGCGGACACTTCGACGAGCAGCACTTCGCGCACTGACCCGCGGCGGGCGCGGCTCGGGCACGGCATCCCCGGCACCGGCGACGGCTTTGGGACAATGGTGGCGATGACAGCGACATCCCAGGCCAGTGGGCTGATCGCCGAGGCCGCCATCGACCTCGGCGCGATCGCGCACAACATCGGCGTGCTGCGCGAGAAGGCCGGCTCCGCCCAGGTGATGGCCGTGGTCAAGGCCGACGGCTACGGCCACGGCGCAGCCGCGGTCGCGCGCGCCGCGGTCGGCGCCGGGGCCGCCGAGCTCGGGGTCGCCACCATCGACGAGGCGCTGGCGTTGCGGGCCGACGGAGTCACCGCACCGGTGCTGGCGTGGCTGCACCGGCCCGGCACCGATTTCGCGCCCGCGCTGGCCGCCGACGTCGGGGTCGGCATCTCCTCGGTGAGCCAACTCGACGCGCTGCTCGACGCGGTCACCCGCACCGGCCGTACCGCCGCGGTCACCGTCAAGGTCGACACCGGCATGAACCGCAACGGGGCGCGCGCCGCGGAGTTCCCGCAGCTGCTCGACGCGCTGCGCCGCGCCGCCGCCGACGACGCGGTCCGGCTGCGCGGGCTGATGTCGCACCTGGCCTGCGCCGACGAACCGGACCACCCGTCGAACAACCTTCAGGCACAGCGGTTCTCCGAGCTGCTGGAGCTCACCGCCGACCACGGCGTGCGGTTCGAGGTGGCCCACCTGGCGAATTCTCCGGCCACCATGACCCGCCCCGATCTGGCCTACGACCTGGTGCGGCCCGGCATCGCCGTCTACGGGCTCAGCCCGCTGCCGCACCTGGGCGATCTGGGACTGATCCCGGCGATGACGCTGAAGACCACCGTGGTGCTGGTGCGCCCGCTGGCGGCGGGGGAGGGCGTCTCCTACGGCCAGACCTGGATCGCCGACCGGGACACCACGGTCGCCCTGTTGCCGATCGGCTACGCCGACGGTGTCTTCCGGCCGCTGAGCGGGCGCTTCGAGGTGCTCATCAACGGCAGGCGTCGCCGCAGCGTCGGCCGGGTCTGCATGGACCAGTTCGTCGTCGACCTGGGCCCGGGGCCGGTCGATGTCGCCGAAGGCGACGAGGCGATCCTGTTCGGTCCCGGCCGCGACGGTGAGCCGCTGGCCCAGGATTGGGCCGACACCCTGGGCACCATCCACTACGAGGTGGTCACCAGCCCGCGCGGCCGCGTCACCAGGACCTACCGTGAGCCCTGAGGTCGGCGAACCCGCCCGACGGTTGCGTGGCCGTGCCTGACCCGCGCCCCGACCGCACCGGCCGGGCGACGCTGCCGACCGCCGCTGACACCGTCGCGCTGGGTGCCCGGCTCGGCCGGGAGTTGCGCGCCGGGGACGTGGTGGTGCTGTCCGGGCCGCTCGGGGCGGGAAAAACGATGTTCACCAAGGGAATTGCCGAGGGACTCGACGTCGACGGACCGGTCACCTCCCCGACCTATGTCCTGGCCCGGGTGCACCGGGCGCGTCGCGACGGCCAGCCCGACCTGGTGCACGTCGACGTCTACCGGTTGCTCGAACACACCGGCGCCGACCTGCTCGGCGAGTTGGACTCACTGGATCTGGACACCGATCTCGATGACGCTGTGGTGGTGGTCGAGTGGGGCGAGGGGCTGGTCGAGCGGCTCTCCGAGCGTCATCTCGATATCCGGCTGGACCGCGAACCCGGTGATCCCGACGTGCGCACCGCGACCTGGCGTTGGAGTCTGCCGTGAACGCCGGCCCGCGCACCGTGCTGGTCTTGGACACCGCCACCTCGGCGGTGGTCGCCGGCGTGCTGCGCGGCGACCCGGGCGCGGTCGGGCCGCAGGGCCTCGAGGTGCTCGCCGAGCGGGTCACCGTCGACTCCCGGGCGCACGCCGAACGCCTCACCCCCAACGTGCTGACGGCGCTGGGTGACGCGCGCGTGGGCATCACCGACGTGCAGGCCGTCGTGGTCGGTTGCGGCCCCGGCCCGTTCACCGGGCTGCGGGTGGGCATGGCCACCGCGGCGGGCTACGGGCAGGCCCTCGGCATCCCGGTCTACGGGGTCTGCAGCCTGGACGCGATCGGGGTCCGCACCAGCGGGGAGGCGCTGGTGGTCACCGATGCGCGCCGCCGCGAGGTCTACTGGGCCCGCTACCGCGACGGGCGGCGCGTCGACGGGCCCGCGGTGGCCGCACCCGCCGACGTCGACCCCGGACCGGCCACCGTCGTCGCCGGGTCCCCGCAGCACACGGCGTTGTTCGGGCTCCCGGTGCTCGACCTCGCCCACCCCGACGCGGCAGGCCTGGCGGCCGCGGTCACCGACTGGTCCGGCCCGCCGGAACCGCTGCGGCCGCGCTACCTGCGCCGTCCGGACGCCAAGAGCCGCGCCGAGCGCCAGCCGGTGCACTACGGGCCGCTGAGCAGCGCGGACGCTGAACGCTGCGCCGAACTGGAGTCGCAGCTGTTCCCCGGCGACGACCCGTGGCCGCGGGCGGCCTTCCTGCGGGAGTTGGCGGCCCCGCACAACCACTACACGGCCGCCCGGGTCGGCGACGAGGTCGTCGGCTACGCCGGTGTCTCCCGGCTCGGGCGCACCCCGCCGTTCGAGTACGAGATCCACACCATCGGTGTCGATCCCGCGCACCAGGGCCGCGGTATCGGGCGGCGGCTGCTGGCCGACCTGCTGGAGTTCGCCGGCGACGGCACCGTCTTCCTGGAGGTGCGCACCGACAACGACGCCGCGATCGGGCTCTACCGCAGTGCGGGATTCGTCACCGTCGGGTTGCGCAAACGCTACTACCGGGCCAGCGGCGCCGATGCCTACACGATGCGCCGCGAAGCGGAGGCCGGATCATGACCACGATTTTGGCGATCGAAACCTCCTGCGACGAAACGGGTGTGGGCATCGCCCGGTTGGAGCCGGACGCGACGCTGACCCTGCTGGCCGACGAGGTGGCCTCCAGCGTCGACGAGCACGCCCGCTTCGGCGGGGTGGTGCCCGAGATCGCCTCGCGCGCGCATCTGGAGGCGCTCGCCCCCACCATGCGCCGAGCGCTGGATGCCGCGGGGATCGAGCGGCCCGACGTCGTGGCCGCCACCATCGGGCCCGGGCTGGCGGGTGCGCTGCTGGTCGGGGTGGCCGCCGCCAAGGCCTACGCCGCCGCCTGGCAGGTGCCCTTCTACGCGGTCAACCATCTGTGCGGTCATCTGGCCGCCGACGTCTACCAGCACGGGCCGCTGCCCGAATGCGTGGCGCTGCTGGTCTCCGGCGGCCACACCCACCTGCTGCACGTGCGGTCGCTGGCCGAGCCGGTCATCGAGCTGGGCGCCACCGTCGACGACGCCGCGGGGGAGGCCTACGACAAGGTGGCCCGGCTGCTGGGGCTGGGCTACCCGGGCGGCCGGGTGCTCGACGAGCTCGCCCGCACCGGCGACCGCGACGCCGTCGTATTCCCGCGCGGCATGAGCGGGCCGCGCGATGAGCGGCACGCGTTCAGCTTCTCCGGCCTCAAAACCGCGGTGGCCCGACACGTCGAAGCCCACCCCGACGCCCCGGCGGCCGATGTCGCCGCGGGTTTCCAGGAGGCGGTCGCCGACGTGCTGACGATGAAGGCGGTGCGCGCCGCCACCGACCTGGGGGTGTCCACGCTGCTCATCGCCGGCGGAGTGGCCGCCAACTCGCGGCTGCGCGAGCTGGCCGAGGTCCGCTGTGCGGAGGCCGGGCTGACGTTGCGGGTGCCGCGGCCGCGGCTGTGCACCGACAACGGGGCGATGATCGCCGCCTACGCCGCCCAGCTGGTCGCCGCGGGCGCGGCGCCGTCGTCGCTGGACGTGGCCACCGACCCCGGGCTGCCGGTGAGCGTCGGGCAGCTGCGCTAGCGGTCAGCGGGTGACGATCAATACGTTGTCGCCGGTCGACCAGGCCTGGGTGAACGTGGCCATCGGGATCTGTTCGTCGCGGCCGGTGGGGGTGCCGCTGTCGTTGAGGTGGACGACATCGGAGCGGGTGTCGACGCCGGTGACGACGACGGCGTGATCAGCCTGGCCGCGCTGCCCCTGTGAGGAATTCCAGATGGTTTCGGCGTTGACCCCGGCGATCACCTTGTGTCCACCGGCGAGGTGCTGTTCCAACCCGGCCATGGTGTTGCCGGTGCTGAGGTCGGATGCGATGTCGTATTTGCTCAGCAGCAGTACGAGATCTTCCGGGGAGGTGCCGTCGAAGGCGTAAACGCTGCCGCGGTGGACCTCGCTGTGGGTGAATACGCCGCGTAGCTCGATGCCCACCTGGGAGGGCTCGCGGCCGGTGACCTGGCCGACCACGTCGGCGACGGCCATCAACCCGCAGTCCTCCTGGTGCTGGTAGCGCCAGTAGGGAGCGGCGGCGCCGGGATCGCCGTACATCTGACCGTCGGGGTCGGCGGAGCCGGGCGCGGCGACCCCGAGGGCGACGGCGAGCGCCACCACGGTCGCGGCGGCAGCGCGCATTCCGATCATCATGGCGCCGAGTGTTCGCCTTGTTGCTGCGACGGGGCTGGGTATTGCCGCACAAGCCGATGGGGAGCGGCCCGAGTGGTTGCGGCGGGTCGGTCCGGCCGGCACCCGGGACGGTGGTGTTGGAACCTGGACGTAACCCCTATGGCTGCTGGGGCTGCAGTGACGGGTGTTTCGGCTCAGTAATCACTTGCGTCCCAATAATTTTGGTGGCCGTTTCCGGCCGGTTCTGGGGTGCGCGATGTCGTGGCGGCGCGCTATAATTCGAACATGCGTTCGAGTAGCCGGGAAGAGGTCGTCGAAGTCTTCGACGCCCTAAGCGCCGACCTGTCGCGCGCCCTGAACCTGTCCTTCGACGCCCTGACCACCCCCGAACGACTCAACCTGCTCGAACGCCTCGAAACCCTGCGCCGCCAACTGCCCGCCCTCGAACGGCCCCTCATCAACGAACTGACCCACGCCGACCCCGACGAACTCGGCGGCAAACTGCGCTGGGCCTTAGCCGACCGGCTCCACATCACCCGCGGCGAAGCCAAACAACGCATCGACGAAACCGCCGACCTACACCCCCGCCGCCGCTTCGACGGCCAACCCCAACCACCACTGCTGCCCACCACCGCCGCCGCCGCGGCCGCCGGGCGCATCAGCAGCGCCCACATCCACATCATCCGCGACTTCTGGCACCACCTCCCCCACGACGTACTGCCCGAGATGGCGGCCAACGCCGAAAAACACCTCGCCAACCTGGCCTGCCAATACCGCCCCGACGAACTGGCCAAACTCGCCGCCTGCCTCGCCGACTGCCTCAACCCCGACGGCCTGTTCTCCGACGTCGACCGCGCCCGCCGCCGCAACCTCACCCTGAGCCGCCAAGACGCCGACGGCATGAGCAACCTGACCGCCACCCTGACCCCGACCGCCCGCGCCGCCCTCGATGCAGTCCTGGCCCGCTGGGCCGCCCCCGGCATGTGCAACCCCACCGACCCCACCCCGTGCGTCGACGGCACCCCCAGCCAAGCCGCCATCGACAACGACGACCGCACCACCGGCCAACGCAACCACGACGCCCTCGCCGCCCTGGCTACCGCCATGCTGGCCTCCGGACAACTCGGCACCCACAACGGCCTGCCCGCCACCATCGTGGTCACCACCACCCTGGCCGAACTGGAGACCCCGCCCCGCACCAAACTCAGCGGCGGCGCCAAAGCCCACACCGGCGGCGGCACCTGGCTGCCGATGAGCGACGTCATCAAACTCGCCGCCCAAGCCCACCACTACCTCGCCATCTTCGACGGCGCCAAACCCCTAGCCCTCTACCACGCCAACCGCCTAGCCAACACCGCCCAACGCCTACTGCTGTACGCCACCGAACGCGGCTGCACCCACCCCGGCTGCACCGTCGGCGCCAACTGCACCGAAGTCCACCACATCACCCCCTACGCCCAACAACCCCGCACCCACGCCGACGAACTCACCCTGCGCTGCGGCCCCCACCACCGCCTACTGAACTCCGGACGCTGACATGTCGACCAGTACGGCTAGCGGCCACCCGATTGCCGCGGGGTCACCGAAGAGGCTTCGGGATCAGGG
>NZ_LZLJ01000042.1 GCF_001668625.1 Mycobacterium sp. 1274756.6
CCCCCTTCCGCTCCCCCCCCCCCCCGGGGCCGCCCCGCCCCGCGCCGCGCCGGCGCCCCCCCCCCCCCCGCCCCCCCCGCCCCCCCCCCCCCCGGGTGCCCCCTACCTGGCCCCCCGCCCCCGCCCCCCCCCGGGGCCCGGGGGGGCCGGAGGTGCTGCTGCGACTCGACGAGCGCCGGCGGCTGCGCGGCGAGCCGCCGCTGGGCCCGGCGCTGCTCACCGCCGACGCCCGCAGCGCCGGGCTGGACGCGCCGGTGGTGACGGTGACCGACACCCCGGTCGCCCGGGAGACCGACTACGGCCGCGTCGACCACCACTCGTCGGCGGCGCGGGCGCTCGACGACATCCGCCACACCCACAACCGGGTGCCCGACTATCCGGTGCCCGGCGCCCACCGGGTGGTCAGCGCCTGGACCGGCGGACGGATCAGCGTCTCCAGCTCGGCCGCCGACGCCACCGCCCTGCCCGACGTCAACCCGGCGACCTCCCCGGCCGCCGCCGTCGACGGGGACTCCGGCACCGCCTGGGTGTCCAACTCGCTGCAGGCGGCGGTCGGGCAGTGGCTGCAGATCGACTTCGACCACCCGCTGACCAGCGGCACCATCACCGTCACCCCCAGCGCCACCGCGGTCGGCGCGCAGGTGCGCCGCATCCAGGTGGAGACCCCCAACGGCACCACCTCCTTGCAGTTCGACGAGGCCGGCCAACCGCTGAGCGCGGCGTTGCCCTACGGCGAGACCCCCTGGGTGCGGCTGACCGCGGTGGCCACCGACGACGGCTCCTCCGGGGTGCAGTTCGGCATCACCGACCTGGCGGTCACCGCCTACGACGCGTCCGGCTTCGCCCACCCGGTCGAACTGCGCCACACCCTGCAGGTGCCCGGGCCGCCGCCCGGTTCGGCGGTCGGCGCCTGGGACCTGGGATCGGAGCTGCTGGGTCGGGTGGGCTGCGCCGACAGTCCCAGCGGCCTGCGGTGCGCCGCGCCGATGAGCCTCGCCCCCGAGGAGCAGGAGGTGTTCAGCCGGACCCTGACGGTGCGCCGGCCGGTGTCGGTGACCCCGACGGTGTGGCTGCGGCCGCGGCAGGGCCCGCCGCTGGCCGACCTGATCGCCGAGCCCGGCGCCGCCCGCGCCGTCGGCGACTCCGACCTCATCGACGTGCTCGGCTCGGCCTATGCCGCCGCCGACGGCGACCCGGACACCGCCTGGAGCGCCCCGCAGCGCGTGGTGCAGCACAAGACCCCGCCGACGGTGACGTTGCGGCTGCCCGAACCGGTGCCGGTGAGCGGGGTGCGGCTGACCGCGGCCCGCTCCGAGGTGCCGACCCGGCCCACGATGGTGGCGGTCAACCTCGGCAACGGCCCGCAGGTGCGGCCGCTGCCGCGCGGCGCGGGCCCGCACACCCTGCGGTTGGCGCCGCACGTCACCGACACCGTCAGCGTCAGCCTGCTGGACTGGGACGACGTCATCGACCGCACCGCGCTCGGCTTCGATCAGCTCAAACCGCCCGGGCTGGCCGAGGTGACCGCGCTGGGGCCCGACCACGAGCCGGTGGCCGCCGCCGACCCGGCGGCCAACCGGTCCCGGCCGGTGACGATCGGCTGCGGGCAGGGCCCGGTGGTGGCGGTGGCGGGCCGGTTCGTACCCACCACGATCAGCACCACCGTCGGTGACCTGCTCGACGGGCACCCGGTCGCGGCCCGCCCCTGCGACACCGCCCCGATCGCGCTGCCGCCGGGCCATCAGGAACTGCTGGTCAGTCCCGGCTCGGCCTTCGTGGTCGACGGCGCCCGGCTGAGCGACCCGCACGCCCCCGCCGCGGCGCCGGCCGCCACCGACACCGCCGCGACCGGGGTGTGGCGCGCCGATCGCCGCGAGGTGCGGCTGCGCCCCGCCGATCGAGACCGGGTGCTGGTGGTGCCGGAGAGCGTCAACCCGGGCTGGGTGGCGCACACCGAGTCCGGCCGGCCGCTGACGGCGGTGACCGTCAACGGCTGGCAGCAGGGCTGGGTCGTCCCGGCCGGCACCGCGGGCACCGTCACCCTGAGCTTTCCGTCGAACAGCTGGTATCGGGCCGGGCTGGCCGGCGGGCTGGCGCTGCTGCCGCTGCTGGCGCTGCTCGCCGGGTGGCGGCGGCGCCGCCGCGACGACGCCGGGCCGCAGGCCCGGCCATGGGCGCCGGGGGCGGTCGCCGCGGCACTGGGTGTCCTGGCCGCCGCCACCCTGATCGCCGGGCCGGCGGGGGCGGCGGTGGGGGCGGCCCTGCTCGGGTTGCGCCGGCTGCTGCGCCCCGAGCGGTTCGCCGCCGTGCTGCTCGGGTCGGCTGCGGGCGGGTTGACCGCGGCCGGCGCGGTGCTGGCCCGCTACCCGTGGCGGTCGGTGGACGGCTACATCGGGCACGCCGCCGGGGTGCAGCTGATGGCGCTGCTGTCGGTGCTCGCGGTGGCGGTGGCGGTGCTGCCGCGCGGCCGGCGGCCGCAGTGATGCCGGCGCCGGTGTCCGCTCCTACCCTGGGAGGCGAGATCCGCCCGAGGAGCTGACGGCATGGACTGGTTCAGCGCACCGCAGTACTGGTTGGGTCGGCTGCTGCTGGAACGCGGGATCGCCGCGATCTACCTGGTCGCCTTCCTCGCGGCGGCGCTGCAGTTCCGGCCGCTGCTGGGCGCGCGGGGCATCCTGCCGATCCCGCGGTTCCTGGCCCGGCGCTCCTTCCGCCAGGCGCCGAGCGTCTTCCACTGGCACTACTCCGACCGGTTCTTCGCCGCGGTCTGCTGGACGGGTGCGCTGCTGGCCACCGCGATCGTCGCCGGCGCCACCAACCTGGTGCCGCTGTGGGCGACGATGCTGGCCTGGCTGGCGCTGTGGGTGGCCTACCTGTCGATCGTCAACGTCGGGCAACAGTGGTATGCGTTCGGCTGGGAGTCGCTGCTGCTGGAGGCCGGTTTCCTGGCGATCTTCCTCGGCAACGACGACGTCGCCCCGCCGGTGCTGGTGCTGTGGCTGTTCCGCTGGCTGCTGTTCCGGGTGGAGTTCGGCGCCGGCCTGATCAAACTGCGCGGCGACCCGTGCTGGCGGGACCTGACCTGCCTGGACTACCACCACGAGACCCAGCCGATGCCCGGCCCGCTGAGCTGGTTCTTCCACCACCTGCCCAAACCGCTGCACCGGGTGGAGGTGGCCGGCAACCACGTCGCGCAACTGGTGGTGCCGTTCGGGTTGTTCGCGCCGCAGCCGATCGCCGCGGGCGCGGCGGCGATCATCATCGTCACCCAGCTGTGGCTGGTCGCCTCGGGCAACTTCGCCTGGCTGAACTGGCTGACGATCGTGCTGGCCGGCGGGGTGCTGGTGTGGCCCGGCGAGACCCCGGCGCTACCCGCGGCGCCGACCTGGTTCGTGGTGGCGGTGGCGGCCGCGACCGCGCTGATCGTGGCGCTCAGCTACTGGCCGGTGCGCAACCTCATCTCGTCGCGGCAGCGGATGAACGCCTCGTTCAACCCCTGCCGGCTGGTCAACACCTACGGCGCGTTCGGCAGCGTCGGCCGCAGCCGCTACGAGGTGGTCATCGAGGGCACCGCGGACGCGGAGCTCACCGAGGCGACGGTGTGGCGCGAGTACGGCTTCAAGGGCAAACCCGGCGACCCGCGCCGGCTGCCCCGGCAGTGGGCGCCGTATCACCTGCGCCTGGACTGGCTGATGTGGTTCGCGGCCATCTCCCCGTCCTACGCCGAGGACTGGCTGGAGCCGTTCCTGCTGCGGCTGCTGCACAACGACGCGCCGACGCTGCGGCTGCTGGCGCACAACCCGTTCCCGCACGCCCCGCCCCGCTATGTGCGCGCCCAGCTCTACCGCTACCGGTTCACCACCCCGGCCGAATTACGCCGCGATCGGGCGTGGTGGCATCGGACTCCGATCGGGCCGTATGTGAGACCGGTTACGCTCCGGGGTGAGGCACATCCGCCCGCCGCGAGCGCTTGACCGCGCGCCTACCAAGGAGGTTCCGTGTCCATCGCCACCACCAACCCCGCGACCGGTGAGGTCGTCAAGACCTTCACGCCGGCGACCGACGAGGAGATCGAGGCGGTGGTGGCGCGCGCGCACGCCCGGTTCGGCGACTACCGCCACACCGGCTTCGCTCAGCGCGCCGAGTGGATGCGCGCGACCGCGGATCTGCTCGAGGCCGAGGCCGACGAGGTGGCCGCGATGATGACCCTGGAGATGGGCAAGACGCTGGCCTCGGCCAAGGCCGAAGCGCTCAAGTCGGCCAAGGGGTTCCGGTACTACGCCGACAATGCCGAGGCGCTGCTGGCCGACGTGCCCGCCGACGCCGAGGCGGTCGGCGCGGCCCGGGCCTACACCCGCCACCTGCCGCTGGGGGTGGTGCTGGCGGTGATGCCGTGGAACTTCCCGCTGTGGCAGGCGGTGCGGTTCGCCGCGCCCGCCCTGATGGCCGGCAACGTCGGGCTGCTCAAGCACGCCTCCAATGTCCCGCAGACCGCGCTGTATCTCGCCGATGTGCTCAGCCGGGGCGGGTTCCCCGACGGCTGCTTCCAGACCCTGCTGATCGGCTCGGACAAGGTGGAGGGCATCCTGCGTGACCCGCGGGTGGCGGCGGCGACGTTGACCGGCAGCGAGCCCGCCGGCCGGGCTGTCGCGGCGGTCGCCGGCGACGAGATCAAACCGACGGTGCTCGAACTCGGCGGCAGCGACCCGTTCATCGTGATGCCCTCGGCCGATCTGGACGCCGCCGCCCGGACCGCGGTCACCGCCCGGGTCCAGAACAACGGGCAGTCCTGCATCGCGGCGAAACGGTTCATCGTCCACACGGACGTCTACGACGAGTTCGCGGCGAAGTTCGTGGCGGGCATGGAGGCGCTGACCGTCGGTGACCCGACCGACCCGGACACCGACGTGGGTCCGCTGGCCACCGAGTCCGGCCGCGACGAGGTGGCCCAGCAGGTCGACGACGCGGTGGCCGCGGGTGCGACGATCGCCTGCGGCGGCGCGCGCCCCGACGGCCCGGGCTGGTACTACCCGCCCACGGTGGTCACCGGTATCACCCCGGAGATGGCGCTGTACACCGAGGAGGTGTTCGGGCCGGTGGCCGGGCTGTACCGGGTGGACAGCATCGACGAGGCGCTGCAGGTCGCCAACGCCACCCCGTTCGGGTTGGGCTCGAACGCCTGGACCACCGACGCGGACGAGCAGCAGCGGTTCATCGACGAGATCGAGGCCGGGCAGGTGTTCATCAACGGGATGACGGTGTCCTACCCGGAGTTGCCGTTCGGCGGCATCAAGCGCTCGGGGTACGGCCGGGAACTGGCGGGCAACGGCATCCTGGCGTTCTGCAACACCAAGACGGTGTGGGTGGGCTGAGGATCCGCCGGCACGCCGGTCAGCCCAGCGCGGCCAGCGCCTCGCGGTCCTCGTCGGCGAAGGTGTCCTCCAGCTGCAGCGGCGAGTAGTCCAGGTCGATCTCCTCCAGCGGCCGGCCGCGGGCGCTGGCGATGGTGCCGAACCGGCGCATGCCCTTGTCGCTGGCGTAGCTGGTGAACTCCTCGACGGTCATGCCGAACGGGATGTCGTCGCCGTAGATGTCGAAGACGCCCTCGGTGACCTTCAGGGCCAACGGGATCAACTCGTTCATCCGGTCCTCGAACACCGCCCAGTTCGCGTCGTCGGCGGCGACGTGGCGGCGGCAGGTGAACGTGCCCCAGGCCATGTGGCGGCGCTCGTCGTCGCCGATGCGCCGGACCAGTTCCTGCATGCCGGGCAGGATGTCGCGTTCGGTGCAGATCCGCTGCCAGGCGTGGTAGCCGGTGAGCGCGAGCATGCCCTCCACGATGTGGTTGTAGGTCACCGAGGCGCGGATCTGGGCGGCCGGTGAGGCGTCGGCGCTCAGCGCGTGCAGCGCCTGCGGCAGTTCCTCGTTGAACATCTGCCGGTAGGCGGGCAGGTCGTCGAGGTAGCGGTGCAGGTCGTCGGCGATGCCGACGGCGTCGAGCCAGAGCCGGAACACCTGGACGTGTTTGGCTTCCTCGAAGGCGAACTGGGTCAGATACATCTCGTCGGCGAGGCGGCCCTCGGCGCGCATCGCGGCCATGAACGGCTGGATGTCGGTGGTGACGGCCTCCTCCCCGGCGATGAACTGGGCGCACAGCCGGGTGGCGATGTCGCGCTCGCGGTCGGTCAGGCGCTCCCAGTCCGCGCGGTCCCGGGAGAAGTCGATGTCGGTGGGGTCCCAGAATTTGGCGTTGCCGCCGGCGAACAGCTTCAGCGGCATGCTCGCCCAGTTCAAGCCGGTCAGTGAACCGTAGTGGTTTCGGGTCGTGGACATGTGCGCACCTCCACCGCCCACCGTACTGTGACGACGGTCACGGCGCAGGGGGATTGCGGCGGGGCCGCAGCCGGGCGTTGGGCAGCGGCGGTGCGGGCAGTCGGGCGCCGGGGTAACCGGCGACCCGACCGAACCGGTCGGCTTCGTCCTGCCACTCCCGGCGGTAGCCGACGATCTCCTCGTGGCTGCGGCCGACGAAGTTCCACCACATCACGATCGGCTCGTCGAACGGCGCCCCGCCGAGCAGCAGCGCCCGGGCCGGCCGGTCGGTCGGGTTGGTCAGGGTCAGCGTCGCCTCCCCGGCGCCGACGTAGCCGAGATCGCCGCCCGCGAGGGCGGTGTCGGCCAGGTGCAGCGCGGCGCTGTCGACCAGCACGCCGTGTTCGAAGGCCGGGTCCACCGCGACCGGCATCCGCGCGCCGGGGTCCACGGTGAGCTCGGCGCCCAGCAGCGGGGTGAAGGTGGCGACCGGGGAGCGGTGTCCGGCCAGCTCGCCGAGGAACACCTTGGCGGAGCCGCCGCCGAGCCGGGTCACCGGCGGGGCGTGGTGCTGGAAGTCGCGGTCGGCACCGCGCGCGGCGTCGGGCAGCGCCACCCACAGCTGCGCGCCGTGCAGGGTGGTGGTGGCCGCGGTGGAGACCTCCGAGTGGCAGATGCCGTGTCCGCCGGTCATCAGGTTCAGCTCGCCGGGCCGCACCCGGGCGTGCACGCCGCCGCTGTCGCGGTGCTCGATCTCCCCGTCGAACAGCCAGCTGACCGTCTGCAGACCGGTGTGCGGGTGCGGCGGGACGTCCATGCCGCCGGTGGCGGCGACGTCGTCGGGGCCGTAGTGGTCGACGAAGCACCAGGCGCCGATCAGGGAACGCTGCCGTTGCGGCAGGGTGCGGCGCACGGTCATCGCCCGCGGCCCGCCCAGCGGCACAGCGCGGGAGGTGAGCACCTCGACCAGCGGGTAGCCGGCGTCGTCGCGCGGGCAGGGGCCGGCCCGGCCGTGCAGTTCGACGGGGTGGGTCTCGGTGTTGCTCATGGTCTCGGCCGTGCCTTTCGCTGCGACGCCTGCTGCCCCCAGTCTGCCGATCCCGGGTCGAGGACACCGGCGATGACGGCGTCGACGGTGCGGGCGGCCAGCCGGTCGAGGTCGGCGCGGGGTGCGGCGCGCAACGGCCCGTGCAACGCCAGTTCGGCGAAGCCGTGGACGGCGGCGAAGCAGGGCCACTCGGCGCCGTCGCGGCGCTCCGGGGTGAGCACCGCCGCGGCCACCAACCCGTCGAGCGCCTCGACGAGCCGCAGGTAGGGCGGGGCCGCCCCGGCCTCGGACGCCGCCTCGGCGTCATCGGTGTCGCCGAAGAACGCCACGCTGAACCAGCCGGGCTCGTCGAGGGCGAAACCGATGTAGCCCAGCCCGACCGCCCGCAGCCGGGCCACCGCCGCGTCGGCCGACGAACCGGCGGCGGCCCCGACCCCGGCCATCCGGTCGGCCATCCGCTCCTGGATGGCGCCGGAGACCGCCGCCGCCAGCGCCCGCCGGTCGGCGAAGTGCCGGTAGGCGGCGTTGGGGGTCACCCCCACCCGGCGGGTGATCTCGCGGATACCGAGCCCGGCCGCTCCGGCGGTGCGGGTGGCGGCCAGTCCCGCTTCCACCAGCGCCGCCGCCAGGTTGCCGTGGTGGTAGCGGGTGTGGTCGCCGCGTGTTGCCGCCATGGTCTTGACGAGCCCCTCCAGTTCGTGTGTACAGTGTCCACATTAACAATGTTGACGCCGTGAACATCAGCGGGTTCGAGGAGGAGCCGTGACCGCCACCGCATTACCGCCGATCGTGGACCGGGCTCGTTGGGACGAACAACTCGCCGACTGGCACCGCGGCGGAGGGTCGGCGTGACCCGCCCACGCACCGCCACCGTGCCCGGCCGCGGCGCGGTGCTCACCTACGACGTGCACGGCGAACACCGCGGCGGCACCCCGCTGATGCTGATCGGCTCCCCGATGGCGGCCGGGCACTTCGCCGGGCTGGCCGCCGAGTTCACCGACCGGCCGGTGCTCACCTACGACCCGCGCGGCTGCGAGCGCAGCACCGTCGACGACCCGCGCCGGATCAACACCCCCGAGGACCACGCCGCGGACCTGCAGCGGGTGCTCGACGCCGCCGGCGTCGAGCGGGCCGACGTCTTCGCCAGCAGCGGCGGCGCGATCAACGCCCTGGCCTGGGTGGTCGCCGGCGGGCCCCTGCGCACCGTGGTCGCCCACGAACCACCGCTCTACGCGGTGTTGCCCGACCGGGCGTACGCCACCGCCGTCGCCGAGCGGATGTATGCCACCTACGACCGCGAGGGGTTCGGCCCGGCGATGGCGCAGTTTCTGACCCTGGTCGCCCATCGCGGCCCGTTCACCGCGGCGGACCTGACCGCTCCCGCCCCCGACCCGGCGGCGTTCGGTCTGCCGACCGCCGACAACGGCGACCGCACCGACCCGCTGCTGTGGCAGAACCGGCCCTGCATCGGCTGGCAGCCCGACCTGGTGGCGCTGCGCGACACCCCGACCAGGCTGGTGCTGGGCATCGGCGAGAAATCGCGTGACATCGTCACCGGCCGCACCACTACCGCCCTCGCCGACCGGCTGGGGCTGAGCCCGAGCGTGTTCCCCGGCGGCCACGCCGGCTTCCTCGCCGAGGACGGCTCGGGGATGGGCGGCGACCCGGCCGACTTCGCCGCCCACCTGCGCGCGGTGCTGGCCGGCTGATCGGCCCGGGTACAGCTCAAACCCGCTCGAGCACCGCCGAGGCGCCGATGCCGCCGGCGGCGCAGATACCCAGCAGCGCCGTCTCGGCGTCGGTGCGGCCCAGTTCGTTGGCCATCGTGGTGACCATCCGGGCGCCGGTGGCCCCGAACGGGTGGCCCAACGCCACCGACCCGCCGTGCACGTTGAGCCGATCCGGGTCGACGCTGCCGACCGCCTCGTCGCGGCCCAGCCGGTCGCGGGCCCAGTCGCGGCTGTCCAACGCCCGCAGCACCGAGAGGGTCTGGGCGGCGAACGCCTCGTGGATGTCGACCCGGTCGGCGTCGGCCAGTTTCATGCCCGCCTTGGCCAGCGCGTGCGGCATCGAGATCGCCGGGCCGATCAGCACCTGGTCTTTGGGGTCGACGCTGACGTAACTCCACGACCGGAACGCCGCCAGCGGGGTCAGTCCCAGTGCGCGGGCCTTGGCCTCGCTCATCAGCAGCACCGCCGCCGCCCCGTCGGTCAGCGGGCTGGCGTTGCCGGCGGTGACCGTGCCGTCGGCGGCGAAGACCGGTTTGAGGCGGGCGAGTTTGGCCACGCTGGTGTCGGCGCGCACCTGGCCGTCCGCGCTGATCGTGGCGCCCTTGTCGGTGGTGACCGCGACGACCTCGTCGTCGAAGCGGCCGGACGCGATGGCGGCGGCGGCGCGGTGGTGGGAGCGGGCGGCGAACTCGTCCTGTTCGGCGCGGGTGACGCCGTGGATGCGGGCCATCTTCTCGGCCGACTCGCCCATCACCTCCCCGGTGGTGCGTTCGGCGATCTTGGGCTGGCGCGGCCAGATGTCGGTGAACGGCGCGAGCTCGGCGAGCACCTGCAGGTAGTCCCGCCAGCCCGGCTTGCCCAAGGCGACCGGCGCGGCGGCGTGCACCACCTTCTGCGGCATCTTGATCTCGGCGTTGGAGGTGGAATCGCTGCCGCCGGCGATCATCACGTCGTACTCGCCGCGTTCGATGGCGGCCGCCGCCGAGGTGATCGCCTGCAGCCCCGACGCGCAGGCCCGGGTGACGGTGTAGCCCTCACAGCCGGGGTCGAAGTCGAGGTCCAGCGCGATCTCACGCGCCACGTTGGGTGCGCCGCTGGGCAGGATCACCCCGCCCCACACCATCGCCTCGATCTCGGTCTTGGGCAGCCCCACCCGCCCCAGCAGCCCGGCGACCGCGGCGGCCCCCAGCGCGATCGTGTCCAGCTTGGTGAAGTCGGTGAACGCCCGGCGGAACGGCGTGCGCGCCCCGGCGACGATCACGGCACGGCGGGTCTCGGTCATCTGCGGCTCCCTGCTGTCGGTGCGGTCTGGGTCGGTGTCGATTCGGGGGCGGCCGGGCCGGCCGGGTCGGGGCCGACGACGGGGTCGGCGGGGAACTCGATCGCGGGTTCGTCGCTGATCGCGCTGGCCAGCGGCGCCACCCGGCGGGTGCGCCGGTACTCCCAGCGGCGCAGCGCCAGCCGGCAGGGCTCCTCCACCAGCGCGAAGCTCACCGCGGCCATCGCGAAGCCCAGTAGCAGGGTCAGCGCCAGCACCACCGGCATGTCGCCGGCGAAGGCGAACTTGCCGATCATCGGGAAGGTCATGGTCAGCGCGGCCAGGTGCCAGATGAACAGGCCGTAGGACCAGCGGCCGAGGGTGACCATCAGCGGGCTGGCCAGGATCCGGTGGCTGGTGTCGGGCCGGTCGAGCACCAGCGGGGCGAGCAGCGCCCCGGCCAGCACCGCACCGAGCCCGGTGCGCACCACGAACTGCCCGACGGTCGCCGGCGTCATGCCTTCCGGGCCGGCGATCGGCGACGCCGATAGCAGGTAGGTGACCACCACGATGGCGGCCATGATCAGCCGGCGCTGCGCCAGCCGGTGCACCCAGCCGGGCGGGCTGACGGTGAGTTCGGCCAGCAGCATCCCCGCCCCGAACCAGCTGCCGTAGGCCGGCGGCCAGTTCAGCGGGTTGAGCCCCTCCGCGGCGTGGATCGGCAGATAACCCCAGCCCAGGCTGGCCACCGACATGGCCAGAATGGCCGGGATGCGGCCGCGCACCGGCAGCTGGCGGGCCGCCAGCGCCAGCAGCGGCAGCATCAGGTAGAAGGTGACCTCCACCGACAGGCTCCACATCTGGGTGAGGCCCGGGGTCAGGGTCAGCGGCACGTACACCTGGGTCAGGGTCAGGTTGGCCAGCCACACGGTGCGGCTGGCCCCGACCGCGTCGGGCAGCAGCGCCAGGATCACCACCACGGCCACCAGGTAGGCGGGCATGATCCGCACGATGCGCGACCGCAGGTAGTGCCCGGTGGCCGGCCGGTGGCGCAGGCCGCGGGCGGCGGCGGCGTGCCCCCGCCACAGCAGGAAGCCGGACAGCGCGAAGAACAGCGCCACCGCCAGGTCGAACCGGCCCCACAGCCGCCCGCTGATCCCACTGGAGTGCCCGGTCTGGAACGCCACGTGGGTGATGACCACCCCCATGGCGGCGCAGGCCCGCATGCCCTCCACGGCGGGCAGGAAACTGCGGGTCCCGCCGACCTGCGCATCAACGGTCATGGCTGACAGTCTGCCGGTGCGGGCGGGACCCGGCTCGGCCACGGCCGGATTTGTTCGCCGCAACCCCGCCCGGGGACCGTTAGGAGGCGCTTAAATTCTGCTGTTAGGGTCGGGAGAGTTTGCCTGGCTGCTCTCCCTGCGCGGGGGGTACCCACAGGTCGGACGCTCCGGGGCCCGCAGACCTCGGAGGCCTCGGATCAGAAGGAGGGCACGGCAACGTGAGCAGAGCAGTCATGTTGCGGGTCACGGTGTACGGCGCGCTGGGCCTGGGTGCCGCGCTGCTGATCGCCGCCCTGCTGCTGCCGACCTACACGGTCAGCCAGATCACCAAAGTCCCCCTCGACATCGACACCACCCTGGTCAGCGAGGGCCGCGGCACGGCATTGGATCCCGCGTCGCTGGCCGGTGAGCATTTCGTCATCGACGAGGACGTCCCGCTGGTGTCGCAGAAGCAGGTCAGCGTCGAATCCCCGGCGAACGCCGACGTGGTCACCCTGCAGGTCGGCTCCACGGTGCGCCGCACCGACAAGCAGAAGGACAGCGGGTTGCTGCTGGCGATGGTCGACACCGTCACCCTCAACCGGGAGACCGCCGAGGCCGTCTCCGACGACAACCACCCCGGTGGCACCGTGCAGCAGCCGCGCAGCATCGAAGACGACAACCCGCCCAAACCGCTGCCGTTGGCCCACGAGGGGCTGGCCTACCGGTTCCCGTTCCACACCGAGAAGAAGAGCTACCCGTACTTCGACCCGATCGCGCAGGAGGCGTTCGACGCCAACTACGAGGGCGAGGACGACGTCAACGGACTCACCGCGTACCGCTTCACCCAGAACGTCGGCTACAACTCCGAGGGCAAGCTGACCAAGCCGATCAAGTACCCCTCGCTCTACAGCGACAACGAGGACGGCGAGGTCACCACCACGGCCGCGCAGTGGGGTGTCGAGGGTGAGCCCGACGAGGAGATCACCATGACCCGCTACTACGCGGCGCAGCGCACGCTGTGGGTGGATCCGGTGTCGGGCACCATCGTCAAGGCCAAGGAACGCGCCCAGCACTACTACGCCCGCGAGCCGCTGAAGCCGGAGGCGACGCTGGCGGACTACACCGTCACCTCCACCGAGCAGACCGTCGAGGAGCAGGTCGGCATCGCCCGCGATCAGCGGGACTGGCTGGCGCTGTGGTCGCGGATCTTGCCGATCACGCTGGCCGCGTCGGGCCTGATCGCGCTGGTCGGCGGGGTGCTGCTGGCGACCTTCGCGGTGCGCAGCGAGGCCGCGCTGGTCGACCCGGGTCTCGACACCACCGAGCAGGGCTTCTTCGAGGGCCTGTTCGACAGCCTGCTGAACCGCCGCGCCAAGGCCGAGGAGCCGATGCCGGCGGCCGAAGCGGCCACCGAGAAGCTGCCCACCCGCCCGCCGGACCCGCCCGGTGAGCCGGGCTCCCCGGAACCGCCGCCGCGCGGCTAGCCGCCGGGTGACCCGGGCGCGCCGCTGGTCCGGGGCGGGCTATGCCCTGGCGTTGACCCTGCTGGTGACCGCGCCGCTGCTGCGGCCGGGGTATTGGCTGCTGCGCGACGCGGTGTCCACCCCCCGCTCGTATCTGTCCGACGCGGCGCTGGGACTGGCCGGTTCCGCCCCGCGCGCGGTGCCCCAGGACGTCGCGATGGCGGTGGCCTCCCAGCTGATCGACGGTGGCGTCGTGGTCAAGGCGGTGCTGGTCGGCGCGGTGCTGCTGGCCGGGGTGGGCGCCGGGCGGCTGGTGCGGCTGGTGCTGCCGGAGTCGGGCATCCCGGGGGTGCTGGTCGGCATCACCGTGGCGGTGTGGAATCCGTTCGTGGCCGAGCGGCTGCTGCAGGGGCATTGGAGCCTGCTGCTGGGCTACGGCTGTCTGCCGTGGTCGGCGGCGGCGGTGCTGCGGCTGCGCGGCCGGGCCGGCACCCGGGGTCGGGATGTCGCGGCGCCGGTGTTCTGGCTGGCGGTGGCCGGGCTGACCCCCAGCGGGCTGCTGCTGGCGGCGACGGTGGCGCTGGCGGCGGTGGCCGCGCCCGGGCCGGGCCTGCCGCGGGGTCGTTGCGCCGCGCTGACCGGCGGCGCCGCCGCGGTGGTGGCGACGCCGTGGTTGCTGGCCGCCGCGTTGGGTCCGGCGCTGACCGGTGGTACCGGCGTGGTGGCGTTCGCCGCCCGCGCCGAGCCGGGGCTGGGCACGCTGGGCAGCCTGGCCGGGCTCGGCGGGATCTGGAACGGCGACGCGGTGCCCGGCTCGCGGACCGGGTGGTTCGCGGTGGTGGCGACGCTGGTGCTGCTCGCGGTGGTGGCGCTGGGGTTGCCGGTGGCGGCGCGGCGGGCCGCGGCGGTGCCGCTGCTGGTGTTGGCGGGCCCGGCGATCGTGGTGCCCGCGCTGCTGGCCACCGGGCCCGGGCTGGCGGTGCTGCACGCGGCGGTCGACGCGGCGCCCGGCCTGGGGCTGCTGCGGGACGGACAGAAATGGGTGGCCCTGGCGGTGCCCGGCTACACCCTGGCGGCCGCGGGCGCGGTGGTCGCGCTGCGCCGCTGGTTGCGGCCCGCGGTCGCGGCGGCGCTGTGCTGTGCGGCGCTGGTGGCGGTGTTGCCGGATCTGGCCTGGGGGGTGGGCGGGCGACTGACCCCGGTGTCCTACCCGGCCGGGTGGGCGGCGGTGGCCGCGGCGATCAACGCCGATCCCCGGCCGGTGGCGGTGCTGCCCGCCGGGCCGATGCGCCACTTCCCCTGGGCCGGGCCGGTGCTCGATCCGTTGCCGCGCTGGGTGCGCGCCGAGGTGCTCTCCTCCGGGGATCTGAGTGTCTCCGGGCGGACGGTGCGCGGGGAGGGCGACCACGCGCGGGCGGTGCAGCAGTTGCTGCACCGCGGTGCCGCACCGGCCGAGCTGGCGGCCGCCGGGGTGGGCTGGGTGGTCGTCGAGGCGGACAGCGCCGGCGAATTCGGCGCGGCGGCACGGACGTTGGACCGGCTTCCGGTGGCGGTGCGCGACGGCGACCTGGTCCTCTACCGGGTGGGTGGCCACGCCGAGGGGGCGTCGGCCCTACGGCGCGGCACGGTGCTGGCCGCACACGGGCTGTGGCTGGTGCTGATCGTGCTCACCGCCGTGGTGAGCCGGCCCCGGCGGGCCCGCACCCCGGAGTCCGGCGTGGTTGACTGACCGGGTGAACGATGCGCCCGCCGACCGCGCCGCGCAGCGCAGGCGGCGCCAGTGGGGTTGGCTGGTCGCGGTGACCACGGCGTTGGCGGTGGCGGGCAGCGCGGTGGCATTGGTGTTGATGCTGCCGCTGGCGATGGCCACCGATCCCTGCCACGGCGACGACACCGAGTGGGTCTGTCAGCTCTCGGCGCGCGGCCAGAACCTGCTGGTGTTGCTGCCGTGGCTGGCGGTCGGCGGCGGGCTGGCCGGCGCCGCCGCCGGCGCGGCGTTGGCGGCGTGGCGGCGCTGGAATCCGTTGATCGGGATCGCGGTGGGGGTGCTCGGTTATGTCGTGGTGGTACCGATCGGCTACGAGCTCGCGCTGCGGGTCTGAGCCGCCTACACGACGCCGCTGATCTGGCGGCCCGCGGCGACCGCCTCCAGCACGGTGCGCATCGATTCGGCGCTTTGGCGCCAGGAGAATTCGGCGCTGCGGGCCTGGGCTTTGCCGCCGAGTTGGTCGCGCAGCACCGGGTCGGTCAGTAGTTGCCGTAGCGCCGCGGCCAGCTGGCCGCGGTCGTCGACCAGCAGCCCGGTCACCCCGTCGACGATCGAGTCGCACAGCCCGCCGGAGGAGCGGTAGCCGATGGTGGGCACCGCGTGCTGGGCCGCTTCGATCACCGCCAGCCCCCACCCCTCTTTGCGGGACGGCAGCAGCTGCACCCAGGAGCGTTGCAGCAGCGCGTGTTTCGTGTTCTCGTCGACGTGGCCGTGGAAGGTGACCGCGTCGCGGATGCCCAGCCGGTCGGCGTGTTCGACGAGCCGTCGCCGCCACCAGCCGTCACCGATCACGTCCAGGTGCACCGCCGGGAGCTGCGGGCGCAGCGCCGCGACGGTGTCCAGCGCGTCTTCGATCTGCTTGTGCGGCACCAGCCGGGACAGCACGACCACCCGCGGCTGCGCGGAGCGGGCCGCGGCCAGCGACTCCGCCGGTGCGCGGTCGAGGCCGTTGCGCACCACCGCGATCCGGTCCGGCTGCACCCCGAGTTCAACCAGGTCGCGCACCGAGGGCAGCGAGACCGTCAGGTACTGGTTGCGCCGGTGCAGTCGCGGGGAGAGCCGGGATTCGACGAACCAGCCGACCCGGCCCATCAGCTTCCCGGCCATCGGCCACTGGGCGCGGTGACAGTGGTGCACCAGCACCACCACCCGGCGGCCGTAGAGCAGCCGGGCCAGGAACGGCACCCCGTTCTGGGTGTCGACGACCACGTCGGGGCGCACCCGGCGCAGCGGGCCGACCCGCAGTCGGGCGCCGGCCATCGCCGCCAGCGCCCGCAGGTAGACGGTGTAGCGGCCGCCGGCCCGTTCGATGCGCACCCCGTCGACCACGTCGTGGCGTGCCACCCCCGGGTAGCGGGCGGTGCGCAGGGTGACCGCGACGCCGGCGGCGGCCAACTCCGCGCCGATGCGTTGCAGGTAGGTCTCGCTGCCGCCGCCCTGCGGATGGCCGGTGTCGCGCCAGCACAGCAGCAGCACCGAGCCGACCCGGTCGGGGGTCGAGCGCGACGGCTCGACTCCCGGCGGCTCGACGGCGGCGGTTGGCATCGGGGTCCAGCCTAATGGTCGCCGTAGGCTGAGCCGTGATGGCCGGTTCCTCGTCAACCGCCCGCTTCGCGGGGCGGGCCACCCTGCGCCGCTCACTGCGGTTGCTGGGCGCGTTCCGCTACGAACAGACCGAACCGGCCCGCTTCTACGGCCCGCTGGCCGCCGACACCGCGACCATGGTGTGCGATCTGTGGCGCGGCCTCCACGGCGAGCCGGCCGCCGGGCGCACCGTGCTCGACGTGGGCGGCGGCCCGGGCTATTTCGCGGCGGCGTTCGCCGACGCCGGGCTGCGCTATATCGGGGTGGAGCCGGACCCCTCGGAGATGCACGCCGGCGGGCCCGCCGGGCCGTCGGCCGCCACGTTCGTGCGCGCCTCGGGCATGGCGTTGCCGTTCGCCGACGCCAGCGTGGACATCTGTTTGTCCTCCAACGTCGCCGAGCATGTGCCGCGCCCGTGGCTGCTCGGCGCCGAGATGCTGCGGGTGACCCGCCCGGGCGGGCTGGCCGTGCTGTCCTACACGGTGTGGCTGGGGCCGTTCGGCGGCCACGAAATGGGCTTGTCCCACTATCTGGGCGGGGCGCGCGCCGCGGCCCGCTACACCCGCAAACACGGGCATCCGCCGAAGAACAACTACGGCTCGTCACTGTTCGCGGTCTCGGCTGCCGCCGGGCTGGACTGGGCCCGGCACAGCGGGGCGCTGGTCGCCGCTTTTCCCCGCTACCACCCGCGATGGGCGTGGTGGCTGACCCGGGTGCCGGTGCTGCGCGAGTTCGCGGTGAGCAACCTGGTGCTGGTGCTGCAACCGCCTGACTGAAACAGGTTCTAATCTTGCCGTGGGCTGAGTAGGGTGTGACCTACGCCGCCGAGAGCGAGCCCGGCAGCGACCCCGGTAACGACCAAGGAGCACCCACGCCATGCCCGAGAGCACCCCCACCGAGTACGACAAGCTTTTCCTCGGCGGAACCTGGACCGAGCCGTCCACCGACGAGGTCATCGAGGTGCACTCCCCCGCCACCGGCGCGTACGTCGGCAAGGTGCCGCTGGCGGCCAAGGCCGACGTCGACACCGCCGTGGCCACCGCCCGCGCCGCCTTCGACAACGGGCCCTGGCCGGCCACCCCGCCCGCCGAGCGCGCCGCGGTGATCGCCAAGGCGGTCACGCTGATGGAGGAACGCAAAGAGCTGTTCACCAAACTGCTGGCCGACGAGACCGGCCAACCGCCGGCCATCGTCGAGACCATGCAGTGGCTGGGCGCGCTGGGGTCGCTGACCTACTTCGCCGGCGCCGCCGACGACGTCACCTGGCGGGAGACCCGCAACGGCTCCTACGGGCAGACGCTGGTGACCCGCGAGCCGCTCGGTGTGGTCGCCGCGATCGTGGCGTGGAACGTGCCGCTGTTCCTGGCCGTGAACAAGCTGGGTCCGGCGCTGCTGGCCGGGTGCACGGTGGTGCTCAAGCCCGCCGCGGAGACCCCGCTGTCGGCCAACGCGCTGGCGGAGGTGTTCGCCGAGGCCGGCCTGCCCGAGGGGGTGCTGTCGGTGGTGCCCGGCGGCGTGGAGACCGGGCAGGCGCTGACCGCCAACCCCGACGTGGACTGCTTCAGCTTCACCGGCAGCTCGGCGGTGGGCAAGGAGATCGGCAAACGCGCCGCCGACCTGCTCAAGCCGTGCACGCTGGAGTTGGGCGGCAAGTCCGCCGCGATCGTCCTGGAGGACGTGGACCTGGCCACCGCGGTGCCGATGATGGTGTTCTCCGGGGTGATGAACGCCGGGCAGGGCTGTGTGAACCAGACCCGGATCCTGGCGCCGCGCTCCCGTTACGAGGAGATCGTCGACGCGGTCAAGGGGGTCGTGGAGGCGTTGCCGGTCGGGCTGCCCGACGACCCGGCCGCCCAGATCGGCCCCCTGATCAACGAGAAGCAGCGCGCCCGGGTGGAGGGCTACATCGCCAAGGGCATCGAGGAGGGCGCCCGGCTGGTCTGCGGCGGCGGGCGCCCGGAGGGCCTGGACGACGGGCACTTCGTGCAGCCGACGGTCTTCGCCGACGTGGACAACAAGATGACCATCGCCCAGGAGGAGATCTTCGGGCCGGTGCTGTGCGTCATCCCCTACGACAGCGTCGACGACGCGGTGGCCATCGCCAACGACTCCGACTACGGCCTGGCCGGCAGCGTGTGGACCAGCGACGTGCCCCGCGGCATCGAGATCTCCCAGCGGGTGCGCACCGGCACCTACGGCATCAACTGGTACGCCTTCGACCCGGGCTCGCCGTTCGGCGGGTTCAAGAACTCCGGCATCGGCCGGGAGAACGGCCCGGAGGGCGTGGAGCACTTCACCCAACACAAGAGTGTGCTCATGCCGATGGGCTACACGATGGAGGACTGAGCCGGCGGTCCACGCTCAGCGGGTTCGCGTCGGGCAACCGGCCCGATCCGCCGGCGCCTGGTGCTGGGCCCGGTGCCGCGACAGGTTGAATTGGTACCACGGTTCAATCCCGACCGCACCGATCTCGGCCTGCACGCAACGCCGCGTCGGCTCGGGCAGCGCCGCCACCGCGGGCAGTGCGTCCGGGGAGAGCTGCCCGAGGTAGGCGGTGTCCAACTGCCCGGTGCGCGCCGCGCGGTCGATGTTGTGTTCCGCGATGAACCGGTCCGGGTTGATCAGCGCCAAGCCGAGCACCGCCAGCGCACCGGCGTGCAACACCGCGTGGGGCAGCCACCGCCCCGACATCCGGACACCGGCCACGCACACCAGAACGAACGCCGCCGCCAGCCAGAACTCCACGGTGATGACCAACAAGCGCAGCTCGGTGAACCCGTAGGCCTGCTGGTAGAGCCACATCCGATGCACCGCCGAACCGACGATCACCACCGACAGCGCACACAGCGTCCCGATCAGGATTCGGAGGAGCCGACGATCGGCCGGTGTGCTCCGGCCGGCCACGGTCACCGTCGCCGCGATCACCAGCAGCGTCAACGCCGAGACCGCCAGCAGCTGCCAAAAGCCCTGCCGGGCGTACTCGGCATAGGTCAGGCCCGCGGTGTCCAGCACATGCCGGTGCCCGCCGAACAGCACGCTGAGGTGCACCGTGAGAAACGCGGCGACCAGTAGGTCCAGCGCCGCCAGTGGCACCGCCCACTCCCAGCGGGCCACCGCGGACCGCGGCGACCAGGTCAGTCGACCGAGCCGCGGCGGGAACCGCAGCAGGTAGGCACCGAACAGCACGAACGCCGCCACCACGGCGAACACGCCGGCGCGACCGGCCAGGTCGGGACCGTCAAGGCGCGGCGTCAACGCGTCGATCAGGTGGGCGAAGGCGGCATCCGCGCCGGCGAACAGCAGACCGAACACCGTCAACAGCCCCGCGGTGACGGCCAGCACCAGCAGGATTCGCCACAGATCGCGCCGCCCGCCGGGCACCGCGATGTCCCGCATCGATCGTCGGGTCCAGCCGGCCACCCGCGCGGTCAGCACCCAGGGCAACAGCGGTCCGACCAGCACCGAGCCCCAACCGGTCCCCCCGACCAGCGTGCACCAGCCGACCATCCAGGCGCTCGCGACGCAGAGTGTGTTCACCCACTCGGCGGCCAGGACCGCGGGCACGGTCAACAGCGTGAGCGTCAGAGCTATGCCGCCGCGCTCGGCGCGGGTGGGCATCCGCCCGGCGGTGCCGTAGACCGCGCCGAACACCAGCAGCCCGGCCAGCAGGTAGCCGATGCTGAACACGCTCACCCGCCACACCAGCGTGCCCGCGAGCGCGGCGGCCGCGGCGGCCGCCACCACCTTCGCCGGCGCGGCGGCGATCGGCTCGGCCGGCCAGATCCGGCGCGGCCAGATCGTCCAGCCCGGCTCGCCGGGCTCCGGCAGGCTCGGGCCGTGCAGCGGACCCGGAGCCGGGATCACCACCGTCACGCGGTGCCCCGCTGTTCCCGGCTGAGCGCACGGATCCGGTGCATGGAACCGACCCTAAGGGGCGGGCGGGGACCCTTCCCGCAGAGATTGCGCGGACTTGGACGCCGGGTCGCTCCGCGCTCGGCGGCGTCGGACCCCGCACGAATCGGTCGGGCGTAGCCCGCCCCGGCGCCGGCTCAATCCGTGGTTCACTGGAGCCATGGGCTTCGACCAGTACCACGAACCGGCAGCCGAACTCTCCGCGGAGACCCGCACCTTCGCCCGGATGTGCGCGAACCTCACCGAGGAGGCGGAGGCGATCAGCTGGTACAGCCAGCGCATGTCGATCGAGCCGGACGCCGAGTCCCGGGCGATCATGGCCAACGCGCTCGGCGAGGAGTACAAGCACTTCTGCATGGACCTGGAGTTCCTGCTGCGCAAGACCCCGCAGTGGCGGGCGATCGCCAAGGGCATCCTGTTCCGCGACGGCGACATCGTCGAGAACGGGGAGAACGCCGAAGCCGCCGCCGAGGGCGAGGAGGTGGGCTCCGGTGCGGGCGGCACCCTGGACGTGGGCAGCCTGAAGGGTCAGCAGCAGTAGCCGGCCCGACGGACTAAAAGGCCTCCTCGGCCAGGTCCATCACGGCCAGGTCGACGTTCTCGGCGGTGGCGCGCTCGTCGGTCAGGCGGGGCAGCACGTTCTTGGCGAAGAAGTTGGCCACCGCGACCTTCCCGGCGTAAAAGTCCCGGTCGGCGGCGTCGGGGCTCTTGTCCAACGCCTCCAGCGCCACCTCGGCCTGCCACAGCAGCAGCCAGCCGATCAGCAGGTCCCCGCAGGCCAGCAGGAACGGCACTGATTTCAGTGCCAGCCGGTAGAGCTGGCGGGCGTCCTCCTGGGCCCCCATCAGGTAGCCGGTGAGCGCGGCGGTCATCGCCTGCACGTCGTCGACGGCGGTCGCCAGCCGGGCGCGGGCGTCGGCCAGCTCGGGCCGGGCGTTCTCCGCGTCGAGGAACCCGCGGATCTGCTCGACCACGTGGGTCAGCGCGACCCCGCGGTCGCGGGCGATCTTGCGGAAGAAGAAGTCCTGGGCCTGGATCGCGGTGGTGCCCTCGTAGAGCGAGTCGATCTTGGCGTCGCGGATGTACTGCTCGATCGGGTAGTCCTGCAGGTAGCCGGAGCCGCCGAAGGTCTGCAGCGACTCGGTCAGGTACTGGTAGGCGCGTTCGGAGCCCACCCCCTTGACGATCGGCAGCAGCAGGTCGTTGACGCGGGCGGCCAGTTCGGCGTCCGCGCCGGAGACGGTCTCGGCGACCTGGGGGTCGTGGTAGGCCGCGGTGAACATGTACAGCGCCCGCAGGCCTTCGGCGTAGGCCTTCTGCATCATCAGGGCGCGCCGCACGTCGGGGTGGTGGATGATCGTGACCCGCGGGGAGGTCTTGTCGGTCATCTGGGTCAGGTCCGCGCCCTGCACCCGGGTCTTCGCGTACTCCAGCGCATTGAGGTAGCCGGTCGACAGCGCCGAGATCGCCTTGGTGCCCACCATCATTCGCGCGTACTCGATGACCTGGAACATCTGGGCGATGCCGCGGTGGCTGTCGCCGACCAGCCACCCGGTGGCCGGCACCCCGTGCTGGCCGAAGGTCAGCTCGCAGGTGGCTGACGCCTTCAGCCCCATCTTGTGCTCCAGGCCGGTCACGAAGACCCCGTTGCGTTCGCCGGGCTCCCCGGTCTCGGGGTCGGGCAGGAACTTGGGGACCAGGAACAGGCTCAGGCCCTTGGTGCCGGGCCCGGCACCCTCCGGGCGGGCCAGCACCAGGTGCATGATGTTCTCGAACAGGTCGTCGGTGTCGCCGTTGGTGATGAACCGCTTGACCCCGTCGATGTGCCAGGTGCCGTCGGGCTGCTCGACGGCTTTGGTCCGCCCCGCGCCGACGTCGGAGCCGGCGTCGGGTTCGGTGAGCACCATGGTGGCGCCCCAGTTGCGTTCGATCGCCAGGGTCGCCCAGTGTTTCTGCTGTTCGTTGCCGAGGGTGTAGAGGATGTCGGCGAACAGCGGGCCGGCCAGGTACATGAAGACCGCCGGGTTGGCGCCGAGCGGGAATTCGCTGATCGCCCAGGCGACCATGGCCGGCGCGGGCACCCCGCCGACGTTCTCGGAGAGCCCGATGCGGAACCACTCGCCGGCCTGCCACGCCCGCAGCGATTCCTTGAACGGCTCCGGTAGGTGGACCCGGTGCTCGTCGGGATCGAACGTGGGCGGGTTGCGGTCGGTCTCGGCGTAGGACTCCGCGGTGGGCCCCTCGGCGAGGCGGGCCGCTTCGGCGAGCATCTCGCGGATCGTCTCGGCGTCCAGTTCCTCGAACTCGCCGGAGCCGAGCACCTTCTCCAGGGTGAACAGTTCGAAGAGGTTGAACTCCAGATCGCGCACGTTGCTCTTGTAGTGGCCCATGACGACACCTTTCGGGTTCGACTGATGCCGAGCGTAGCCGTTCACGGCGGCGCCGACGGCGGCGTTGGCGCGGAAAGCCCGCGTCCGGCGCGACGGCGGGCGGGATCGCCGCGGTGAGGCAACACACAGTGCCCCGATTGGCCCCGAAATTAAGAGAACTCTATGATTAGACGTGCTTAATGGGTCGGTGACGGCCCGGAGAGGAGGCGCGACGATGTGGACGATCGAACTCAACGTCGCAGGTCACCGGTTCACCAATCGGGCCACCGACCGCACTCCCCGCCGCCCGGGCTCGCCCCGGCGCCGGCGGCGGGGCGCACACCGCCGCGGTGTGCGCCAGCACCTGGCCCGCGGCCTGAGCCGCGCCGCGTGACCCGCTGAACCACAAACGGCGCCCGCGACCTGTTGGTTGCGGGCGCCGTTTCGCTGTTCGTCGGGTCGGCTCGTCGGGTCAGCTAGTCGGGTCAGCGCCGACCGAGCATCAGCCGCCACACCTCGGGGCCGCGCTCGATGTAGCTGACGACCAGACCGCCGCCGGACCGCTGCTCCAGCTGGTGCAACAGCGGGATCGGGTCGTGGTGGGCGATGAGCTCCATCGCCGCCCCGGGCGGGACCGCGTCGAAGGCGCCGAAAACGGTGGCGTGCCGGATCGCGTGCGGGATCTGGCGCACGTCGAGCACCGGAATCTCCGACTCGTTCTCCGCGCAGGTGCAGGTGTGGCCGCCGTGCGCGTCGTCGCCGTGGCCGACCAGCGCGGTCAGCCCGGCGGCCAGGTCGGCGACCGACACCTCCCGGTCGGCGGCGAGCACCGGCAGGATCCGGTCGGACTCGTCGCCCAGCTGCGCCTCGAGCAGCACCCGCAGCGCGTGGGCGTCGGCGGCCGCCCGCACCGGGGAGCGTTCGGTGCGGATGCGTTCCACCAGCACACCGAGGCCGCGCTTGCGGGCGATCAGCGACTCGATCAGCGGCCGGATCCGGTCGGTGCGCGCCGCGGCCGGGTAGAGCCGCTCTTCGGCGGCGGCGAGCTGCGGCAGCAGGTCGTTGGCGGCGAAGCCGAGCAGGGCCGCCCGGGCGCCTTCGACGTCGCCGCCGCGCTCGACCGCCGACAGGATGGTGTCGGTGAGCATCGCCACCCGCCCGATGGTCTCCGCGTGGTGGTTCTTCACCGCCTCAACCGCTTCGCCGTCGGCCGCCGTGGACGCGACAATCACCTCGTTGGCAGACATGTGTCGGCCTCCTCTCCGCTGGGTGGATCTAGCTCGGTGGGTGCGGCTCACCCGGTGTGGCCGAACACCCCCGAATTTACTACAGTTATTTCCGTGGAAAACCCCGGGTTGCTGGGGCCGGCCCCGACGCCCGCCCCGGTGGCGCAGACCCCGCTCTCCGCGCAGCGTTGGGCGGTGCTCGACCAGGTCCGCAACCGCGCGCCGGTGCGGGTCGCCGATATCGCGGCCGCCTTGGGGTTGCACACCAACACCATCCGCGAGCATCTCGAGGCGCTGGTCGAACTCGGGCTGGTGGAGCGCACCACCGCAGCGACCGGTGGGCGCGGACGCCCCGCCGCGCGGTACCGGCCGACCGCGACCGATCCGGCCGTGCAGGGCGGCGCGTTCGCCGCGCTGGCCACCGTGCTGGCCGGTCAGTTGGCCCGGGTGAGCCCGGAACCCGAACGCGACGCGGAAAGCGCCGGCGCGGACTGGGGGCGCACGCTGGTCGAAGCGGGCGGCGCGAGCGAACCCCGCCGGGTTGTGTTGGATGCCTTGGCCCGCTTGGGCTTTGCCCCCGATGAGCAGTCCGACAAGGCGGGCGGGGTGGCGTTGCGCCGCTGCCCGCTGCTCAGCGCGGCCCGCCGGCATCCCGAGATCATCTGCCGGGTGCACCGGGGGATCGTGGTGGGCATGCTCGAGGAGTTGGGCGCACCGGCGGACGCCGATCTGGTGGCCTTCGCCGAACCGGGCGCCTGCCGGCTGAGGCTGCCTGTCCGGGCCTGACCGGCCGTAGAGTGGCGGTATGAGTTCCCAACGTACCCGGTGGGGCCAGCAGACCCTGTTCGACCGGGCCAACGTCGCCGCCTACAGCTACGGGGTGGAAAACGCTTGGATCGCCCGGCCGTTCGGCCGGCTGGTCTGGGGTACCGACGTCACCATGTTCTACGACGCCATCGCCGACCTCGGTGGCCTGCCCGACGGCGCCGCCGTGCTCGACATCCCGTGCGGCAGCGGGGTCGCGCTGCGGGGCCTGCGGCCGGCGCAGCGGTTGCGTTACGTCGCCGCGGACATCTCACCGGACATGCTGAGCCGCGCCCGGCGCCGGGCCGCGGAACTCGGCGACCTCGACATCGAATTCGCCATCGCCGATATCGAGGCATTGCCGTTCGGGGACAACGAATTCGACGTGGTGGTGTCGTTCAACGGGCTGCACTGCCTACCGGATCCGGCGACCGCGGTCGCCGAACTCGCCCGGTGCCTCAAGCCCGGCGGCCGGCTGGTCGCGCTCGCGGTGGTGCGCGGCGCCGGGTGGCGTCACGATCTGGCGATCGAGGCGTTGCGCCGAGCCGGGGTGTTCGGTCCCGGCGGCACCGCGGCGGAGTTGCGGCGTTGGCTGACCGACGCCGGGCTCACCGTGGACACGCTGCGCTGTTCCGGGGCGCTGGCGCACGTGACCGCGCACCGCTGAGGCGGGCGGCCGCTCACCGCTCGGCGCGACGCCAGCGTGCGCACAGGAAATCGCCGTTGACACCGGACTCGGCCAGCGCCCACTCCGAGCGCACCGGCAGCACCGGTGCCCCCGAGCCGAGGGTGCAGGGCGCGTAACTGACGACCACCTCGTCGACCAGACCCGCGGCGACGAACTGGGCGGCCACCACTCCCCCGCCGACGATCCACACGTCCTTGCCGTCGGCGGCCTCGACCAGTTCGGGGTGCAGGTCGGTCACCGCGCCGTCGAAGGTCCGCACCGGGTGGGCCGGGCGGATGATCCGCGGGCGTCGGGTCAGCACCCAGGTCGGTTGCGGGTACATCCAGTCGTGCGGCTCGCGGGCCGCGATCCACTCGTAGGTCGCCGAGCCCATCGCCAGCGCGCCAACGCTTTCCGCGAAACACCGGTAGCCGAACGGGGCGTCCGGGTCGATGGCGCGGCCGGTCAGCCAGTCCAGGCTGTCGGCGTCGTCGACGATGAAGCCGTCGAGGCTGGCGGCGGTGTAGTAGACGGTGGCCATGGCCGTCGAGCCTAGGCCCGGCCCGTCAGCTGTCCAGCACCTCCGCGACCCGGGCGGCCAGCCCGTCGATCCCGTACACCGGCAGGCCGAACCGGTCGGCGAGTACGTCGAGCACCTGCTCGGCGGAGTCCAGCCGGGTCCGCTCGGTGTGGCCGTCGCGAAGGTGCACGGTCAGGTGCCGGCCGCGCAGGTTCCAGCGCGCATCGGCGGTGGTGATCGCCGCGCTCAGCCCGGTGACGAACTTCGACTCCGGATAGGTCGAGACGTACCAACTGCCCACCTGCAGGTCGATCAGGGGGCGCGGGACGGTGCTGAAGGTGTACAGCGGCGTCCAGCCAGCCGGCAGCCGGGTCTCCAGCAGGTAGCCGCCGCCGCGGCGGCGCAGCCGGTAGTCCTCGTGGCGGGTCTGCTGGGCCGCGTCGGGACGCAACCGGATCGGCGAGGTCAGGGTCTGCCCGCCGAATCCGACATCGACCAGCCACGGATCCTCACCGCCGTCGTCGCCGGGCAGCCGCACCGCCAGCGCCTGATGGGTCTCGGCGGGCGGCGGGCCGTCCGGCCCCTCCGGGTTTCCCCACACCACCCGGGCGCCCAACGCGTCGACGCCGAACCCCAACTCCGCCAACACATACCGCAGCAGCGTGTTGTGTTCATAGCAATAGCCGCCGCGCCCGGCGGTGACCAGCTTCGCGGTCAGCGCGGCCGGACCCAGGTCGATCACCGGGACACCGCACAGCGGATCGAGGTTTTCGAACGGGATGTGCATGGTGTGTCCGATCACCAGCGCCGCCAAGGTGTCCGCGGTGGGATCGGTGGGTCCGTCGTAGCCGATGCGGTGCAGGTAGGCCGCCACGTCGACGCCGGTTTCGCTCACCTCGCCGATGGTATCGGCCGGGGCCCCTGGGTAGGATTGGCGGCCTTATGAGTGCACGTGAGAGCGATCGTTCCGAAACCGCCAAGTGGGATCCCGGCTTCACCGAGCGGGTGATGGGCTGGCTGCGTCCGGTGGTCAAGGGCTACCACCGCGCCGAGACCCGCGGTCTGGAGTCGTTCCCGCCCGGCGGCGCCCTGGTGGTGGCCAACCACTCCGGCGGACTGTTCGCGATGGACGTGCCGGTGTTCGCGACCGGCTTCTACGAGAAGTTCGGCTACGACCGGCCGGTCTACACGCTCAGCCACGACATCCTGCTCACCGGCGCCACGGCGGACTTCTTCATCCGGATGGGCTTCATCCACGCCAACCACGAGAACGCCGAGGCCGCGCTGCGCTCCGGCGGCGTGGTGGTGGTCTTCCCCGGCGGAGATTACGACGTCTACCGGCCGACCCTCTCGGAGAACGTCATCGACTTCGACGGCCGCACCGGCTACGTGCGGGCCGCGCTCAACGCCGGCGTGCCGATCGTGCCGTCGGTGTCCATCGGTGGCCAGCAGAGCCAGCTGTTCCTGTCCCGCGGCGAGTGGCTGGCCAAAGCGCTGCGGCTGGACAAGCTGATGCGCGCCAAAATCTTGCCGGTGTCGTTCGGGTTCCCGTTCGGCCTGTCCGCGGTGGTACCGCCGAACCTGCCGCTGCCCACCAAGATCGTCACCCAGGTGCTGGAGCCGATCGACATCGTCGCCGAGTTCGGCGAGGACCCCGACATCGAAGCCGTCGACGCCCACGTGCGCTCGGTGATGCAGGACGCCCTCGACGAACTGGCCGCCGAGCGCCGCTTCCCGGTGATCGGCTGACCCGCGACGACGGTCAGGCCGGCGCCATCGCGGCCTCGATCACCGTGAGCTCCTCGGGCAGCCCGGCGGCGCGGCGGATCGCGGCGAACTCGGTGACCATGGCCGCGGTGATCTCGTGCGGGTCGTCGAGGGTCACCGCGTCGGTCAGCACCGAGATGTTGAGCTGGTCGACGTAGCTCCACACGGTGATGTTGACGCCGGCACCCGCGGTGAGCGGACCCACCGAATAGATCTCGGTGACCAATGCCCCGCCGACCCGGCCGTGCGCGCGCGGGCCGGGCACGTTGGAGACGTTGAGATTGAGGGTCTTGTTCTGGCCTTCGGACAGCGACATCCGCCGGAACAGCGCCTCCATCGCCGCGGGCGGGAAGTAGGCCGCCCACTGGGTGATCAACTCGGGGCCGATCAGCTGGTTGGTCTCCTTGGCTTCGGTGGCCGCCGCGCTCACCCGCCGCACCCGCTCCAACGAGTCGTCGCTGTCCACCGGCAGCGGCACCAACACGCCGCTGAACCGGTTGCCGGAGATCCGTTCCGGGGAGAAGTCATATCCCATCGGCACCGATGCCAGCAGCGGGTGGTCGGCGTTGCCGTCGTACCGCAGGAGCAGGGTGCGCAACGCGCCCGCCGCGATCGACAGCACCATGTCGTTGATCGTCACACCGAGGGTCTTGCCGGTCGCCTTGATGTCGGCCAGGGCCAGCGTGGCGGTGGCGAACCGCCGGCCCGGGGTGAGCACATGGTTCATGAAGCTCGGCGGCGGGGTGAACGGGCGGGTCAACTCCGGGGAAAGCCGTCGGCCGCTGCGGCGCACCCGGCCCAGCCCGGCGCCGGTGTAGCGCATGGTGGCCGGGATCCGGCCCAGCTGGCGCAGGTGGTCGCGGAAGGCCGACCGGACCAGCTCACCGCGGGTCGGCGGCGGGTCGGTGGGATAGTCGCGCACCACATCGCGGCCGCGCTGTAAGTCCATGCCCTGGGCCATCAGGTTGGCCGAGGCCACCCCGTCGGCCAGCGCGTGATGGATCTTGCCGACCACCGCGATGCGGTTGTTGGCCAACCCCTCGATGAAATACATCTCCCACAGCGGCCTGCTGCGGTCCAGCGCGGTGCTGGCGATCTCGCCGATCGCCTCGTCGAGTTCACGCCGGCCGCCCGGCGCGGGCAGCCGCCACGGCCGCACGTGGTAGTCCAGGTCGACTTCGCAGTTCTCCCGCCACATCGGGTGATGGAACTTGAACGGGATGTCGACCAACTGGTAGCGGAACGGCTCCAGCTTGTACAGCCGGCCGCGCAGCACCGCCCGGAACTGCTCGACGTTGAAGTCGCGGTGCTCGGCGTCGAGTTCGATCACCGCCACCTTGAGGGTGTGCATGTGGACGTTGGGCGTCTCGCTGTAGAGCAAGACCGCATCCCAGCCACTCAACCGTTTCACCGCGGTACCTCCTGCCCGGGACGATACCGTCGGCCCGGGCCCAGCTGGGCTAGATCGCCGCTTTAACGCCGACTTTCGCGCTGTTGCGATGAATCTCGTTGAGGAACAGTCCGATTGCGGTAACCGCGGTCCCGGTCCGCGCACCGTCGGTCATGTCGAAGCCGTGGCCGGCGCCGGGCAGTTCCAGATACCCCACCTCGGCGCGCGACACCTGCCGCAACCGGTCGACGAACACGCGGGCCTGCTCCACCGGGATCACGGTGTCGCGGCTGCCGTGCACCGCCAGCAGCGGCGGCGCCTGCGGGTGGATCCGCGCGATCGGCGAGGCGTCGCGGAAGACCTCGGGGGTCCGCCGGATCGAGTTCTGCACCACGATCCGTTGCAGGAAGTCGACGAACTGCTCGCGTTCCCGGGTGGACCGGTCCTGCCAGTCGTAGCGGCCGTAGATCGGCACCACCGCGTCGACCGAGGTGTCCGCCCCCTCCGGCAGATCCGCGCCGAGGGCCGGGTCACCGGCGGTCAGCCCGGCCAGCGCGGCCAGGTGCCCGCCCGCCGAACAGCCGGCGATCGCCACGAAGTTGCGGTCCCCGCCGAACTTGTCGACGTTGGCGCGGGCCCACGCGATCGCGGTCTTGACGTCGACCAGGTGGCTGGGCCACGGGTTGTGCGGCGCGACCCGGTACTCGACCGACAGGCAGACCCAGCCCTGCTGGGCCAGGTGCGCCATCAGCGCGTAGCCCTGCAGGGTGCGGCTGCCGTGCACCCAGGCCCCGCCGGGGACGAAGATCAGCACCGGCGCCCGCCCGCCGGGCAGGTCGCGACGACGCCACACGTCCAGCAGCTGGGTGGGTTGGCTGCCGTAGCGCACCGCGCTGCGGTGCAGGTAGCGGCGGTGCTGCAGCGCCCGCAGCGCGGGCGGTGTGCGGTCCGGCTCGGGCCAGTCGGTGGCGAGCGCGTCGGCGGGCAGCAGGTCGCGCAGCGCGTCGCGGGCGGCGGGCCGGACCTGCTCGCGCTCCTGACGACGCAGCGCGCCGCTGCCGGGCGCCAGCCAGGTGCGCGCGGTGGTGGACAGGAAATCCGGCAGGTGGCGGGTGCCCCACACACTCATCGCGGTCACCCCGCCGAGTGGCTCCAGGTGCCTGCCGATCACCGGAAGCGACGCCGACGCCTGGCTGAGCGCCAGCATGTAGTCGCTCGGGCGGGCCCGCAGCAACCAGCGCGCACGGCCGACCAAACTGGTTTCCGGCTTAGCCATGTGCCGCAGCTTACCCCCGGCACGCCAGCGGATCGGCAGGTTGGGGGTTTGCCGCGGGCCGGCGCCGCGGCCGCCGAGCCCGGCGACGGCGCCCGGTGCGTTGTTTAGGCTGGCTGAAGACCTGGCCGCAGACGACGGACGAGCGGGAGCCCCTGCATGCGATTCAACCCACCCCCGAACTGGCCGCCCACCCCGCCGGGATGGGCCCCGGATCCGCAGTGGCAACCCGAGCCGGCGTGGGGCCCGGCGCCGCCCGGCTGGCAGTTCTGGGTCGACGACGCCGCGCCCGGCCCGATGGGAGCCTCGCCCTACCCCGGGGCGCCGGCGACCCCGCCGGGCTACCCCGGCGCCTCGGCGCCGTACCCGCCGGGCTACCCCGGCGCGCACCCACCCGGCTACCCGGGTCCGGCCAAGTCGCGGACCGGGCTGTGGCTGGGCCTGGCCGCGCTGGCCGTGGTGGTCGTGCTGGCGGCCGGGACCCTGGTCGTCCTGGCAGCGCGCGGCGGCGGTGGCGCGAAACCCTCGGCCAAGGCCGACCTGACCACGCTGAGCAAGGATCTGCTGGTCGACCGGTCGGTGTTCCCCGACATCGCCGACGGCGAGTGGCGCGACTTCCTCAACGACAGCGACGAGGACGACGACCTGATGCCCGGCGACATCACGGTCAGCCCGCAGGAGTGCGCCGACCTGCTGGGCGGCCCGGCCACCGCCACCCAGCGCGCGGCGGCCCGGCTGTCCAGCCGCGACTCCAAGGGGATGCGCTCGGTGGGGGTGAACCTGGTGCTCGGCGGCGACCAGCGCGACGTCCACGACTATCTGGACAAGTGCCGGTCGTTCACGATCAGCACCAGCCTGCCCGGGCTGGACAAGTCGATGGACATGGACGGTGAGGTCAGCCCGCTCGACGTCGACGGCATCCCGTCCTGGGCGGTCGGCTACCGCACCACCACCAGTTCGTCGGTGCCGGGGATCCCGTTCTCCACCGCGATGGACGCCACCGCGATCAGCGGGTACTACCGCGGGGTGCTGGTGGAGGCCTCCTCCGAGCAGATCGTGTCGGGCAAATCCGACCCGACCACGTCAGGTTCCGACCAGGTCGAGGATCTGGTGCGGCTGTTCAACGCCCAGGTCGACAAGCTCGAAGCCGCCCCCTGAGCCGGCTGCCCCGATGCCGCGTTCCGCCCGCGCCGAACGTGCGGCTGGGTTCACGCTCGAGGCCCATCGTGAACCTGGTTTCACGCTCGGCCGGGCATTGAGCGGGCATTAGGCTGCGGGCACCACCCCACTCGAGAGCAGGACCAGCCGAGATGCGTTTCAACCCGCCGCCGAACTGGCCGCCCGCCCCGACCGGTTGGGTTCCCGACCCGTCCTGGCAGCCCGACCCCGCGTGGGGGCCGGTGCCGCCCGGCTGGCCGCTGTGGCTGCCCGACGACGCGCCGGGGCCACCGCCCGCCGCGAGGTCGCGGAAAGCGTTGTGGCTGACCCTGGCCGGGGTGGGCGCGGTGCTCGTCCTCGCGATCGGAGCGGTCGTGGTCGTCGGCCGCGGCGGCGGCGCGGAGCAGAAGCCGTCGACCAAACCCGACATCACCACCTTGGCCGAGGAGATGCTCGTCGATCGTTCGGCGTTCCCCGATCTCGGCGCCGACGCCATCTGGATCAACTCGCTCGACAGCTCCGACGACAAGACGTTCGGGCCGCCGCACGACATGAGTTTCAGCCCCAGCGAATGCGCCGATCTGCTCGGTGAGCCCGCCGCCTCCGAACAGGTCGCCGACGCGGTGCTGTCCCGCTTCGGCGTCGACTCCATGCAAGCCTTCGAGGTGATGCTCAGCGTGGCTCCCGAGCCGCTGCCGCTGGCGGACTACCTCGGGCGCTGCCGCGAGTTCACGATCGTCAACCAGAGCGCCGGGCAGCGCCAAGAAGGCCACGCGACGGTGGAGCCGCTGCGCATCGACGGGGCGCCGCCCTGGTCGCTGGGCTACACCGTGCGGGTGACCGCACCGTCGGCCGCCACCGGCGGCACCAACCACCTGACCGCCCGGGTGCTGGCCGGCTACTACCGCGGTGTGCTCGTCGAGGCGATGGACCGCCGCCAAACCGCTACCGACGCCGAACCCGAGACCGACGACCGGGTGCTGGACCTGTTCACCGCGCAGGTCGACCGGTTGGAGGCGGCACCGTGAGCGGCGTCCACAGCGATCTGACCGGGTTGTCCCGGCTGATCCCGCGCGCCTCGCTGAGCCGGCGCAACCTGCGGCTCGTCCGCGCCGGGTCGCGACTGGCCCCGCCCATCCGGGGTGTCGAGGTGCTCACCCTGCCCACCGGCGCGCGACTACGCCTGCACCAGCCGCCTCGGCCAGCGAGCCCCACCCCCGCGCTGTTGTGGCTGCACGGCGGCGGATACGTACTCGGCACGGCCCGCCAGGACGACCGGCTGTGCCGGCGGTTGGCCGCGCTGCTCGGCGCCACCGTCGCCGCCCTGGACTACCGGCTGGCGCCGCGGCACCCCTATCCCGCCGCCCTGGACGACGGCGCCGCCGCACTGACCCGGCTGGCCGCGATGCCGACCGTGGACCCGGCGCGGATGGCGGTCGGCGGGGCCAGCGCCGGCGGTGGACTGGCCGCGGCGCTGGCGTTGCGCGCCCGCGACGACGCGACGTTGCCCGACCCGGTGTTACAGGTGCTGTCGTATCCGATGCTCGACGACCGCAGCGCCGGGCTGCCGCCGAATCGGCGCTACCGGTTGTGGACCCCGGCGGCCAACCGGTTCGCCTGGGCGTGCTATCTCGGTGACGCCGACCCGGCGGTGGCGGTGCCGGCCCGCCGCGAGGATCTGCGCGGGGTGGCGCCGGCGTGGATCGGTGTGGGCACCCACGACCTGTTCCACGGCGAATGCCTGGCCTACGCGGACCGGTTGATCAGCGCCGGCGTGGCCTGTCAGCTCGAGGTCGTCCCGGGCGCCTTCCACGGATTCGACTTGCTGGCTCCCTGGAAGACGGTGTCGCAGAACTATTTCGCCAGTCAGTGCCGCGCACTGCACGCCGCGTTCGCCACGGGGAGCTGATCGAATGTCCGAACACAGTGCGCTGCGCAGCGCGGTGGCCGACCTGATGGCCAAACACAGCACCGAGGCCGCCGTGCGGGCCCTGATGGCCACCGAAACCGGATTCGACCCGCAGGTGTGGGGACAGCTGGCGACGACGGGCCTGCTCGGGTTGACCATCCCGGAGACCTACGGCGGGGCCGGCGCCGGGCCCGTGGAGCTGGCCGTCGCGGCCGAGGAGATGGGTCGGGCGCTGCTGGTCGCGCCGTTCCTGTCCACCGCGGTGCTGGCACCGGCGCTGCTCGCCGCCACCGGCGACACCGCCGAGCAGGCCGCCGTGCTGCCGCGCATCGCCGCCGGCGAGGTCGTGGTCAGCGTGGCCTTCGCCGAGGACGGTTCGGCGCGGCCCCCGGCGCGCATCGCCACCTCCGCCGGTGCGATCGGCGACGCCTGGCATCTGACCGGCTACAAGCACTACGTGCTCGACGCCGGCCGGGCGGATCTGCTGTACGTGCTGGCCGCCACCGACGCCGGACCGGGCATCTTCGCCGTCGACGCCGGTGCGGCGGGCCTGACGAGCACGGCGGTGAGCACCGTCGACCAGACCCGCAAGCAGTACCGGGTGCAGTTCGTCGACACCCCGGCCCGGCTGATCGGGACGGCCGGCTCCGGCGCGGCGGCGCTGGCCGAGGCGCTGGATAAGACCGCGATCGCCCTGCTCGCCGGGCAGGCCGGCGGCGCGCACCGGGCGATGCGGATGGCGGTGGACTACGCGCGGTCCCGGTTCCAGTTCGGTCGGGCGATCGGCAGCTTCCAGGCGGTCAAGCACCTCTGCGCCGACATGCTGCTGGAAGCCGAGTCGGCGGTCTCGGCCGCCCGTCATGTCGCCGCCGCCTTCGCCGACGGCTCCCCCTCGGCGGTCGCCGATTTGGCGCTGGCGCAGGCCTACTGCTCGGAGGCGTTCGTCTTCGTCGCCGCGACCGGAATCCAGGTGCACGGTGGGATCGGCTTCACCTGGGAGCATCCGGCGCATCTGTATCTGCGCCGGGCCCGCAGCGACGCCCAACTGCTGGGCGCCCCCGCCTGGCACCGGGAACGCTACCTACAGCAGATCGGAGCATGACCGTGGCAACCGATGCGGAACTGCGCGACGAGGTACGGGAGTGGCTCGCGGCCAACTGGTCGCCCGACGCCGAGCGGGCGCGCTACGCCCAGGCGGTGGTCGACGCCGGTTGGGCGGTGCCCAGCTGGGAACCGGAATGGTACGGCCGCGGCCTGTCCGACGCCCAGTCCCGGTTGGTGGCAGCGGAATTCCGGTCCGCCGGGGCGCCGGGCTCCGGGCATGACCGGGCCAACCTGTTCGCCTGCACGCTGCACGACCGCGGCAGCGACGAGCAGAAGCGTCGGCTGATCCCGCCGTCGATCCGCGGGGAGAGCAAGTGGTGTCTGCTCTACAGCGAGCCGGGGGCGGGCAGCGACCTGGCGGGTCTGCGCACCCGCGCCGAACGCGACGGCGACGAGTGGGTGATCACCGGGCAGAAAGTGTGGACCTCGTTCGCCACCACCGCCGACTACGGCATGCTGGTGGCGCGCACCGACGTGGATGTGCCCAAACACCAGGGCATCACGTTCTTCATGCTGCCGATGCGGCAGCCCGGGGTGCAGGTCCGCCCGATCCATCAGATCACCGGGGAGTCGGAGTTCAACGAGGTTTTCCTCGACGGCGCGCGGGTCGCCGACGCCGACCGGGTGGGCGCGCCCGGCGAGGGCTGGTCGGTGCTGCAGGTGGCGCTGGGCTACGAGCGCAGGCTGATGGGCGATCTGGCCCGCACCACCCAGCGCGGCCAGCGCCCGCAGGGCGAGCACCGGCTGGTCGAGTTGGCGCGGGAACTGGGCTGCCTGCACGACGCGCACCTCCGCCAGCAGATCGCCCGGCTGGCGGCACTGGCGACGGTGAACCGCTGGAACACCCGGCGAGCCAAGGCCACCGCCGACCGTGCCGAGGCGGCCACCCTTTCCGCGCTGGGCAAGATCGCGATGTCGCGGATCCTGCACGAAACCGCGCGGGTGGAGACCGAGATCGTCGGGCCGGAGGCCATGCTCGCCGGCCCGGAGAACCCGATCGGTGACGGCGTCACGTTCCGCGCGCTCAACGCCTACTTCACCTCGATCGGCGGCGGCACCGACCAGATCCAGCGCAACATCATCGGCGAGCGGGTGCTGGGGTTGCCGAAAGAGCCGGATCCTTACCGGGACAGCCCGTTTCGCGACCTGCCGTTCGGCTGACGCTCTAGAACTGCAGCGCGGAGAACCGCCAGTCCAGCACGGGTCGGTCCGCGGCGTCGTCGGCGCCGGCCGCGGCGTACACCAGCGACCGCAGGCGCAGCAGCCCGCCCCGGTCGGTGGGTTCGGCGGATTCGACGTGCAGTTCGCTGTGGAGGGTGTCGCCCTCGTACACCGGCGCGGTGTGGTCGCAGGACTGCCAGGCCAACACGGTGGCCAGATTCGGCAGCAGCCTGCCGGCCTGCGCCAGGGCCAGCCCGATGGTGTGCCCACCGTAGACCAACCGTCGCCCACGCCCCCGCGAATCGTGGTGCGCGGCAGCGACGTTCAGAGTGAGGCGGGCGAGTTCAGGGGCACTGCTGACGACGTCGGCGCTGCTGACCAGCCGGACGCCGGCCAACTCGGGGTCGAAGTGCGGTCCGGGCACCCGGCTGCGGAACTCCGCGGCGTCCCAGTGCTCCGTCGGGTCGACCGGCGGCAGCGCCGCGTCGGCACCGACCTCGGTCAGGTCGTCGGCCGGTTCGGTGACCGGCTTGCGGGCCGGCAGCATCGCGCACCGGTAGAAGTCCAGCACCAGCCGATCCTGCTGGTCGACGGTGGTCATCCGCAGCGCGGCCAGCCCGGTGGGTGCCCGGCCGGGCCGCACCGAGTTCGCCCGCAACCCGACCACCTCGGTGCGGGTGCGCAGCGTGTCACCGAGGACCGGGAAGCGGTGGAAGACCAGCCCGCGGTAGAACAGGTTGGCCTTGACCTGCCGGGTGACCAGGGTGGACTGCCCGATCGCGACGTCGGTGACCAAAGCCGGGTGCGCCAGCGGGCCCGGCGCCCCGGTGACCGCCGCGGCGAGCTCGCCGTCCAAAGACAGCCGCAGCCGGTCCCCGACGATCGACTGGTGCACCGCCGCCACCCCGGCGGACAACGTCATCGACGGCGCCTGGTCAAAGACCTGCCCGACCGACAGCTCGTCGAAGTAGGGCCCGTCGTTCATGCCGCCTCCGCTTGGGTCACCATGGCGGTACCGATACTGGCACAACCGAAGGAGCGCCGGTGCGCACCGAGCTGACCACCGAGGAATCCCTGCTGGTGGAGACCGTGCGCGCGTTCATCGACCGGGACGTCAAACCCTCGGTGCGCGAGGTCGAACACGCCAACACCTACCCCGAAGCCTGGATCGAGCAGATGAAACAGCTCGGCATCTACGGGCTGGCGGTGCCGGAGGAGCACGGCGGCACGCCGGTGTCGACCTGGTGTTACGCGCTGGTCACCCAGGAGCTCGCGCGCGGCTGGATGAGCCTGGCCGGCGCGATGGGCGGGCACACCGTCGTCGCCCGGCTGCTGGACCTGTTCGGCACCGCCGAACAGAAACGGACCTACCTGCCGCTGCTGGCCACCGGCGAGGTGCGGGCCACGATGGCGTTGACCGAACCCGGCGGCGGCAGCGACCTGCAGAACATGACCACCACCGCCGTCGACGGCGGGGACGGCACGCTGCGCATCACCGGGGCCAAGACCTGGATCTCCAACGCGCGCCGCTCCGGGCTGATCGCGGTGCTGGCCAAGACCGATCCGGCGGCCAGCCCGGCGCACGCCGGGATCTCGGTGCTGCTGGTGGAGAATCCCAGCGCCGGGCTGACGGTCTCGCGGGACCTGCCCAAGCTGGGCTACAAGGGGGTGGAGAGCTGCGAGCTGGTCTTCGACGACTGTGGCGTGGCGGCCGCGGCGATTCTCGGCGGGGTGCCCGGCCGCGGGTTCGCCCAGATGATGAAGGGGCTGGAGACCGGGCGCATCCAGGTGGCCGCGCGGGCGCTGGGGGTGGCCACCGCGGCGCTGGAGGACGCGCTGGCCTACGCCCAGCAGCGGGAGAGCTTCGGCAAACCCATCTGGAAGCATCAGAGCGTCGGCAACTACCTGGCCGACATGGCGACTCAGCTCACCGCGGCCCGCCAGCTCACCCGGCACGCCGCCGACCGCTACGACAGCGGTGAGCGCGCCGACCTCGAGGCGGGAATGGCCAAGCTGTTCGCCTCCGAGATGGCGATGCAGGTGGCGCTCAACGCCGTTCGCATCCACGGCGGCTACGGCTACTCCACCGAATTCGACGTGGAACGCTATTTCCGTGATGCGCCGCTGATGATCGTCGGCGAAGGCACCAACGAGATCCAGCGCAACGTGATCGCCGCGCAGCTGGTGGCCCGCGGCGGCCTGTGAGGACCGTGCCGTGCCACCCCGAGTGCACCCTCAGGTAGGAGAAATCGCCCGGATCGCTCCCTGGTTCTGCACTCGCCGGCGCCGACGGAGCGCCGCCGAGAAAGCGGCGCCTAGCCGGCGTCGTCGAGTCGCTGCTTGAGCGCCTCGAACTCGTCGCGGATGCCGGAGGGCAGCCGGTCGCCGACGAAGGAGAACCACTCCTCGATCAGCGGCAGCTCCTCGCGCCACTCGTCGACGTGGACGGCCAGCGCCGCGTTCACGTCCGAGGCGTCGATGTCCATGCCCGACAGGTCCAGGTCGTCGGCGCTGGGCACGGTGCCGATCGCGGTGCTGGTGCCCTCGCCGCGGCCTTCGACCCGCTCGATGATCCACTTGAGCACCCGGGAGTTCTCCCCGAAGCCCGGCCACAGGAACCGGCCGTCCTCGCCGCGCCGGAACCAGTTGACGAAGAACACCTTCGGCATCTTGGTCTCGTCGGCGTTCTTGCCCAGGTTGATCCAGTGCGCGAAGTAGTCGCCGACGTTGTAGCCGCAGAACGGCAGCATCGCCATCGGGTCGCGGCGCACGGTGCCGACCTTGCCCTCGGCGGCGGCGGTCTGCTCGCTGCCCAGGGTGGCGCCGATGAACACCCCGTGCTGCCAGTCCCGGGCCTCGGTCACCAGCGGCACCGTCGTCTTGCGCCGGCCGCCGAACAGGATCGCCGAGATCGGCACACCCTGCGGGTCGTCCCACTCCGGGGCCAGGATGGGGCACTGCGACATCGGGGTGCAGTAGCGCGAGTTCGGGTGGGCGGCCTTGGTTTCCGCTTCCCGCAGGATCCAGTCCTGACCCTTCCAGTCGATCAGGTGTTCCGGCTCGTTCTCCAGGCCCTCCCACCACACGTCGCGGTCGTCGGTGAGCGCGACGTTGGTGAAGATGGTGTTGCCGCCCTCGATGGTGTGCATCGCGTTCGGGTTCGACGACCAGTTGGTGCCCGGCGCCACCCCGAAGAAGCCGAACTCGGGGTTGACCGCGTACAGGCGGCCGTCCTCGCCGAACCGCATCCAGGCGATGTCGTCGCCGAGGGTCTCGGCGCGCCAGCCCGGGATGGTGGGCTGGATCATGGCCAGGTTGGTCTTGCCGCACGCCGACGGGAACGCCGCCGCGATGTAGTAGGCCTTGTCCTCCGGGGAGATGAGTTTGAGGATCAGCATGTGCTCGGCCAGCCAGCCCTCGTCGTGGGCCATCGCCGAAGCGATGCGCAGCGAGTAGCACTTCTTGCCGAGCAGCGCGTTGCCGCCGTAGCCGGAGCCGTAGCTCCAGATCTCGCGGGTCTCCGGGAAGTGGGTGATGTATTTGGTGTCGTTGCACGGCCACGGCACGTCGGTCTGGCCGGGCTCCAGCGGGGCGCCCACCGAGTGCAGCGCCTTGACGAAGAACCCGTCGTCGCCGAGCTTGTCCAGCGCCGCCTTACCCATCCGGGTCATGATCTTCATCGAGACGACGACGTATTCGGAGTCGGTGATCTCCACCCCGAGCTTGGGGTCCTCGGCGCCGAGCGGCCCCATACAGAACGGCACCACCCACATGGTGCGCCCGCGCATGCAGCCGCGATAGAGCTCGGTCATCTTCGCGCGCATCTCGGCCGGGTCCATCCAGTTGTTGGTCGGTCCGGCGTCGATCTCCCGCTCCGTGCAGATGAAGGTGCGCGACTCCACCCGGGCCACGTCCGCCGGGTCGGAGAGCGCCAGATAGGAGTTGGGTTTCAGCTCGTCGTTGAGCCGCTGGAAGGTGCCCGCCTCGACCAGTTGGTCGCTGAGCCGGCGCCACTCCTCGTCGGAGCCGTCCGCGAACGCCACCCGGTCGGGTTGAGTGAGCTCGGCGATCTCCCGCACCCAGTCCAGCAGCCCTTGATGGGTGGTCGGCGCGTTCTGCAACCCGGGGACGGTCGCTGAGGTCATGGAACTCTCCTGTGTCGGTTGCGCGGTCCTTAATAACCCTTTAATAGAGGTTATCGTGACCAGCGCCGTCGGGGTGCAGCGGGCGCATACGCTCGGCCGACACCGCCGCGAGCACGGTTCGGGCCGCCAGCATCCGGGTCGCGATCCGCTGCGCGGTGACCGCCCGCAACGTCGCGGCCACCTCCCCCACCCACCGTTCCAGCAGCGCCCGCCGCTGCAACAGGCCGCGGACGCTCACCAGCCACGACGCGACCGCCAGCCCGGCCGTCGCCCCCGCGGCCAGCTCCGCGGGCGTGGTCGCGGGGGTGATCTCGGTGAGCAGCCGGGTCAGGGACAGCCCCGCCCCCATCCCGAATCCGGTCCCCAGCAGCCGGGTCAGCCGCGCCTCCAGCGGGCGCGCGGCCGGCGGGTCGGGCAGCTGCGGCTGTGGACACGGCCCGGCCTGCGGGAACGTCACCGCCGGGGCGGTGAGCGCGACAACGCCGGCCAGGGTCGCGGAGATGTCGGCGTCGACCTCCGCGACGGTGGCGGCGGCCAGCCGGCGCACCCGCGCGGGGAACCCGGCCAGGTCCCGCCGGGGCAGCTCGGTGGTCTCGTGCTGCAGCGCGCTGCGCAGGGCATCGCAGCGGTACCGGGCCAGATAGCCCACCTGCAGGCCGGCCCGGTGCAGCCGCGCGCGGGGCCCGGCCCCGGACGCGCCCCCGTCCTCGGTGGACATCTTCGTTCCCTCCGGTCCCCCCTCGGCCGTCGCCATCCCCCGCCATGGTGGGGCGGGCCCGGGCCGGGCGCGAGTCACCCAGGCAACTGTTGGGTATCAATCTGGGCCTCCGGGCTGAGCGCGGCGGCGCCGATGGGCCACCATGGACGGGTGCATGCGCAAGACGAAGCGGCCCCGCCGCAGTCCGCGGCCCCGCAGCGCGGCGGCATGTTTCCGCGCACCACCAGTTTCCGGTCGCGGCGCTCGGCGCTCTCCGACGCCCAGCGCCGGATCTGGGAGCAGCGCTGGCCCGAACTGGGCACCGAGGTGCGCTCCCCGGCCGACACCGGCCCGCCCGCGCCGCTGGACACCGCGGCCTGGTTCGGGCGCCGCGCCCCGCTGGTGCTCGACATCGGCTGCGGCACCGGCAGCGCCACCCTGGCCATGGCGCAGGCCGAACCCGAGCTCGACATCCTGGCCGTGGAGGTCTACCGGCGCGGACTGGCGCAGCTGCTCAGCGGGATCGAGCGGGAGAACGTCCCCAATATCCGGCTGATCCGCGGGGACGCCGTCGACGTGCTGCACGACCTGCTCACCCCGGGCTGCCTGACCGGGGTGCGGGTGTTCTTCCCGGATCCGTGGCCCAAGGCGCGTCACCACAAACGCCGGCTGCTGCAGGCGCCCACGGTGGCGCTCATCGCCGACCGGCTGCGCCCCGGCGGGGTGCTGCACGCCGCGACCGATCACGCCGACTACGCCGAGCAGATCGCCGAGGTCGGCGACGCCGAGCCGCGGCTGCGCCGGGCCGGCCCCGGCACCGCCTTGCCGATCTCGGTGGCCCGGCCGGTCACCAAATACGAGAGCAAGGCGCGGGAGGCCGGCCGCGCGGTCACCGAACTGATCTGGGAGAGGCCACCGGGGTGAGCGACGAGGACGAGCCGCAGCGGGTGCTGCTGGTGTGGGACGCCCCCAACCTCGACATGGGGTTGGGTTCCATCCTGGGCCGCCGCCCCACCGGGGTGGAGCGGCCCCGCTTCGACGCGCTGGGCCGCTGGCTGCTGACCCGCACCGGCGATGTCGCCGCGCAGCGCCCCGGCGCGGTGGTCGAACCGGAGGCCACGGTGTTCACCAACATCGCGCCGGGCACCGCCGATGTGGTCCGGCCCTGGGTCGAGGCGCTGCGCAACGTCGGGTTCGCCGTGTTCGCCAAGCCCAAGCTCGACGAGGACAGCGACGTCGACACCGACATGCTCGAGCACATCGCGCTGCGCAACGGGCAGGGGCTGGCCGCGCTCGTGGTCGCCTCCGCCGACGGTCAGGCCTTCCGCGAACCGCTCGAGGAGATCGCCGCGACCGGCACCCCCGTCCAGGTGCTGGGATTTCGCGAACATGCCAGTTGGGCGCTAGCCTCGGATACCTTGGAGTTTGTAGACCTGGAGGACATCGCTGGTGTATTCCGGGAGCCGCTGCCGCGGATCGGTCTCGATTCGCTACCAGAGCAGGGGGCGTGGTTGCAGCCGTTCCGGCCGCTGACTTCACTCCTGTCCTCGCGGGTGTGACAACTGGAGAACCCGGGAGGATCGATGAACCCATTGCGCGAATCGGCGCAGAATCAGCAAGGAGTTTAGGTGTTCGCCTGGTGGGGTCGGATCGTCTATCGATACCGGTTCATCGTGATCGGCGTGATGGTCGCGGTGTGCCTCGGCGGCGGTGTTTTCGGGATGAGCCTGGGCGACCACGTCACCCAGAGCGGCTTCTACGACGACGGCAGCGAATCGGTGCAGGCCTCCATCGCCGGTGACGACACCTACGGACGGGACCGCACCAGCCACGTGGTGGCCGTGTTCACCCCACCGGACGGCAAAACCGTCGACGACAAGGCCTGGCAGAAGGAGATCGTCGACGAGTTGAACACCTTCGTCGACGAGCACGAGGACCAGGTCGTGGGCTGGGTCGGCTGGCTGCGCGCCCCCACCAGCGAAGACCCGGTGGTCAAGGGGATGGCCACCGAGGACCGCAAACACACGTTCGTGTCGATTCCGCTCAAGGGCGACGACGACGACGAGATCTTGAACAACTACCGCGCCGACACCGGCGGGGTCGCCCCCGACCTGGCCAAACTCAACGGCGGCCGGGTGGAGCTGGCGGGGCTGCAGCCGATCGCCGACGCGTTGACCGGCACCATCGCCACCGACCAGCGCCGCATGGAGGTGCTGGCGCTGCCGCTGGTGGCCGTCGTGCTGTTCTTCGTGTTCGGCGGGGTGGTCGCCGCGGTGCTGCCGGTGCTGGTGGGCGGGCTGTCCATCGCCGGGGCGATGGGCATCCTGCGCGGGATCGCCATGTTGGGCCCGGTGCATTTCTTCGCCCAACCGGTCGTCTCACTGATCGGGTTGGGCATCGCGGTGGACTACGGGCTGTTCGTGGTCAGCCGGTTCCGCGAGGAGATCGCCGAGGGCTATGACACCGAGGCCGCGGTGCGGCGCACGGTGATCACCGCCGGGCGCACCGTGGTGTTCTCGGCGGTGCTGATCATCGCCTCCGGCGCCAGCCTGCTGTTGTTGCCGCAGGGCTTCGTCAAGTCGCTGACCTACGCGCTGATCGCCGCGGTGTCGCTGGCGGCGCTGCTGTCGATCACGCTGCTGCCGGCCATCCTCGGTGTGCTGGGCAGCCACGTCGACGCGTTGGGGGTGCGCACGTTGCTGCGCATCCCGTTGCTGCGCGACACCCCGTTCCTGCGCCGCATCGTCGACTGGTTCGCCGAGAAGACCCAGAAGACCAAGACCCGCGAGGAGGTCGAGGCCGGGTTCTGGGGCCGGTTGACCAACTTCGTGATGAAACGCCCGTTGATCTTCGCCATCCCGATCATCATCGGCATGATCATGCTGATCATCCCGCTGAACAAGATGGCGCTGGGCGGCATGAGTGAGAAGTATCTGCCGCCGGACAACCCGGCGCGGGTGGCCCAGGAGGACTTCGACCACCTGTTCCCCAGTTACCGCACCGAACAGTTGACCCTGGTGATCAGCAGCACCGACGGCAGCAAGGTCACCGACGCGCAGGTCAACGACATCCGCAGTAAGGCGGGCGCGATCTCCGGGTTCACCGACGACCACTGGGAGGAGCGGCCGTGTCCGGAGATCGCCGACGGGCCGTGCGTCGACGGTCATCCCAAAGACGACTCGATCCGGGTGATCCAGAGCGGGCTGGAGAACCGCAACGAGGCCGCGCACAAGATCAAGGAGTTGCGTGACATCACCCCGCCCAAGGGGCTGACGGTCTGGGTGGGCGGCACGCCCGCGCTGGAGCAGGACAGCATCCACAGCCTGATCGCCAAGGCACCGCTGATGCTGGTGGTTTTGCTCACCACCACCATGCTGCTGATGTTCCTGGCGTTCGGGTCGCTGGTGTTGCCGATCAAGGCCGCGGTGATGAGCGTGCTGACGCTCGGCTCGACGATGGGGATCTTGACCTGGATCTTCGTCGACGGGCATTTCTCCGGGATACTGAACTTCACCCCGACACCGCTGATGGTGGTGATCATCGCGCTTGTCGTGGCGGTCGGCTACGGGCTGGCCACCGACTACGAGGTGTTCCTGGTCTCCCGGATGGTGGAGGCTCGCGAGTCGGGTATGTCGACCACCGAATCCATCCGGATCGGTACCGCGACCACCGGGCGGCTGATCACCGCGGCGGCCCTGGTGCTGGCCGTGGTCGCCGGCTCGTTCGTCTTCTCCGACCTGGTGATGATGAAGTATCTGGCGTTCGGGTTGATGGCTGCGCTGCTGCTCGACGCCACCGTGGTGCGGATGTTCCTGGTGCCCTCGGTGATGAAGCTGCTCGGCGACGACTGCTGGTGGGCCCCGCGCTGGATGAAGCGGCTGCAGAACCGGATCGGGCTCGGCGAGATCCACCTGCCCGACGAACGCAAACGCCCGGTGGTGCGCAGCACCGATCCGGATGGATTCGGTGGTCGACATACCCGACTCGCGAGCCTCCACCATCCACGA
>NZ_LZLJ01000043.1 GCF_001668625.1 Mycobacterium sp. 1274756.6
GCGCCGAAGGCATGGCAAAAAACAACAACAAACAAAAACCACCAAACACACTATTGAGTTCTCAAACAACACACCCGGCGTCCGGGCAACCCCGCCAGATTACTCCACATCGTGGAGATCGTCAACTTCGGGGATAACCTCCGGGCGTCGCACCCGATCGGTCTCGTTCATGCTACCCGATCGAATCCGACGCGGCCGGTCGGGTCTGGCGACCATGCTACCCGGCGACCCGTTGCACGTCAGCACCCAGGCTGACCAGGTTCTCCACGAATCTCGGGTAGCCGCGGTCGATGTGGAAGACGTCGAGCACCTCGGTCTCCCCGTCGGCAACGAGCCCGGCCAGCACCAGCCCGGCTCCGGCCCTGATGTCCGAACACCACACCGGCGCGCTGGACAGTTGCGGCAGCCCGCGGATGACCGCGTGGTGGCCGTCGGTGCGGGCGTCCGCGCCGAGGCGGATCATCTCCTCGACGAACCGGAAGCGGGCCTCGAAAACGTTCTCGGTGATCATCGAGGTGCCGTCGGCGATCGACGCCAGCGCGATCGCCATCGGTTGCAGATCGGTCGGGAAACCCGGAAACGGCAGGGTGGCGACGTTGACCGCCCTGGGGCGCTCGTACTGGGTGACCCGGAAACTGTCCTCGGTCTGGGTGACGGTGGCGCCGGCGTCGTGCAGCTTGTGCAGCACCAACTGCAGATGCGCGGGGTCGACGCCGGTCACGGTGATGTCGCCGCGGGTCATGGCCGCGCCGATCCCCCAGGTGGCCGCCACGATGCGGTCGCCGATCACCCGGTGCTCGGTGGGATGCAGCCGCGGCACCCCGGTGATGGTCAGCGTGGCCGAGCCGGCGCCCTCGACCTGGGCGCCCATCTGGTTGAGCATCGTGCACAGGTCGACCACATCGGGTTCGCGCGCGGCGTTGTGGATGACGGTCACGCCGTCGGCGACGACCGCCGCCATCAGAATGTTCTCGGTCGCGCCGACCGAGGGGAACTCCAGCTGGATCTCCGCACCGTGCAGCGATTCAGCCTCGGCCACCACGCAACCGTGTTCGATGTTGCAGGTCGCGCCCAACTGACGCAGCCCGGCCTGGTGCATGTCCAGCGGTCGCGAGCCGATCGCGTCGCCGCCGGGCAGCGCCACCTTGGCGCGCTTGCAGCGGCCCACCAGCGGCCCCAGCACACACACCGACGCCCGGAACTGGCGGACGGCCGCGAAGTCGGCGTCGTATTTGAGTTCGTCGGGCGAGGTGATGCGCACCGTGTCGCCGTCGAGTTCGACGGTGGCCCCGAGCCCGCGCAGGACCTCGGCCATCAGCGGCACGTCGAGGATCTCCGGGCAGTTGGTGATGGTGCTGGTGCCCTCGGCCAGCAATGCGGCCGCCATCAGTTTCAAGACGCTGTTCTTGGCGCCGCCGACCGCCACCTCACCAACCAGGCGGGCCCCGCCGGTCACCAGGAATCGCTCGCCCACGGGCGTCAGTGTAATGAAGCGTCACCGGCCCGGGCGGCCGGTCTGCGCAGGCGAGTACGGTTTGGGCCATGGCGATTCATCTGACCCGTGTCTACACCCGCACCGGCGACGACGGGACGACCGGGCTGAGTGATTTCTCCCGGGTGGCCAAGAACGACGCCCGGCTGGTGGCCTACGCAGACTGCGAGGAGGCGAACGCCGCCATCGGCGTCGCGATCGCGCTGGGCAAACCCGACGAGCAGCTGACCGCGACGCTGCGCCAGATCCAGAACGAACTGTTCGACGCCGGAGCCGATCTGGCCACCCCGGTGGTGCCCGACCCGAAGGTGCCGCCGCTGCGGGTGACGCAGGGCTACATCGACCGGCTGGAGGAGTGGTGCGACAGCTACAACGAACCGCTGGCGCCGCTGAACTCGTTCATCCTGCCCGGCGGCACCCCGCTGTCGGCGCTGCTGCATGTCGCCCGCACCACCGTGCGCCGCGCGGAACGGGCGGCCTGGGCCGCGGTGGAGGCGCACCCCGCCGACACCAACACGCTGCCGGCGAAATACCTGAACCGGCTCTCCGATCTGCTGTTCATCCTGTGCCGGCGGGCCAACCCGGACGGCGACGTGCTCTGGCAGCCCGGGGGCAGCCGCCCCGCCGACCGGGCGAACTAGAAGTCAGGTGCTGCGCCTGCGTGCCCGCGGTGACGGCCGTGACTCCAGCCACGACAGGAACGCGGTCAGCGCGCCCCGGTCCAGCGCGATCTCGTAACCGGCTTGCCGGTCGGCGGTCGTGTCGCGCACCTCGATGATCACGATCTCGTCGGTCATGATGTCGAACTCGTCGCCGCGCGGGGACCGGCGGGCCACGATTTCGACGCCCCGGCGGTTGAGCTGGCGGTCCGGCCACAGCCGGACGCTGGAGAGCCGGTAGAACGAGGCATCCCCGCCGCGGTAACGGATCACCCCGTGCCGCCAGCCGTGCCCGCCGACCGCCGGGATGTCCCGCATGATGCCCGCGGTCCCGCCCTGGCGCAGCTTCCACAGCCGGTAGCTCAGGGCCGCCAGCGCAGCCAACAGGACGGCGACGAGCACGACCATGACGATCATGGACGCGCTCATCGCCTCACGCCCCCGCTAGTCGAGTACGCCCAGCGCCCGCAGCCTGGCCCTCCCCTGGGCCGCGATCCGCGGGTCGCTGGATTGGGCGTCGTGACGGGCCGTGGACTCGTCGATCTCGTCGGCGAAATCGGCCGACTCCGCCAGCACGATGATGCCGTCCTCGGTGATCGAGAGGAATCCGCCGTGGACCGCGATCCTCAGGTCGTCGCCGTCCTCGCGTTCGACGCGGACCATGGCGTCCTCGACCAGTTCGGCGACCAAGGGGATGTGCCGCGGGTAGATCCCGATCTCCCCCACGGTCGTCCGGGTGAAGATGAACGTTGCCTTCCCCGACCACACACTGCGATCGGCGGCAACGATGTCGACGTCGACTACTGCCACGTCACACCACCTTTCGCCTGGCTTGAGCTCTCTGTGCGGAAGCGTTCATCGTCACATCTTGGCGCCGAGGCTCTCGGCCTTCTTCGCCAAGTCCTCCAGACCGCCGATGAGGAAGAACGCCTGCTCGGGCAGGTGGTCGAATTCACCCTTGGTCAGCTTGTCGAAGGCCTCGATGGTCTCCTTCAGCGGCACCGTGGAGCCCGGCTGGCCGGTGAACTGCTCGGCGGCCATCATGTTCTGGGACAGGAACCGCTCGATCCGGCGGGCCCGGTTCACCAACTGCTTGTCCTCTTCGGACAGCTCGTCGATACCCAGAATCGCGATGATGTCCTGCAGGTCCTTGTAGCGCTGCAGAATCCGGATGACCTCCTGGGCGACCCGGTAGTGCTCGTCACCGACCACGCCCGGGTCCAGGATCGTCGAGCTCGACGCCAGCGGGTCCACCGCCGGGAAGATGCCCTTGGAGAACACCGTCCGGGAAAGCTCGGTGGTCGCGTCGAGGTGCGCGAACGTCGTCGCCGGCGCCGGGTCGGTGTAGTCGTCGGCGGGCACGTAGACGGCCTGCATCGAGGTGATGGAGCGTCCCCGCGTCGAGGTGATTCGTTCCTGCAGCTCACCCATCTCGTCGGCCAGCGTCGGCTGGTAGCCCACCGCGGAGGGCATCCGGCCCAACAGGGTGGACACCTCGGAGCCGGCCTGAGTGAACCGGAAGATGTTGTCGATGAACAGCAGCACGTCCTGGTTCGCCTCGTCGCGGAACCACTCGGCCATGGTCAGCGCCGACAGCGCCACCCGCATACGAGTGCCCGGCGGCTCGTCCATCTGACCGAACACCAGCGCGGTGTCCTTGAGCACGTTGGCGTCTTCGAGCTCGACCCACAGGTCGTTGCCCTCACGGGTGCGCTCGCCGACCCCGGCGAACACCGAGGTACCACCGAAGTTGCGGGCGATGCGGTTGATCATCTCCTGGATGAGCACCGTCTTGCCCACGCCGGCACCGCCGAACAGGGCGATCTTGCCGCCCCGCACGTACGGGGTGAGCAGGTCGACGACCTTCAAGCCGGTCTCGAGCATCTCGGTCCGCGGCTCCAGCTCGTCGAAGCTCGGCGGCTTGCGGTGGATGCCCCAGTGGTCGAAGCCCTCGCCGTAGCCCGGGTCGTCGAGGCAGTGCCCGAGCGCGTTGAACACGTGGCCCTTGACCTCGTGGCCGACCGGCACCGAGATCGCGGCACCGGTGTCGATGACCTCCACACCGCGGACCAGGCCGTCGGTGGGCTGCATCGAAATGGTGCGCACCAGGTTGTCGCCCAGGTGCTGGGCGACCTCGAGGGTCAGCGTCTTGGCCAGTGACTCGAAGGTGATGTCGGCGTGCAGCGCGTTGAACAGCGCCGGCACGGCACCCCGCGGGAACTCGACGTCGACGACCGGCCCGGTGACCCGGACGACGCGCCCGTTGGTGTCGGCGCCCTTCTTACCGGCGGGTTTTTCAGCGGTAGCAGTCATTCTCTTTCTTCTTCGCTTCCTTGTCGGGCTTACTTGGCGCCGGCGAGGGCGTTCGCGCCACCGACGATTTCACTGATTTCCTGGGTGATCTGAGCCTGGCGCTCGCGGTTGGCCTCCAGCGTGAGCGCTTTGATCAGATCGTCGGCGTTGTCGGTCGCCGCCTTCATCGCACGCTGGCGCGACGCCAGCTCCGAGGCCGCCGCCTCCAGCAGCGCGGCGTAGACCCGGGTGGTCAGGTAGCGCGGCAGCAGCGAGTCGAACAGCGTGTTGGCGTCCGGCTCGAAGGAGTACAGCGTGTGCGGGCCGGTGTCCTCCTCGACGTACTCCACCACCATCGGCGCGACGCGCAGCGCCTCGGCCGACTGCGACAGCATCGATTTGAACTCGGTGGCCACGATGTGCAGCTCGTCGACCCCGGTGCCGTCGGTCTCACCGTTGGTGCCGGACAGGAACGCCTCCATCAGGGTGTCGGCGATCTCGGCGGCGTTCTCATAGCTCGGCTGCTCGGAGAACCCCTCCCACGATCCGGTGATGTCCCAGTTGCGGAACGAGTAGTAGCCCTGCGCTTTCCGCCCGACCACATACAGCACCGGAGTCTTGCCTTCGTCCCGCAGCAGCGCGAACAGCTCTTCCGCGCGGCGCAGGACGTTGGCGTTGTAGGCGCCGCACAGACCGCGGTCGGAGGTCACCACCAGCACGCCGGCCCGGGTGCGGTTCTCCCGCTCGACCAGCAGCGGATGGTCCAGCGCGCTCTCCCCCGCCAACGTGGTCAGCATGTTGGTGATCTCCGTGGCGTACGGCCGCGCCGCGGCCAGCCGCGTCTGCGCCTTGCCGATACGCGAGGTCGCGATCAGCTCCTGGGCCTTGGTGATCTTCTTGATCGACCCGGCGGAGCGGATCCGTCCCCGTAGCTCGCGAAGTGTGGCAGCCATGGTGAACTATTTCTTCTTCGGTGCGGGCTTGCGGACCTTGACGGCCGCCTTACCCAGCTCGTCTTCGTCGAGGGCCTCGACGCTCTTGTCGGCGACGACCGATCCGCCGCCGGTCGGGTTGAAGCCGTGCTTGAACTGGTTGATCACCTCGACCAGCTTCTCGCTCGTCTCATCGCTGAGCTTCTTGCTCTCCCGGATGTCGGAGAGGATCTCCGAGTTCGACGAGCGCACGTGCTCGAGCAGTTCGCTTTCGAACCGCGCGATGTCCTCCACCGGCACCGAGTCGAGGTGCCCCTCGGTGCCCAGGAAGATCGAGACCACCTGCTCCTCGACGGGCATCGGCGCGAACTGCGGCTGCTTGAGCAGTTCCACCAGCCGCGCACCCCGCTCCAGCTGCGCCTTGGAGGTCGCGTCCAGGTCGGAGGCGAAAGCCGCGAAGGCCTCCAGCTCACGGTACTGCGACAGGTCCAGACGCAGGCTGCCCGCGACCTCTTTCATGGCCTTGATCTGGGCGGCACCACCGACACGCGACACCGACACACCGACGTTGATGGCCGGGCGCACACCCTGGTTGAACAGGTCGGTCTCCAGGAAGCACTGCCCGTCGGTGATCGAGATGACGTTGGTCGGGATGTAGGCCGAGATGTCGTTGGCCTTGGTCTCGATGATCGGCAGACCGGTCAGCGAGCCGCCGCCGAGGTCGTCCGACAGCTTGGCGCAACGCTCCAGCAGCCGCGAGTGCAGGTAGAACACGTCACCGGGGTAGGCCTCACGGCCCGGCGGGCGACGCAGCAGCAGCGAGATGGCGCGGTAGGCCTCGGCCTGCTTGGTCAGGTCGTCGAAGACGATCAGGACGTGCTTACCGCTGTACATCCAGTGCTGCGCGATCGCCGAACCGGTGTAGGGCGCCAGCCATTTGAAGCCGGCTGAGTCCGACGCCGGCGCCGCGACGATGGTGGTGTACTCCATCGCGCCGCCCTCCTCGAGGGCGCGCCGCACGCTGGCGATGGTGCTGCCCTTCTGGCCGACGGCGACGTAGACGCAGCGGACCTGCTGCTTGGGGTCACCGGTCTCCCAGTTCTGGCGCTGGTTGAGGATGGTGTCCACGCAGACGGCGGTCTTACCGGTCTTGCGGTCACCGATGATCAGCTGCCGCTGGCCCCGACCGATCGGGGTCATCGAGTCGATCGCCTTGATACCGGTCTGCAGCGGCTCGCTCACGCTCTGGCGCTGCACCACCGACGGGGCCTGGATCTCCAGGGCCCGGTGGGTTTCGGCCTCGATGTCACCGCGGGCGTCGATGGGCTGGCCCAGCGGGTTGATGACCCGGCCCAGGAACGCGTCGCCGACCGGCACCGACAGCACCTCACCGGTGCGCTTGACCTGCTGGCCTTCGGCGAGGTGCTCGAAGTCACCGAGGATCACGGCGCCGACGCTGTGCTCGTCGAGGTTGAGCGCCACGCCCAGCACGCCGCCGGGGAACTCCAGCAGCTCCTGGGTCATCACCGACGGCAGGCCTTCGACGTGGGCGATACCGTCACCCGCGTCGATGACGGTGCCGACCTCCTCGCGGGCGGTGTCGGAGGAGAAGGAGTCAACGTACTCCTCAATCGCCCCTTGGATGTCATCAGCGGAGATTGTCAACTCTGCCATGGCTTTTCGTCTTCCTACCTTCTGATGTTCGGTGGTTGTGGTCAGTCTGGGAGCTGGGCCTGGGCGGCGGTGAGGCGCGACGACAGTGTGCCGTCGATGACCTCTTCGCCGACGGAGATCTCAAGTCCGCCCAGCAGTTCGGGAGCGACCTGCAGCTGCACCGTGACCGGGTGGCCGTAGATGCGGCTGAGGACCTGGGTGAGCCGGTCGTGTTGGGCACCGCTGAGCGCGGCGGCCGCACGGGCGTGCGCCACGATCTCGTCGCGTCGTGCCACCGCGACCTCCGCCAGCTCCAGCACGGCCTGCTGCGCCGGGCGCCCGTGCAGCAGCTCGATCGTCTGCGCCAGCAGCGCCACCACGATCGGGTTGGCGTTCCCGGCGCGGTCCAGCACCGTGCGCAGCAGCGTGATCCGGCCGGCGGCCGGCGTGGTGTCGTCGCCCAGCAGCGTCGCCAGCCGCGGTTGCGCGTCGAGGATCCGGGAGAACCGGAACAGCTGCTCCTCGACCTCGTCGACCTGGTCAGTGCGTTCGGCGCCGACCAGAAGCGCTTGGCGGGCAAGCTGTTCCAGCGCGTAGGCCAGGTCGTCGTTCTCCGACCAGCGTTCGGAGACCGCCGCCTTGATCAGGTCCAGCGCCCCCGTTCCCACCTTGTCCGACAGCAGGCGCTCGACCAGACGCAGCCGGGCGGTGTAGTCGTCGGCGGGGGTGGTCAGGTAGCGGGTCACCAGCTTCTCGGAGTGCAGCAGCTTGACCACCGCGGCCAGGTCCTCGGCCAGCGCCGAGAGGCCCTGGTCGTCGAGGCCGACAGCGACCTCGGCGAACCGCTGGGTCAATGCGGTGTAGGCCCGTCGGCTCCCGGAGCGGAAACCGGCCAGCGCGGGGTCTTTCACGTCGACCGGGGAGGGAGCCATGGCGTCGAGTTCGTCGAGGAACCGGTCGACGGTGGCCGCCTGCCGGGTCGGGTCGGCGACATGCTCGCGGACCAGTTCCTCGGCACGCCGGACCGAATCCCGGCCCAGGTCGCGGCGCAGGTCGCGGATCAGCTGGGCACGCAGCAGCTGAACCTGCTCGCCGCCTTGGGCTTTGATCCGCTCCGCGTCGGTGTCGGCCTGGGCCCGCAACTGCTCGGTGATGCGTTTGGCGTCGGCGTGTGCCTCCTCGACCACCCGGGCCGATTCGGTTTCGGCGTCGCGCAGCGCCTTGGTGTGCGCCTGCTCGGCCTCTTCCAGCTGCTCGGCCGCAGTGGCCGCCTCGGCCAGCTGTTCTCTGACCGACTCCTGTTGCGCCTTCATCATCCTGCGCACCGGGGGACCCGCGTAGCGCCACAACAGAAAGACGATGAGCGAGAACCCGATTAACTGCCCGATGAATGTCGACATAGCCGATTACCGTCCTGCCGCTGTGCTCGTACCGACGTCGACGCCCAGCACGCGGCTGGCCAGCGTCGCCGAGAGGTTCTGAACCCGCGCCTGCAGTTCTTCGGCCACGGTGTCCCCCTCCCGCTTGAGCTGTTCGCCGGCGCTCTGCAGCATCGCCGCCACCTCGTCGCCGGCCTCGGCGCGCTTCGCGTCGAGAACTTCCCGACCCTCCGCGCGAGCGTTGTCGCGGATGGCCGCGGCCTCGGTGCGCGCGCCCGCGAGCGCCTCCTCGTAGTCGGCGTCCGCGGCCGCGAACAACTCGGTCGACTTCTTGTTGTCGGCGAGTGTCTTGGTGACCATGTTCTCGCGCTCCCGCAGCACCTTCGTGATCGGCGGCACAACGAAGACGCTGATCACGCCGAGCACGATCAAGAAGATCGCCAACACGACGAAGAAGGTGCCGTTGGGGATGAGGAAGTTGCTCGTTTCGCCTCCCTCACCGGCCTGGCCCGCAGCGGCCAGCATTACAGCGCTCATGTCACCCATCTCAGCGAACTAGGAAACCGGGGTGGCGAAGACGAACAGCGCCATGAAGGCCAGGTTGATGAAGTACGCCGCCTCGACCAGACCCACGGTGATGAAGAACGGGGTGAAAAGCCGGCCCTGGGCCTCGGGCTGCCGGGCGATACCGGAGATCAGCGCGTTACCGGCGATACCGTCACCGATACCGGCACCGATCGCACCGCCGGCCATGATCAGGCCACCGCCGATGAGGGCGCCGGCAGCAATTTGGGGGTCCATTCCTTCTTCCTCCTTGATATCCGGTAGCTGTCTACCAGGTCTGTGGGGTGGTGCTGCTCTCTAGTGCTCGTGGTCCTCTTCGAGCTCCATGGCCTGACTGAAGTACAGCACAGTCAGAAGCGCGAAGATGAACGCCTGGATCGCTCCGACGAACAGGTCGAAGCCCTTCCAGACCGCGTTGGGGGCCCACAAGATGTAGGGCGGGAACATCGCAATGAGTCCCACCAGGATGCCGCCGGCGAAGATGTTGCCGAAAAGACGCAGTGCCAGCGAGATCGGCTTGGCGAGTTCCTCGACGAGGTTGATCGGGGCCATCAGCGTCACGTGACCCTTGACCAACTGGAGCGGGTGCTTCAGCGGGCCGCGCCGCCAGATGCCGGCGGCGTGGTAGCTGAGGAAGACGAAGACGGTCAGGGCGGCGACGAAGTTGATGTCCGCGGCGGCCGGGGTGAAGATCTCCTTGGAGACGCCGTCCTCGTCGGCGTACTGCACCGGCAGCACCGACAGCCAGTTGGCGACCAGGATGTAGATGAACAGGGTGACGGCCAGCGGCAGCACGAACGGGGCGACGCGCATGCCGATGCTGGATTCGACCTGGGCGCGCATCTGGGTGGTGATCGCCTCGAAGAACAGCTGCACGCCGCTGGGCACCCCGGTGGAGGTGACCTTCGACTTCAGGTAGAACGCCAGCGCGATGACGACGACGGCGGCGAGGGCGCTCGACACCACGGTGTCGACGTTGATCGTCATGCCCAGCCAGGTGGCCGTGGTGTGATGACCGACCTCGACCTTGCCCTCGGCCAGGATCGTCTCGTCCATCATGCGGTCCCTTCGCTGTGTCCGTCGGTCTTGCCTGCTGCGCGAATCTTCTTCCAGACCGGCAGGGCGGTGGTGGCCACCAGCAGCGGCTGGAACAGCGCCAGGCCGAACAGCAGGCCGAGCCCGTCGGGCCGGAACAGGTAGCCGATCACCAATGCGATCACGGTGAGAACCAAGAGCCGGGTGGCCGAGTTCAGCGCCATCTTGCTTTTCAGCGGGTGGGCGTCCGCGGTGATCGAGTCCACCGAGCGGCGCACCAGCAGCGCGTTGATCAGGCCCAGACCCAAGCCGCCGCCGATGAACACCCCGAGCATCGGGCGGTCGAGTGCCACCGTCGCGGCGACCGCCACCGCGGTCAAGCCGAGACAGATGGCGAACAGGCGCAGCGGGCGGAAAGCGACCTCCGGAAGCACCAACGGCGCGTCTTGCGCTGGTGTCGTCACCGTGTCACCCCTCGGCCCTTCTGGTCCCGGAAAAATCCACCACAGCACCGGCGTCACTCAGCTGATTCCGGTGCGACCTGCCGAGCGTATCGGACGGCGGTTTGCGCACAGGAATGACCCGAGAGAAATCTCCATTTTTGGTCGGAGTTCGACGCCGAACGGAACCGTACCACACGGTAATGAGTCTACTACTCCCTGTCGTATACGCCTTGGTCGCGGCCCCGCAGCAGCGGGATCAAGGTGGCCACGATCGCCACGGCGATGGCGGCCAACATCACCGCTCCGGCGTAGCGCGGGTCGACGAAAATGGTGCTGGCCGCCCCCAGCGCCACGATGCCCACCCACAGGTAGATCAGCAGCACCACGCGGCGGTGCGAGTGACCGATCTCCAGCAGCCGGTGGTGCAGGTGCATCTTGTCGGGGTGGAACGGGCTCACCCCGGCGCGGGTGCGCCGCACGATCGCCAGCAGCATGTCCAACGCCGGCACGAACACCACCGCGACGACGAGCAGAAACGGGGAGAGCAGCGCGAACACGTCGCGGGCTCCGTAGGCGCTCTGGGAGATCGGCCCCGCGGTGGTGGTGGCCGCCGCCGCCAGCATCAGCCCGATCAGCATCGACCCGGAATCGCCCATGAAGATCTTGGCCCGGTGGAAGTTGTGTGGCAGAAAGCCCAGGCAGGCCCCGGCGAGCACCACCGAGATCACCGCCGGCGGATAGAACAGCACGTCGCCGCCGTGGTCGTGCAGCAGTCCGACCGAGAAGATGCAGATGGCCAGCGCGGTGATCAAGCCGAGTCCGGCGGCGAGCCCGTCGAGGCCGTCGACGAAGTTCATCGCGTTGACGATGGAGACGGTCAGCGCCAAGGTCAGCAGGATCGAGGAGACCTGGTCGAGCACGATCGTGCCCACCCCGCCGAACGGGATGTAGAGCACGCTCCAGGCCACCCCCATGGTGACCAGCACGCTGGCCGCGGTGATCTGACCGGCGAACTTGGTCAGTGCGTCCAGACCCCAGCGGTCGTCGATCAAGCCGATGCCCATAATCACCCCGCCGGCGACCACGACGGCGGGCATGCCGGAGGAGTAGACGAACCCGCGGGTCAACGCCGGCAGTTGGGAGGCGAGGAAGACCGCGGCGATCACCCCGAGGTACATCGCCAGCCCGCCCATCCGCGGGGTGGGCGTCTGGTGCACGTCGCGGTCGCGGGGGTAGGCCACGGCGCCGAGGCGGGTGGCCAGCACCCGCACCGGCCCGGTGGTGAAGTAGGTGATGATCGCGGCGGTCAACCCGACCAGCGCGAGTTCGCGCAGCGGAACCCCGGCGCCCTGGTTGGCGAGGGCCAGCAGACTGGTGGCGAAGCCGTCTCCGTCGCTGCCCATTCCGTGACCGTACGCCACCATCCGCCTGGGCGGCTCAGCCCGTCAGGGCCGTCGGGTCCGTCTCCAGGACGGCCGCGATGTCCTCGGCGGTGACCGGGCCGGGACGCAGGATGCGCGGGGTCGGCCCGGTCAGGTCCACGATCGTGGAGGCGGCCTGGCGCGGCGCGGGTCCGGCGTCGAGATAGACGTCGACCGCGGCACCGAACTGCGCTTTGGCCTCCGCCATGTCCAGGGCCGCCGGACGGCCCGAGACGTTGGCGCTGGAGACCGCCATCGGCCCGACTTCGCGCAGCAACTCGATGGCCACCGGATGCAGCGGCATGCGCAACATCACCGTGCCCCGGGTGTCGCCGAGATCCCATTGCAGTGACGGCGCCGCGGTCACCACCAGGCTCAGCGCTCCCGGCCAGAAGGCCCGGATCAGCACGCGCGCCGCGTCGGGCACGCTGAACACCAGGCCCTCGATGGTGTGCCAGGAGCCCACCAGCACCCCGACCGGCATGTCCGGGCCGCGGCCCTTGGCGGCGAGCAGGGCGCGCACGGCGGCACTGTCGAACGCGTCGGCGCCGATGCCGTAGACGGTGTCGGTGGGCAGCACCACCAGCCGGCTGGATCTGAGCGCACTGACCGCCGCGGCGATCCCTTCGGTGCGCTGGGTTTCCTCGGCGCAGTCGAACACCTCACTCACCGTGGCGCCTCCTGCGCTCGGCGGTGACGAACCGCGGCCGGCCGGTCAGATCCCGGTGGGCGGTGATCTCGGCGAAGTCGCCGGTGGCGCGCAGCAGGGCGACGGTCTGCTCGGCGGTCGTGTCGTCGTGTTCGACGCCGACCCGGCCGCCCGAGCGCAGCCAGCGCGCGGCGTGGGCGGCGACGGCCGCGATCACGGCCATGCCGTCGGGGCCGCCGAACAACGCGTGATGCGGATCGTGTCGCGCCACCTCCGGGGCCAGCACGGCGTCGTCGGGGATGTAGGGCGGGTTGGCCACCACCAGGTCGACCTGCCCGTCGAGGTCGGGCAGCAGACCGGCCGTCGTGACGTCCGCCTGGACGAGCTCGACCGGGCTGTCCGCGCAGTTGTGGCGGGCGTAGTCCAGGGCTTGCGGGCAGTCGTCGATGCCGAGCACGCGGGCCGCCGGGAAGTGGCGCGCCAACGCGAGCGCCAGCGCACCTGAGCCGGTGCAGACGTCGACGACGACCGGCCGGGGCGGCACCGGCTGGGCGGTGGCCCAGGCCAGCAGCGCCTCGGTCTCCGGGCGGGGCACGAACACGCCCGGCCCCACGCGCAGGGTGACGGGGCCGAACGCCGCCGTGCCGGTCAGGTGCTGCAGCGGCACCCGGCGGGCCCGGGCGGTGACCGCCTCGTCATAGCGGGCGTAGAAGCCGGCGTCGGGCGGGTCGATGAGCGGCAGCCGGCCGCGGTCGGTGCCGGCGAGGTGGGCGGCGATCGCCTCGGCGTCGTGCTGCGCGGACTCGATGCCGGCGGCGGACAGCAGCGCGGCGGCATCGTTGATCGCGCGCCGGAGGCTGCTGCGCGGGGCGGCGGTCCGGGTCATGACTGCTGGAGCCGGGCCTGCTTGTCGGCGTCGGCCAGCGCGTCGAGCAGGGTGTCGAGGTCGCCGTCGAGCACCTGGTCGAGGTTGTGCGACTTGTAGCCGATGCGGTGGTCGGCCAGCCGGTTCTCCGGGAAGTTGTAGGTGCGGATGCGTTCGCTGCGGTCGACGGTGCGGATCTGGCTGGCCCGGTCGGCGGAGGCCTCGGCCAGGGCCTGCTCCTCGGCCACCGCCTGCAGGCGAGCCGCCAGCACCTGGAGGGCGCGGGTCTTGTTCTGCAGCTGGGAACGTTCGTTTTGGCAGGTGACGACGATGCCGGTGGGCAGGTGGGTGATGCGGACCGCGGAGTCGGTGGTGTTGACGCCCTGGCCGCCCTTGCCCGAGGAGCGGAAGACGTCGATGCGCAGGTCGGCGTCGTCGATCTGGACCGCTTCGACCTCTTCGGGTTCGGGGTAGACCAGCACCCCGGCCGCCGAGGTGTGGACCCGGCCCTGGGATTCGGTGACCGGGACGCGCTGGACCCGGTGCACGCCGCCCTCGAACTTCAGTCGCGACCAGACGCCGTCGGCGCTGTCGCCCTTGCTGGCGATGGTCAACGTGGCCTCTTTGTAGCCGCCGAGGTCGGAGGTGGTCGAGTCGAGCACCGTGACCGTCCAGCCGTGCCGTTCGGCGTAGCGCGTGTACATGCGGGCCAGGTCGGCGGCGAACAGCGCCGACTCCTCTCCGCCCTCGCCGGATTTGACCTCGAGGACGACGTCGTCGGCGTCGTGCGGGTCGCGGGGGGCGAGCATGTCGGTGAGCTGGGTGTCCAACTCGGCCACCCGGGCTTCCAACTCGTCGGCCTCCGCCGCGAACGACGGGTCGTCGGCGGCCAGTTCCCGTGCCGCTTCCAGGTCGCCGCGGGCGGATTCGAGCTTGCGGTGGGTCGCCACGATCGGCGCCAGTTGCGCGAACCGGCGCCCCACCTTGCGGGCCTGGGCGGGATCGGCGTGCAGCTCCGGGTCGGCCAGCTCCTGCTCGAGCTGGGCATGCTCGACCAGCAACGCGTCAACCGCGTGCACGCTCTGAGTCATGTCGGTTTCTTCCCGGAACGCAAACCGACGCCCGGGGGATGCGGTTTCCCGCTCCGGGCGCCGGTGGGGCCGCTATTTGTCGGCGGAGTCGGAGGCGGTCGTGTCGGCCTTGGCGGTGCGCTTGCCGTAGCGGCGCTCGAAGCGCGCGACGCGGCCACCGGTGTCCAGAATCTTCTGCTTGCCGGTGTAGAACGGGTGGCACTGCGAGCAGACCTCGACGACGATGTGACCGCCCGGCTTGGTGCTGCGGGTGGTGAAGCTGTTGCCACACCCGCAGAGCACGGTGGTCTCGCCGTAGGCGGGGTGAATGTCGGATTTCATGGGTGTCCTCTTCAATCGCGGGCCGCCGGGTCGCCCGACCAACGCATCGGGCGTGAACCGGAACCTGAGGTGACGGGTTTTGATCCAGCGGTCGATTATGCCAGGTCAGCCGTCATCGCCCCAAACGCCGCGGTCTCGCCGCTTTATTCCCCGTTCCGCCGGGCCGGAGTCCGGTCGGCGCAGGGTGTCCGGCGTCGCAACCGGTGCGTTCCAGCGAACTTTTTCCACTCGCCCACCAGCCGCGATGACGTTGGTCGCAAACCTTCAGCGACCTGTCGGGGTTTATCGATTTTCGGGCGGGGGTATGTGTGGAGCTAGCCAAACTATCGGGTCGAGGGGTCCGATGATCAACAGAAGAAAGCGGTGATGACGATGCAGATCCGACACTTGCTCGCCCGGGGCGCGGTCGCGGCGGCTTCCGCGGGCTTCGCGCTGAGCGTCGGAATGGGGGTGGGGATCGCCAACGCCAACCCGCCGACTCCCCCGCCGGTGCCGCCGGTGCCCGAGGTGCCGTCACCCCCGCCGGTGCCACCGGTGCCGCCCGTACCTGAGGTGCCCTCGCCGCCGCCGGTGCCACCGGTCCCGCCGGTGCCCGAGGTGCCCTCGCCGCCGCCGGTTCCGCCAGTGCCGCCGGTCCCGGGTTACTGACCCGACCCTGCGCCCGGGCGTCGGATGCCACTGCTGCAGTGCGCATTCGACGCTCGGGCGTTTTCGCGCCCATGGAACGCGCCGGCGAACGCGCCGGGTGGCCCTGGGAGGTCGCGAGCCGCTCGTCGAGTGAAGAGCGACGGCGGTCGCGCACGCCGGACGTCGCCGACGTTCTGCACTCGCGGCAGATCAACGCCGCGAGATCAACGTCGCGACGAGGCGATCAGTCGTCGTCGAGTCCGCCGGGCGTGTTCTTCGAAACCTGGACGAGGAACTCGTAGTTGTTCTTCGTCTTGCGCAGTTGGCTCATCAGCAGGTCGATCGCCTGGTGGGAGTCCAGGCCCGAGAGAACGCGACGCAGCTTGTGCACGATCGCGAATTCGTCGGGTGAGAGCAGCAGCTCGTCCTTCCGGGTACCGGAGGGGTTGACGTCCACTGCCGGGAAGACGCGCCGTTCGGCGATCTTGCGGTCGAGCTTCAGTTCCGCGTTACCGGTGCCCTTGAACTCCTCGAAGATGACGGTGTCACCGGTGGAACCGGTCTCGACCATCGCGGTGGCGATGATCGTCAACGAGCCGCCTTCCTCGATGTTGCGCGCCGCGCCGAGGAAACGTTTCGGCGGGTACAGCGCGGTGGAGTCCACACCACCGGAGAGGATGCGCCCCGACGCCGGCGAGGCGTTGTTGTAGGCGCGGCCCAGCCGGGTGATCGAGTCCAGCAGCACCACCACGTCCTTGCCCTGTTCGACCAGGCGCTTGGCCCGCTCGATGGCCAGTTCAGCGGCCTGGGTGTGGTCGGACGGCGGCCGGTCGAAGGTGGAGGCGATGACCTCACCCTTGACCGAACGCTGCATGTCGGTGACCTCTTCGGGCCGCTCGTCGACCAGCACCACCATCAGGTGGCATTCCGGGTTGTTGCGGGTGATCGCGTTGGCGATGTCCTGCAAGATCGTCGTCTTACCGGCCTTGGGCGGCGAGACGATCAGGGCGCGCTGCCCCTTGCCGATCGGCATGATCAGGTCGATTACCCGGGTGGTCAACAGTTCCGTGTTGGTCTCCAGGCGCAGCCGCTGGTTGGGGTAGAGCGGGGTCAGCTTGCCGAATTCGGGTCGCTTCTTGGCGTCCTCGACCGGCCCGCCGTTGACGGAGTCCAACCGCACCAGCGGGTTGAACTTCTGCCGGGAGTTCTGGCCGCCGCCTTCCCCTTCGCGGGGAGCGCGCACCGCACCGGTCACCGCGTCACCGCGACGCAGGCCGTTCTTGCGGACCATGTTCATCGAGACGTAGACGTCGTTGGGGCCGGCCAGATAACCGGAGGTGCGGACGAACGCGTAGTTGTCCAGCACGTCGAGGATGCCGGCTACCGGCTGGATGACGTCGTCCTCGCGCAGTTCGGTGTCGCCGTCGCCGGAGCGGTCGCGCCGACGCCGGTCGCGGAACCGGCGCCCGCGGCGGCCGCCGCGGCCGTCGCCGTCGTCGTCCCGGCCCTGCGGGCCGGACTCGCCGTTTTTGTCCTGACCTTTATCGCGGGACTGGTCGCCTTTATCGCGGGATTGGTCGCGGGATTGATCGCCCTTGTCCTGCTGCGACTTGTCCTGGCCCTTGCCCTGTTGGCCCTTGTTTTGCTGGTCTTTGCCCTGCTGGTCTTTGCCCTGCTGGCCGCTGTCGTCCTGACGCTTGTCGGACTCCTTGGCCGCGGCCTTGTCCGAGTCGCCTTTACCGGCGTCGCCTTTACCGGCGTCGGCCTTGTCCGACTGGCTGGCACCGCGGGTGTCGGTGCCGTCCTTGGCCGGCGCGGTCTCGGCGTCGTCGGCCGAACTCGGGCCGCTCTCCCGGGAGGCCGCACGGCGTTCACGGCGCGCGCCGCCGGTGTCATCGGCGGCGGTCGCCTGGTCACCCTGCGGTGAGGCCTTCGTTTCGGCTGCATCGCCTGTCGACGTCGTGTCCACGGCCCCTCCTCCGTTCTGCTGGCCCCGACTGGCCCGGATCGCGGCGATCAGGTCGCTCTTGCGCATCCCGGACGTTCCTTTGACACCGGACTGGACTGCCAGTGCCCGCAGTTCGGCGAGCACCATCGTGGACAACGAGTTGCCGGATTTCGGCGTCGCGGAGGCATTGCTCGACGCGGACGCACCGGTCGGGTCGTCAGCTTTGATCAGGTCCGTTTCGGTCACGGATTTCCTTTCTTCCCTCGCCCAATGGAGTTATGCGAGGGGTCAGTTGCGTCCGGTCACATTCACCGGACGCGCACCACCGTCAATTTCGGTAACAGTGAGCGCCACGGCAGCAGTCGCTAATGGTCGTCCCCGAGAAGAATGTGATAGTTGTCCTCGTGTCAGCGCAGAAGCAGAGGCTGCGTTTACCGGACGCCCCGAGAATAACGTGCTTCGTTGTTCGGCGCAAGCAATGCCGATACCCGCTTCGCACCATGTCAAACGTCACCGCGGCAAGGCGGCACCGGCACTCCACCGGACCCCGTCGCCCACCGCCATCGCGCCGACGGTGAATCCGTTGGCCGCGGCGTACTCGTGGGCTTCGCGCGGCAACTCCGACCGGGTGGTCAACGCGATCACCGCCGGGCCCGCCCCGGAGAGCACCGCCGCGATGCCGTGGCTGCGCAACAGCCGCATGAACTCCGCCGAGGCCGGCATCGCCGGCGCCCGCTGGGGCTGGTGCAGCACGTCCTCAGTGGCGGTCATCAGCAGGTCGGGCCGCTCGGTCAGCGCCACCACGAGCAAAGCGGTGCGGCTGACGTTGAATCGGGCATCGGCATGGCTGACCTGGCCCGGAAGCAGGATTCGGGTCTCGGCGGTCGATGAGCGTGCTTCCGGAATCGCCGGGAACAGCGTGATCTCGGGGTGCAATCGCAAGGGCACTGCCGCGAAGCTGAACGGCTGCATGTCGGCGTCGATCCAGGAGACCACGCCGCCGCCGAGCACGGAAGCGGAGGCGTTGTCCGAGTGCCCTTCGAACTCCGAGGAGAGCTGGATCAGCTGGTTATCGGTAAGGGTCGGGATATCCGCTTGTGCCACAAGGCCGTTGACCGCGGCCAAACCGCCGACCGCGGCTGCCGCCGACGATCCCAGACCGCGCGAGTGCGGGATGGCGTTGCGGCAGCGCACCACCAAGCCGGGCACCGCGGCGTCGCAGGCCGCCAGCCCGCGCTGGAAGGCGCGGACCACCAGGTGCTCCTCCCCCAGCGGGACCTGACCCGCTCCCTCGCCTTCGACTTCCACCACCAGGCCGGAAGCCGTTGTCTCCACGCTGATCTCGTCATACAGACTCAGCGCCAGACCGAGGCTGTCGAAGCCGGGGCCCAGATTGGCGCTGGAGGCGGCGACGACCGCGGTGGCCGAGAGTCCGGCCGGCAGCAACCGGGTCACCTACGCCAACCCCAGCTTCTCGACGACCACGCCCGGATCGACGGGCACCGGTGTGACGGTGGGCAGGTCGCGCAGGGCGGTGTCGGGGTCCTTCAGGCCGTTGCCGGTGACGGTGCACACCACCGTCGAACCCCGCTCCACCCAGCCGTCTTCGATGGACTTGAGCAGACCGGCGATGCTGGCGGCCGACGCCGGCTCGACGAAGACGCCCTCGGATTCGGCGACCAGGTGGTAGGCGGCGAGGATCTCCTCGTCGGTGGCGGCCAGGAAACGGCCGTCGGACTGCTCTTGGGCCGCGACCGCCGAGGACCAGGAGGCCGGGGAGCCGATCCGGATGGCGGTGGCGACGGTCTCCGGGTCGCGTACCGGCTCGCCGGTGACCAGCGGGGCGGCGCCGGCGGCCTGGGTGCCGAGCATGCGCGGCAGCGAGTCGATGACCCCGTCGGCGTGGTATTCGCGGTAGCCGCGCCAGTAGGCGGTGATGTTGCCCGCGTTGCCGACCGGCAACGCGTGCACGTCCGGTGCGGCGCCGAGCACGTCGACGATCTCGAAGGCGGCGGTCTTCTGCCCCTCGATGCGCACCGGGTTCACCGAGTTGACCAGGGCGATGGTCGGGAAGTCGTTGGTCATCTTGCGGGCCAACTCCAGACAGTCGTCGAAGTTGCCGTCGACCTGGATGATCTTGGCGCCGTGCATGACCGCCTGGGCCAGTTTGCCCATCGCGATCTTGCCCTGCGGCACCAGGACGGCGCAGGTGATGCCGGCCCGCGCCGCGTACGCCGCCGCCGATGCCGAGGTGTTGCCGGTCGAGGCGCACAGCACCGCCTGCTGGCCGCGCGCGAGCGCGTCGGTGACCGCCATCGTCATGCCGCGGTCCTTGAACGACCCCGTCGGGTTGAGTCCCTCGACCTTCAGGTGCACGGTGCAGCCGGTCTGCTCGGAGATCCGGGTGGCGTGGATGAGCGGGGTGCCGCCCTCCAGCAGCGTGACCGGCGTCCAGTCCTCGCCGACCGGCAGCCGGTCCCGGTAGGCGGCGATCAGACCCGGCCAGGCCTGGTGCGGTGTCGTCCGGCTCATGGGTCGGTTCCTTCCAATCGCAGCACGCTAGCCACATTGGCTACCACGTCGAGTTCTTCCAGGGCGGTGATGGTCTCGGACAGCGCGGCCTCGGTCGCGCGGTGGGTGACCACCACGATGCGCGCCCCGATCCGCTCGCCGCTGTCGGCGACGACGCCTTCCTGGCGCACCTCGGCGATGCTGACGCCGCGTTTGGCGAATTCGGCGGCCACCGCCGAGAGCACACCGGAGCGGTCGGCGACGTCCATGCTCACGTAGTAGCGGGTCGAGACCTTCCCGATCGGGGCGATCGGCAGTTGGGCGTACTTGGATTCCCGCGGCCCGCGCCCGCCCTGCACCCGGTTGCGCGCGGCCATCACGATGTCGCCGGTGACCGCCGAGGCGGTCGGCGCGCCGCCGGCGCCCTGCCCGTAGAACATCAGCCGACCGGCCGCCTCCGCCTCGACCACCACCGCGTTGAAGGCGCCGCCGACGGTGGCCAGCGGGTGCGCCGCCGGCACCAGCGCCGGATACACCCGGGCGGAGACCATCTCCTGACCGTTCTCGTCGACGATGCGTTCGCACAGTGCCAGCAGTTTGATGGTGCAGTTCAGTGCCTGCGCCGACACGAAGTCGTCGGTGGTGATCGCGGTGATGCCCTCCCGGTAGACGTCGTCGGCGGTGACGGTGGTGTGGAAGGCGATCGAGGCCAGGATGGCGGCTTTGGAGGCGGCGTCGTAGCCGTCGACGTCGGCGGTGGGGTCGGCTTCGGCGTAGCCGAGGGTGCTGGCGTCGGCCAGGGCGCTGGCGTAGTCGGCGCCGGTGGTCTCCATCTCCGAGAGGATGTAGTTGGTGGTGCCGTTGACGATGCCGGCCACCCGCAGGACGCTGTCCCCGGCCAGGGACTGGGTCAGCGGCCGGATGACCGGGATAGCCCCGGCGACCGAGGCCTCGAAGTACAGGTCCACATGCGCCTGCTCGGCGGCGCGGGCCAGTTCCCCGGTGGAGCCGGCCAGCAGCGCCTTGTTGGCGGTGACCACAGATTTTCCGTGCTCGATCGCCGAGAGGATCGCCTTGCGCGCCGGCTCGACCGGGCCCATCAGCTCCACGACGATGTCGACGTCGTCGCGGGTCACCAGTTCGTCGATGTCGTCGGTGAGCAGTTCGATGGGCACCCCGCGGTTGGCGTTGACCCGGCGCACCCCGATACCGCGCAACACCAGCGGCGCGCCGATGCGGGCGGTCAGGTCGGCGGCGCTGCTCTCGATGATGCGGACGACCTCGCTACCGACGTTGCCGTATCCCAGCACCGCGACGCCGACCGGCTTTGGGTCACTGGTCACCACTCACCTCCAAGCTCAACAGGTCGTCCACCGTCTCACGACGCAGGATCAGCCGCGCGTGACCGTCGCGTACCGCTACCACGGCCGGCCGGGTGAGCAGGTTGTAGCGGCTGGACATCGAATAGCAGTATGCGCCGGTGGCGGGCACCGCCAGTAGATCACCGGGCCCGACGTCCTGCGGGACCCAGGTGTCGCGTACGACGATATCGCCGCTCTCGCAGTGTTTCCCGACCACCCGAGCCAGCACCGCGGTTTCCCGGCTGGCGCGGGAGACCAGGCGGATGTCGTAGTCGGCGCCGTAGAGCGAGGTCCGGATGTTGTCGCTCATGCCGCCGTCGACGCTGATGTAGCGGCGCTGGGCGGTGGCGCTGATCCCGACGTCCTTGACGGTGCCGACCTCATAGAGCGTGATGGTGCCCGGTCCGGCGATCGCCCGTCCGGGCTCGACGACCAGGTCCGGGGCCGGCAGGCCCACCGCCGCGGATTCCTCGCGCACGATGCGGGTGAGGGTGGCGGCCAACTCGGCCACCGGCGGGGGGTCGTCGTCGGGCAGGTAGGCGATGCCGAATCCGCCGCCGAGGTCGATGGTGCGCAGTTGGGCGGTCTTGTCGACCCCGAATTCGGCGACCACGTCGCGCAGCAGACCGATCACCCGCTGCGCGGCGATCTCGAAGCCGGCCGCGTCGAAGATCTGGGAGCCGATGTGGCTGTGCAACCCGACCAGGCGCAGGTGGTCGGTGGCGAAGACCCGGCGGATGGCCGTCATCGCCGCGCCGCCGGCCAGCGAGAGCCCGAATTTCTGGTCTTCGTGGGCGGTGGAGATGAACTCGTGGGTGTGGGCTTCCACGCCGACGGTGACCCGTACCAGGACGTCTTGCACCACTCCGGCCGCGGCGGCGATGGCGTCGAGGCGTTCGATCTCGGTCAGTGAGTCCAGCACGATGTGGCCGACGCCGGCGTGCACCGCCGCGGTGAGCTCGGCGACGGATTTGTTGTTGCCGTGCATCGTGATTCGCTCCGCGGGAAACCCGGCGTGCAGTGCGACGGCGAGTTCGCCGCCGGTGGCGACGTCCAGCGAGAGGCCCTCGGCGTCGACCCAGCGGGCCACCTCGCCGCACAGGAATGCCTTGGCCGCGTAGTGCACGTGGCGTCCGCCGCCGAACGCGGCGGCGATTTCGCGGCAGCGACTGCGGAAGTCGTCCTCGTCGACGATGAACAGCGGGGTGCCGTACTCCTGGGCCAGTTCGGTGACGCTGACCCCGGCGATGCGGACGGTGCCGTCGTCGCCGCGCACGGTGTTGCGGGGCCAGACCTGCGGGGCCAACAGCAGGGTGTCGTCCGGGGTGCGCGGGGCTGCGAGCGCCGCCGCGTGCGGCGGCGGACGCCACGTGCACTACGCGGCCAAGGCATTCCTGTGCGGCGAGGTGGCCCGC
>NZ_LZLJ01000044.1 GCF_001668625.1 Mycobacterium sp. 1274756.6
GCCCACCCCGGACTATCCGGCGCAGAGCCGCTACGCATTCGCGCCGGGGGTCACCTGCGTGACGACGCCGGCGGGGGCGGTGCTGCTCAACCCGCCGCGCAGCGAGAAGTTGACCGGGTTGCCCGCCGACCCGGCCACCGCGCTGCCGACCGCCGAAGAGCTCACCGGCATCCTCGACAACCTGGTCGACCCGGAGGTCTCCGACGAGGTGAAGAGCGACCTGGTCGCCGGCGGCCTGGACCGTCACCGCGCCAACGTGTTCAACCACAAGCTGCGCCAAGCCGGTCACCACGGGGCGCTGCCGCTGACCTTCACCGCCGACAACATCACCGCGGCCGGTGAGAACACGGTCACCTCCGACGTCACCGTCACCGGACCCAAGATGGCCTCGCCGATCGAGAAGAACGTCACCTTCGTCAACCAGAACGGCTGGATGCTCTCCCAGGCCGCCGGCGACGAGCTGGTCGAGGCGATCGTGGGCCGGCTGCCCAACTGACCGCGCCCGCTGCGCGTCAGGCCTCGGCCGACAACCCGTGGTGGCCGAGCACGTCCATGTCGAACAGCCGGGCGTGCAGCACCGTGCGGTTCCGCAACGCCGCGCGAACCGCACGGTGCAGGCCGTCCTCCAGGTAGACGATCCCCTTCCACCGCACCGCGTGCGGGAACAGGTCGCCGTAGAACGTCGAATCCTCCGAGAGCAGCCGGTCGAGGGCCAGCACCGTGGTCGTGGTGACCAGCTCGTCGAGCCGCAGCTGGCGCGGCGGGATCTGCGACCAGTCCCGGTAGGACAACCCGTGCTCGGGATAGGGCTTGCCGTCCCGGACTCCTTTGAAGATCATGAGCGGCTCATCGGGGCAGCGGGGGATGAGACGAGATCATGGGAACCCAGGCTAGTCGCCGTTGCGCACCAGTCGACCCCCGGTGTTGTTAACGGTTGGCAAAAACCCCTGGCAAGGCCCGTAAACTGGAGCCGACCAAGGAGGTGGAACAGCGATGGGTAGCGCCGATGATCGTCGCCTCGACGTCCTGCGCGCCATCGTCGCCGACTTCGTGCAATCCCAGGAGCCGGTCGGCTCGAAGGCGCTGGTCGAACGGCACAACCTGGGCGTCTCCCCGGCGACCGTGCGCAACGACATGGCGGTGCTCGAAGCGGAGGGCTACATCGCCCAGCCGCACACCAGCTCCGGGCGGGTCCCCACCGACAAGGGCTACCGGGAGTTCGTCGACCGGCTCGACGGTGTCAAACCCCTCTCCTCGGCCGAACGCCGCGCGATCCTGTCGTTCCTGGAATCCGGTGTGGACCTCGACGACGTGCTGCGCCGCGCGGTACGCACCCTGGCGCAGCTGACCCGGCAGGTCGCGGTGGTGCAGTACCCGACGCTGTCCACCTCGACGGTGCGTCACCTGGAGGTCATCGCGCTGACCCCGGCCCGGTTGCTGATGGTGGTGATCACCGATTCCGGCCGGGTGGATCAGCGCATCGTCGAACTCGGCGACACCATCGACGAGCAGCAGCTGGCCCAGCTGCGCGACCTGCTCGGCCAGGCGCTGGAGGGCAAGCGGCTCTCCGCCGCCTCGATCGCGGTCGCCGACCTGGTCAGCCACTTCGAGCACCCCGAGGGCCAGGCCGTCGGGCTCAGCGACGCGGTGGCCCGTTCGGCGACGGTGCTGCTGGAGTCGCTGGTCGAGCCCGCCGAGGAGCGGTTGGTGCTCGGCGGCACCGCCAACCTGACCCGCAACGCCGCCGACTTCGGCGGATCGCTGCGCTCGGTGCTGGAGGCGCTGGAGGAGCAGGTGGTGGTGCTACGGTTGCTGGCGGCCCAGCAGGAGACCGGCAAGGTCACCGTGCGGATCGGCCACGAAACCGAAGCCGAACAGATGGCGGGCACGTCGGTGGTCTCCACCGCCTACGGCCCGAGCGGCACCGTGTTCGGGGGAATGGGTGTGCTGGGACCCACCCGGATGGACTATCCGGGAACCATCGCGAGTGTCGCCGCGGTTGCTATGTACATCGGCGAAGTTCTGGGCGCCCGATAGCGGGCACCACGCGGGAAAGGTCAAGCGTTGGCACGCGACTACTACGGACTGCTCGGCGTGAGCAGCAGCGCGAGCGACTCGGAGATCAAGCGCGCCTACCGCAAGCTGGCGCGCGAGCTGCACCCCGACGTCAACCCCGACGAGGCCGCCCAGGCCCGGTTCAAAGAGGTGAGCGTCGCCTACGAGGTGCTTTCCGACCCGGAGAAGCGCCGCATCGTCGATCTCGGCGGTGACCCGCTGGAGAACGGCGGGGGCCCGGGCAACGGGTTCGGCGGGTTCGGGGGCCTCGGCGACGTCTTCGAGGCGTTCTTCGGCGGTGGCGCCGCCACCCGCGGCCCGGTCGGGCGGGTGCGGCCCGGCTCGGATTCGCTGCTGCGGGTGCGGCTGGATCTCGCCGACTGCGCCACCGGGGTGACCAAGCAGGTCACCGTCGACACCGCTGTGCTCTGCGACCGCTGCCACGGCCGCGGCACCAACGGCGACTCGACCCCGATGTCGTGTGACACCTGCGGCGGGCGCGGCGAGGTGCAGAGCGTCCAGCGCTCCCTGCTCGGCCAGGTGCTCACCTCCCGGCCCTGCCCGACCTGCCGCGGCGTCGGCGAGGTCATCCCCGACCCCTGCCACCAGTGCGCCGGTGACGGCCGGGTGCGGGCCCGCCGGGAGATCAACGTGAAGATCCCCGCCGGGGTCGGCGACGGCATGCGGGTGCGGCTGGCCGCCCAGGGTGAGGTCGGGCCTGGCGGCGGGCCGGCCGGCGACCTCTACGTCGAGGTCCACGAGCAGCCGCACGAGATCTTCGTCCGCGACGGCGACGACCTGCACTGCACCCTCTCGGTGCCGATGGTCGACGCCGCGCTGGGCTCCGCGGTCACCGTCGAGGCCATCCTCGACGGCCCCACCGAGATCACCATCCCGGCCGGCACCCAGCCGGGCGCGGTGCTCACCCTGCGCGGGCACGGCATGCCGCACCTGCGGTCGGGGGTGCGCGGCGACCTGCACGCCCACGTCGAGGTGCTGGTGCCCGACCGGCTCGACAGCCACGACACCGACCTGCTGCGCCAGCTGAAGGAGCGCCGCGACCACGAGACGGCCGAGGTCCGCTCCGCCCGCGGCGCCGGCAGCGGCACCGGCGGCGGTGGCCTGTTCAGCCGGCTGCGCGAGACCTTCAGCGGACGCTAGCGCGGTGCTCGGCCTGTTCTACGTCGATGCCCTGCCCGAACCCGGGGCACTGGCCGACGTCGACGGCCAGGAAGGCTTCCACGCGGCCCGGGTGCGCCGCATCCGGCCCGGCGAGCAGCTGATGCTCGGCGACGGGGCCGGCGGGCTGGCGCACTGCGTGGTCGAAACCGCCGACCGCGACGGGCTGCGCGCCCGCGTCCTCGACCGCCGGCAGGTGCCCGCGCCGTCGCCGCCGGTCACCGTCGTGCAGGCCCTGCCCAAATCCGACCGGTCCGAGCTGGCGATCGAGCTGGCCACCGAGGCCGGCGCGGACGCGTTCGTCGGCTGGTCGGCGGCGCGGTGCGTGGCCCGCTGGGACGGCGCCCGCGCCGAGAAGGGCCTGCGGCGCTGGCGCGCGGTGGCCCGCGCCGCGGCGCGGCAGTCCCGCCGCGCCCACATCCCGGACGTCGGCGGCCCGCTCACCACCCCGCAGCTGACCGACCTGGTCCGCGAGCAGGTCAGCGCGGGCACCCTGGTGCTCGCCCTGCACGAATCGGCGCGCACCCCGCTCACCGAGCGGGCCGTCGGCCGGGCCGCGGCGGTGCTGCTGCTGGTCGGCCCGGAGGGCGGGATCAGCGATGAGGAACTGGCCGCGCTGACCGGGGCCGGGGCGGTCACCGCCCGGCTGGGTCCGACGGTGCTGCGCACCTCGACCGCCGCGGCGGTCGCCCTGGGTGCGCTGGGGGTGCTCACCGCCCGCTGGGCGGAAGCGGCGCAACTGGGGGAGTGGTCGCCCTCAGCGGTAGACTGAGGAATCCGAGTACGCCGCCCGAACACACCGAAAGCAGGCACTGAGCACTCTTGACGCTCCGCGAGACCAACGCCGCCGACCCGGCCACCCCGTCGCCGGTGCGCAGCGGCATCGACGTTCCCCCCGACCTTGTCATGGGCCTGCTCGGCTCCGGCGACGAGAACCTCCGTGAGCTCGAGGCCGCCCTCGCCGCCGACCTGCATGTGCGCGGCAACGTCGTCACCCTCACCGGCGAGCCCGCCGACGTGGCGCTGGCCGAACGGGTCATCGCCGAACTGATCACGGTGGTGGCGCGGCGCAAACCGCTGACCCCCGACGTGGTGCGGCACAGCGTCGCCATGCTGGTCGGCGCCGGCAACGAGTCGCCCGCCGAGGTGTTCACCCTGGACATCCTGTCGCGGCGCGGTAAGACGATCCGGCCCAAGACGCTCAACCAGAAGCACTACGTCGACGCCATCGATGAGCACACCATCGTGTTCGGGATCGGCCCCGCCGGCACCGGCAAGACCTACCTGGCGATGGCCAAAGCCGTGCACGCGCTGCAGAACAAGCAGGTCACCCGGATCATCCTGACCCGCCCGGCCGTCGAGGCCGGCGAGCGCCTCGGGTTTCTGCCCGGCTCGCTGAGCGAGAAGATCGACCCGTATCTGCGTCCGCTCTACGACGCGCTGCACGACATGATGGACCCGGAGTTGATCGGCAAACTGATGGCGTCGGGGGTGATCGAGGTGGCGCCGCTGGCCTACATGCGCGGCCGCACCCTCAACGACGCGTTCATCATCCTCGACGAGGCGCAGAACACCACCGCCGAGCAGATGAAGATGTTTCTGACCCGGTTGGGCTTCGGGTCCAAGATCGTCGTCACCGGCGACGTCACCCAGGTCGACCTGCCCGGCGGGTCCCGCTCCGGGCTGCGGGCGGCCACCGAGGTGCTCGCCGGCATCGACGACATCCATTTCGCCGAATTGACCAGCGCCGACGTGGTGCGCCACCGGCTGGTCTCGGAGATCGTCGACGCCTACGAGCGGCACACCGCCGAGTCGCACGGGCCGGGCCTGCGCATCAACCGGGCCGCGCGGCGGTGACCGGCCGGTGAGCATCGAGGTCTCCAACGAGTCCGGTCTCGACATCTCCGAGACCGAACTGGTCAGCGTCGCCAAGTTCGTCATCGAGCAGTTGGACGTCAACCCGGCCGCGGAGCTCTCGCTGGTGCTCGTCGACAGCGCCACCATGGCCGACCTGCACATGCGGTGGATGGACCTGCCCGGCCCGACCGACGTGATGAGCTTCCCGATGGACGAGATCGAACCGGGCGGGCGTCCCGATGCGCCCGAGCCCGGCCCGGCGATGCTCGGCGACATCGTGCTGTGCCCGCAATTCGCCGCCGGTCAGGCCGAGGCCGCCGGGCACAGTCTGGGCCACGAACTGGCGCTGCTCACCGTCCACGGGGTGCTGCACCTGCTCGGCTACGACCACGCCGAACCGGCCGAGGAGAAAGAGATGTTCGCCCTGCAGAACCGGCTGCTGGAGGAGTGGGTCGACGCGGAGGTGGCGGGCTACCGGCGAGACCGGCAGGCCGAGCGGGACCAGCGGCTGCTGGACCGATCCCGGCACTTCGACGCCCCGTGAGCACCCTGGCCCCGCTGTTCGGCGCGATCGTGCTGGTGGTCCTCGGCGGGCTGTTCGCCGCCATCGACGCCGCGATGAGCACCGTGTCGATCGCCCGGGTGCAGGAGATGGTCCGCGACGAGCGGCCCGGCGCGGTGCGGCTGACCAAGCTGGTCGCCGACCGGCCCAGCTACATCAACCTGGTGGTGCTGCTGCGGATCACCTGCGAGGTGACCGCCACCGTGCTGCTGGTCGCGTTCCTCTACGGCGAGCTGGGTTGGGGCTGGGGCCGGCTGTCGGCGGCGGTGGTGATGGTGGTGATCAGCTTCGTGTTGATCGGGGTGTGGCCGCGCACCATCGGCAGGCAGAACGCCTACTCGATCTCGCTGACGGCCGCGCTTCCGCTGCAAGTGATCTCGGTTCTGCTCACCCCGATCAGCCGGCTGCTGGTGCTGGTGGGTAACGCGCTGACCCCCGGCGGCGGTCTGCGCAACGGCCCGTTCGCCTCCGAGATCGAGTTGCGGGAGGTCGTCGACCTCGCCCAGCAGCGCGGCGTCGTCGCCGACGACGAACGCCGGATGATCCAAAGCGTTTTCGAACTCGGCGACACCCCGGCCCGCGAGGTGATGGTGCCGCGCACCGAGATGGTCTGGATCGAGGGCGGGAAATCGGCTGCCCAGGCGACCTCGCTCGCGGTGCGCAGCGGGCACTCCCGCATCCCGGTGATCGGCGAGAACGTCGACGACGTGATCGGCGTGGCCTACTTGAAAGACGTTGTCCGGCAAACCTATTACTCACCCAACAGCGGCCAGGACGTCACCGTGTCGCAGCTGATGCGCCCGGCGGTGTTCGTGCCCGACTCCAAGCCGCTGGACGACCTGCTGCGCGAGATGCAACGCGACCGCTACCACATGGCCCTGCTGGTCGACGAGTACGGCGCCATCGCCGGGCTGGTCAGCATCGAAGACGTGCTCGAGGAGATCGTCGGCGAGATCGCCGACGAATACGACCAGGACGAGGTCGCCCCGGTCGAAGAACTCGGCGACCGCTGCTACCGGGTGTCGGCCCGGCTGCCGATCGAGGACGTCGGCGAACTGTACGGTATCGAGTTCGACCCCGACCTCGACGTCGACACCGTCGGCGGGCTGCTGGGCCTGGAGCTCGGCCGGGTGCCGCTGCCGGGCGCCGAGGTGGTCTGGAACGGGTTGCTGCTGCGCGCTGAGGCCGGCCCGGACCGTCGCGGCCGGGTGCGGGTGGGCACCGTGCTGATCAGCCCGATGGAACCGGAGGAGAACGATGAGTGACCCGCTGAACCCCGAGGACACCAAGCTGGTGGTGTTGGCGCGCGGGGCGATGGGCCGCGCCGAGGCCGGCAGCGGCGCCGCGGTGCGCGACCTCGACGGCCGCACCTACGCCGGCGCCCCGGTGCGGCTCAGCGGGCTGGACCTGACCGCGCTGCAGACCGCGGTGGCCACCGCGGTGTCCAGCGGCGCCGCCGGGCTGGAGGCGGTGGTGCTGGTCGGCGGCACCGTCGACGACGCCGGCGTGCCCGCCGTGCGCGACCTGTCGCCGGAGGCGACGATCATCGTCACCGACCGGGGCGGGACACCGCTGTGAGCGAGTTCCGGTCCGGCTTCGTGTGCCTGGTCGGGCGCCCCAACACCGGCAAGTCCACCCTGACCAATGCGCTGGTGGGCGCCAAGGTGGCGATCACCTCCAACCGCCCGCAGACCACCCGGCACACGATCCGCGGCGTGGTGCACCGGGAGAACTTCCAGATCGTGCTGGTCGACACCCCGGGCCTGCACCGCCCGCGCACCCTGCTCGGCAAACGGCTCAACGACCTGGTCCGCGACACCTACCGCGAAGTTGACGTCATCGCGCTGTGCATCCCGGCCGACGAGAAGATCGGCCCCGGCGACCGCTGGATCGCCGAGCAGATCCGCGCCGTCGCCCCCACCACCACGGTGATCGGGGTGGTCACCAAGATCGACAAGGTGGCCCGCGAGCGGGTCGCCGAACAACTCGTCGCCACCAGCGAACTGCTCGGGCCGGACACGGAGATCGTGCCGGTCTCGGCGGTCGCCGGGGAGCAGATCGACGTGCTCATCGACGTGCTGGTGGCGCAGTTGGCGCCCGGCCCGGCGTTCTACCCCGACGGTGAACTCACCGACGAACCGGAAGAGACGCTGATGGCCGAGTTCATCCGGGAGGCCGCCCTGGAAGGGGTCCGGGAGGAACTGCCGCATTCGCTGGCGGTGGTGATCGACGAGGTCAACCCGCGCGCCGACCGCGACGACCTGATCGACGTGCACGCCATCCTGTACGTCGAACGGCCCAGCCAGAAGGCGATCGTGATCGGCCGGGGCGGCTCCCGGCTCCGCGAGGTCGGCACCGCCGCGCGGCATCAGATCGAGAAACTGCTGGGCACCAAGGTGTATCTGGACCTGCGGGTCAAGGTCGCCAAGAACTGGCAGCGCGATCCCAAACAGCTGGGGCGACTGGGGTTTTGACCCCGGCGGCGGGCTACTCCCACCAGATGTCGGGTTGCTCGCCGGCCCACCCGGAGACCGCCTCCAGCTCGGCGGCCAGCGAGATCAGCAGCGGCTCACTGTTGGCCGGGCCCATCAGCTGCACCCCGATCGGCAGGCCGTCGGAGGTGAACCCGGCCGGGATGTTGACCGACGGCCAGCCCAACAGGTTCCACGGCCAGGTCACCGGGCAGGCGCGGATCATCGCGCGATCGGTGCGGGTGCCGCCCAGGTCGTCGAAGGCGTCCACGCGCGGCGGCGGCTGCGCGGTGGTCGGCGCCAGGATCACATCCACGTTGCGGAAGATCATCCCGATCCGCCGCCGGGTCTTGGCCTCCCGCTTGCGGGCCCGCCGCAGCACCGACTCCGACAGCAGCCTCCCCACCTTGATGTTGGCCTCGGTGCGCGGGTCCAGGGTGACCCCGTCGCCGAGCCGGTAGGCGGCATCCATCACCCCCGCGGTGGAGCGGGCCAGGAAATTCCACGACGCGCGCACCCCGTAGTCGGGGTTGGCGGTGACCACCGGGTGGCCCAGCCGGCCGAGCTGCGCGGCGGTGGACTCCAGGGCGGCGCGGATCTCCGGATGCAGCCGGGCCCGGAACCCGGTGAACGGGAACCGGGTCGACAGCCCCACTCGCAGCGGCCCGCTGACCGTGCCGCCGGGCGGATACACCCGCACCGGCGGCGGTTTGTGCAGGTCCCCGTCGGCGTTGCCGGCCACCGCGTCGAGCACCAGCGCCGCATCGGCGACCGTGCGCGCCAGCACCCCGTTGACGGTGATGCCGTTGAACGCCTCCGGCAGCGGCCACGTCGAGATGCGGCCGCGCTGCGGCTTGATGCCCACCAGATGCGTCCAGGCGGCCGGGATCCGGACACTGCCCGCCCCGTCGGAGCCGATCGCGGCGGTGACCAGCCCGGCGGCCACCGCCGCGGCGCTGCCGCCCGACGAGCCGCCGGGGGTGTGGTGGCGGGACCACGGATTGCGGGTGTAGCCGAACCCCGGGCCGCTGGTGAACGGCCACTGGCCCAGCTCGCAGGTGTTGGTTTTGCCGACGATGACCGCGCCGGCCGCCCGCAGCCGGCGCACCACCTCGGCGTCGGCGCCGGCCGGGGCCACATAGCCCTGGCTGCCGAACGCGGTGGGCACCCCGGCCACGTCGACGTCGTCCTTGACCGCGATCGGCACCCCCAGCAACGGCGCGTCGTGGCCGGCGGCGCGGCGGCGGTCGGCGTCGGCCGCCGCGGCCAGCGCGGATTCGGTCAGCACCACCTTGAAGGCGTTCAACGTCGGCTGGCTCGCCTCGATCCGGTCCAGCGTGGCCCGCACCAGCTCCACCGAGGTCACCTCGCCGCCGGCGAGGCGATACAGCTGCTCGGTGAGGGTGGGGAACCGGACTGCGGGGCTAGTCATCGGTACAGACTGTATCGGCGCGCTTCGGCCGGGTTGTCGCGACGCGGTGCCACACTGGTGCGATGCGACTCTACCGGGATCGTGCGGTGGTGTTGCGCCAGCACAAACTCGGCGAGGCCGACCGGATCGTCACCCTGCTCACCCGTGACCACGGGCTGGTCCGGGCGGTCGCCAAAGGGGTGCGGCGCACCCGCAGCAAATTCGGCGCGCGGCTGGAACCGTTCGCCCACATCGACGTGCAGCTCTACCCCGGCCGCAACCTCGACATCGTCACCCAGGTCGCGGCGATCGACGCGTTCGCCACCGACATCGTCAGCGACTACGGGCGCTACACCTGCGCCTGCGCGGTCCTGGAGACCGCCGAACGCCTCGCCGGGGAAGAGCGGGCCCCCGCCCCGGCGCTGCACCGGCTCACGGTGGCGGCCCTGCGGGCGGTCGCCGACGGCAACCGGTCCCGCGAACTGGTGCTGGACGCCTACCTGCTGCGCGCGATGGGGATCGCCGGTTGGGCGCCGGCGCTGACCGAGTGCGCCCGCTGCGCCACCCCCGGCCCGCACCGGGCGTTTCACGTCGCCGCGGGCGGCAGCGTGTGCACCTACTGCCGGCCCGCCGGGTCCAGCACGCCGCCGCTGGGGGTGCTGGAGCTGATGTCGGCACTGCACGACGGGGACTGGGCGGCCGCGGAGGCCGCACCGTCGGCGCATCGCAGCCACGCCAGCGGGCTGGTCGCTGCGCACCTGCAGTGGCACCTGGAACGCAAGTTGCGGACGTTGCCGCTGGTCGAGCGGGGTCAGCGGATCGATCACGGCGTTGCCGACCAGCGCGCGGCACGGGTCAGGCAGGATGTGGCCCATGGTGATGAACCGGATCGGCGGCTCCCGGCGAGCGGCTGAACGCGCGGGGCAGGCCAAACCCGCGAAACCGGCCGCGAACTGCCCGCAGCTGCCGCCGGCACCCGCCGACTACCCGATGTTCCCCGACACGTCGACCTGGCCGGTGGTATTCCCCGAACTGCCGCCCACCCCGGGCGGCGGGCCGCGCCGGCCCCCGCAGCACACCTCCAAGGCCGCCGCCCCGCAGATCCCGGCCGACCAGGTCCCGCGCCACGTCGCGATCGTGATGGACGGCAACGGTCGCTGGGCGACCCAGCGCGGCCTGCACCGCACCGAGGGCCACAAGATGGGGGAGGCGGTGCTGATCGACATCACCTGCGGCGCCATCGAAATGGGCATCCAGCATTTGACCGTCTACGCCTTCTCCACCGAGAACTGGAAACGCTCCGCGGAGGAAGTCCGCTTCCTGATGGGGTTCAACCGGGAGGTGGTGCGCCGCCGCCGGGAGAACCTCAACGCGATGGGGGTGCGGATGCGCTGGGTGGGGTCCCGGCCGCGGATGTGGCGCAGCGTGATCAAGGAGTTCGAGATCGCCGAGAACATGACCCTGGAGAACCACGTGATCACCGTCAACTACTGCGTGAACTACGGCGGCCGCGCCGAGATCGCCGAGGCGGCCCGCGACATCGCCCGCGATGCCGTCGCCGGCCGGATCAACCCGGACCGGATCAACGAAGCCACCATCGCCCGGCACCTGCACCGCACCGACATCCCCGACGTCGACCTGCTGATCCGCACCTCCGGTGAGCAGCGCTCCAGCAACTTCATGCTCTGGCAGGCCGCCTACGCCGAATACATCTTCCAGGAGAAGCTCTGGCCGGACTACGACCGCCGCGACCTGTGGGCGGCCTGCGAACAGTACGCGGCCCGCAACCGCCGGTTCGGGAGCGCCTGATGGCGTCGCTGACCGACCGGCTGGTCGCCGCGCTCGGCGAGGTGCTCGCCGTCGACGCCGAGTCCGACGGGGCGCTCACCGTGCGCTACGACGGCACGGTGGCCTCGCTGCGGGTGGTGCCCATCACCGAGGGGCTGGAGCTGGTGTCGCTCACCCAGATCGTGGGCTGGGACCTGCCGTTGAACAAGAAGCTGCGCGACACGGTCGCCGGGCACGCGGAGCGCGCGGTGCTCGGTGCGCCGGCGGTGGTGGAGAAGCCCGCCGAAGCCGCGGGCGGGCGCCGCAACACCGGCAAGACCGCCGACGTCATGTTGCGCTACAACTTCCCCGGCAGTGGCCTCGCCGACGACGCGCTGGCCACGATGGTGCTGCTGGTGCTCGACAAGGGCGTGGAGATCCGCCAGGACCTACAGGGCTGATCCCGGTCGCGTCAGCGGCAGTCGGCGCAGGTGCCGAAGATCTCGATGCTGTGGCTGACCTCGGTGAAACCGTGCTTGGCGGCCACCTCGGCCGCCCACGACTCCACCTCCTGGGCGCTGACCTCGATCGTCGACCCGCAGTGCCGGCAGAGCAGGTGGTGGTGGTGATGCTCCGAGCAGCGGCGGTACACCGATTCGCCGGTGTCGGTGCGCAGCGTGTCGACCAGCCCGTCGGCGGCCATCGACTGCATCGTGCGATACACCGTGGTCAACCCGATCGTCTCGCCGCGGCGGCGCAGCTCGTCGTGCAGCTCCTGCGCGGAGCGGAAGTCATCGATGCTGTCGAGCAGCTTGGAGATCGCGGTGCGCTGCCGGGTGGACCGGACACTGCGGACGCCGGTCATGTGCGGCCCTCGGCGGCGTGGGCGACCGCGTCGATGACGATGTGCGCCAGATGATGGTCGGCCAGCCGGTAGAGCACCTCGCGTCCGGACCTTTCCCCGACCACCACGTCGGCGGCCTTGAGGATCCGCAGATGCTGGCTGACCAGCGGTTGCGGCACCCCCAGCGCGTCGACCAGCTCGTGCACGCACCGCTGGGATTCGCGCAGCTGCAGCACGATCGCGATGCGGACCGGGGCGGCCAGCGCCCGCAGCAACTCACCGGCCGCGTCGAGGATCTCCCGGGGCGGGGGCGCGGGCAGCGGCTCGCCGTCGTGCTGGTGGTCCGGTGACGCGGCGTCGAGCGGGCGATCGGTGGTGGTCGGCATCGGTGACCTCCCGCGTAATCGACAATGGTTCCCTGTTAGCCTAGCCCATTCATGCGCAAACACGCATTTAACGCGCACCCGGGTGTGGTGGCTAGGCTGTCCGGGTTGCGTCCCAACCGACCCCCCACCAGACAGGAGCGCACCCACTCGTGGCGTCCGTGATCGACACCATCGTCAACCTGGCCAAGCGTCGCGGCCTGGTCTTCCCGTCCGGCGAGATCTACGGCGGCACCCGCTCGGCGTGGGACTACGGCCCGCTGGGGGTGGAGTTCAAGGAGAACATCAAACGGCAGTGGTGGCGCTCGGTGGTGACCGCCCGCGACGACGTGGTGGGGCTGGACTCCTCGATCATCCTGCCGCGCCAGGTGTGGGTCGCCTCCGGCCACGTCGACGTCTTCAACGACCCGTTGGTGGAATGCCTCAACTGCCACAAGCGGCACCGGCAGGACCACATGCAGGAGGCCTTCGCGGAGAAGAAGACCGCCAAGGACGGCGGCACCGTCGACCCCGACACCGTGCCGATGAGCGAGATCGCCTGCCCGGACTGCGGCACCAAGGGCCGCTGGACCGAGCCGCGCGAGTTCAACATGATGCTCAAGACCCACCTCGGGCCGATCGAGACCGACGAGGGTCTGCACTACCTGCGCCCGGAGACCGCGCAGGGCATCTTCGTCAACTTCGCCAACGTGGTCACCACCGCGCGCAAGAAGCCGCCGTTCGGCATCGCCCAGACCGGCAAGAGCTTCCGCAACGAGATCACCCCGGGCAACTTCATCTTCCGCACCCGCGAGTTCGAGCAGATGGAGATGGAGTTCTTCGTCGAGCCGTCGACCGCCCGCGAGTGGCACCAGTACTGGATCGACACCCGCCTGGCTTGGTACGTCGACCTGGGCATCGACGCCGACAAGCTGCGGCTGTTCGAGCACCCCGCCGAGAAACTGTCGCACTACTCCGAGCGCACCGTCGACATCGAGTACAAGTTCGGCTTCGCCGGCAACCCGTGGGGCGAGCTGGAGGGCATCGCCAACCGCACCGACTTCGACCTGTCCACCCACTCCAAGCACTCCGGGGTGGACCTGTCCTTCTACGACCAGGCCAACGACACCCGCTACACCCCCTACGTCATCGAACCGGCGGCCGGGCTGACCCGCTCGTTCATGGCGTTCCTGGTCGACGCCTACGCCGAGGACGAGGCCCCCAACGCCAAGGGCGGGGTGGACCGGCGCACGGTGCTGCGGCTGGACCCGCGGCTGTCCCCGGTCAAGGCCGCGGTGCTGCCGCTGAGCCGGCACGCCGACCTGAGCCCGAAGGCCCGCGACCTCGCCGCCGAGCTGCGCCGCTACTGGAACGTCGAGTTCGACGACGCCGGCGCGATCGGTCGCCGCTACCGCCGCCAAGACGAGATCGGCACCCCGTTCTGCGTCACCGTCGACTTCGACTCCCTGGAGGACCAGGCGGTCACCGTGCGGGAGCGGGACTCGATGAGCCAGGAGCGGGTCGGCCTCGACGCGGTCTCGGACTACCTCGCGACCCGGCTGAAGGGCTGCTAGAACCGGCCGCCGCCGCCGTAGAAGCTGCCGCCCGACGATCCGCCGAACGAGGAGGAGCGCCAGCCGCTCGACCCGGTCCGCGGGCCCGACCGGTAGCCGCGGGCGCCGCCCTGCATGGCCCCGGCGAGGAAGTTGAAGATGATCCCGCCGACCAGCGCGGCGGTGTCGTCGCCGCGGCCGTAGCGGGCGGTGTAGCTGTGTTCCGCCGAGCGCACGTCGCGGTCGGCGAGCACCTGCGCCTGCGCGCCCAGCGACGCCGCCCGCACCGCCCGGTCGATCGCCCCACGCAGATCGGTGTCGTGCTGCTGGCGGGCCGCCTCCAGCTGCCTGCGCGCCTCGGCGAGCTTGGTGCGGGCCTCCGGTCCGACGCTGCCGCGGCGGGTGTCGATGAAATCCGACGCCGAGCGCACCCGCGCCTGCGCGTTGAACTCCGCCTGCTCCCAGCGCCGGGCGAGCCGTTCGGCGGCCGCCTGCTCCTCGGCGACCACGTCGAGCAGCCGGTCGAGCTCGGTGTCGGCGTCGGTCACCCGAGCGAACGCGGTCAGCGGGTCGTCGGTATCGCGCGCCGCGGTGACCGCGTTGACCGCGGCGGTCCGGGCCGCGGCCAGTGCCTTGGCATGCCCGGCCGCGGTGGCCTGCGCCGCCTCGGCACGCGCGATGCCGGCCTGCAGGTCGGCGATCGCCGCCGGCAGCGCGGCCCGGGCGTGCCGGATGTCGGCGGCGGCGCTGTCGATCCCGTCGAGCAGCGAGCGCGCCTGGCCCAACGCTGATTCCGCCGCCCGGATGCAGTCGACCAGCTCGCCCTGGCGTCCGCTGACGGCGCGACCGGCCAGCTCGCGGGCCCGGGCGATGTTCGTTTCGGCGAACGCCACCCGGCTGCGGGCGGTGGCCGCGTTGTCGGCCACCGAGGCCAGCGCGGAGGCGGCGAACTCGGTACGCAACTGCGCCAGCCGGTCGGTGGCGGCCGGGCCGCGGGCGGTCAACTCCACCACCGTGCGGGTCAGCGCGTCGAGCCGGTCCGGCGCGTTGATCACCAGGTCGCGCAGCGCCTCGAACGCCGCCCGCTGGGCCTCCAACTCCCGGTCGGCGCGCGCGGCCGCCACGATCACCCCGGTGAGCAGGTCGCGCTGCTGGGCGGGGGTCTCCGGGATCGCGTCGTCGAGTTGGGTGCGCACGTCGAACGCGTGGCTGAGCGCGGACCGGGCCGCGGCCACCGCGCTGGTGAACGGTTCGGTGCGGGACTCGCCGAACTCGTCGACCGCCAGCGCCAGCTCGTTGGTGCTGGTGCGCAACGCGTTGTCGACGTCGACCACCTTCGAGCGGGACAGCGCCTCGAGCGCGGGCAGCGACACCGCCGCCAGGGTCGCCGGGTCGGTGGCGTCGAGGCGCTCGGCGGCGGCCACCTCGGCGCGGCTGCGTCGCCGGCGCCGGTAGCCCAGCACCGCCACCAGCACCGCCAGGACCGCGGCCACCGCGAGGAGCCCGACCAGCATCGCCCGCCAGTCGGTGGGGTGACCCACCGCGGCGGCACCCAACCCGTCGGCGGCCGCGACCGCGGCGCCGGCCCAGTCGCCGCGGCGCAGTGCCGGTTCGATCCGGTCGCGGCGCAGCGCCGCCACCTTGTCGGCGGTCAGATGCGGCACCGACGAGGACGCCAGGAAGGCGTAGCTGCGGTCGGTGACCGCCACCGCCAGCAGCGCGTCGCGGTCACCGAGGTCGCTGGCGCTGATCGTGGCCCGGGCCCACTCCGCCGGGCGCTGCCCGGAGAAGTCGGCGACGTAGACGACCCGGAGTCGGACCCGGTGCTGGTCGTAGAGCTCGTCGAGCGCGGCGCGGACCTCGCCGCGCCCGGCGGAATCCAGCGCCCCCACCTCGTCGGTGATCGGCCCGCCCAGCCGGTGCGGCGGCGTCGCCGCCGCACCGGGCGCCACCAACAGGGCGGCGAGCAGCAGGGCGGCGACGATGCGGGCAGCGCGCATGTCCACCAATGTAATCGGGACCGCGTCGGGCGGCCGGGCGCGTTTGCGGCGACCGTCCCGGCCGTACTCCCTGAGATCGACACGGATTCGGGGCTATCCGGGCGATTTCGGGCCCATCGGCCCGCCTGGGCGTCGATTTCAGGGATGACCGCCGTGTTCAGCCCGGTGACCACCGCTTTGGCAGACTGTGCGGCAGTGACTACAGAACAGCGGGACCCCTACCGGGCGGCGGACCGCCAGCGGCAGGTGGCCGAGGCGGCGAAGACCGCCGGCCTGCCCGGCAGCGACGCCCAGCACCGCACCGACTTCGCCCGGGACCGCGCCCGGGTGCTGCATTGCGCCGCGCTGCGCCGGCTGGCCGACAAAACCCAGGTGGTCGGGCCGCGGCAGAGCGAGACACCGCGCACCCGGCTCACCCACTCGCTGGAAGTGGCCCAGATCGGGCGCGGCATGGCGATCGGGCTGGGCTGCGATCCGGACCTGGTCGACCTGGCCGGCCTGGCCCACGACATCGGGCACCCGCCCTACGGGCACAACGGGGAACGGGCGCTCAACCAGCTGGCGGCCGACTGCGGCGGGTTCGAGGGCAACGCGCAGAACATCCGCATCCTGACCAGCCTGGAACCCAAAGTGCTCGACCGGAACGGTCGCAGCGCGGGACTGAACCTGACCCGGGCGGCGCTGGACGCGGTCACCAAATACCCGTGGCCGCGCAGCGCCGGGCGGACCAAGTTCGGGTTCTACGACGACGACATCGACACCGCCGCCTGGATCCGCCACGGCGCTCCGCCGGAGCGGGCCTGCCTGGAAGCGCAGGTGATGGATTGGGCCGACGACGTCGCCTACTCGGTGCACGACGTGGAGGACGGCGTCATCTCCGGGCGCATCGACCTGCGGGTGCTCGCCGACCCGGACGCCGCGGCCACCCTGGCCCGGCTGGGGGAGAGCCAGTTCGCCCAGGTCCGCGCCGAGGATCTGATCGCCGCCGCCGAGCGGCTCTCCGGGTTGCCGATCGTGAACACGGTCGGCAACTACGACGGCACGCTGGCGGCCTCGGTGGCCCTCAAACGCCTCACCAGCGAACTGGTGGGCCGTTTCGCCTCCGCGGCGATCGCCGCCACCCACGAGGCGGCCGGGTTCGGGCCGCTCGGCCGCTACGACGCCGACCTGCACGTCCCCGACCTGGTCCGCGCCGAGGTGGCGGTGCTGAAAACCCTAGCCGTGCAGTTCATCATGTCCGACTCCGGGCACCTGGCCATCCAGGCCGAGCAGCGGGCCCGGATCCAGGCGGTCGCCGAGTGGATGCTCGCCGGCGCCCCGGGCACCCTGGAGCCGCTGTTCGTGCCGGCGTTCAACGCCGCCGCCGACGACGCCGCCCGGCTGCGGGTGGTCATCGACCAGATCGCCTCCTACACCGAGGGCCGGCTGGAGCGCATCGCCGCCGAGTCGGGGTGAGCCACCACCCCCGCGGGCCGGCGAACACCGTGGCAGACGGCCGCCGCCTAGACTGACGCGATGGCCGGCCGCATCTCTGATCGTGACATCGCCGCCATCCGTGACAAGATCCGCATCGACGACGTGGTCGGCGACTACGTGCAGCTGCGCCGCGCGGGCGCCGACTCGATGAAGGGCCTGTGCCCGTTCCACGACGAGAAGACCCCGTCGTTCCACGTCCGGCCCAACCACGGCCACTTCCACTGCTTCGGGTGCGGGGAGGGCGGCGACATCTACGCGTTCATCCAGAAGATCGAACACGTCAGCTTCGTCGAATCGGTCGAGCTGCTGGCCGACCGGATCGGCTACACCATCACCTACACCGGGGCGGCCAGCCGGGTGCAGCGCGACCGCGGCTCGCGCAGCAGGCTGGTCGCGGCCACCACCGCCGCCCAGGAGTTCTACGCCGCGGCGCTGGGCTCGGAGGAGGCCGCGCCGGCGCGGCGGTACCTGACCGACCGCAACTTCGACGCCGCCGTCGCCCAGCAGTTCGGCTGCGGTTACGCGCCGTCGGGCTGGGACACCCTGACCCGGCACCTGCAGCGCAAGGGATTCGAGTTCAAAGAGCTCGAGGCCGCCGGGCTGTCCCGGGAAGGCCGGCGCGGCCCGATGGACCGGTTCCACCGTCGGCTGCTGTGGCCGATCCGCTCCACCGCCGGTGAGGTGATCGGGTTCGGCGCGCGTCGCATCTTCGACGACGACCCGATCCAGGCCAAGTACGTCAACACCCCCGAGACGGTGCTGTACAAGAAATCCCACGTGCTGTTCGGCATCGACCTGGCCAAACGCGACATCGCCCGGACCCATCAGGCGGTGGTGGTGGAGGGCTACACCGACGTGATGGCGATGCACCTGGCCGGGGTGGGCACCGCGGTCGCCTCCTGCGGCACCGCGTTCGGCGACGAGCACCTGGCGATGCTGCGCCGGCTGATGATGGACGACAACTTCTTCCGCGGGGAGCTGATCTACGTCTTCGACGGCGACGAGGCGGGCAAGGCTGCCGCGCTGAAAGCCCTCGACGGCGACCAGAACCTCGCCGGGCAGTCCTTCGTCGCGGTCGCCGACGACAACATGGACCCCTGCGATCTGCGGCTGGCGCACGGCGACACCGCGCTGCGCGACCTGGTGGCGCGGCGCACCCCGCTGTTCGAGTTCGCGATCCGCACCGCGCTGGGGGAGATGGACCTCGACACCGCCGAGGGGCGGGTCGCCGCGCTGCGGCGCTGCGTCCCGATGGTCGCCCGGATCAAGGACGCCACCCTGCGCGACGAATACGCCCGGCAACTGGCCGGCTGGGTGGGCTGGGACGACGTCGCGCAGGTCGTCGGCCGGGTGCGCGAGCAGGCCAAATCGCCGCGTTCCGGGCGGCCGCGCGGCCGCCCCGCCGAGCCGCCGGCCGAGCACCGCCCGGCCCGGCCCGACCCGCGCGACCCGACGCTGTGGCCGCAGCGGGAGGCCCTCAAGTCGGCGCTGCAGTACCCGGCGCTGGCCGGCCCGGTGTTCGACACCCTCAGCGTGGAGAGCTTCACCCACCCCGGCTACGCCGCGGTGCGCGCCGCGGTGGAGGCGGCGGGCGGCACGAGCAGCGGTGCGCTCGGCGCGGCCTGGATCGACCTGGTGCGCCAGCACGCCGGGTCGGAGGCGGCCGCCGGGCTGATCAACGAGCTGGGGGTGGAGGCCATCCAGGTCGACGAGGACCGGTTACCGCGCTACATCGGCGGGGTGCTGGCCCGGCTGCAGGAGGTCTGGGTGGGCCGCCAGATCGCCGAGGTGAAATCCAAGCTGCAGCGGATGTCCCCGATCGACGACGGCGACGAGTACCACGCCTTGTTCGGCGACCTGGTCGCGATGGAGGCCTACCGGCGCAGCCTGCTCGACCAGGCCAGCGGCGACGACGCCTAGTCGACCCGCTGCGGTTCCGGCGCTACCACGGTGGTGCCGTCCTCGATCTCGGTGAGGGTCACCATCGGGGTGTCGGGGGAGAGCCGGTTGGCGATCTTGCGTCGGCCGGCGTCGATGACCGACCGGGCCACCGGCGAGCCGGTGATGCCCCGGTAGGTGCCGACGATCTGCTCGTAGCGGCGACGTCCGGCTTTGGTGCCGAACACATATCCGACGCCCATGACGACGAGATACCGGATCACAGGGCCCCTCCCGTTGACGACTGCTGGCCCCCATCCTGCCTTATGCGCGGCGGCCTTGGCGCGAACCGCCCCCGGTAGGCTAGAGTCATCCCTCGGCCGCGCGGTGCCACCGGTCCGACGCGACCGAGCCGTCCCCTGTAGCTCAATTGGCAGAGCATTCGGCTGTTAACCGAAGGGTTGCTGGTTCGAGTCCAGCCGGGGGAGCAAAGCGTTCACTGACCGGGGAAACCCTGGCCCGGCTGCGGGATGGTCATCCCGATCGTGGTCGGACCGGCATGCCGCCCCTGCTGCTGTTTGGCGGCGGCCTGCGCCATCGCGTTGATCAGCGGGTTCGCGGCGATCATCTCCCGGCGCTCGTCCTCGCTCATCTCGTAGAACGCCCACACCCCCCACAGCGACGGCCGCACGTACAGGGTCACCTGCTGGCGCCGGGGCGGCAGGACGGCGGGGATCTCGACGACCCGGTCGGCGGTCGCGCCTGCGCTCATCTCCTGGGCCAGCCGGGCGGTGTCCGCCGACTCGTGCAGCTCGTAGGTGAGCGACTGCCCGCCCTTGCCGGACATGCCCTGCAGCGCAAGGAACCATGCCATCGTGTCACTCCTTTGCTAGGTGTTTCTCAGGTCAGCTTAGAGAGCCGCGCGCCGGTTGCGGGCGCGGGTCGGGTTCAGTCGTCGAGCATCTCGGCCTGGCGGAGCTGTTCGGGCACGCCGAACGCCTCGACCAGGGTCTCGGCGTGCGGGCGCAGCTTGCGGCAGCGGTCGTTGATGCCGCGGGTGACCGCCTTGGCCCGCTCGGTGGACAGGTAGCGGTGCTCGATGTACCAGGCCTTGTCCTCCTCGATGACGCAGAGCGCGTAGAGGTCGCAGACCCACTCCAGCAGCTCGCGGGCCTGCTCGTCCTCGCAGGAGTCGATGCCGGCGACGAACGCCTCGAGCACCACCCGGTCGATGTGGGCGGCGGCGGCGTGCAGCACGTGGTCCTGCACGGCGTTGAACGCGTCGAACTCCGACATCTCCTTGGCCTTGGCCTGCAGCCGGCGTGCCACCGACGACAGCAGGTATTGCTCCCGGTCTTCGAACATGTGCAGCTGGGTGCCGCGGTTGAACAGGCTGCCCTCTTCGTCGCTGTCCTGCCGCGAGTCCAGGATCGTCTGGAAGATCGTCTCGGCCGCAGTGCGTTTCATCACCCGGTCACCGACGGCCTCGGCGGCGAAGCGCACCCACTCCACCGGGCTCATGCCCTTGATGTCGTCGGCGTAGGCGGTCAGCAACTGCTTGGCGACCAGCTGCACGAGCACATGGTTGTCGCCTTCGAACGTGGTGAACACGTCGGTGTCGGCGCGCAGCGCGATCAGCCGGTTCTCGGCCATGTAGCCGGCACCGCCGCAGGCCTCGCGCGCCTCCTGGATGGCCCGGGTGGCATGCCAGGTGTTGGCCGCCTTCAACCCGGCGGCGCGGGCCTCCAGCTCCCGCTGGTCCTCGGGGTCGGGCTCGTCGACGGTCTGCAGGTCGTGGCAGCGCTCGACGAGCTGGTTCTGCGCGAACTGCAGTGCGTAGGAGCGCGCGATCAGCGGGAACAGCCGGCGCTGGTGCACCAGGTAGTCCATGATCAGCACCTCGGTCTCGTCGTCGGGACCGTGGAACTGCCTGCGCTGCAGGGCATACCGCACCGCGATGTCCAGGGCGACCCGAGCGGCGGCCGCCGCGCTGCCCCCGACGGTGACCCGGCCGCGCACCAGGGTGCCCAGCATGGTGAAGAACCGGCGGCTGCGGCTCTCGATCGGTGAGCTGTAGGTGCCGTCGGCGGCGACATCGCCGTAGCGGTTGAGCAGGTTCTCCCGCGGGACGCGCACCTGGTCGAACAGGATGCGGCCGTTGTCGACGCCGGGCAGCCCGCCCTTGTACTCGCAGTCGGAGGTGGTGACGCCGGGCAGGTCGTTGCCGTCGCCGTCGCGGATCGGCACCAGCAGGCAGTGCACCCCGTGGTTGAGCGGGCCGTCGTCGCCGGGGGTGATCAGCTGCGCGAAAACCGCTGCCACGGTGGCGGTCTCGGCGGCGCCACCGATGTAGTCCTTGCGCGACGATGCGGTGGGGGAGTGGACGACGAATTCCTCAGTGGCCGGGTCGTAGGTGGCGGTGGTCTCCAGCGCCTGCACGTCGCTGCCGTGCCCGGTCTCGGTCATCGCGAAGCAGCCGAGCAGGTCGAGATTGATGGTCGGTTCGACGTAGAGCTTGTGGTGCCGGCGGGTGCCGAGGTTCTCGATGGCCCCGCCGAACAGGCCCCACTGCACGCCGGCCTTGACCATCAGCGACAGGTCCGACATGGCCAGCATCTCGATCATCGTCACCGCCGCGCCGACGTCGCCGGTGCCGCCGTGCGCGGCGCGGAACCCGTCGGTGGCCGCGCCCTGGGCCGCCATGATGTGCATCTGCTCGGCCACCTTGGCCCGGGCGATCACCGTGTTGGGGGTGTGGTGCGGGCGGAACACGTCGGCCTGCAGTTGTTCGCGCATCCGGTTCTTGGTGTTGCGCCAGCGCCCGTCAAGGGTGTGGCGCAGCTGTTCGGCAGTGGTGGGCATACCCGACGGTAACGTGCCGGGCGGCGGTGCCGGGCCGGCTTGGGTGGGTTTGAATGGCCGGGTGACCCGTCTCCTGGCGGCGCTGCTGGCCGGCTGCCTGCTGCTCACCGGATGCGGCCCGGGCCGCCCCGCCGCCGGGTCGGGCGCCCTGACCTACCTGGGCCAGTTCCGGCTGTGGCCGGGCGCCGGTTTCGACGGCACCGTCCTCGGCGGACTCTCCGCGCTCAGCTACGACCCGGGTCGCGACCGCTATTACGTGCTCAGCGACGACCGCTCGAACCTCGGCCCGGCCCGCTTCTACACCGTGCGCCTGGAGGTCTCCGAGCGCGGCATCGACGACGTCGTCGTCACCGGGGTGCGGCCGCTGCTGGACGAGACCGGTCAGCCGTTCCCGCCGCGTGATCTGGCCGCGTCGCCGCCGCTGGTGCCCCCGGATCCGGAAGGGCTCGCGTTCGACGCCCGCCGCCAGCGGCTGTACTGGTCCTCGGAAGGGGAGCGGCGCCCGCCGGTGCTGGTCGACCCGGGTGTGCGCACCGCCGGGCTCGACGGCGCCTACCTGGGCGAGTTCGCGTTGCCGCCGGTGCTGGCGATGTCGGAGCAACGGCGCGGCCCGCGCCGCAACAGTGCCCTGGAGGGGCTGACCCTCACCCCCGACGGGCGGTTCCTCTACGCCGGTATGGAGCGGCCCGGCTACGACGACGGCGATCCGCCCGACCGCGACCACGGGGCGTTGACCCGCATCACCAAACTCGACGTCGCCACCGGCGAACCGGTCGCCCAGTACGCCTACCCGCTGGAGCCGGCGGGCGCGCCGGCCCGGTCCAACGGCCTCACCGACCTGGTGGCGCTGACCGAGTCGCGATTTCTGGTGATCGAGCGGGCCGGGGCGCCGCGCCCGGTGGTGCGGCTGTTCTACGCCGAGGTCGCCGACGCCACCGACGTGCTCGAGACCGCGTCGCTGGCCGACACGCCGGTCACGCCGCTGACCAAGACCCTCGCGCTGGACCTCACCGCGACACCGGAGATCGCCCCGCTGGACAACGTGGAGGGCATCACGCTGGGCCCGCGGCTGCCCGATGGGCGCCAAAGTGTGGTGTTGGTCACCGACGACAACTTCTCACCGCGCCAGATCACCCAGTTCCTGGCGCTGGCGATCGAGGATTAGCGGCCGACCCGACGCGGCGGGGCGGCATGGTCGAGCACCCGGTGCAGCACCGCGATCGCCGCGCTGAGCGCCGCCCGGTCCTCGTCGGCCAGGTGCGCCAACTGCGGGTCGATGGCAGCCGCCCGGTCGGCGCGCACCCGGTCGAGGGTGCGCACCCCCTCGTCGGTGATGCGGATGCGGACCGCGCGGCCGTCGTCGGGGTCCCCGGCCCGGGTGACCAGGCCGGCTTCCTCGAGGCGACGCACGTGGGTGGTCATCGTCGGCTGGGAACAGTGGTCGGCGGCGGCCAGGTCTCCGATGCGGGTCTCACCGAGTTCCTCGATCGCCGCGAGCAGCCGCGCCTGCGCCCCGGACAGCGGCATCTGCACCAGTTGGGTGGCCAGCCGGTTGACGCGGGCGATGACCCCGAGCAGGTCGGCGCCCAGGCTCACACCGGTTTCGGTCGAGGAGGATCCCATGCCCCCATAATTCCATAGCCTTTCTAAATAAACCACCGACCGCGTGCCGCGGCCGGTGAGCGGCGACTGGCAGAATCGGGCAATGCACGCAACCGGCCCGGCGGCCCGGCCCGAACGGGCCCGGACGTTGCGACCCGCCGAACTGGCGCAGGCCTCGGTGATGGCGGCGCTGTGTGCGGCCACCGCGGTGATCGCGGTGGTGGTGCCGTTCGCCGCCGGCCTGGCGTTGCTGGGCACCGTGCCCACCGGGTTGCTGGCCTACCGCTACCGGCTGCGGGCGCTGCTGGCCGCCACCGTCGCCGCCGGGCTGATCGCCTTCCTCATCGCCGGGATGGGCGGGCTGATGACCGTGATCAGCAGCGCCTACATCGGCGGGCTCACCGGCACCATCAAACGCCGCGGCCGCGGCACCCCGACGGTGATCGCGGTTGCGCTGGTCGCCGGGGTGATCTTCGGTGCCGTGGCCGTCGCAGCCCTGGCGGTGCTCTCCCGGTTGCGCCTGCTGGTGTTCGCCGCGATCACCGCCAACGTCGACGGGCTCGCCTCGGTGATGGGGTGGCTAGCCGGGCGCGGAGCGTGGGCCGGGGATCAGGTCTCCTGGCTCAAACCGCTGATGGTCCCGGTGCGGTGGCTGGAACCGGCCGGCGCCGGACTGCAGCGGTTCTTCACCCTGGCGCTGCATTACTGGCCCTGGCTGCTGCTGGCGCACGGCGTGCTGAGCATCCTGGGGGTCTCGCTGGTCGGCTGGTGGGCGCTGTCGCGGGTGTTGGAGCGGCTGCGCGGCGTGCCCGACGTCCACAAACTCGACGCGCCCGCGGAGAGCGGGCCGGCCGGCCCGGTGCCGGTGCGTTTCGACGCGGTGCGCTACCGCTACCCCGATACCGACCGGGACGCGCTGCGCGAGGTCAGCCTGCAGATCGCTCCCGGCGACCACATCGCGGTCACCGGCCCCAACGGGGCGGGCAAGACCACCTTGATGCTGATCCTGGCCGGTCGCACCCCCACCGCCGGGACGGTGGAGCGACCCGGCGCGGTGGGGCTGGGGCGCCCCGGCGGCACCGCCGTGGTGCTGCAGCACCCGGAGAGCCAGGTGCTGGGCACCCGGGTCGCCGACGACGTGGTGTGGGGCCTGCCGGTCGGCGCGCACACCGACGTGGAGCGCCTGCTCACCGAGGTCGGGCTCACCGGATTCGCCGACCGCGACACCGCCAGCCTCTCCGGCGGGGAGTTGCAGCGGCTGGCGGTGGCGGCGGCGCTGGCGCGGGAACCGGCGTTGCTCATCGCCGACGAGGTCACCAGCATGGTCGACCAGCAGGGCCGGGAAGGGCTGCTGGCGGTGCTGGCCGGCCTCACCGAGCGGCACAACACCGCGCTGGTGCACATCACCCACTTCGACGACGAGGCCAACGCCGCCGACCGGGTCATCGCGCTCAGCCCCACCCGCGACAACACCGGTGCCGCACCGGCCGCCCCCGCCGGCGCGGCGAGCGAGCCGCGGACCGGACCACCGGTGCTGGAGCTGCGCGGCGTCGGCCACGAATACGGCAGCGGCACCCCGTGGGCCAACGCCGCCCTGCGCGACGTCACGCTGACCGTCGAGGAGGGCGACGGCGTGCTCGTCCACGGCGGCAACGGCTCGGGTAAATCCACCCTGGCCTGGATCATGGCCGGGCTGACGGTCCCGTCGACCGGTGTCTGCCTGCTCGACGGCCGCCCCGCGCACGAGCAGGTCGGGGCGGTGGCGCTGTCGTTCCAGGCGGCGCGGCTGCAGCTGATGCGGGGCCGGGTGGACCGGGAGGTGGCCTCGGCGGCCGGCTTCCCGCCCGAGGACCGTGACCGGGTGATCGCGGCGCTGGCCCGGGTCGGCCTCGACGCCACCCTGGCCGGCCGGCGCATCGACCAGCTCAGCGGCGGGCAGATGCGCCGGGTGGTGCTGGCCGGGCTGCTGGCCCGCTCGCCGCGCGCCCTGATCCTCGACGAGCCGCTGGCCGGGCTGGACGTGGCGAGCCAACGCGGCCTGCGGACGCTGCTGGAACGCCTTCGGCAGGACACCGGCCTGACGGTGGTGGTCATCTCCCACGATGCCACCGGGATGGAGGGGCTGTGCCCGCGCGTCGTGCACCTGCGCGAGGGCACCTTGCATTCGGCCGCCGCGACGGGAGGTGTGGTGTGAGCGAGACGACGTCGCGGTCCCCCCGCCCGGTGGTGCTGCTGCGCCCGGTGCCGGGCACCTCGACCATCCACGAACTGTGGGCCGGTACGAAACTGCTGGTGGTCCTGGGCATCTCGGTGCTGTTGACCTTCTACCCGGGCTGGGTGCCGATCGCCGCGGTGGCGGCCCTAGTTTTCGCGGCCGCGCGCCTCGCCCGCATCCCGGCGGGGGCGCTGCCGTCGATACCGCGGTTTTTGTGGATCTTGCTGGCGATCGGTGCGGGGACCGCCGCCCTCGCCGGCGGCAGCCCGGTGCTGACGCTGGGATCGGTGTCGCTGGAATTCGGCGGGTTGCTGCACTTCCTGCGCATCACCGCGCTGTCGCTGGTGTTGCTCGGGTTGGGTGGGATGGTGTCGTGGACCACCAATGTCGCCGAGATCGCGCCCGCGGTGGCCACCCTGGGCCGCCCGCTGCGCCGGCTGCGCATCCCCGTCGACGACTGGGCGGTGACGCTGGCGTTGGCGCTGCGGGCCTTCCCGATGCTCATCGACGAGTTCCGGGTGCTCTACGCCGCGCGTCGGCTGCGCCCCAAGCACACCCCGAAGAGTCGCCGGGCGCGGCGCCGGCAGCGGGCGGCGGAGGTCATCGACCTGCTCGCGGCGGCGATGACGGTGGCGTTGCGCCGCGCCGATGAGATGGGTGACGCGATCACCGCCCGCGGTGGGGGCGGGCAGATCTCGGCGCACCCGTCGCGGCCGCACCGCAGGGACTGGGTGGCGCTGGCGATCGTCGCCGTGGTCTGCGCGTTGGCTTTGCTGCTGGAGCTGACCGTGCTGTCCACCAGCACGGTGTAGGGCGCGTTTGGGGCTCGCCGCTTTTTTCCCCGCGCCCGCGCCCGCTCCCACGCCGCTCCGCCCCCACGCCGCGACGCGCCCGCCGCCAAGCCGCGAGGCAGAAACCATGCAGGGCGCTTCTCGCACTTTTCCTGCATATCTTCGCTCTCGCGGAGGTGTCGGGGGGCCACGGCATGCTCGCGGGCATGCAGCGGGTATTTCTGGGCAGTGAGGCCGTCGCCAACGGCGACGTCACCCGCCACGAACTGCAGCGCTGGTACCGCAGCATCTACCCCGACGTCTACCTCGCCCGACGGGAGCAGGCTTCGCTGCGGGACCGGACGATCGGGGCGTGGCTCTGGTCGCATCGCCGCGCCCCGATCGCCGGGGTGGCCGCCTCGGCGCTGCACGGGGCGCGGTGGGTGGACCCGGATGTCCCGATCGAGTTGATCTGGCGCAACTGCCACCCGCCGCCCGGTATCCGGGCCCGCAACGAGACCATGGCCGCCGACGAACAGACCGTCGCCTGCCGCATCCCGGTGACCACTCCGGCCCGAACCGCTTTCGACCTGGTCCGGCACCGGCCCCGTGGTGAGGCGCTGGCCCGGCTGGACGCGCTGATGCGGGCGACGCCGTTCGCCCGGGACGACGTGCTGGGGCTGGCCCGCCGCTACCCGCGCGTCCGTGGCCTGCGGCAGCTTCGCGAACTGCTGTCCCTGGTCGACGGGGGCGCGGCCTCACCGAAGGAGACGTGGCTGCGTCTGCTGCTCATCGACGCCGGCTTCCCGGTGCCCACCACCCAGATCCCGGTGCACCTGAACTGGCGGGTGGTCGCCGTGCTGGACATGGGCTGGGAACAGTTCGGTGTCGCCGCGGAGTACGACGGCGACCAGCACCGCGCCGATCGCGGCCAATACGTGCGTGACCAGCGGCGTCAACGCCTGCTGCCGCAGCTGGGCTGGATCAATGTCCGGGTGATCGCCGAGGACCGGCCCCCCGACATCATCGCTCGCGTCGAACGGGCGATGCGGTCCCGGGGTTGGCAAGGTCAACTGCGGTCGCCGCGCGTCGGGCGGGCGGCCTAGGTTGCCGCGGGCCCGCCGCGCGACTCCCCGTCCCCACGCTTCCCGGCCGTCCCGCCCGGCCCCACGGCTCCCGGCTGCGAGACAGAAAATATGCAGACGCCCACTCGCACTTTCGCTGCATCGTTTCTGCCTCGCGAGCGCCGGGGAGCGCTTGGAGCGCTGCGAGCGCCGGGAGCGCGGGGGACGCTAAAGCCCCGCGAGCCCCGCAAGCCCCGCGAGCACTCGGCGACGACCACCGACCGCTACCGCTGCGCGGCGGCGTTGGCGGCCCGCTCGGCGCGTTCCAGCGTCGTCGCGACGTCGGCGCGACCCAGAAACATCTCGTCGAACAACGGGATCAGCGCCTGGTAGCCCGCGGCGAAGCCGGTCCCGCCCGGCGCGGTGATCCGCGGGCCATCCAGCACCGTGAAGAACGGGCTGACGTCGACGCCGCGGCCGGCCCAGTAGTCGAGGTAGTCGCGTTGCGCGGCGAGCACCGCCGGGATCGCGGCGCCGCGTGCCGCCAGATACCCGTTGCCCTGCCGCCCGCCCAGCCAGGTCAGCACCCGGCGCACCGCCGACGGGTGCTCGGACGCGGCGTTGCCGGCCGCGGCGATGCCGTTGGTGACGCTGACCCGCCCGGCCGGCCCGGACGGCAACAGCGCCACCCCCCAGGCGAACTCGGCCTGCCCGGCGATCGCCGCCAGGTTGTAGGTGCCGGATTGGAACAGCGCCATCCGGCCGGCCAGGAACTGGTTACGGGAGAAGTCGCCGTTGGTGTTGGTCTCCGACGCCGGCGGTGCGACGTGGTCGTGGTTGATCAACCCGACCACATACTCGAAGGCCCGCACCGCGGCGGGGTTGTCGAACACGAACCGGTCACCGACACGGAACTGCCCGCCGGCCGAGCCGATGTAGTTCAGGTAGATGCCCTGCATGTCGTTGGCGGCGTTGTAGCCCCACTGCCGGACGCGGCCGGCGTCGAAACCCCGGGAATCGGCGGTGCGGCCCGCGTCGTCGACGGTGAGCCGGGCCAGCAGCGGACGCAGCGAGTCGGCACCGGCGGGATCCCAGCGCAGCCGATCCAACTCGGCCGGGTCGACGCCGGCCGCGGCGAGCAGGTCGGCGTTGTAGTACAGCGCGATCCCGGCGTCGGTGAGTTGCGGTACTCCCCACAGCGTCTGGTCGCGGGTGAACTGCTCGACCACGCTCGGCTCCCACCCCGAGGCGTCCCCGGCGATGGGAAGCAACCGGCCGTTGTCGGCGTAGTCGGCCAGATACGCGCTGGAGAGCCAGAAGATGTCGTCGGCGCCGCCGCCGGCCACATCGGTGCGCAACGTGTCGAAATAGGACGCATAGGACACCAGGTTCACCCGCACCTCGACGTCGGGGTTGGCGGCGCTGAACGCGGCGAACGACGCCCGGTAGGCCGCGGCGGCCTGCTCATCCCAGAGTCGGACGGTGACCACCGTGACCCCCGCCCGCGGTGCGCCGGAGACGTCGAGCAGGACCGCGGCCACCGCCAACAGCGCGGCCAGCCCGGCAATCGCCGCAGCCACGAGCGTGGAGCGCCGGATCATTTCAGCCCCGTCACGACGATCGAACGCACCACCTGGCGTTGGAACACCACGAACAGCAGCAGCAGCGGCGCCACGGCCACGGTGGTGGCCGCCAGCACCAGCGTCCACTGCGCGTTGTACTGCGACTGCAGTCCGGCGGTCGCCACCGTCAGCACCCGCCACTTCGGACCGCTGGTGATCACCAACGGCCACATGAAGTTGTTCCACTGCGACACCACGGTGATCAACGTCAGCGTCACCAGAACCGGCCGGGACGCGGGCACCACCACATGCACCAGGATGTCCAGGGTGTTGGCGCCGTCCAGGCGCGCCGCGTTGAGCAGGGCGTCGGGGATGGTGCGGAAATGCTCACGCAGCAGGAAGATCGCGAACGGCGAACCGAACACGAACGGCAATACCAACGCCCAGAACGTGTTCCGCAGCCCCAGTTGCGCCATCATCAGATACAGCGGCACGACGGTCACCGTGGCCGGCACCATCAGCGTGGCCAGATACACCCAGAACAGCGCGTCCCGGCCGGGAAACCGCAGCCGGGCGAACGCATAAGCCGCCAACACCGAACAGGTCAGCTGCCCCAGTGTGATCACCGCGGTCATCAGCGCGGTCACCGCCAGGGCGCGGCCGAACCCGGCCCCGGCCAGGTCGGCGTAGTTGGTCAGCACCGCCGGATTCGGCCAGGCCAGTGGGCTGCCGGTGGCGAACTGGCGCGGTGAGGTGAACGAGGTCAGCAATCCCAGGCCGAACGGCGCGAGGGTGATCAGCGCGGCGACCGCCAGCAGCCCGTAGACCAGCGTGTTACGTGAGGTCATAGGAGATCCGACGACGAAAGTACAAGTGCTGCACGACGGTGATCCCGACCAGCAGGGCGAACAGCACCACCGACATCACCGCGGCCCGCCCGATAGCCGCCGCCCCGAACGCCTCGGCGTAGATGCGGTGGGCCACCAGGTCGGTGCGCCCGGCCGGCCCGCCCCCGGTCAGCGCGTAAACGGTGTCGAACACCTGCGCCGCGCTGACCACCCCGGTCACCAGCACGAAGAACATGGTCGGACGCAACATCGGCACCGTGATCCGGGTGAAGCGCTGCCAGCCGCTGGCTCCGTCGGTGCGGGCGGCGGCGTGCAACTCCGCGGGGATCGCCAGGATGCCGGCCAGGAAGAACAGCGCCACGTAGCCGACGTTGGTCCACACGATCACCGCCGAGACCACCGGCAGCGCCAGCCCCGGATCGGTGAGCCACTCCACCCGCTGCCCCAGCACCGTGTTGATCGCCCCGCCGGTGGGCGCGAGCAGCCAGCGCCACAACACCGCGATCGCCAACGGTGCGCAGATCCACGGCAGCACGTAGACGGTCCGAAACACCGCACTGCCGGGCAGATCCCGGGCCAGCAACACCGCCACGCCCAGACCCAGCACGGTCTGGGCCGGCACCACGATGGCCACGAACGCCAGCGTCACCGCCAGCGAATTGCCGAACGTCGCGTCGGAGAGCACCGCGGCCCAGTTGCTCAGCCCGACGTACTCGATCGGGCCCAGCAGGTCCCAACGCTGCAGACTCAGCCACACCACCACCAGAATCGGCAGCAGCAGAAACGCCGTCACCCCGAACAAGCTCGGGGCCAGCAGCGCATACCCCAGCGCGGTGCTGCGTCGGGTCATTGCTGTATTAAAACCGGTGGCTACGGTGAAGGGGTGACACCGAAACGCAGCATCGACGCGGAGTTTCTCGCGCTGCCCCGACGAGAACTGGCCGACGCCGCCCTGTCCGCGGCCACCGCCGCCGGCGCCAGCCACGCCGACCTGCGCATTCACCGCATCACCACCGAGACGATCGCGCTGCGCGACGGGGAACTGGAAACCGCCGCGGTCACCCGGGAACTGGGCCTGGCGGTGCGGGTGATCGTCGACGGGACCTGGGGCTTCGCCTCGCACGCCGAGCTCACCGCCGACGTCGCCGCCGAGACCGCCCGGCGCGCGGTGGCGGTGGCCCGAGCCCTGGCGCCGCTGAACCGGGAACGCGTCGAGTTGGCGCCCGAACCGGTCTACCCCGACGCTACCTGGGTGTCGCGCTACGACATCGACCCGTTCGAGGTGCCCGCCGCCGACAAGATCGCCGTCCTCGACGACTACTCCGGTCGGCTGCTGGCCGCCGACGGCGTCGACCACGTCACCGCCGCGCTGATGGCCGTCAAGGAGCAGAGCTTCTACGCCGACACCTTCGGCTCGGCGATCACCCAGCAGCGGGTACGGCTGATGCCGACGCTGTCCGCCCTCACCGTCGACACCGCCGAGGGCGGATTCGACTCCATGCGCACCCTGGCGCCGCCGACCGCACGCGGTTGGGAGCTGGTCGCCGGCGACGAGATCTGGGACTGGTCGGACGAGTTGGCTCAGCTGCCGGTGCTGCTGGCCGAGAAGATGAAGGCGCCCAGCGTCGCGGCCGGGCCCACCGACCTGGTGATCGACCCGTCGAACCTGTGGTTGACGATCCACGAATCCATCGGGCACGCAACGGAATACGACCGTGCCATCGGCTACGAGGCGGCCTACGCCGGCACCTCGTTCGCCACCCCGGACAAGCTCGGCAGCATGCGCTACGGTTCGCCGGTGATGAACGTGACCGCCGACCGCACCGAGGAGTTCGGCCTGGCCAGCATCGGCTACGACGACGAAGGAGTGGCCGCCCAACGCTGGGACCTGGTGCGCGACGGCGTCTTCGTCGGCTATCAACTCGACCGGGTGTTCGCGCCGCGGCTCGGGCAGCAGCGCTCCAACGGCTGCTCCTACGCCGACTCCCCGCACCACGTACCGATCCAACGGATGGCCAACGTGTCCCTGCAGCCCGCCCCCGACGACGTCTCCACCGACGATCTGATCGGACGCATCGATGACGGCATCTACATCGTCGGGGACCGGTCCTGGTCAATCGACATGCAGCGCTACAACTTCCAATTCACCGGACAGCGGTTCTACCGGATCCGCGGCGGGCGCATCGACGGCCAGCTGCGCGACGTGGCCTATCAGGCCACCACCACCGACTTCTGGAACTCGATGGAGGCGGTCGGCGGGCCGCGCACCTGGGTGCTCGGCGGGGCGTTCAACTGCGGCAAAGCCCAGCCGGGTCAGGTGGCCGCGGTGAGCCATGGCTGCCCGGCGGCGCTGTTCCGCGGCGTCAACGTGCTCAACACCCGCAGTGAGGCCGGCCGATGATCCCCGCGCAGCAGGTCGTGGAGTCGGCCCTGGCCGAGGCCGCCCGGCTGGGCCGGGCAGAGGAGACGATCGTGGTCGTCACCGACCGGGCGCAGGCGTCGCTGCGCTGGGCGAACAACTCGATGACCACCAACGGCGCCTCGGTGAGCCGCGAGACCACGGTGATCTCGATCCGGCGCGACGACGCCGGCGCCCGGGTCGGGTCGCTGACCACCGCGGAAGTGGATCCGGCGGCGCTGCCGGGTCTGGTTGCCGCCTCCGCCGACGCCGCGGCGGCCGCGTCCCCGGCCCGCGACGCCGCGCCGCTGCTCCCCGGCGGTGACCCGCCGGCGGATTGGGACGACGCGGTGCCCGGCACCGGGCCGGAGACGTTCGCCGGCCTCACCGGGCCGCTCAGTCGCGGCTTCGGCGGCAAGTCCACCCTGTACGGCTTCGCCCGCCACGAGGTGGACACCGTCTTCGTGGCCTCCTCGACCGGGCTGCGGCGCCGGTTCACCCAGCCCACCGGATCGGTGGAGATCAACGCCAAAAAGGCCGGCGCCAGCGCCTGGGCCGGCGTGGCGACACCGGATTTCGTTGCCGTGCCGACCGATTCGCTGCTCGAGCAGTTGGAGACCCGGTTGGGCTGGGCGGCGCGCAGCGTGGACCTGCCGGCCGGCCGCTATGAGACGCTCATGCCCCCGTCGACGGTGGCCGACATGCTGATCTACCTCGGCTGGACGATGGCCGGACGCGGCGCCCAGGAGGGCCGCACCGCGCTGTCGGCGCCGGGCGGCGGCACCCGGGTGGGGGAGCGGCTGAGTGCCCTGCCGTTGACCCTCTACTCCGACCCGCACGCCCCGGGGCTGGCCTGCACCCCGTTCGTCGCGGCCACCAGCTCCTCGGAGACGGTGTCGGTGTTCGACAACGGGTTGGACATCACCCGCACCGACTGGATCCGCGACGGCGTCATCACCGCGCTGGCCTACCCGCGGGCCTACGCCGCCGAGTACGACGCCCCGGTCGCGGTGGCCGCCGATAACCTGCTGATGACCGGCGGGCAGGCCACGCTCGAGGAGATGATCGCCGGCACCGAGCGTGGGCTGCTGTTGACCACGTTGTGGTACATCCGCGAGGTCGACCCGACCACGTTGCTGCTGACCGGGCTCACCCGCGACGGCGTCTACCTGATCGAGGACGGCGCGGTGCGCGCCGCGGTGAACAACTTCCGGTTCAACGAGAGCCCGCTGGATCTGCTGCGCCGCGCCAGTGAAGCCGGCGTCAGCGAGCCGACCCTGCCCCGCGAATGGGGCGACTGGGCCACCCGGGCGTCGATGCCGGCGCTGCGGATCCCCGACTTCCACATGTCGTCGGTGAGCCAGGCGCAGTGACGCCTCAGCGGCGTCCGACCTGAACGCCGCGCGAGATCGCCGCCGTGCCGGCCTTCATCAGCAGGCGCTTGACCATCGCCGCGCCCGCACCGGCGGTCGAGGAGATCAGCGAGCGGTGCGCCGGCCGGAATTCCAGCGGGTCTCCCTCGCGCAGTCGGCCCGGCCGTCCGACGGTTCCGTAGACCCCGAGGCAGTGGTGGGCGTGGGCGGCGAGGGTGCGGGTGATCTGCCGGTCGCGGGCCAGTTCGTATTGGGCATGCGAAGGCATCACGCAGCGCACCGTCGGCAGCAGCGGTTTGAGCTCGGCCTGTGGGGCGACCAGCGTGCCGCCGCACCAGTCCGTCTCCGGAGAGTCGGACGAGCCGGCGGCGTCGACCAGAATCGTGGGCCGGAACCGACGGACGTCGAAATCCGAGCCGGGCGCCAGCCCGGCCATGGCCTGCAGCGTCTGTTCGGTGATCACGTGGATCGGATAGGCGTCGACGTAGCTGCCGACCGGGGTGATGTAGCGGCTCAGCTCGGCGAGTTTCTTCACCGGGAACATCGACAGGTCCGGGAGCGGCTCGTCGGGATCGAGGCCGAAGTAGGAGTGGATGTCGGAGGGGGTCGCCATCGTCCCGCGGTACTGGTCGCGGTCCTCGATCGGCGGCAGCGGGCGCAGTTCCACGTCGCGGTCGAGGTACGACGACAGCGCCGCGTGGACTTCCGGATCGGAGCTGGAGATCTCGGTCCCGTCCGGGAACTCGATGATCACCTCGGGTGCGTGCCCCGGACCGGCCTCCGGCGGCGGTGGCTGCGCATAACGCGCGCTGCACAAGAGCAGACCGGCCAGCCGCTTGGCGCTGGTGGTCGCGTCCTTCGCCAGGTCACGCACGGCCCAGGTCCGGTCGGCGTGCACGCCCAGTTCACCGACTTCGGCGGTGGTGATGCGCTGTCCGGCCATGGACTTCACCGGATACCGCCAGATCCCGGTGATGCGCCCGATCTCGACCATCCCGCGCGAGCCTACCCGAGTAGCCGCGGGCTCAATCGGTGTCGACGTGGCCGAGCACGATCTGCGGTCGGCTCGGGGTGAGGTAGCTGACCGCCCAGGATGCCGCCGCCCCCAGGCGCTGCCAGATCCCCGAGAGGAGGGCGGCGTGCACGGCCAGCCAGGACACGAACGCGATCGGGCCCTGCATCTGCAGCCGGCGCGGGCCGAGCTCGGCCACCGCGGCGCCGCGACCGATCATCGCCATGATGCCTTTGTCCAGGTAGCGGAACGGCGTGCGGGCGCGCCCGGACAGGTCGGCGAGGATGTTGCGGGCGGCCCACTTGCCCGACTGTTGGGCCACCGAACCCAGCTGCGGCAGCTGACGACCCTTGCTGTCGGTGATGTTGGCGCTGTCGCCGAGCACGTACACGCCGTCGAATCCGGGGGCGGTGAGGTCGGGGTTGACGTCGACGCGTCCGCCCTTGCCCTGGGGCAGCGCGGTGTCGGCGATCAGTTGCGGTGCCTTGAGTCCGCCCGCCCAGACGATCACGTCGCCGGGCAGTTCGGTGTCGTCGGCCAGCGTGACGCCGTCGGGCCGGACCGCGGTCACCTTGGTGCCGAGCCGTAGTTCGACGCCCATCTTCTGCAGTTGCTCACGCGCGTAGGCCTGGGACCTGTCCGAGAACGGCCCGAGCACGGTGGGCACCATGTCGACCAGCTTGATGCTGATGCCGCGGGCGAACTCCTCGGAGAAGGCGGCCGCGATCGCGGTGTGGACGTTCTCGGCGACCGCGCCGGCCAGTTCCACCCCGGTGGGCCCGCCGCCGATGACGATGAGGTCGAGGCGGCGCTTCATCCCGGCGGGGGAGTCGGCGTCGTCGAGGTGGGCGACCATCTTGGCGCCCAGCCGGATGGCGTCGTCGAGGCTGTAGAGCGGATAGGTGTGCTCGCGGGCGCCGTCGATCCCGAAGTAGTTGGCCGACGCGCCGGGCGCGAGCACCAGGATCTTGGCCCGGCAGATCGTGCCGTCGGACAGCGTCACCTGCTTGGCGGCGGGGTCCACGCCGGTCACCTCGTCGACGACGACGCGGACCCGCCGGTAGCGGCGGAAGATCGCCCGCAGCGGCCGGGCCACCTCCGAGGTGCCGATCTGGGCGGTGGCGACCTGGTAGAGCAGCGGCTGGAACTGGTGGTAGTTGTTCTTGTCGACCAGCAGGACGTCGACCCCCTTGCGGGCCAGCCGGCGGGTGACCGCCACCCCGGCGAAGCCGCCGCCGACCACGATGACGTCGTGAAAAACCGTCCGAGCATCGTCTGAAGCCATGATCGCGAGGCTAGCTTGATTCGGCGCGTCGCGTATCGCGGCAGGTGAACACCGGCGATCCCGGGCCGGAAAGGGCCGCCGGCCGGGAGGGCGTTGACAGCGGCGGTACGGGCCTCGCTAAATTCGAGACAGAGTCCGGTGAGGGGAGTGGCATGAACGCGCGTGTCGAACAGCGGGAGTTCCAGGCGGAGGCCCGCCAGTTGCTGGATCTGATGATCCACTCGGTGTACTCCAACAAGGATTCGTTCCTGCGGGAGCTGATCTCCAACGCCTCCGACGCCCTGGACAAGCTGCGGCTGGAAGCCTTCCGCAACAAGGACCTCGACCCGTCCGGGGAGCTCACCTCCGATCTGCACATCGAGATCGACACCGATCCCGAGGCCCGCACCCTGACCGTGCGCGACAACGGGATCGGTATGACCCGCGACGAGGTCGTCGACCTCATCGGCACCCTGGCCAAATCCGGCACCGCCGAACTGCGCCAGCGGCTCCGTGAGGCGAAGAGCGAGGAGGCCTCCGAAGAGTTGATCGGCCAGTTCGGGATCGGCTTCTACTCGGCGTTCATGGTCGCCGACAAGGTCGAGTTGCTCACCCGCAAGATCGGGGAGGGCGACGCGACCCGGTGGGAGTCCAGCGGGGAGGGCACCTACACGATCGAGACGGTCGAGGACGCACCGCAGGGCACCTCGGTCACCTTGCATCTCAAACCGGTGGATGCCGAGGACGGGCTGCACGACTACACCGCCGAGTGGACCATCCGCAACCTGGTCAAAACCTACTCCGACTTCATCGCCTGGCCGATCCGGATGGCCGTGGAGCGGCGCACACCGCCGGCCGAGGAGGGCGGCGAGGAGACCGTGACCACCGAGGTCGAGACCATCAACTCGATGCAGGCGCTGTGGGCACGCCCGAAAGACGAAGTCTCCGAGGACGAGTACAAGGAGTTCTACAAGCACATCGCGCACGCCTGGGACGACCCGCTCGACGTCATCGCGATGCGCGGCGAGGGCACCTTCGAATACCAAGCGCTGCTGTTCATCCCGTCGCACGCCCCGTTCGACCTGTTCAACGCCGACGCCCGCACCGGGGTGCAGCTATACGTCAAACGGGTCTTCATCATGGCCGACTGCGACGACCTGATGCCGACCTACCTGCGCTTCATCAAGGGCGTGGTCGACGCACAGGACATGTCGCTCAACGTCTCCCGGGAGATCCTGCAGCAGGACCGGCAGATCACCGCGATCCGCCGTCGTCTGACCAAGAAGGTGCTCTCGGCGATCAAGGATCTGCAGACCAACCGGGCCGAGGACTACCGCACCTTCTGGGGGCAGTTCGGTCGGGTGCTCAAGGAAGGGCTGCTGTCCGACACCGAGAACCAGGAGACGCTGCTGACGGTGTCCTCGTTCGCCTCCACGCACAGCGAGGAGGAATCCACCACGCTGGCGCAGTACGTCGAGCGGATGAAAGAGGGCCAGGAGCAGATCTTCTACGCCACCGGCGAATCCCGCGAGCAGCTGCTCAAATCGCCGCACCTGGAGGCGTTCAAAGCCCGCGGCTATGAGGTGCTGCTGCTCACCGACCCGGTCGACGAGGTCTGGGTGGGCGTGGTCACCGAGTTTGACGGCAAGCCGCTGCAGTCGGTCGCCAAGGGCGAGGTGGACCTGGACACCGAGGAAGAGAAGTCGGCGCACGAAGCCGAGCGCAAGGAGCAGGAGAAGGACTTCGCCGACCTGCTGAGCTGGCTGCAGGAGACCCTCGACGACCACGTCAAAGAGGTGCGGCTGTCGAGCCGGTTGACCGACTCCCCGGCGTGTTTGATCACCGACGCGTTCGGGATGACCCCGGCGCTGGCCCGCATCTACCGCGCCTCCGGCCAGGAGGTCCCGATGGGCAAACGGATCCTGGAGCTCAACCCGACCCATCCGCTGGTGACCGGGCTGCGCGCCGCGCACGCCGACCGCGCCGACGATCCGGCGGTCGCCGAGACCGCCGAACTGCTGTACGGCACCGCGCTGTTGGCCGAGGGCGGGATGCTGGAGGATCCGGCCCGGTTCGCCGAACTGCTGGCCGGGCGGCTGGCGCGGACGCTGTAGCCGCTACCCGAGGCGGCGGGTCAATAAACCCAGCACCGCCTCGGCGAACACGTCGTTGCGGTCCCCGGCGACCATGTGCCCGGCGCCCTGGACGTCGACGAACTCCACCTGCGGGAAACGGGCGCGGAATGCCGCGGCGCGGTGCTCGCTGACCAGGTCACTGACCTGACCGCGCACCAGCAGCATCGGCACCTCGTCGGCCAGGATCGCAGCGACCGCGCTGTGCAGCCGGTCGACGTCGGTGACCTCCAGCGGTGGCTGTGCGGCCGTGCCGCTGATGAACTGCGGGTCCCAGTGCCAAAACCAGCGGTCACCGCGGCGGCGCAGGTTGGCGGCCAGCCCGGCCAGATCGGTCGGGCGGGGCCGGTGCGGGTTGTAGGCGGCGATCGCGTCGGCCACCTCATCCAGGGAGGAGAACCCGGTCTCCATCTTCTCGGCCATGAAGGTGTGGATCCGGCCGGCGCCGACGGGATCCATGTCCGGCACGATGTCGACCAAGACGATGGCCTCGGCGATGCCGGGGGAGAGCTCCCCGGCCAGCAGCATCGCGGTGATCCCGCCCAGCGAGGCCCCCACCAGCACCGGGCGCGGCGGCAGCCGGCGCAGCACCTCGTTCACGTCGGCGGCGAAGCTGACCACCCGGTAGTCGCCGTCGGCCGACCAGTCCGACTCGCCGTGACCACGCAGATCGACGGTCACCGCCTGCCAGCCACGGCGGGCGACCGCGGCCGCGGCGCCGCCCCACGACCGGCGGGTTTGTCCGCCGCCGTGCAGGAACACCACCGCCGGGGCGGCCGGATCACCGAGCCGGTCGGCGACGATGCGCAGGCCCCGGGCGGGGACGGTGAAGGTGTCCGGGGTGGCGGCGTCGGCGGTCATCTCGCCCTGATCGTAGAACGCGGCGCATCGGGCGAAGACGACGCGCGGCGGGACGCCCCCGCGGGCATGGCACGATAGTGGCGCGCCGCAGGCGTTCGGGGGCGGTAGCTCAGTTGGTTAGAGCCGCGGACTCATAATCCGTTGGTCCCGGGTTCAAGTCCCGGTCGCCCCACATACCTCGCGTGTGACGTCGGTTGGCCCTTGACACTTCCTCGATGACGAGGGGCTGTCGGTGTCGTTCAGGCCGCCGTCGCGGTGGCGTGCTCGTCGATGAGGCGGGCGAGCTCGTCGGGGGCTTCGTCGGGGATCCAGTGGCTCACTCCGGCCAGCGTCTCCAGCCGCCAGGGGGCGGCGACGAACCGCTGGCTGAGTTCGTGGCCCTTCACCCCGACCGCGGTGTCCCCGTCACTCCACACCTGCAGGGTGGGCACGGTGATCGGTCGGCGCAGCGCCGGCATCGACGGCAATGACCACGGCAGCGCCCGGTAATAGTTCAGCGCCCCGGTCGCAGTGTCGCCCTGCCGCATCATCTGGATATCGCGACGCGCCGCTTCCGGCGACTGTCCGGTTCGGGTCAGCATCGTTTGGAAGATCCCGTTCTCCTGGCGCATCAGCCACTCCGGCAGCCACGGCAGTTGAAACATCGCCATATACCAGGATTTCGCCAGCTGGTTGCTGCGCAGCATCGATGACGTGAACGCACTCGGGTGAGGCACCGAGACCGCGGTCAGCGACCGCAACCGCCGCGGGTGGCTTGCGGCCACACCCCAGGCCACCGCGGCGCCCCAGTCGTGCCCGACCAGGTGTACCGGTCCGGTCTCGGCTGTATCGATGAGGGCGACGACGTCATCGACCAGTTCGGCGAGCCGGTAGTGGCGCCGGCCGCGCGGGGTGGCCTGCGGTGAATAGCCGCGTTGGTCGGGGGCGAGGGTCCGATAGCCGGCGGCGTTGAGCCGCTCGGCCACCGCGGTCCACGACGACGAGTTCTGCGGAAAGCCGTGCAGGAGCACCACGGCTGTACCGTCGGCCGGTCCGGTGTCGCGGACTGCGAAGGACAACCCGCCGCGGCGAAAGCCGGTGATGCGGGTGACATCGGTCATGAGCAGTCCTTCCGAGCAGTTCGAGGTACCGACGGGCGGCGGCGGCTCAACCGGCCGTCGCAGCGGGCGCCTGTTTCTCTCCGGCTTTGAGGTAATGCCCGGTCTGCATCGTGCGTCCGTAGCCATCGATGAACGCCCCGCCGCTGAACACCACCTTGCCGCCGATGCCGGTGGCCACCACCGCGTTATCGCTGCGGTTGACCATCCGCGACAGCCCACCGAAGAAGTCGGCGGGCTCCTCGTGGTAGGCGGCGAGCGTGTCGTCGAGGCCTTCCGGGTCGATGACGACGAAATCGGCACGGTCGCCGCGGCGCAGGAACCCGGCGTCCAACCCGAACCAGGTGCCCAGCTCGCCGGTGAGCCGGTGCACCGCGGTCCCCAACGGCAGCACCGGTTGGCCGGCTGCCTCGGCGTCACGCATCCGCTTGAGGAACCGCAGGCCGAAGTTGTAGAACGCCATGTTGCGCAGATGCGCACCCGCGTCGGAGAAACCCATCTGCACATTGGGGTCGCGGGCGATCTTGTCCAGCACGCCGGGCCGGTGGTTGCCGACCGTCGTGGTCCAGCGCACGTTGTTCTCGCCGTTCTCCACCAGGACATCCAAGAACACGTCGAGCGGATGCTCGCCGCGTTCGTCGGCGATCTGGCCGAAGCTCTTGCCGATCAACGCCGAATCGGGGCATTCCACGATCCGCGCATCGTGGAAGTCCTTGTGCCACAAGCCGGGCATATGGCGTTTGATCATGAACTCGCGGCGGAACTTGCGCCGGTAGTCTTTGTCGGCCATCAACGCGTTGCGCTGGAGTTGGTCGCGCAGGTGCAGTGCGGCGGTGCCGGCGCCGAATTCCTCGAACACCGGCAGGTCGATGCCGTCGGAGTACAGGGTGAACGGCACCGGCAGATGCTGAAAGCGGACCCGCGAGCCGAAAACGGCGTTGCCGATCTCCGCGGCCCCACGCAAAACCAGATGCGCCCCCGGGGCGGATTTTCCGTCGGCCACCACCAGCAGGCTGATCGGAACCTGCTTGCGCCGCGTCCGGTACGAACCCGACGCCGCGAAGAACATCACCGCGGTCAACGGATTCTTGATGTTCGGCGCGCTCTGCATGATCCGGCCGTGGCGGCGCAGCACATCGATGAGCATCCACCGCTCATGCCACCACGCGTAGGTGGAGGGCAGTGCCCGGGAGCGGTAACGATCCCCGTCGAGTTTGTCGATGGGGGAGTCCATTCCGGAAAGACCGAGCATGCCGGCATCCAGCGCCTCGTCGAGGCGGGCGGCCATGGCCTTGAGCTCACCCCGTGTCGGCAACGCCCAGGTGTTGGTGGCCCGGCCCAGACCCATCACCGAGGTGCGTAGATCCGAATGGCCCAGGAACGACGTCACGTTCGGCCCCAGCGGCAACGCGTCGAGGGCCTTGACATAGCCCTCGGGCCCGTCCCAGGTGCGGAACTTTTCGAGTGCGCCCAGCACATGGGCGCGCGGCACCGCCTCCACCCGGCTGAACAGGTCGGCGACATCCTCGGTGCCGGCGTAGACCGACGACATCGAGCAGCAGCCCAACGCGATCGTCGTCACCCCGTGGCGCACCGACTCGTCGAGGCCTGGATTGAGCAGCACCTCGGCGTCGTAGTGGGTGTGGATGTCGATGAACCCCGGCAGCACCCACTTGCCCGCGGCGTCGATCACCTCGGGACAGTCGGCCTCGTCGAGGGCGCCGAAGCTGACCTCGGCGACTCGGCCGTCGCGAATCCCGAGCGTGGCCCGCCGCGGTCCGGAATCAGTCCCGTCGAACCACAGTCCATTGCGCACGATGAGGTCGAACATGGTGGCGCACCCCTTCAACTCGGGTCGCGAGAGCAACCTACCTCTGTGTCTAGCATGGACCCCCGCGCCGCAAAAGTGGTCCAGGTCACAATGGTGGCCGGGCCGGGGGAGTCGACGGCGCGTGGTTCAAGTCCCGGTCGTCCCGCCAAACCCGGGTGTGACGTCGGTTGATAATCCCTCCGCCGCCCGCCGACCTTCCTTAGGCTGACCGCCATGACGAAGATCAGTCGCCGGACGCTGCTGGGTGGTGCGGCGGTGGCCGCCGGAGCGGCAGCCGTCGGGGTGGGCGGGTATGAACTGCTGCGCAGACCGGCCACCGACACCGCGAAACCCAACGTCCTGGTCATCATCGTCGACCAGATGCGCGCCCCGCAGTGGTTCCCGGAGCCCCAAGAGCTCAGCGCGCTGTTGCCGCGTCTTGGCGGTCTGCAGCGGGAGAGCATCACGTTCGGCGCGCACTACAGCGCCTCGAGCATGTGTACGCCCTCCCGCGGTGTCATGACCACCGGGCTGTACTCGCATCAGACCGGGTGTCTCTTCACCGGCGAGGGCCCGAGCGAATCCACCCTCGCGCCCCGGTTCCCGACCTGGGGCACCATGCTGCGCGACGCCGGCTACCGCACCTGGTGGTGGGGCAAGTGGCACCTGGGTCACCACGCCGACACCACCCCCGACGGGCTGGACGCGCACGGCTTCGCCGGCGGCACCTACCCCTCGCCCAACGGGGCTCCCAATCAAGGTTTGGAGCAGGACCCGTCGATCGTCGACCAGTTCAGCGGCTGGTTCGACGAACACGGCGGCGACGGCCCGTGGTGCACCACGGTGTCGCTGGTCAACCCGCACGACATCTGCTGGTGGCCGAGAAGCCCGCTGCCCGACGATGTCCCGCACCGGTTCGACGCCCGGCCGGCCAACTTCGAAACCGCCGACGATCTGCGCCGACGAAACAAGCCCCAACTTCAGATCGACTACATGAACTTCATGTCACCGGTGCTCACCGGGGAGATGACCGACCCGACGCTGTGGGCCCGCTGCCTGGACATGTACCTGTGGTTGCAGCAGCAGGTGGATGACCAGATCGGCCGGGTGCTCGACACCGTGGCGGCCCGGCCCGACGTCGACCGCAACACGATCGTGGTGTTCACCTCCGACCACGGCGAGTACGCCGGCTCCCACGGTCTGCGCGGCAAGGGCGCCGCGCTCTACGAGGAGAGCATCCGGGTGCCGCTGTACCTGCGCGATCCCTCCGGGCGGCTCACGCCGAATCCCGGCGAAACCCGCACCCAGTTCACCTCCAGCGTGGATTTGGCGCCGCTGCTGTTGACCATCGCCCACGGCGGGGACCGGTGGCGGTCCGATTCGCGGTACTCCTACCTGGCGGATCGCGCCGACATCGCCGCGATCGCGGCCGACGGCGGCCATCCGGGCCGGCCGTGGATCGCGCACGCCACCGACGACATGTCGGTGGAGGAGTTCGTGGCGCTGGCGAAATCCCCTGCGGCCAAAGAGATCTTCGGCGGCTTGCCCTCGCCGTCGGCGCAGATCCCGACGTCGGCGCCCAGCCACATCGTCGGCGTGCGCACACCGGAGGCGAAGTTCGGCGTGTACTCCTACTGGAAGCCCGACAGCATGGATATCGACACCACGCGACCCATCGACCGCGAGTTCTACGACTACACCACCCCCGGCGGCGTGACCGAGGTGGACAACCAGGCCGGGCGCCATCCCCGCCAGGCCGAGTTGCAGACGCTGCTCGACCGCCAGGTGCTCCCCGAACTGCGCGCACCGCTGCCCGACTTCCTGCACGAAGCCCAGGAACAGGGCCTGGCCGACATGGCCGAACTCACCAAGCTGCGGGCCGGCTGACGCTGCCCCAATCAGCGCGGCGCGAAGTTCCCGTGCGGCGATCCCACCGAACCTCCGGCTCGACGTGCCCCGAATCCGTAGGGTGGCCACCACCAGCAGGTCGGGCGTCCGGAAGGGAGAGCCACATGACCAGTAATTCCCACCACCACCTGTCCCGCCGGGTTTTCGTCCGCGGCGCCGCGTTCTCGCTGCCGCTGCTCGGCGCCGCACTGGCCGCACCCCGCGTTCTGGCCGCACCCGCACCCGGTTGCGAAGATCCGGCCGGACAGGTCGACCAGTGCGCGGTCCAGCTACCGGAGGAGTTCAGCTCGACCAGCTTCAGCACGACCGCCGTGGTCGGCGGCACCAACTACTCAATCTTGTTCAGTACGAAGATCTCCGCCGGCCCGCTGATCCCCGCGGCCGCCACCGGCTATGAGATCCACAGTGTCGCCGTGGCCGGCGAAAAGCGCGACGGCACCACGTTCTCGGTGGCACCCGGGATCGGGGAGGCCGGGCCGCGGGCACTCGGGGCGGCCTCGGCGTCCTCGCTCGGCTTCGTCCTCGACGTGCCGTGGAGCGCCGGCCAGTTGGTCCGGGTATTCGACTACACCTTCGACGTCGCCTTCCTCAACGGCCTCACCGTGATCGCGAACTGCTCGTACGTGACGACGATGACGCTGGCCGACAACGGGATGACCCTCGGCGGCGTCGGATCGGTCACCTTCTCCCCGCCGAGACTGACGACCTGCGCGGGTGAATGACGGGCCGAGCGGCGTTCAGGTCGCCGACGCCCGGCGCGCCGACGCCGCCGCCCTCGCCGAAATCGCCGCCCGCACCTTCCCGCTGGCCTGCCCGCCGTCGTTGACCTCGGCGGACATCGCCGCGTTCATCGCGGCGAACCTGTCGGTCGAGCGCTTCCGCGGCTACCTCGCCGACCCACAGCGCGCCGTCCTGGTCGCGCACTGCGGCACCGACCCGGCCGGCTATGCGATGCTCATCCGCCACACGGGCGGCCCGGCCGTCGCTGGGGCGCGCGCCGAGGCGCCGGTCGCCGAACTGTCCAAGATGTACGTGCTGCCGTGCTGGCACAGCCGCGGAACCGCGGCCGCACTGATGGCCACGGCGCTCGACCGGGCCCGGGCGTGGCACGCCGAGATCATCTGGCTGGGCGTCAACCGCGCGAACGTTCGCGCCCAACGCTTCTACGCCAAACACGGCTTCACCGTCTCGGGCACCCGCACCTTCGCAGTCGGGACCGCGCTGGAACACGATTACGTCATGTCGAGGCGGCTGGACCGACCCGCAGACCGGTGACCGCGAACCGCTCGACCGTGGCCACATGACCACCGGTCGACACCACCACGGTGAGCACGCCGGGGTCCGTGTCGCGCAGCGGGAGCCGACCGGACCACCGCGAACGCTCGCCGCCGGCCGGCACACAGGAGAACTCACCGACTGTGTCGGCGCGAGAGTGCTGGCGGGCATGCAGGTGCAGGCATTCGTCGACACCGGTGACGAGCCCGCCGGCCTCGATGACCCGGCCGCCGACGGCACTGCCATAGCTCGGAGTGTCGATGGTCAGCACGTCGTCGGCACTGCCGACGACCTCCCACGGCGCGTCGGCGGTGCTGCCGAAGCGGGCGAGGTGCAGCGTCGCAGCCGTCGCCACGGCGTTGTTGGGCAGCACGAAGCCCACCGACACCCACGCCTCGGACCCGTCGATCCGTGTACCGGTCACCTGATCGACCCCCGAAAACCCCAGGTAGTCGCGGGTGAAACGCAACGCGGTCGACTCGGCGTGCCAGGCGAACCCGTCCGCCGGAGCGTCCCGGGTCCACCGGTCGGCCTCGTCCCGGGACGCGAACGGCCACAGCGGCTGGTAGGAGAAGACGACCGGACGCAGGTCCCGCGGCGGCGCGGCGACCCGCCACGACACCCACACCAGGGCAACCGCGGCGAGGAGAACACCCGCGGCCAGCGCCAGCCAGCGGGCGGGCGGAACGCGAGGGCGTGGCATGCGCGAAATGCTAGCGGCCGCACGCCCTATCATGCGGTGATGCGTGAAATCGACCGTTCCCCGGCGTTCACCGTCGAGGAACGGGACCGCTACTACGCCAACGGCTGGTGGTCGACGACCACCCTGTCCGACGCGGTGCGGCGCAACGCCGCCGACACCCCCCAATACCCCGCCTACCTCGACCATGGCGGCGTGCGCCTGACCTGGCGCGAGTTCGATGAAGCCGCCGACACCCTCGCCGGACAGCTGGCCGGCGCCGGCGCCGAACCCGGCGTGCGTGTCGCGGTGTGGCACCACGACGGCGTCGCCATGCACGTGCTGCTGGTGGCGATCGAGCGCTGCGGCGCGGTGGCGGTGGGCATCGGCGCCCGCGTGGGCACCGCGGAGGCCACCGCGATCCTCACCACCGCCGGTCCGCGCCTGGTCGTCAGCGACCCGGAGCGCGCCCGGGCTGCCGCGCAGGTGGCCGCGGAGGTGAGGGCCGCCGCGCTGGTGCTGCGGAAGCTGAGCGTCGGCACGGCGCGCGCCGAACCGGGACCCGCGCTCGACGCCGACGACGTCTTCCTGATCAACTCCACCTCCGGGACCACCGGGCTGCCCAAATGTGTGGTGCACACCCAGAACCGGTGGCACTATTTCCACCGCAAGGCGGTCGCGCACGCGGCGCTGACCGCCACCGACGTGTTCCTACCGGTCATCCCGACACCGTTCGGGTTCGGACTGTGGACCAGCCACACCACCCCGATCCACTTGGGCGCCACCACCGTTCGGCTACCCCGGTTCACCACGGCGGCGACCTGGGCGGCGATCGCCGCACACCGGGTCAGCGTGTTGTGCTGCGTCAGCACCCAATTGACGATGCTGATGGCCGATCCTCGCCGCCACCACCACGACCTGAGCTCGCTGCGGGTGGTGTTCACCGGCGGGGAGGCGCTGCCCTTCCGGCCCGCCGCCGAGTTCGAGGAACTGACCGGTGCGACGATCCTGCAGTTCTACGGATCCAACGAGACCGGACTGCTCAGCGGCACCACGCGGGCCGATTCCCGGCAGCGCCGGCTGACCACCGGCGGACGGGTCGTGCCGGAGATGGCGGTGCGGCTGTTCGACGGAGAGCGCGACCTGACCGCGACCGGTCACGGCCAGCCGGCGTGCCGCGGCCCGGCCACCAGCCTCGGCTACCTCGACGAGAACGGAAACGACCGACTGTTCACCGCGGACGGCTGGATGCGGATGGGCGATCTGTGCCGCATCGACGCCGAGGGCTACCTCCGCGTCAGCGGGCGCACCTCCGATTTCATCCTGCGCGGCGGTAAGAACATCAGCGCCGCGGCGGTGGAGGACGCGGTGAGCAGCCATCCGGCGGTTTCGGTCGCCGCGGCCGTGGCGATGCCCGACGCGGTGTTCGGCGAGAAGGTCTGCGTCTATGTCGAAACCGTCGAAACCGCTGAACCCGCCGCGCGGAGCGCGCTCGAGTTACCCGAACTCGTCGAGCACCTGCTGGCGTGCGGTGTCTCCAAGGAACTGCTGCCCGAACGCCTCATCGTCGTCGACGAGTTGCCCCGGTCGTCGGGCGGCAAGATCGCCAAAGGCGTGCTGCGCGACGACGTCCGCGCCCGCGGCGCTACAGCCGGCTAGCCGCGAAATCGGCGCCCTGCGCGGGCAGCCCCGAGTCGGCGTAGCCCAGCGCATGGGCCACCATGTTGCCGCCCTCGGTGCAGACGATGTCGTCGGGCACGCAGTACTCGGCGGTCTTCGGCCGGTAGGACTCGTTGAGTACCGGCGGCGGCCCGCCCCACAGCGACGCGGCGTAGCTGCTCGTCGGCGGCCCGAACAGGGTGACCGCCGCGATGTGATCGGCGGCCTCGGGCGCCAGCCGATCACTGGTCATCTCCATCACCAGCGCGCCCTGCGAGTAGCCGCCCAGCACGATCTTGGTGTCCGGGCAGCTGGCGATCACCGACTGGACGTGAGCCACGGTGTCGTTCACCCCCACCTCGGAGCTGGCGTGGTAGTCATGGGTCGCCGGGTAGTTCACCGGGTAGTCCGCGATCGACTTGTCGGGCAGCTTCGCGCGCAGCGCGTCGACGAAGGCGTGCCCGACCCCGCCGAGCCCGGCGGGCTCGCCGGACCCGCGCCCGAACACCACCTCGGCGTCGGGACAGGGGTCGGCGCTTGCCGACGGAAGTGCCGCCGGTACCAACACAGCTGCCCCGGCCAGCACCGCAGCTCCGAGAATACGAAGAACTCCGATCATGGATAAAGGTTCGCACGAGCGGTTCCGGGGGTTGATCCAGGGTCCCGCCACACGGTCGGAGCCGGCCCGCGCGGCGATATACTCGGCCGCGATTTGCTGGTCTGAGACGTCGGAAAGGATTCCATGGCCAACGGCGCGCGGGCGCTCATCACCACGCTGGTCGACTGCGGGGTGCAGGTGTGCTTTGCCAACCCCGGCACCTCCGAGATGCACTTTGTGGCCGCGCTCGACGAGGTACCCGACATGCGCGGGGTGCTGTGCCTGTTCGAGGGAGTGGCCACCGGCGCGGCCGACGGGTATGGCCGCATCGCCGGCAAACCGGCCGCCACCCTGCTGCACCTGGGCCCCGGGCTGAGCAACGGGCTGGCGAATCTGCACAACGCCCGGCGCGCCCACACCCCGGTGGTCAACGTCATCGGCGACCACGCCACCTACCACCAGAAGTACGACGCGCCGCTGGAATCCAATATCGAGCCGCTCACCGACTGGACACACGGCTGGGTGCGACGCACCGCCGGCAGCGGGGAGGTGGGCCGGGATACCGCCGAGGCGGTCGCGGCCGCCCAGTCCCGTCCCGGTCGGGTCGCCAACCTCATCCTGCCCGCCGATATCTCCTGGGACGACGGCGCCGAGAGCGCCGCCGCGATCGAGCCGGTGCCGCCCGCCGCCCCGGATCCGCAGGTCATCGCCGAGATCGCCGAAGTCCTGCGCAGCGGCGCGCCGGCCGGCCTGCTGCTCGGCGGCCCCGCCACCGATCTGGCCGGGCTGTCGGCCGCCGACCGGATCGCCGCGGTCACCGGCGCGCGCACGCTGGTCGAGACCTTCCCGGCCCGGCTGACCCGCGGCGCCGGCGTCCCGACGATCGACCGGCTCGGCTACCTCGCCGAGCAGGCCAGTGCGCAACTGGACGGTGTCGAGCACCTGATCGTGGTGGGCACCCGCGCTCCGGTCACCTTCTTCGCCTACCCCGGCAAACCCAGCGACCTGGTCCCCGAGGGCGCCGTCGTGCACACGCTGGCGGGCCTGGAAACCGACGTCGTGGCCGCGCTGGAGCAACTCGCCGAGGTGGTGGCCCCGGGCATCGCGCCGCGGTTGGCCCCGCCGGCCACCCCCGAGCTGCCGTCGGGGGAGTTGACCGCGCAGAACTGGGCGCAGGTGATCGGGGCCCTGCTGCCCGAGGACGCGATCGTCTCCGACGAATCCAACACCTCGGGTCTGCTGTTGCCGGCGGCCACCGCCGGGTCCCCCCGGCACGACGTGCTCGCGCTGACCGGCGGCGCGATCGGGCAGGGTCTGCCGGTCGCGGTGGGCGCGGCGGTCGCGGCGCCCGACCGGCCGGTGATCTGCACT